>JAKLET010000013.1 GCA_022711595.1 Deltaproteobacteria bacterium
ACTGGAACGGTGAGGCTTCAGGCCTCATGTCCTCCTTTGCCGGGATATGCGGGGGAGAGTTCCTCGACCACGACGATGACCCCTGGATACACCCCTGCCGGGAGAGGCTCCGCAGGAAGTCCCTGAAGGTGGAGCAGATGCTCTCGGGCATGCTCGGAAAGGAGGGCTGAGGGGGGATTGCTGGCAGGTGGTTATATTTTTCACTGCAGTATAGTAAGCTTGAACGTCGAAATTCCGAGGAGAAAAAAGCGTCCCCAGGGGGATTCGAACCCCCGTTGCCGGCTTGAAAGGCCGGTGTCCTGGACCAGGCTAGACGATGGGGACACATATGGGCCGTGAAGGACTTGAACCTTCGACTCTCTGCTTAAAAGGCAGATACTCTACCAGACTGAGTTAACGGCCCGAAACGTCCATTAAGATATGAAAATTTTCCTCCAAAGTCAAGGAGAATGAGATCATTCAACAGTCTTTCCGCAGTCTTCCATTGACTCACCCTCAGCGTCACTTTATAATATCCTCACATGACAGGTAAGATCGAGGAATTTCTCATTGAGGACATCGGGATAGAGGACGTGACAACCAACTCCATAGTCCCCGCCGATCACCGCTCCGGCGCGAAGATCGTCGCAAAGGCACGGGGCGTCCTTGCCGGGCAGGCATTAGCCAGAGAGGTCTTCACCATACTCGACAAGGACATCGCCTACACCGAACATAAAAAGGACGGAGAACCCCTTAAGCCGGGTGATATCATCGCCGTTATCGAGGGCCACACGCGAGCCATTCTGACAGGCGAGCGCCTCGCGCTCAACCTGCTCCAGAGGCTCTCGGGCATAGCAACGCTGACACGCGGCTATGTCGACGCGGCGTCGGGAACGAAGGTGCGGATACTCGATACCCGCAAAACCACACCAGGAATGAGAAAGATGGAAAAATACGCCGTCACCATGGGCGGCGGCTTCAACCACCGGGGCAACCTGACCGAGATGGCCCTCATCAAGGAAAACCATATCGCCGCCGCGGGCTCCATCAGGAAGGCTGTGGCAATGGTGCGCAAGGCATCAAACGTCCTCATCGAGGTCGAGGTCCGTACCATGGAGGAATTGGAAGAGGCCCTTGAGTCAAAGGCGGACCGCATTATGCTTGACAACTGGGACACCCGGGCAATGGGCGCCGCCGTTTCATTCATCGGCGGACGGGCCGAGATAGAGGCCTCGGGTAACATGACTATAGAAAGGGTAAAGGAAACAGCCGGAACAGGGGTCGATCTCATATCCGTGGGGGCCCTTACGCATTCGGCAAAGGCCCTCGATATGAGCTTACTTCACGAAGGAGTCAAGTGACAGCCATGGAAACAAACCCCTCAAGGGAAGAGATCATAAACCGCATAGCTGCAGCGAAACAAAAGCTCGGCGGGGACCTCGTCATCCTCGCGCATTACTACCAGAACACAGACATTGTGAGTTCGGCGGATTTCGTCGGTGATTCGCTCCAGCTTGCACGCAGCGCATCGCAGCAGCATAACGCGAAATACATCGTTTTCTGCGCCGTTTCATTCATGGCCCAGATGGCCCGCATCCTCTGCCGGCCCGAACAGAAGGTCTTTCACCCGAACCTCGAGGCGAAATGCCCGCTGGCGGAGATGGCAGTGATCGGGGATGTCGAGCGGGCATGGTCGCTGCTCCAGAAGACCGGTAAAAAGATCGTCCCCGTTGTATATGTAAATTCCCGGGCCGATCTGAAGGCATTCTGCGGCCGAAACGGCGGATTTGTCTGCACCTCTGCCAACGCTCAAAAAGCCATGAAATATGTCCTGTCCCTGAACGCCGTGCCCTTTTTCTTTCCCGACGAGAACCTGGGCCGCAACACGGCCCACGCCATGGGCATTTCGGACGATGAGGTGTTGCTCTGGGAACCTTATGAGAATACTCCCACCGGCCAGGCGGCGGACATCGCCCGTAAAAAAGTTGTACTGTGGCGGGGTTTCTGCTACGTCCACGTTGCCTTCAAGCCCTCCGACGTGGAAGATGTCAAAAGAACCCATGGCGGCATCAATGTCATTGTCCACCCCGAGTGCGTCCCCGAGGTCGTCAGGCTCGCAGACCATGTGGGATCTACAAGCTTTATCAAGAACACCGTGGAAAACGCTCCTGCCGGTTCCAAATGGGCCATAGGCACGGAGATCAATTTCGTGGAGCGCATTATCACAGACAATCCCGGCAAGCTCATCGTTCCTCTCAAAGAGTGGCGCTGCAGGGAGATGGCAAAGGTCACACCGCTTAAGTTCTTAAACGTTTTGGAAAACCTTGTTGAAGGCAGGGAACAGCCGGAAGTGGCCGTTGATGAAGAGAGCGCGAAATATGCCGGAATAGCGCTGGAAAGGATGCTTACGATAAGTTGAATATGAAGAACGACGAAAAACATTATTGTGATATACTGGTCATCGGCTCCGGCATAGCCGGGTTATCCTGCGCCATTTCCGCGGCCGACCTGGGGCTTGACGTCATCATCGTGACAAAAGACAGCTCCATCGAGGAATCGAACACCTTCTACGCCCAGGGGGGCATCGTGGCCCGGGGCCGGGACGATTCACCGGAGCTGCTCATCGACGATATCATGCAGGCAGGCGACGGTATATCGAACCCCGATGCCGCGAAGATCGTCGCTTTCGAAGGACCGGGAATGGTGGAGGATTTCCTCATAAAGAAGGTGGGTGTTTCATTTTCACGAAACGTTGACAACGAGTTCGAGTTTGCCCGGGAAGGAAGTCATTCCCGCCGGAGGATACTCCATTCTATGGACATGACGGGCAAGGCCATCGAAGAGGCCCTCGTCGCGAAACTGCCGGAATATAAAAACATCCGGGCTTATTCCGGGTATACGGCGGTCGATCTTTTGACCATCCCGCACCACTCCAAAAGCCCGCTGGCCCTCTACAAGGAGCCCCAGTGCATCGGTGCGTATGTGCTCAACAACAGGACCGAACGGGTGGAGAGGATATTTTCCTCCTACACGATCCTCGCAACCGGCGGCCTCGGCAGGATCTACCTCCACACGACCAATCCCACGGTGGCAACGGGGGACGGTTTTGCCATGGCTGACCGGGCGGGGGCAAGACTCATCAATATGGAATACATACAGTTCCATCCCACGACGCTGTTCCACAAGGATGCCGACGGCTTCCTCATCTCCGAGGCGCTTCGCGGTGAAGGTGCCAAGCTCAAGACAAAGGACGGTATTCCGTTCATGGACAAGTACTCTCCGCTCGGGGACCTGGCCCCGAGGGACGAGGTTTCCCGGGCCATGTACGAGGAAATGATCAAGCGAGGCGACAACTACGTCTACCTCGATATCGCCTCCTACACGGAGATCAACGTCAAAAAACGTTTCCCCATGATCTACCAGAGGTGTCTTGCGCACGATATCGATATCCAGAAGGTTCCCATCCCTGTCGTTCCCGCTGCGCATTACAGCTGCGGCGGGGTCCAGGTCGACCTGTGGGGAAAAACATCGCTTAAATGCCTTTACGCCGCAGGGGAAGTTGCTGCAACCGGCCTTCACGGCGCCAACAGGCTCGCCTCGACATCACTCCTCGAAGGCCTCGTCTGGGGGATACGTTCTGCCAAGGACATTGCCGGGACATTCGACGGCAACAAACCCTACAAAGAATCTGAAATACCTCCCTGGCAATTCCCGGAGCGCATCGAAGAGGTTGACCCGGCCCTTATCCAGCAGGACTGGGTGAGCATCAAGTCGACAATGTGGAACTATGTGGGAATCATCCGCACCGTCAGGAGGCTCCAGCGCGCCCGCGCCGATATCGGTTACCTCAAGAACAGGGTCGATGATTTTTATCGCAGGGCCCATCTTTCCCCCATGGTGATCAGCCTGCGCAACGGGGTACGCACAGCCCGCATCGTCGCCGAGGCATCGCTCAAGAACAGGGTGAGCCGCGGCGCTCATTTCATACGTTAGAAAAATGGCTTGAATGCCTGAGCCGCTTGAACAGCTTGAATGTTAAAAGCAAAAGCAAAAAACCTCCTCCTCGGATAAAGGCGGCTTGAATGGGAAAAGCCACGGTTTCTTCGGTTTGTACGGTTTTTATGGTTTGAACAACCAAAGAAACCAGAGAAACTATATAAACCGTCTTTTGCCTTACTTGTTCTTGTATATCCCGCAGCCCACCACGTAATCGCCGGCGCGCTGGAAATAACTCGATTTCTCGTAGACCTTTTTTGTTTCAGGGTGAGCCCATTTATAGTCCGACCATCCGCTGCCTGTCTTCAGTGCGCCGTCGACCATGTCCTTGATGAAGAATTTGCCCCCGGCGTCCCGGAGATTGAACATGCCCTGCCTCACCAGCTGCGGGTTGCCGCCATGCGCGGCGGTAAGTCCCTGCAGATCCACGACAAATATGTAAAGATCGCTGTCTTTGAATTGCCCCGTCCGGTTGTTCGTGAACTCGTCAAAGGCCTTCTTCTCGCCCTGTTCCTTGATGTATCTTACGGCCTTGTCCACCATGCGCACAGCCTTTTCGGTATCGCCTGAAGCAACTGTCAGGTCCTTCTTGTCATGGAGCGTGAACTGCTCAACCACTTTCTGAAGTTCCTGGGAAAGGGAGACAACCTGTGACGCGGCATCGGCATTTTCCTGAAGGCGCCTGGATGTGTTCTTCATGACCTCCGATATCTGCTGGATGTTCTGCGAGATCTCGTTCGTCGTCGCCGTCTGTTCCTCGGAGGCAACGGCGATCTGATTGATCTCGGAGGTGACAATGCCTATCTGCTTGAGTATCTCGTTGAGGGCCTGTCCTGATTTGGCCGCTTCCTCCGCCCCCAGTTCCACCTCACGAACACCCTCCTCCATGGACGAGACCGCGTTTCTCGTCTCCGTCTGCATGGCCACAATGGTTTCGCCTATCTCCTTGGTCGCCTGAGTCGTTCTTTCCGCGAGCTTTCGCACCTCATCTGCCACAACGGCAAAGCCGCGTCCGTGTTCCCCTGCCCTTGCCGCCTCTATCGCCGCGTTGAGGGCCAGCAGGTTCGTCTGATCGGCGATGTCGTTGATCAGTTCCACGACCTTGCCGATCTGGTCGGACCTGACCCCAAGATTCCTGATTATCTCCGCCGTGTCCTTAACCCGCCCATTTATATTGGACATGACGTTCACCGTACCGTCGGTGATCGATTTTCCATTCTTGGCAAGACTGTCCGCCTTCTCTGAGCTTTTTGCCGCCATGACGCAATTCTGTGCGATCTCGGACGAGGTGGTGGACATCTCTTCGCTTGCCGTGGCGACCGATGTCACCTGGCCCACGACCTGCTGGATGCCTGTCGACATCTGCTCTGCCGTGGTGTCAAGGATATTCGCGGCATAGAGCACGCTGACGCTGCTTTCATCCACCCGGGTGACAGAATCATGCAGTTTTTCCACAAAGGCATTAAGGTGTGTATAAAGGGTCCCCATTTCATCGGCCGAGTCTATCTCGATCCTTCGCGTCAGATCTCCGCGAGACACTCCCTCAACAACCTCAATGGCCTTTTGCATCGGTTTCCGTATCTCCGAGGACACGACGTGCCAGGTAAGAACGGAAAACCCTATGGAGATCACCACGATCGCTCCCGCCAGGGCGGAGGCGGTATGAGGGTCCATGGAAACCCCCAGCGAAGGCAGATACACGATCACACCGACAATAAGCATGAGAACACCGGAAACCAGTACGGGAACAAACAACTTTGCCGACAGGCTCATTTTTTTAAGGAAAACTCTCATACATAACCCCCTTTGATGATCACGGGTTTCCGGACGACCCCATTTCGCCGTTTCAAGCCCCACCCCCCGCAACATTAAAAAAATGTTTTTACGCGGCGGCAAAACGCTTTCACATAATGGCGGGCTTTCCCCGTTTATATTTATTTATCGGCACGCCGCCGTAATGATTAATGCGTCTTTACCGGTTTGGAGTCGTCTGCTGCCCGTGTTCCCGGTACGGGTCTACCGTGGAGGCTTTTTTGTTATATCGCCTATCATTGCAAGAAACATCGCAAGGTTCGTTTCCTCGTGAGCCTTCGCATCGGTGAAATAAGTGACCCTGAGCTTAACGAAGAGGCCGCCGTAGCCGGTCAGGTAGAGGTGGGATATAAGCTTGATGTTGTTCTGTTCGTAGGTGAGAACACTGTGCAGGAATTTAAGGCTGCCCACGGGCACGGTCTCTTTCTTGATCATGGTCGAAATGTTCTTATAGGTACCGTTCTTTTCCATGGAGTAGATGTCTGCAATTGCCTGTTCGAACTCATCTGCGACAACAGGGGACGAGATGCCGTTCGGGACGGGGCCCTTCTGCATATCGTAGAGAAAGACATCGGCCCTGATCGTTTCCGTGCGGTATGATATACCCGTGCCAAGACCCGCGTAGAGAGGTTCGTAATCTGTCACCTTGACAAGCTTCATGCTGCCCACGGGGTCGGGAAAAACAAGGCCCGTTTTCTGGTGGCGGTAAGTTTCAGCCGAAGCAATGGGCGCCTCGACGGCCATAACGGCGATCGCAAGGACAACCATAAGAAGCGCTGTTAAAGCTTTTTTCCCTGTCTTCACTTTGTCACCTCGCAAGATGATCCGTCGCCGCCCGGTCATGTTGCCGCACCGGCTGCATCGGGATCGTTCTGTTGCCTGAAACTTACAAGCTGTTGCCTGAGTCTCGTGATAAAATCGTTCGGCTTCGCCACCAGCCTGAAAACAATGGCCTTGCCGTTGGACTGCACAATGATGACCTTCCCGAAGTTGAGCATCATCCCGAGGGCCGGCTGGTGAAAATCAACGCCCGTTATCTTCGAATAGGGAAATTCATAGAAGCGCTTGAAAGGGAAGCCGATCCGTATGGTCAGCTTCGTCGCCGTAAGCGCAAATTCTGACGCGCGCAGGTTGTAGATTGAAAAGACCCCCCAGAGAACGGCGAGGCCGATCATCACCAGCGCGGCAACGGGCCTCGCCCGGACCGACACCCCTCCCACGATGAGGAGCATGGCGGGGCCAAGAAGCGCCGCCCGGTGGACGCTTGTCCTGTAAAGAACCGGCTCTGTCTGCTGAGAAAGGCTTTCACTCTGGGTCATTTTACTTCCCTTAAATATTTCTTAACAAGTTACACCATAACACAATCCTGAGGTTTTTTCTATCAGTCTTATGGCGCTGACCTGCCCCCCACAAACCGGTTCAGTGTCTACGCGAGGATACGGGAAATGGGAAGGAACACCTGCCAGCCGGAACAGATCATGGCAAAGCTGGAGGAAGCCGAAGCGCTTTTGAGCAAGGGCCAGACCATCCCTGCCGTAGTCCGCCGCCCGGGGATATCGGATGACTCCGCGGGCTATAAAACGGCAACGCTGCCTGACCGCGGTCAGCGTTTTACTCCCGGTTCTTGATCCGGAACGGTTTTTTCATCTTCTGAATCCTGGGCCCTGAACGAGCAATTTACTGCAGGCCCTTGAGGTTTTCGGGCGCTGAGATAGAGCCAGGTGAGACCCAGGATGGCAGAGATCAGCGATGCCATGATAATGCCTATCCTGACCTCTTCGAAAAGGGCAGGCTTGCCGGAAAAAGCCAGTTGCCCGATAAAAAGGGACATGGTGAAGCCGATCCCGCCAAGCCATGCCGCCCCCAGGATATGGCGCCACTTTACGCCGCCCGGGAGCCTTGAAAGACGAAGCTTTACGGCAAGCCAGGCAAAGCTTGTGATCCCGAAAAACTTCCCCAGGACCAATCCCAGGATAACACCCAGCGTTGCAGGCTGAACAATAACCTCCCGGAAGGGCATGGCAAGGACATCGAGTCCGCCATTCGCCATGGCAAACAACGGTATCACTCCGAATGTGACCCAGGGGGAAAGGTGGTGCTCCATTCGCTGTTGGGGTGACTGAACGGCAGACGATGCCTTTTCGAGGTTCTCGGCGATGGTGCTCATGCGGGTAACGTCCAGGGGCGCGTCGATCTCTTCGCAATTGATGGTCTCCGCATGGAAGGCATCCCTCATTTCATCGAGCCGTTCGTCGAACTGGCGTGGTGTGTAAACGGGCCGTGCCGGGATCGTGAAAGCCAGTAAAACACCCGCCAGGGTGGCGTGTATTCCCGATTTAAGGAGTGCCAGCCAGAGAAGTACCCCGAGGACCGCGTACGGCAGGGGGTGGCGGATGCCTCCCCGGTTAAAAAGAACGAGGACACTCAGCAGGGCAACCGCAACACCCAGAAGCGTCATATCAATGGTCTGTGTGTAAAACAACGCGATGATCAGCACAGCCCCAAGGTCGTCAGCAATGGCGAGGGCAGTCAGAAAAATAATGAGGTTCCTGGGAATGCGCCAGGCCAGAAGAACAAGGATACCCACGGAGAAGGCAATGTCCGTGGCCATCGGGACTCCCCAGCCAGCCGAGGCTGGACCGGAATGATTTAAAAGGGAGTAGATGAGCGCCGGCGCAAGCATTCCACCCAACGCCCCGGCGACAGGAAGAACGGCATTGCTTAGAGATGCCAGTTCTCCCACCATTATTTCGCGCTTCAGCTCAAGGCCGACGAGCAGAAAGAAGAGGGCCATCAGTCCTTCATTCACCCATACATGAAGAGACATCTCCATGTTCCAGGAACCGATGCCGATGCGGACAGGCATCTCCCAAAGGTGTCGATACACATCGCCCCATGGCGAGCTGGCCACGATCAGCGTCAGCAGCGTCATGCACATAAGCACGATCCCGCCAGCAGTGGTTTGGCGGAGAAACCGCTCAAAAGGACCGATTATCTTCCCGAAAAGGGGTTCAAGGGGATATGAGTTCATGAAGGTCTTGAAATATCATTTTTCCCGTGACATTTCAAGACTTCGCCGGCCTGCCTGTCGAAAAACACGTTTTGCAGTGCAGTTGATCGGCAGTTAATCCGGTGATCCGGACGTTTTTATTCAGAACGATAGATCGACTGTCCGTCTATGAAATCACATTCTTTTTTAAAAAGGTTTTTATTGATGCGCATGTTATCCGAGAATTCCATGTTCAGGCCGGAGGCGCTTATATATGAAGGCCAGTAAACAAGGCCGTGGCCATTGGGGTCACCCGTTTTTGCAAAATTTGTCCAGTAGTCCATCATTTTATTGGAAAGCTCCACATCTGTATCGTTGTAGCCGTCCGACCTGCTCATGTTCCCGAAAACATATGCCAGTTCCGCTCCATGATGCACTCCCAGCTTGCGGGCCATCGCCGTGCCCGGCAGGCGGGCGAACTGATACAGATATGCCCTGGATCCCTTTTTTCCCATGCTTTGGGCCACAAACCTTGCGGGCTGAGCATTCGCCGCCACGGTCACGAACCTGTCGATCGCCCGGGCGACGTCATTCGAGCCGGAAGCAGGGAAGACCTCGAACGCCTTGCCGGCGTTGTCGCCAAACCTTGCCTTCAGGAATGACCGGTATCGCTCGATGGACAGGTCCTTCTCGTCGGCCAGATAAATATTGCCTTCGTTCAGCGTGCTGCCGGTGATGATCGGCACGTCGTGCTGCTCCCCGCCGGAATATGCCGTAAGCGGGTTCCCGGGAAGCACGTGACCGTCAAAGACAGGCGCAAAGAAAAGGCCTTCGTCAAAGAGGCCCGTCTTGCAATCGCCAGCCGTGATCACTTCCTGCGCCGACTTTGAGCGCATGGCTGACAGGACATCTTCGGCCTTATCACAGCCAAGTCTGGATGCCAGTTCCTGCCCCATCTTCGACACGCTTTCCATGCCGCCGTTGAAGACGGGGTTAAGATACTCGGAGCCGATTATCGGTCCGCCGCTTTCGGCTATCGCCCGATGGAAAAGACCTGCAGATAAAGGGCTGATCATCAACAGCGCGACCGACCTGGACCCTGCCGATTGACCGAAGATCGTTACCTTGCCGGGGTCTCCTCCGAATGCGGCAATGTTCTTCTGCACCCATTTCAACGCAAAGATCTGATCGAGCAGGCCATAGTTGCCTGAAGTGCCCCTGGCAGATTCTTTTGACAGAAGGGGGTGGGCCAGAAAACCAAGCGGTCCGAGACGGTAATTGATAGTCACCACCACCACACCTTTTTTGGCAAGGTTCCTTCCGTTATATTCCGGCAGAGACGCGGAGCCGAAATTAAAGCCGCCGCCGTGGACCCAGACCATTACGGGCAATTTATCGTCAGGCCTTTTTGCGGTGGTCCATACATTGAGGTACAGGCAGTCCTCGCTGAACTTTCCGGTATCCTTTTGACCCGGCTGCGGGCAGGAGGAGCCAAAATCCGCGCTGTTTCTCACCTTCGTCCACGAAGCAACCTCCTGCGGGGGTTTCCATCGAAGTTCCCCGACAGGCGGGGCGGCATAGGGAATTCCCAAAAAAACATGCACTCCGTCTTCAATCTTTCCACTCACCGGCCCGCTGTGAAGCTTAATGACGCCGGCCCCCTGCTCATCGGCATATGCTCCGATTGACAGGGTGATCGTTAATAAAATAAATACGGTCAGCCTGATGATTTTCATTCAATATCCCCTGATTGAACTGCACAATAAGATCTCCCGTAAGGCAAAGCCCATAGAAACATCACCAGCTTACCGGCAGGTCCCTTACGGCCTCTAATTTCCTGCACCCGCAGGAAACAAGTCTTTCCCCGCACCTGGGGCAGCGTTCTATATAACATCCATCGTGATGGAACCCGCCCGGGCTGACGCCGCATCTGGGGCAGCGGTCTTTTTCGTCCTCCGGATAGGGAACGCGATGAAAAGATTCTCCTCCCTGGTAATCTACATAACCACCGGCGCAGGTGGTTGTCCTGGGATCAAGGATGTTCTTGCCGCAATGCCTGCAGAGGAGGACATCATGCGCCGCGTCAAAGTGATGTGCCTGCTTGTCTTGTTCCATTGCTGTATTGAAAGACCTGGCCTCTTTTTTATCCTCTTTATTTACGGTCTCCTTTCGAAGATCATCCCTGTGCGCAGCTGCAGCTTCCGTCGCCGCCGGTTTTGCCTTCTTCGTTGCCGTTATTTTCCTCGTCCTGAGATAACTCAGCAGGTTGGATGGAGAAGTGTCGAGAATCCGTGCAAGGGAGGCCTTGCTCACTCCTTTGGAGAGGTATTCAACAATAAGCTCTTTTTTGCCGTCGAGCTTTGAGGAAGAGATGCTGCCCCTTGGCCTGCCCAACGCTACGCCTTCTCTTTTTCCCGGGGCAAGGGGCCCCTTTACGCGAGCGGAAGAAAGGTCTTTTTCCAGTTCAGCGAGCATGTCAAATACGGCAGTTGCGGCCTTTGACGACCCGTTTCCGGGTCCATTCAGTTCGACGCCCTGTCTGGCGGCAATGAACCGGATCCCTTTCTCCGAGAAACCCCTGATCAAAGTGACGATCTCTGTGATGCCGTGCCCCATCCTGGCAAGGTCCGATACGATCACCACATCCCACCGGTTAACGTTGGAAAAAAGCTCTTTTAACTTCAGGCTCCGCTCGTTCCTGGCGGATGGGACCTCAATGGTAATGTAATTGTCTATACGGAGATTGTTCCTCCCCGCATAATCCTGTATCGCACCTTTTTGTTTATCTGTGTCATGCTCGTCGACAGACACCAGCAGATACGCTATGTTGGCCACATTTCATCCCTCATCATAAAAATTTAAAAACGATGATCTCCCGGTCCATTGATACCTGACACATATGCCCTTTTTATGATCGATAAACGACGTCTAAAAACCAGAGTTTCCACGATCATAATATTCCATGAAACTACAATTCCAAATAATCATAGCGCATATCGGACGTTCCATCATGCAAAGTGATTATACACTATGGTTACCCACAGATTACTTACAGATTACACTTACAGATTGTAAAAAAATGTTAACACTGATCGCGTAGATGACAAAAAGACGATATAGTTTGTCTGGTTTATTCGGTTTATTCGGTTTGTTTAGTTTTTTTGGTTGTTAACCAGACAAACTGGAGAAACTGGAGAAACCAGATAAACCGTCAAACTGTCTTCACGCACAGTCTGAGGGATCACCATTTATCTTCGCCAGTGCATGCGGTATGGCCTTTATGATAAAACCAAGGCATTCGGTGGCGGCCTTCTCGCTGCCGGGCAGGTTGACTATGATGCTTCGGCCCCTGATGCCGCAGATGGCCCGGGAGATTATGGCATGGGGGGTAATCTTGTAGCTTTCGGCCCGCATGACCTCGGCGAAACCCGGAAGTTCGTGATCGATCACGGCACGAGTCGCCTCGGGTGTCACGTCGCGGGGCGACACACCCGTCCCTCCCGTGGTGACAATAAGATCCATGCCCATTTCGTCTATTGCATGGGTGATCGCCCCGGCAATACGGTCTTCTTCATCGGGCACGATGATGATATCAGCAACGTCGAAATCCTTTTCCAGCACTTTTTTAAGGGCGGGCCCGCTTGTATCGATGCGTTCTCCCCACGCCCCCTTGTCGCTTATCGTAATGACCTGGGCACGATATCTCATTGTTTCCCTTCTCCTTTATATCACTTCAAATTCATCACCCACGGAGATCTCCCCGTCGGTGATGACCTCCGTGAAAATACCCTCTCTCGGCATCACGCAGTCCCCGACAGCCTGAAAGATGGCACAGCGCGTGTGACATTCCTTGCCGATCTGGGTCACCCTGAGCGTGACGCCCCGGTTTGTTCTGAGCGTTGTTCCAAGGGGCAGTTCATGGAGGATGACCCCTTCAGTGGTGAGGTTTTCGGCAAAATCGCCATAGGAAACGTCAAGGCCTTTGGCCTTTATCTTCTCCACGCTTTCCTTCGCAAGGAGGCTGACCTGTCTGTGCATGAACCCGGCATGGGCATCGCCCGAAAGGCCTTTATTCTTGAGAAGCCGGCACGTACCTACATTACGCTTCTTCTCACCCTTGGCCTCACTGATGTTGACGGAAATGACCCTTCCTTTCATGCTTCCCCCTTATTTGTCGGCCCGCTTGTAACGGCCGCTCTTTCCACCGCTCTTTTCAAGCAGGAAGAACGGGCCGAGCTCGATCCCTTTGTCAACGGCCTTGCACATATCATATATGGTAAGACCCACGATCATTGCGCAGGTCAGCGCCTCCATCTCCACCCCTGTGGGTCCCTTCGTCCTGACCGTTGATGTGATATCGATGGTATGCCGTCTGTCATTGAAGGTGTAATCCACATCGATATGGGTGATCGCCAGCGGATGGCAGAGCGGTATCACGTCATGTGTCCTTTTCGCGGCCATGATACCGGCAATCTTCGCCACGGTGAATATATCTCCCTTGGGACCATGTCCTTTCCTGACAAGAGAATAAGTCGATGGCGACATTTTCACCTTTCCCGATGCCACCGCCTCCCGCTCGGTCTTTCTCTTTTGAGTGATATCCACCATACGGGCATTGCCGTCACTGTCTACATGGCTCAGCTTTTCCACCCCTCACCTCCGTACAGACGATAATGATTGATAACCAAATTCCAATGATCAATCCTAAGAAAAATGCCTTTAATATTATTTTCCTGTCGGTCATCGGCCATCGGGTATTGCCTCTTGATCGGTCATTGGCCATTGAAACGGTTCACAAACTCTCAAGCTTTCAAACTGCTCTTCCATCACCCATGACCTGTAACCCATGACCTGTTCTCTTTATCCCCCTATGTTCCTCAGGCTCCTCTGGCATTTCCTTATCGCGCCCATTTCAAGTTTCCTCTCCGGCTTAACCTTCACGACAGCGCGGATGAACTCCTTGATCTCATCATCGCTCTTGCCGGACCTGATAAGCGACTTCACGTCATATTCCACATCGGAGAACAGACAGGGCCGTATCATGCCGCTGGCGGTGAGCCGGATACGGTTGCATTCGGCGCATATATGGCTGGAGACCGGGCTGATGAATCCCACCCTGCCGGAGCCACCTCCGATATCATACACCCTGGCCGGGCCCTTGTCGGACCTCTCTGATGGAACAAGCTCAAACTTGCTGCGGATGACCTCTTCTATCTGTCCTGACGTGACGATCTCGGTACTCTTCCAGAGGGAACTGTCACCAAAAGGCATGAATTCGATGAACCTCACCTCATGGTCCCATTTGCGGGCAATACGGACAAAATCGAGTATCTCGTCATCGTTGAAATCCTTGATTATGACGGTATTGATCTTTATGGGGTGAAGGCCGCTGTATGTGGCCTTTTTTATGCTTTCGATGACCTTGTCAAAGGCGTCGACCCCGGTGATCCAGGCAAATCTGTCTTTTTTCATGGTATCGAGGCTGATATTTACCCGTTTGAGGCCAGCCTGTTTTAGTTCCTCCACTTTATCGCCGAGGAACACCCCATTCGTGGTAAGGCTTATGTCGGCTATACCATCGATACGGTTGAGCTCGCAGAGGAGGTATGACAGTCCCTTCCTTGCAAGCGGCTCCCCACCGGTCAGGCGCACCTTTTTCACCCCCATTGGCGCGCATATTCTGACGAACCGGATGATCTCCTCGTAGGAAAGAACCTCCGGGTGAGGAATGAAAGGAAAATCCCCGTCGACACAATAGCGGCAGCGCAGATTGCACCGGTCCGTGATGGAGATGCGGACGTAATCTATGACCCTGTTGTAATCGTCAATAAGCATCTATCTTCTTTGCGGTCCATTTTTCTACAGGCGAGTGATGTATTTTGCTTTTCCCCTCAAGACCGCGCTGTAACCTCCCATGTCGTTAAGCCTTTCCATGGATTCCCGGGACGAAAGGGTCTCTGTATACGCTGGAAAATATCGCCCCGGTCCTTCAGCCGCGGATATTTTACCACAAAACCAATGAATTTTCCTTTAAAAACGGACTCTTTCATGAGACAGGATCGTACATGATGAGATGAACACGAGGCAAAGGCGACCCGGTCTTTATCAAATAGCTTCATCTTGCCTTGCTTTCACCCTAAAACTTTTAAGATCCAGGAACAGTGGACCTGCATTCCATCACCCATGGCCCATTGCCCATGACCCGTTTTTCATCATTCCCCCTTGTTTAATCCCGGGAAAACAGGTATCATAATATTCATGGATAAAACAGTAAAACGGATTATACTCGTAGACTTCGAGAACATTCAGAAGTTCGATTTCGAACACATAGATACGACCGAAACGAACGTTGCAATATTCGTAGGGAAATCCCAGAACAAGATCCCCTTCGCCCTCGTCGAAAAGGCGCAGTCATTCGGCGAACGGCTGGCATGGGTCAAGATAGCCGGGGACGGAAAGAATAACCTTGATTTCCATCTCGCTTTTGAAATGGGAAGACTCTGTGAGAGAATGGAGCTGGGGCAGAGTATCGAGCTTATCGTACTGTCAAAAGACAGTGGTTACGACTCCCTGATCAGATATGTAAATGAACTCGGTATAAAAACCCGCAGGATCGCGAACCCGGCGGAACTATCCGACAGCACCAAACAGCTCCCCTCATCGAACTTCACTAATTATATTGTCAACAATCTCAATAAGATAGATAGTCAAAAACGTCCCAGGACCAGAAGGACGCTCAAAAAACACATCGAGTCCCTGCTCCGCGAAAAGGCCGGCGCCAATGAGATAGATGCCATTCTTGAAGAGATGTTCATCAAGGGCCTCTTGAGCGAGATCAACAACCGTCTGAAGTACACCTTTGACACCCCTGAAGAGTAAAACGGTTTCTCCGGTTTCTGCGGTTTATTTATAATTTATATATTATTCTCTTGCCTTTATGAAAAAAAAGGGGCTTTCCCAGTCAAACAGAATGCCCTTCTCTTCGGACATTATTATTTTCATATGCTCAGGCCCGAGCTCACCGAGGATAACCGATTCCTTTGCAGCTTCGCCAGGCAGTATCTTTTTTTTCACAAGTTCGGAGATCTTCTCGACATTCGGCAGCCAGATCAGAATGATATCTTTCTCCTTTTTGATCTTCGCAAAAAGATAACCTCTCGGCTGCTCGCCTTTTTTTACCTCATCCTGGATGTTCGCGAACTGCCACCGACCTGAACCGAGGATAATGACATCATAAGATTTGAAGGTCATGTCCTTGTCATCTTCGATCCATGCAAGCCTCAGGACCCCTTGATCTCCATCCTTGACCTTCATCATGACAGGCGCGCCCTGAGGGGTCGTCCACGCACCATCCCATCCCGCCGGGTCCAGAACAACCGGTTTATCACCTACAGGTTTCTTCGACATGACCACGGAACATCCGTAAAGGAGAATGAAAACGCAGATCAGTACCACGAGTTTTTTTGTCATTTCATTCCTCCCCTTTCTATGCCTTCCAAATTTATTTAAAAAAGGATCAGCGAAACCTCAGGTTCCGATCATCTTCAGCTTCTCTTCCATCTCCTTGCGGCTGGTGATATCACGAAGATAAATGAGGGAAGCCGATTCGCCCTGATACATGATGGGGGTGGCAGAAACCTCTATATATACGATGGAGCCGTCTTTTCTTATAGCTTTGAACTCATACCGTGGAGGGGCATCCTCTCCCCTCTGTCTCATGTGATTGATATCGAGGACCCGCTCTATGTCATCAGGATGAATGATTATGGTTATCCTCTTACCCGTCACCTCTGCAGAACCGCGGTAGCCGAATATCTCGGCAAACCTGCGGTTCACATACAGGTAAAACTCTCCCCGAATGATGGCTACACCATCATTTGAACTCTCTATGGCTGTCCTGTAGCGTTCTTCCGATTCCTTCAGAAGGTCCTCTGCAAGCTTCCTCTCGGTTATGTCCCTGCCGACAAAAAGCGTGGTGTCCTTGTCTTTCTGGGTAAAAGACGTCCCCGTCCATTCGGTGAACATGACGGCTCCGCCTGGACGGACTATCCTGATGCGGGCGGGACCGTCCGTTCTCCCTTTCTGTTCGATTGTCTCAAAACAATGCTTCAACGGTTCGGCATCACAACTGTCTACAAACTCCTGCATCCGGCGGCCGATGAGGTCCCTGGGGTGTGCCAGGCCAAAAAGATTATAAGCGGCGCTGTTGGCAAATATGATCATTCCATCGGTCAATGTAATGATGGCATCAGGCAGGATCTCAATAAGCTGGCGATAGCGTTTCTCGCTTTCAAAGAGGGCCTCTTCCGCACCCTTGCGCTCGGTGATGTCCTCAACTACCGACACCACCTTGGCAATCTTGCCCTTTTCGTTCTTAAGCGGCGTGGTGTTGACGCTCACATAAACAGTGGATCCATCTTTTTTGACCATCTTGTATTGCTTGTTGTAAGATGAACCTTTTTTTATGACCTCTTTCAGCGTTTCGAGAGCTCTTGGAAGATGTTCGGGATGAAAGAGCGCGGCAATGGACCTGCCCATGACCTCTTCCCGGATGTAGCCGAGGACCTCTTCTATCTTCCCGTTGCAGTCTATGATCTTTCCCTTTTTATCAACGGTGGCAATGAGATTCGCCGCGGATTCGAATATGGACCGGTAATTCTCCTCGCTTGCCTTCAGGGCCTCTCCGCCCTTTTTGATCGTTTCTTCAAGCTTCCTGTGGTCCCTGAGCAGATCCAGGAGATGTTCCACCTTGAGCGTCGTCATTTCCTCCTGACCGAGAGGAAGATTGTCGCGGAAGAGAAAATTATCATAGACATCGTCACCGATGATAAGCGAAGGGTAGGTTACGAGAACACGAAAGAGCACCTCCGGAGACAGATGGTTCATGCCGTACATAAATACCATCAGGCATCTTTCACGAAGAATACCTTCCAGCCTCTCCATTGCAGCGGGGGCGTAAAGACCTGCCGGTCCTGAATCCCCCATGCGATCAGTGAAATCTATGCCTATCCTCAGGGAAGAATATCCCGCCGGCGGTGCCCCTTCCGGCCCCGTGGTAAAAAATGCGTTCAATGCCGCCAGATCATTGAGCATCTTTTCGTAGGAATCATTCTCATTGCTCTCTATCTGGAGCTGACCGGATTTTATAGCGCCGCCGACATCGACACCGCTTTCCTCCAATAACGCGGCCAGATTGTCCGCGCTGTGATCGGCGGCAAAATAGATTATTTTTTCCTTCCTGTCCAGTCCCTGGCGTATAAAGGAAACGGCAAAAGAACTCGCCTCCGGATCGCTCTCATAGAGGAAACAATGATAACCGCCAGGTTTAAGCGATCGCAGTTTATATAATGGCATTTCGCGAGTCATGCGTATGTGTCGGCCTCGATCCCCTTCCAACTCTGATATCGTTTCATCATATCATATTCAGCTTTTAATTAAAATGTTGAATAAAGCGGTTTGCTTGAATGGGAGAAACAAAAAAAGTATATCTCTTGTAAGGGATTAAATTGATATTTTTTTGGTTTTTACGCTCAAGCATTTGAGCGGCCCGAGCATTTAAGCCGGTCTTGTCACCTGAGCATCCAGTGAACGGAAGCACCGCAAACGATCAAAAAAGCTGCCAGAGCGGTGAGGATCGTCTCCCATTCCCATCTGCCGATCTTCACTACTTCGCTCCAACTGCAGCCGGTGCAATAGAACACCTTCCGGCCGGCAAATTTGAGGAGCCAATCGACGGGATGCAGCCTGTACCTGCGTTTGACCTCGCTCCCGCATGAAGGACACGAAAGCGATGTCAGGGCCGTTCTCAGGTAAAGAGGGCCCATGCCGGACGAGTCCCTGTTGGGATTGAATTGCATTATTTCGGGCAGATGTGTATGGTCGGCAAAAAAATCGAGGTCTTTCAACCCTTTGTGGTGCTCTTCAACGGATATGCGAAGATTTCCTTTTGAATCCTTCAAAGCCCTGACCTGCTCCATGGACACCCCCGGTGTAATTATTTGTCCATCTACGGAGAAGGCACTCACTCGTCTGTGAGTGTCTGTTAAACTTTTTAATAATGCCGAAGGCGGGATTTGAACCCGCACGAGTCTCCCCGCCACCCCCTCAAGATGGTGTGTCTGCCAATTCCACCACTTCGGCATTCATTTCTATTTCTTCCCCTGCTCGGGCGCACTCTGCTGCGATTGGACAGGGACGCTCTTGATGGTGCTTTCCCTGTGGCTGTATGTATATGCCAGTACCAGACTTGTCAGCATAAAAACAACCGCCGCTATCGTTGTCAGCTTCGTCATAAAACCCGACGATCCGGAACTCCCGAAAAGCGTCTGACTGGACCCTCCGCCAAAAGCGGCGCCTATATCGGACCCGCGCCCAGTTTGAAGCAGGACTATAAGTATCAGTGCGATCGCTATTACTACATGGATTATTCCGGTAACTATGGTCATTTATTCTTCTCCATTGCGCGGCTTATTATACCAAGAAAGTTTTCAGATTTCAAGGATGCACCGCCTACAAGTGCACCATTTATATTTTCCATGGCGATAAGCTCCCCGAAATTATCCGCCGTAACGGATCCGCCATAGAGGATCTTTACGTTCCGGGACGCATCTCCGTGCGTTTCTCCCAGCACGTTCCTTATAAAATGATGCACCTCTTCAGCCTCAATGGGAGCGGCGTTCTTTCCTGTGCCTATGGCCCATACCGGCTCATAGGCGATCACGATCTTATCGAGGGCCGGTATGCCGGCCAGGGCCTTTTTCACCTGAATACCCACCACGAACTCTGTGATGCCCGCTTCACGCTCCTCATCGGTTTCGCCAACACAGACGATGGGTTTCAAACCCGTTGCAAGGCATTTCTTTACTTTCAAATTCACGTTCTCGTCCGTCTCATGGAAGTATTTCCTGCGCTCGGAGTGTCCGATGATCGCGTACGTGCAACCGGCATCTCTGAGCATCGCAGAAGATATCTCGCCGGTAAACGCGCCTTTGTCCTCAAAAAAGACATTCTGGGAGGCAAGGGCCACCGGAGTACCGGCAATGACATCAAAAACACTTTTTAAAACAGTAAAGGGCGGCGCGAGGACAACTTCACCGCGGCCTGCGATCGGGGGCAGTCCGGAGACGACATCCTTTGCCAGCGCAACGGCCTCACCTGTCAGGTTGTTCATTTTCCAGTTACCTGCAACCATCCACATTCCCATATTTATCCTCCGCACGCCTCGAGGGCTTCAACGGCCGGCATTTTTTTTCCTTCGAGAAGCTCAAGAAAAGCTCCGCCGCCCGTGGATATATACGACATCTTGTCGCCGACACCGGCCTTGTGAACCGCCGAGTCGGTGTCTCCGCCGCCTATGATAGAAAGTGCCCCTGAAACGGCCACGTCCCTTGCGATGGTGAATGTGCCCTTGCTGAACGCCTCAAGCTCGAACATCCCCAGCGGTCCATTCCAGACGATCGTCTTTGCCTCTTTCACGGCATCCCCGAAGGCCTTGATCGTTTCCGGCCCGATATCCAGCCCCATACTTTCCCTGGGTATATTGGCCACGGGGCATATATTTGCCGCCGCAGAGGCTTCCGCTTTATCGGCGACAATGCAGTCAACAGGCAAAAGGACTTTTACACCTTTCGATGCCGCCTTTTCCATGATACTTTTCGCCTTGTCCAGCATCTCGCCTTCGCAGAGCGATTTTCCGATCTCGTTGCCAACGGCCTTGAGAAAGGTGAATGCCATCCCGCCGCCTATGATAAGCATGTTTACAGTATCAACAAGATTTTCAAGAACCCCGATCTTGTCGGAAACCTTCGCGCCGCCGATGATCGCAACAAGCGGCCGGGCGGGGTCCTTCATGGCCTTGTTAAAATATTCGATCTCGTCCTTAAGAAGAAAACCCGCCGCACACACCTTCACGAACTGAGTGATGGCAGAGTTCGAGGCCGCCTTGCGATGTGCGACGGCAAAGGCATCATCGATATAAACATCGCAAAGCTTTGCAAGTTCCCGGGCAAACCCGGGATCGTTCTTTTCATCGCCTATGTGAAACCTCAAGTTTTCAAGAAGAATAACTTCGCCGGCCTTCATCGAGGCAACCGCGGCCTGGGCCTTCTCACCTATGCAGTCGTCAACGAAAGGGACCTCTTTCCCAAGAATCCTGGAAAGGCTTGCGGCACAAGGCCTCAAAGTGAGTTTTTCCACTCTTTCGCCCTTTGGCCGCCCCATGTGGGAGATCAGGATCACCCTGGCGCCTTTTTCAATGCAGTAACCGATGCTGCGAATATGCGCTCTGATCCTTGTCTCGTCAGTGATATTGCCGCCTGAATCAACGGGGACATTGAAGTCAACGCGCATCAATACCTTTTTTCCCGCAATATCAATCTGTTCTATGGAGTTCATGGGCTACCTCATTTTTTATTTCATGACATACGAAAAAAGGTCGAACATCCTGTTGGAGAAGCCCCATTCATTGTCATACCACGAAAGCACCTTCACCATGTTCCCGCCGATCACTACGGTGTTGTCCATATCGACGATCGATGAATGGCTGTTGCCGTTAAAGTCACGGGAAACGAGGGGCTCTTCGGAACATGCCAGGATACCCTTCATGGGTCCCGCGGCATATTCCCTGAACTTGTTGTTGATCTCTTCTTTCGTTGTTTTTGTCGAAAGCGTCGCCACAAAATCGACGAGGGAAACGTTCGGTGTGGGTACCCTGATGGCAAGGCCGTCGAGCTTGCCTTTAAGTTCGGGGATAACCTCAGATATCGCTTTAGCGGCGCCTGTAGTAGTCGGTATCATCGAAAGGGCCGCGGCGCGCGCCCTGCGCAGGTCTTTGTGGGGTTCATCAAGGACCACCTGGTCATTTGTAAAAGAGTGGATGGTCGTCATCAGACCGTATTCGATGCCAAATTCCTTCTGGAGGATCTTCGTGATGGGGGCCAGGCAGTTCGTGGTGCAGGACCCCATGGAAATGACATGGTGTTTGGTCTTGTCGTACACTTCCTCGTTGACGCCAAGAACAAAAGTTACATCCGGCCCCTTGGCGGGCGCCGATATAATGACCTTTTTAGCTCCGGCCTTGAGGTGTCTCTCGGCACCCGCGCGGTCGGTAAACTTCCCGGTGCTCTCGAGGACGATATCCACCCCGAGGTCCTTCCAGGGAAGGGATTCCGGCTCTTTCATAGCATAGGCCTTGATCTGGTTCCCATCGATAACGATGGCGTCTTCTTTGGCCTTTACCTCCGCGTCCATTATGCCGTGAACAGAGTCATATTTCAAAAGATGGGCGAGTGTTTTGGGGTCTGTCAGATCATTGACTGCTACGAACTCGACATTCTTGTTCCTGAAGCCGGCCCTGAGGACAAGTCTTCCAATCCTTCCGAAACCATTAATGGCTACCTTTATGGACATAACGATCTCCTCCCCCTTTTTTTTGATACAATAGTAATCGAAAGAGCGTTTATTGTCAACCTCTTAATGGCAAAAGGCTGGGACAGTTCCACGTTCTGTTACTGTCCGTCGGGGACGGTCTTCTTGCACAACACGGCCCATCCGCCGATAACGTAGTGAATGCCTGAAATGATGGTGGACATGGCCGTTACCACAAAGAAGGCCATATCGTATGCTCTCAGAAAGGGCTTGTCTGAAGACCAGAGCACAAAGAGGATGGTGGCGATCTGGCACGCCGTGGTCACCTTGCCGAACACCGTAGGCCTCGGCCTGACACTGGCGGCAATGCGGTAAAGCACAAGGAATCCAAGGGCTATGACAACATCTCTGGCAAGGACAAGAAGCGTGAGCCAGCCGGGGATGACCTTGATCACATAGAGCATGATAAAAGCGGAAACGAGCATTGTCTTGTCGGCTATGGGGTCCAGGTATGCCCCGAGCTCCGTCTTTTTGCTCATCACACGGGCAATGAACCCGTCGAGAAGATCGCTTATACCCTGAATAAGGAAGAGATAAAGGGCAAGGCGCAATCTTCCGTTGTAAACGGCATAGATGAAATAGAATGTGACAAAGAACCGGAATATGGAGAGAAGGTTGGGGACGTTCATTCCTTATACATGTTCCTGAATGTCGCGTGCTTATCGATAAATGCCAGTTCCACAGTGTCAGTGGGGCCGTTGCGCTGTTTGCCGATGATCACCTCGGCAATCCCTTTGTTATCTTCCTTGTCCTTGTTATACACTTCGTCGCGGTATATGAAAAGGATCACATCGGCATCCTGTTCGATCGCCCCCGATTCACGAAGGTCGGCAAGGCGCGGACGTTTCCCCTCTTTTTCCCGCTGCTCCGGCGCTCTGTTGAGCTGCGAGATGGCGATAATGGGTATATTGATCTCCTTCGCCAGGGATTTGAGAAAACGGGAGATCTCGGAGATCTCCTGTTCGCGGCGCTCACTGTTCGACCTGCCGCGCATGAGCTGGAGATAGTCTATGATGATAAGGCCCAGGCCGTGTTCCTTTTTCAGCCTTCGCGCGCGCGCCCGCAACTCCATCACCGAGAGCGACGGCGAGTCGTCGATGAACATCCTGGCCTCGCTCAATCTTCCCGCGGCTTCCGCCAGTTTCGGCCATTCCGAGCGGGAAAGGGTGCCGGTCCTCAGCTTGGAGTGGTCTATCTCCGATTCGGAGCTTAAAAGCCTCGTTACGATCTGTTCCTTGGACATTTCCATGGAGAATATCCCCACGGGAACGGCTTCCTCCGGCAGCATCGAAACATACTGCGCTATGTTCATGCAGAATGATGTCTTCCCCATGGCGGGCCTTCCGGCCACAACGATAAGATCTGAAGGCTGCAGACCGCTCGTCAGTTTGTCGAGGTCTTTGAAACCCGTGGGGACACCGGTAACTGTTTGCTTCTTCTCGTAAAGACGCTCGATCACCTTGACGTTCTCCATCACGAATTCCTTAATGAGAACGCCTGAGGGCTTGGTCTTGTTTTCCGAGACCTGGAATATGAGCTTCTCGGCCTCATCTATATAAGTATCGACACTGATCTCCGGATCGAAACCCTTTTCGATGATGTCCGTGGCGGCATTGATGAGCGACCTGACGAGGGCCTTTTCCTTTATAACCTTCGCGTAGTAAGCGACATTGGCCGCAGACGGCATGAGGTCAACAAGGGCATTGAGATAGGCAAGACCGCCAATGTTCTCAAGGATGCCTCTGTCCCTGGCAATACTGTTGACGGTGATAAGGTCGATGGCGTCGTTATGCTCATAAAGGTGGAGCATAAGCCCGAAGATCTTCCCGTGCGACTCGCGGTAGAAATCGCCGGGGCCCACGATATCGATGACCTTGTTCATGGACTCGGGATCGATGAGTAGTCCTCCCAGCAACGACTGCTCTATCTCGATGTTCTGAGGGGGGACCCGCATCCTCGGGTCTCTGGCATCTTTAACACTTTTAAGAACCCGGGCCATTTAAGCCTCTTCTTTTTCCACCTCTATCTTCACTTCAGCATTGACGTCGGACTGAAGGTGGATCACTACGGTATGCGCGCCGGTCGCCTTAATGGGCTCTCCGAAACGGACCAGTTTTTTATCCACTTCAACACCGGTGAGCGCCTTGATGGCTTCGGCGACGTCCTTATGAGTAACGGAGCCAAAAAGCCTGCCGTCCTCGCCCGCCTTCTTCCTGATAGCCAGTGTTGTCTCCTCGAGCTTCGCCTTCATCTCTTCCGCGCTCTTCAGATCACGGGCCTTTTTGTTCGAAACGCTCTTGATCAAATTTTCCAGACGGGCGACATTACCCTGTGATGCCGGCACGGCAAGTCCTCGGGGAACAAGAAAGTTCCTTCCGTAGCCGTCCTTGACACTGACAGTGTCCCCTTTCTTTCCGGTACCCTGGACATCTTCAATAAGTATGACCTTCATTGACCGCCTCCGTTATTTCAATAATGTGGTGAAAGGTAAAAAGGCGATAT
Source organism: Deltaproteobacteria bacterium (assembly GCA_022711595.1). Classification (GTDB taxonomy): domain Bacteria; phylum Desulfobacterota; class Syntrophorhabdia; order Syntrophorhabdales; family Syntrophorhabdaceae; genus Delta-02. Next base: position 24,704 of record JAKLET010000013.1, read on the forward strand.
GCCTGGCCATCTTAATGGCTTCTTTCAGCTTGCGCTGGTGGTTCGCGCAGGTACCCGTCATCCTTCTGGGCATGATCTTGCCCCTCTCGGTGATAAAAGCCTTCAGGAGCTTGGGGTCCTTATAATCAATGGCTATGTTCGAGTCCTGGCAGAATCTGCATACCCTTCTTCTCACATAGACCCTTTTCTTCGGTGAATCCGAAGACCTCGTTGATCTCGTTGGTCTTGGCATCTATTCCTCCATCCAAAATATTTTCTGTGCTTTCAGTTTGAAAACTTCCCGTGACCTTATTTTCAGCCGGGTAAGCATCCCCGACACCATCACGCTGCTGCCCTCTTCTGTATCAAGACGCGACATCGAGAGGTCTGAGGCGCATTCCACGTCGATCAGAAGATCCCCCTCCCGGACACGCATCGGGAAGAGCATGTATTTATCGCCCCTGGGGGTATAAACAACCCGGGGCTTCCCTTCAACCTTTCCGGTCATGAAAACCCTGTTCATCCAAACTCGCCTTCGAGTTCGTCAAAAACAACCGGATCAGGCGGTTTTTTCGGCCCTTCATTCTTGTCGTCGACAACAACGAACATGTGCCTGAGCACGGGATCCAGGGTCCGATAAAACTTGGCCATTGTCGCCACGTTGCCTTCGGCCATATCCAGAAGGAAAAAGAAATAATGGCCCTTGTCCTTCTTTTTGATGGGATAGGCAAGTTTCCTTACGGCCCAGTCATCAAGTTTTACGATTGTTGCACCCGCCTTATCAAGGTTCCCCTGGATCCTCTTGAGAAGCTCTTCTTCCTCTTCCTTTGCGAGGTCGGGGCTGAGCACAACAATATTCTCATATCTTCCCACGTTTACATCTCCTTTCTATTGTGTTCTCTGATACTGAACTACAGTACCCTTGTCTATCTTGACGCGTACCTTCTCGGCAATCTCAATGGTGACACTGTCATCAGAAATTCCCGTTATTGTACCATACAAACCGCCTGATGTGACAACTTTATCTCCCTTCTTCAGGTTCTCCAGAAAATCCTTATGCTGTTTGGCCCTTTTTTGCTGGGGTCGTATAAGGATGAAGTAGAAAATGGCAAAAACGGCCGCGATAAAGATAAGCGACGTGTACTGGCCCATTCCGCCCTGACCACCGCCCGCAGGATTGCTACCCATTGCAAACGCTACACCTATCATCTGATTCACCTCCTTCGTAAAGTGTTTTAAAGCTCCGGTAATATTCGTCAAATGTTCCTGTGGTGATAGCATGACGAATTTTTCGCATGAGTTCCATATAAAAATGAACATTATGGATCGTATTCAGGTAAAAACTGGTCAATTCGTGAGAAACCAGCAGGTGCCTGAGGTAGGCCCTCGAAAAGGTCCTGCAGGTATAACACGAGCAGGTCCCGTCAATGGGACCTTCGTCATCGGTATATCTCGCGTTCTTGAGGTTCATCCTCCCCTCCCAGGTGAACATGGTGCCGTTCCTTGCAAGGCGGGTGGGAATGATGCAGTCGAACATGTCGATCCCCCGGCGGACACCCTCCATGAGGTCTTCCGGCATGCCGATACCCATCATGTAGCGCGGTTTGTCGGCAGGCATCATGCCGATGACCGTGTCGACCATGTCCCACATAAGGCTCTTCGGTTCTCCCACGCTCAGTCCGCCTATGGCGAAGCCGTCAAAATCAAGGGCAAGGATATCCCCGGCGCTGCGCAGCCTGAGATCGGGATAGAAACCGCCCTGGATGATCCCGAAGAGCTTCTGCCTTTCCGACGAACGGGCGGCAAGACAGCGGCGGGCCCATCGGGTCGTCAGTTCCACCGAATCCCTGGTATACTCAAAGGATGAGGGGTAGGATACACATTCATCGAGGCACATGGCGATATCGGCGCCTATATTCTCCTGTACCATGATCATTTTTTCCGGTGTCAGGAAATGGCGGGAACCGTCAATGTGGGACTGGAAGAGCACACCGTCCTCCTTGATCTCCCTCAGTACGCCGAGGCTGAATATCTGGTAGCCGCCGCTGTCGGTGAGGATGGCGCCGTTCCACCCTGAAAAACGGTGGAGCCCGCCCATCTTTCCGATAAGCTCATCACCGGGACGCAGGTACAGGTGATAGGCATTTGAAAGGATCATCTGCACGCCAAGCTCCTCAAGCTGACCGTGGGTCATGGCCTTGACGATCCCCTGGGTCCCGACCGGCATAAAAACCGGCGTATCGACAACACCGTGGCCCGTAATGAGCCTTCCCGCACGCGCCTGACCGTCTTCCTTGAGTATCTCCATCGTCTTCATGCTATGAACATCGCGTCCCCGTAACTGTAAAACCTGTATCCTTCGTTTATCGCCTCCCTGTACGCACTTTGCAGGCCTTCCCTGCCCATGAAAGCGGCGGCGAGCATCAACGGCGTCGAGCGCGGCAGGTGAAAATTGGTGATAAGGGCGCCGACAACACGGAAATGGTAGCCGGGATAGATAAAAAGTTCTGTTTTTCCTGAAAGCGAACCGTTGCCGCCTTCCGAAAAAACCGTCTCCAGCGTCCTCACGGCGCTTGTACCGCACGCGACTATCCGGCGCCCGGCCGCCCTTGCTTTCGCTATGAGCGCCCTCGATGCCTCATCGAGCTCGTAGCTCTCGCCGTGCATCCTGTGCTCCTCCACCTCATCCGAATGTATCAGGGCGAATGTCCCTGTACCTATATGGAGGGTTATCCTTATTATGTCCACACCCTTTGAGCCGATCTGTTCAAGGAGCTCCCGGGAAAAATGGAAACCCGCCGTCGGCGCCGCTATGGAACCGGTCTTCTCGGCATAAACGGTCTGGTAGCGTTCATAATCGACCCTGTTGTCTGCTCCGTTGCGCTTTATATAGGGCGGAAGAGGCATTTTACCGTGTTTTTTCAAGGCCTCTCCGGAGCTCTTCGCGGAATCGAAAGCTATCGTCCATGATGCTCCGCTTCGTCCCAGAGACGCAGGATAATCACCGACAGCAACGGAAACTTCGCTTTTACCCCTGCCGACTCCCCTGACAAGACATTCCCATGCGCCTTCCCCGAGAGGCCTCACGAGCAGGACATCGAGCAGACCTCCCGTCTTTTTACGCGCCTTGAGGCGTGCCGGGAAGACCTTGCTGTCATTCAGGACAAGCACATCCCCTTCATCCAGATATCCCGGGATATCTGAAAACCGGTGATGTCCGACAGTGCCCCGGGCCCTGTCATAAACGAGCAGACGAGAAGCGGTCCTGTCGCCCGACGGATGCTGGGCGATCAACTCCCGCGGTAATGTATAATCAAATTCCTCGACTCTCATATATAATTCAATATCATTGATTGCCGTACCGACCGCAACCTGCCGACCGGTCCACCCGGGCCGGAAATACTCCTCCCTCTGTTCAGATGTTAAATGCGCCCAGAGTCAAACAGGCTAATTTTATAACAGATTATCCCGATATTCGCAAATCAATTAACAGGTTACATGCGCTATTTCCCCTCCGGCAGGCGACAGCAAGATTCTGCTTGTAAAAAAGACACCCTTTATTTTAAAATGCTCCTGAGCAAAAGAGACAATACATGGGAATCATAACCATATCGAGAACTCACGGCTCCGGTGGAACAATGTTTGCCCGGGAACTGGCAAAACGCCTCGGCTATTTGTTCATCAACCGGACATACATCAACAATGACTGCCAGGAGAGCGACTACCACATCTGCATGTTCGGTGATGAGGACGACATCTCGCCCAGGCTCCGGAAAAACATGCAGGACCTCATGGCAGACGCCAATTTCCACAAGGTTTCCATGATCGCCAACATCCTGGACCGCGCCCTGAAAAACAACGCTGTATTCCTGGGAATGGGCGCCGGGATCGTTCTTTCGGGCATATCGAACACCATCAACCTGCGCGTGGTGCGCCTTCTGGAAGAGAGGGTCAAGGCTATCGCCCAGGTCAAGAACATCCCCTATGACGATTCCTTCGATCTGATCGAAAAAATGGATGAAGGCAAAGAGGATTACATAGCCCGTTACTTCGACGCGGACGTGAACGATCCGGCCCTCTACCACCTGATGATCAATTCCAGCCATATCTCGCTCGACGACGCCGTCGACATAGTGGCGAATTATTTATACAAACACTTCACCCCGTCCCACACGAAAGAGGCGGAAACAGCTCTGAAAAACCGCCTTCTCGAAAAGCGCGCCGAGATACTTCTCTTCCGGCTGGGAATGATGCACAGCTACGGTAATGTGACATTCCATGCGTCCGGCGACGGCATCCTCTCCATCGCAGGGGTCTTGAGGAACGAGGCCGAAAAGGACCTTCTCTTGCAGACACTGGGGAACAATAAAGATATCAAAGAGATCAAGGCAAACGTGCACACCGGCGTGCTTTAGAGAAAACACGCGGCGTCCATGTCCGCCATAATTTCCGCGGCATTATTTTTTCAGCAGTTTTTTGCCCATCACAAAGGCCTTCCCGAGTTTTTTTCCAAAGGCGTAATAGTTGCGTATCTGGGGCACCAGCACGGTGGGCCGCACCTTTTCAATGTCAGGCATACCTTTCTCGTCCAGCGTATCTTCGTCCGCTTTTACATCGACGATCTCCCCTATGAACTGGGTATGGAGGCCCAGTTCAACAACCTTCAGCAGCCTGCATTCCATGACAAAGGGGAATTCCTTTATGTAGGGTGCATCGACAAGATCACCCCTGACAGGCGTAAAACCTGTCACGGCAAGCTTGTCCACGTCCCTGCCCGAGGCGATCCCGAAATAGTCCGCTTCAGAGAGGTATCTTTCCGGTGTCACGTGGACGGTAAAGGCCTTGCGCTCCATGATGCTTTCGTAGCTGTATGTCGCCTTCCTTAAGGCTATGTTAACGCAAGGCGGGCTGGAACAGCACATGCCGCCCCACGCCACCGTCATGACATTGGGCCTGCCGTCTTTATCGTAGGTCCCTATGACCAGCACCGGTGCAGGCAGGACCATGGTGCTGGCACCCAGCGATCTTTTCATTTAAACCTCCTTACAAGGGCCATAAAGCAGGCATAAGAGCATTTTTGGAACGGACACTAGTATACCCTATCATTGACAGCCATGAAATACTTTTATACAATGGATGGCATCCGAATGAAGGAACGCCTGAATGCCCTATAGAAGAACATCACAGTGGATCGTAGCCGGAGTTTCCACACTGATCACGGTATTTTGCCTGTACGCCGCCATCGCAAATGCAAGAGGGGGCGACACGAGAGGAGTGTGGATATTCACAGCCTTTGCCTTTCTCTTCATGATACCGCTTTTTGTCACTGTCTTCCATTTTATCGCCGACAGAAGCCCTTCTCTGAAAAAGATACATGACAAATATCTGTCATCGGGTCAAAAACACAAAACAACATTCGCCCCTCACTGGTTCGTCATATCGGGAGTCATCCTTATAGGCCTTATTATGCTTTACGCCATCATAAAATGGCTCTTCATCTATTTCACCCGATGACAAAAATCCCCCTTTCGAAGATCGATCTGAAGGACAGGCGTTTCTCCATATCATATCCGCCGCGCGATGAAAAGCTCCTGTGGTCCATAGGCTCCATCGGGATTATCCAGCCCGTCGTTCTTCTCGACAGGACGCCTTTTGTGCCCGTGGCCGGTTTAAAGCGCCTTCAATGCGCTCGCTCACTGCGCTTAAGGACGGTTGAGGCCGTAATAATGAACCTGAGCGACAGGGAGGCCCTGCTCATTTCCATTCATGACAATCTGTCTCGGGAACTCAACATTGTTGAAAAGGCCCTTGCCATCGGCAAGATGGACCTTTTCGGCCTGAGCGAAAAGGAGATCTTCGATGTAATGGAACACATGGGCCTTCAACCCCACAAAAAGGTCCTCTCGGGTTTTCTGGCTATTGCCGGGTCGGATGAGGCCTTCAAGGACCTGGTCTTTGAGAAGAACCTCTCTTTCAGGAACATTGATTCGCTCATCAGGTTCGACGGAAGAGAGAGGGCAAAGATAGTCGGGAGGCTTAAAGGGCTCCATCTTACCGAAAGCACGCTGCGCGAGATACTTGAGATGCTTCACCTGCTGAAAATAAGGAAAGGTTCGATCACCGCAGCGGACATCCCCCGGTCGGAGAATGCGGACACCCTGAGGGCCCACCTCAAGAGGAAAACCCATCCCATCCTCACATCTCTCCAGGAAAAACTGAAGGTTATCCGGGAGGCCATGGCCCTGCCGCCGGGCGTGGATATTAAGGTAGACCCTTTCTTTGAAAAGGAGTATATTGATATAATATTGAAAATATGCAACGAAGAGGATGTCGCGAAGGCACTCGCCGGTATATCCGGGTTGTTACAGGCGGGATATGTGAGGAGTATCCTTGAGCTTACAAAAGGCAGAGTTCGTTGAAACAAAAGGCGGTGTGGTCAGAAAATGTCCCGGTACCAAAAACCACATCTGCTGTGGTTATCAGACGATCGACCTCGTCGAAGGCTGCGTGCTTGACTGCTCCTACTGCATCCTCAAGGCCTACCTCAGAGACGACAGGATAAAGATCACCCGCGGTGAAGACGCGATCATCTCCGAACTCAACAACACCATTGACAATGCCGGAGGCCACATCCCGCGCTTCGGAACCGGAGAGCTCTCCGATAGCCTTGCCATCGACAGGCGATACAAGCTCAATCGTTTTCTCCTGGAATACTTCGGAAAAAAGAAAAAGGCCATACTGGAGCTGAAATCAAAATGGGCCGACTTCGGTCATCTTTCAGAACACTTGAACCCGTACACGGTCATTTCTTTCTCCGTTTCACCGCAAAGGTTCATCGACGCGGAAGAAAAGAGGACGAGTCCCCTGTATAAGCGCCTCAAGGCGGCAAGGGCAGCCCAGGAACTCGGCTGTTTCGTCGGTCTGCACCTGGATCCCATCGTCATCTACGACGGATTCGAAAAGGACTACCGGTACCTCATCGGGGACATAGGCAGGATTCTGGATCCGTCGAAGATCATCTGGATAAGCCTGGGGCTGCTCAGGTTCCCTCCCGCCATGTACGGGCTCCTCCTGGAAAGAAAGAGAAAGTACCTCCTGACCGGGGAGTTCATCCGGGGCGAAGACGGCAAATACCGTTATATAAAGACCGAACGCATCCGGATATTCAGGATGCTCTACCGGCTCCTGAAAGACATAGACAAGGGCCTTTTCGTCTATCTCTGCATGGAAAGGGCTGACGTATGGCGTGAATCCACAGGAATCGAATTGAAAGACAGCGAGGGCCTCATCGGGCTCTTCGACAAACGGATCAAGAACATATACGGAGGTGCGTTATGAGATTTCAGGAAAAGGTTGTTTTTATCACCGGCGGGGCCAGAGGACTTGGCAAGACAATGGCCCAGGCCTTCCTTTCAGAGGGTGCGACGGTCGCCGTGAACGGCAGGGACGCACAGGCCGTTTCGCGTTTCACGGAAGAGTTCATGGGTCAGCAGGTCCTCGCCTTTGAAACGGACATCGCGGACCAGGGGGCCGTGGAAGCAATGGCTTCAAAGGTCTATGAAACGCTGGGCAAGGTTGACATCCTCATCAACAACGCCGGCGTGGTCAATCCCCTGGTTCCTTCGGAAAAGATAAAGAAGGACGATTTCGACAGGGTCATCGACATCAATATAAAAGGCACATTCTACGTCACACAGGCTTTCGGCAAAAGAATGGTGGGGCACGGGTCGGGCCGCATCATCAACATCGCCTCGCAGGTTGCCCTTTTCGGCGAAAAAGGGTTTTTGCCCTATGCGGTCAGCAAATCAGCTCTCATGGTAATGGCCCGGCAACTGGCCTACGAGTGGTCAAAGTCCGGCGTGACCATCTGCACCGTTGCTCCCGGTTTCATAAAGGGCGGCATGAACGAAGGGCTCATCAAAAAAGAAGCCTTCGTTAACTACCTCTCGGGCAGAACTCCCATCGGAAGGATGGGAACCGTGGAAGAGCTTGTCTCGACCATACTGTTCCTTTCATCGGATGACGCCCGTTACATCAACGGTGAAACCATTGTCATGGACGGCGGCATGACAGGCTACACCGCCGAGGGGCTTCTCGACTTTATATCCAAAGGGAAGTAGTGAATGGACATCATCCCCTTTATCCGCTTCACCATCAATTCACGCTACATAACACGCTGGATATACGGGGGGCTTGCCCTTTTCATCCCGGTGCTCAATTTTTTCTCCATCGGTTTTCTGTCAAGAACTTCGCGGCTCGTCCTCGTCGGGGGGATGGGCCTTGCCACGTGGCAGGAAAGATACGAAATATGGCTGGAAGGTGTGAAACTGCTTTTTGTTTTCATACTTTACAATGCCATACCATTCTTTATGTTCTCAAGCGGTTTCTTCCTCACAACGCTTAACAGCTTCACTGCATTTTTCGGTCACCTGGTGATCAAGCTTGCCGTTTTTATCATATTCCCTGTCTGCTCCTTCTTTTTACCCTTCGCCTTTACCATCTTTGCCGAGCGTGCCGATTTCCGCGAGGCCCTCGAATTCGAGAGTATCCTCAGGGGTATCAAAGAGGTGCTTGTCGAATACATAATCGGCTACATCGCCACCATCGCAGCCTTATATATCGCCCTGCTCTTCATGCACATCCCCTACCTGATAGGTTTTGTCCTCTCGTCGATCCTCACCTATTACGCCCTGCTCCTCTCCGCCTTTTATTTCACCGGACTCTACCGGAAAACAAGCCTCTGCATGCAAAGGATACCGGAGGAAGAGACGGAAACATAGGGAAACAGCTGAAACTGTTTACGCCTTACGCTTTACGGTCTATCGAAACGGCTCAAACGGTTTTCTCTTGAAAGGTCTGCTGCATTGACTTGCGCCCCGAATTATGCTAACTAATTATTCTCACAACGGTGGCTGTAGCTCAATGGCGGAGCATCGGATTGTGGTTCCGAGGGTTGCGGGTTCAAGTCCCGTCAGCCACCCCATTTTTTATTAGCATCAACGGGTTATCAAACGTAAACCTGCATAACAAATGCAAAGGAACAATACGGGGCCAGGCGGGCCTTGTAAATGACCCCATTAACAGCGCTTACGCTTGTTTTGGTATATAGTGAATGATTCCAATGAATAATGATCAATACATGATGCGGGCCGTGAAAGTGAGCCTGGCGGCAAATATTGTTCTATGCATTATCAAGGCGGGCGCGCTCGTCGTGGTCGATTCCATTGCCATCCTGGCCGATCTGGGGATATCGTGCGTCGCCCTCGCTGTTTCGGTCATACTTTATTACGCGATCAGGATCTCCAACAAGCCCGCTGACATCCTTCATAACTACGGTTACGGAAGGATAGAGAACGTATGCGAGGTGATGGAAGGTGTTGTCCTCGTCGGGCTCGCCCTTGCCATGTCATTTCAGGCGATCATGTGCATCATCCGGGTGGAAGAAGTGCATGCCCCTCTGGTAGGTTTTTACTGCAGCCTCGTTGGTGTGGCCATCAATTTCTGGGGATCATATTACATACTTAAGCTGGCACGCAAAAGCGCTTCTCCCGCGTTACGGGCGGAAGGGATCCATTTCAAGCTCGAAGGGTACATCTCGCTGGCTATCACCGTGTCGTTTGTTTTAATTATCCTTGCAACAAAGACAGGCCCTGCCGGGGTGGCTGATTACATAGACCCGGTGACCACCCTCTTTGTGAGCGCTTTAATAGCCGTCCCATCCATCCGGCTGCTCAAGGAGGCCTTTATAAAGCTCCTCGATGCCTCCATAGAGGAATCCAGGCAGATCGATGTGGTCAAGGTCCTGGCCAAACATATCGACAGGTATTGCAACTTCAAAGACCTGAAGACCCGGAGTGCCGGAAGAAAACGTTTCGTAGATCTCCATCTTGTTATGCCCGAACACATTTCATTGCGAAAAGGCCACGAAATAGCTTCCGGCATCAAGAACGATATTCACACGGCGATAGCCGAAAGCGAAGTAACCATAAGAATGGTGCCCTGCAAAAAAGATTGCGCCTATGCTCGTCAGAAAGCAAAATGCCCCTACCTGGAATAATCCTCCGCCCATCCGTTTCCGGCAGCTTCTTTTCCCGGTGCACGAATCCGGCGATCTTACCGGCCAGCCCGAGATGGTCGCTGTCTGTTCTTGACATTTTTGTCATGCTTTCATTAAGATATTGTTTTTTTACCGGTCATCGTATACAATTCATCTAAAAAACGAGGATATCAATGGAGATCAGCAGCCGCAAAGAAAAAGAAGTTACAGTGGTTACCGTTACAGGAAGGATAGACGCCATTACCGCGCCTGACTTTGAAAACCATCTTGACGGCCTTATCGGCCAGGGGGACAAGCTGCTTCTCATAAACCTGTCCGGCCTCGGATACATCAGCAGCGCCGGACTCAGGAGCATTCTCTCATCGGCCAAAAAATTGAAAACGCTCTCGGGAGAACTCGTCTTCGCCGGCCTTCAGGGCCCCGTTGAAGAGGTCTTTCAAATATCCGGGTTCCAGTCGATTTTCAAGATCTTCCCCTCAGAAGGGGATGCATTGAACAGCTTTTTAAAGGATGGCTGAAAGCTTTCACACCCTTCGCCGCATAGAGTTTCCCGCGGCAATCCCTTCCTTGCCCGACCTTCTGGCATCGCTCTCCGAATGCGCGCGCGATGCAGGCTTCAGCGAACACAAGATAGGCTCCATTGAACTTGTTGTGGAAGAGGCGATAGTCAATATCATTAAATATTCCTACAAAGAGGCCGAAGGCACCGTCACTGTGATCTGTTCCGTTGACAACGACAGGAAGAGCATCCGCATCGAAATCATCGACAGCGGCACACCTTTCAACCCTCTCACAAAAGACACTCCAGACACAACCTCCGGCATAGAGGATCGTGCTATCGGCGGGTTGGGGATATTCTTTATAAAGAAAATGACTGACAACGCAGAATACCGCCGGGAAGATGACAGGAACATCCTGAGTATCACGATAGAGAAATAGATGATAAAACAAGCCTGAACCGTTCCAACCCGTTCCAACCGTTTCAAAAGGTAAAACCAAAAAAGATCTGAGGTCTTTAACAGCTGAAACTGTTTACGCCTGGTGCTTCACGGTTCACGGTTTTTAAAACGCCTTACGGTTTCACTCCTTACGCTTTACGGCCTATTGGAACGGTTGGAACGGTTGGAACGGCTGGAACGGTTTTTCAGAGGTTTACTTCGTAACCGTCATAAGCAAGGTCCACCTTCATAGGATGGGGCTTGTGATCGTTATAGATCTTCAGGTAATTCCTGGTATCGTCCAGCAGGACATCAAGGCGTTCATCGGTGTATGTGGGTTCGTTGTGGAACAGGCACAAATGCTTGACCTTGGCCTTAACGGCAAGTTCGACGGCCGCGACGTAGCTCGAATGGCCCCAATCGTCCTTGGAAAGCACCGCTTCGCCCCAATCATACTGGGCGTCAAAGATCAGCAGGTCCGCCTCTTTGAAAAAATCCAGAAAGGGATAGTTCTCTTCCCGGGCGGTGCTGTCATAGCTTGTCTTGTGTTCCGCATCGGATGAATAGACAACCGTCTTGCCAGCTTTTCGAAAACGGTACCCGTAAGAAATGCCAGGGTGCTCCTGTTTTATGCCCGTGACGTGGAAACCGCTTATTTCGTAGCTTTTTCCGGGCTTAAGTACAACGAATTCTATATTTGCGTTCATGCTGGCAAGAGGCACCGGGAAATACGGCTGGTTCTGCTGCTTGACAAAATAGCTTTTCAGGTTCTTGTGGAAACTGTAGACTTTCACAATATTACCGGGGATATACGCGGGCGTGAAAAAAGGGAACCCCTGTATATGGTCCCAGTGAAAATGGGAAATGAATATATTGAAGACCGATCCGCTCTTGCGCTGCAAACCCTGCTCGATGCGTTTCATGTGATAATTGCCCAGATCCCTCAGCCCCGTTCCCGCATCGCAGATGACATATTCTTTACCGTTGCGGATCTCCACACAGGGCGTGTTGCTTCCATAGTTCCCCCGGACGGTAAAGGGCAGATCATTGTCAACGAATCTCTCTATTTCCTCATCGTTTGTGAATTTATGCGTTTTAGCTTCTTTGATGGCCCGGACGACCTTGGCACGCACGGTCTCTGCCGTAATAGATGCAGGCAGCGACCCCCTGGTGCCCCAAAAATAAACCCGCATACCTTCTCCTTTGATTTGACATATTATTTTAACCTCTTGCAAGGAAAATGCAAGAATATTTTTAAGGTATTGTAATGTAAAAACAGCTAATGAACAATGATATGAATCACAGGTAATAAAAAAACAGGCGATGGGTCATGGGTGATAGATTATGGGAAAGAATAAAAAAACCGGTCATGGACGATGGGATTTTTCGAATGCTTTTTTCCCATTACCGATAACCTATGACCCATCACCTGTTTCCTTCATACCTCACCACCATCATGGTGATGTCGTCATACTGGGGAGTGTCCTGGCAGAAATCGTTGACGGCCCTGGCAACTGACCCTGTGATCTCCGACGCGGACCCGCCGCTGCTTGCGAGGATAACATCCTTTAAGCGGTCTGTGTTGAATATCTCTTCGGCACCGTTCATGGCTTCCGTTACACCGTCGGTATAAAGGAACAATCCGTCACCGGGTTCGAGGACAAGGGTCCTTGTTGAATAGCGGGAGCCGTCCATGATGCCCACGACAAGTTCTCCGGGACCGTCAAGGTAATCCGCCCCGCCGTCTGCCCGCATTACAAGGGGAGGGTTGTGCCCTCCGTTGGTATAGGAGATCTCACCCGTTGCAGTGTTAAGTATGGCGCAAAAGACGGTAATGAACATGTCGGCATCGTTTCCCTTGCTGAGCTCGTCGTTGACCTGCTCCATGAGGGCGCCCGTCCCGAGGCTCGTCGATGCCTTCGCCTTGATGAGCGTTTTTGTATATGCCATGAATATGGCCGCAGGTATCCCCTTGCCGGAAGCGTCTCCGATGACAAAACAGAGGTGGTCGTTATCGATGAGGAAAAAATCATAGAAGTCGCCGCCGACCTCGCGCGCAGGAATGGTTGAGGCATGGATGTCAAAGTCCGTCCTGTCCGGAAAGGCCGGGAATTTTTTAGGCAGGATGCCCATCTGGATATTGCGGGCAATTTTCAGTTCGCTCTCCATGCGCTGTTTGGAGGCGGTTGTTTCGGTGATCTCCCTGATATAATCCTTCAGGGATGTTTTCATGCAATCGAGGGCGACCGTGAGCTTGCCCACCTCATCGCCCGCTTTTGCCTCCGGCAGCTGCACCTCGAGATTGCCCCTGCCTATCTTTACCGCCGCATTGGCCATCTCCGTCAGCGGCCTGGTAATGGACCTGGCGATAAATATTATTGCCAGTGCCAGGAGCAAAAGCCCGATCACGCCAAGGGCAATAACAACATGGTTGAGATTGGTGATGTCCGCCATGAGCTCATCATAAGGGAAGAGGACCCCCAGCGACCATCCGTTGGACTTGATCGGCACATAGGTCATAATGCAGTGTTTTCCGGTGACCGCGCTTCTGACCGGGACCGAGGAATATCCCGTCTCCCCCCGTATCATCTTTCTTCCCGTTTCCCTGAGGGTGTTTTCTCCCCTCTCCTCTGCCACGGAAAAGATCGTCTCGTTCATAATGTAGTCTTTGATGGGATGGGTGACAAAGGTGCCATTCTTTGAGATGAGGAACCCGTAGCCGGATTTGAGGATCTTGATCGATGAGACGATGTCCCTGAGGTGGTCAAGGGAGATGTCGACAACCACGATGCCTGCCAGTTTCCTCTCGCCCTCAACGTTCCTGTAGAATGGAACGGCATAGGAAGACATGAGGATACCGCCGCCTTCGCCAAAATACGGCTCCGTCCACTGAGGTTGTTCAAGCTCTTTCGGTATCTGATACCAATCCCATAAAAAATAATCATAGAACTTATCGAGATACTTGAAGCTGACCCCGCCGTTGCTCTTGTAGAAATATGGAGCATAATGTTTTTTGTTCTTGTCAAAGGCGTAGGGCTCGAACGCAACCGCCGCGCCGTAGATCTCAGGATTTTTCTCAACAATGGCGTATATGACCCTGAAAAGCTCCGCTTCATCATAATTGGTGTTTTCCAGGAGATATGCAGTGTTTAAGGGGACCTTCTGTGTTGAGGTCAAAAGGATCTCTATCCTGCTCGTTGTAGTTGTTATGAGGTTCGCGGAGTTCTCTTCGATGCCCTTTTTGATCATCTTGCGCGATACAAGATAATTGTAGCTGAAAATGACGGTAAAGATCAGGGCGCTGCTCAGGGTAAAGAACAGGACAAGTTTGAAAGCGATCCCTTTATTTTTGAACATATCCCTGACACCTAAAAGCAAACTCATCGTAATCGGGTATATTCGTGATGAGACCGCCGTTTTTTAATTCCAGGGCCACTCTCTCGTAATCCTCCTTTTTCAGGACCCCCGGCTCTCCTGCGCCCTGCTCAACCGGCATTATGATGTCTTTCATCCTTTCGAACATCCATTTTTGATGTACCCTGTTCGCGGGCACATTGGCCGCGGTCATATACTTGAGCACAGTATCAACGGCACGGTCCGGATGGCTGAACGCGTACATCCAGCCTTCCATGGAAGCCTTGACAAAGGCGCATACCAGTGCCGGGTCTTTTTTCAGCGTTTCCTCCATGACAAAGATGCCGTCTTCGGGAAAATTGAGGCCGAAATCACTATAGAAAAAGGTGGTCAGTTCATCGGCGTTTATGCCGGCGTTGAGGATCGTGTGATACTCATTGTACCACATTGCCGATGCCGCGTCGACACCATCCCGAAGGAAAAGGTTCACTGAATACGACTGTGGAATGATCTTAACCATGAGGTTATGTTTTTTGAAAAAAGCCATCGGCTGGATGCGGAAATCATTACCCCAGAGACCAACCTTCTTTCCCTGAAGGTCTTCCGGTCTCTTGATGCCGCGCGCTTTTTTTGCAATGAGCATAAGTGATGAACGCTGTACGATCTGGGCTATGTTGACCAGTCTGACACCGCTGGAGCGTTTCTGGATAGCGGTTGAGAGCCATATGCTGCCAACGTCCGCCTCCCCTTTCTCAAGAAGCTCCGATGAAGGCCTGCCTGGTCCTCCCTGGATGATATTAATATCAATGCCGTGCTTTTTGTAGATCCCTTCATCATACGCCACGTAATAGCCGGCGAACTGGGCCTGAGGGCCCCACTGGGGAATGAAGGATATCTTCTTCAATGGTTCCTGTGCCGTGGCGACGGCAGCTGCCGCGAAAAACAAAAAAGACAGCAGCATTGCTGTCGTCATCCTTCGCATAAAAGAACCCCTTAAATTATCTGTCTTGCCCCATTTCATCACGTTCAGTTATTATGATGATTGATGGTGCACCGTTTAGTCAACACAAAAATCCCTAATTTTCGATAACAATGATAATAAACAGCATTTCCATCCGAAAGGGGACAAATCGTGAATACGGACGGCTGAAACGGCTGAAACTTTTTTAGACCAGGTACGGTTCCCACATCTTCAACGTTCTTTTGATGTACTCGGAAGGCACACCCTTCACTATCTGGTTATGGCCCGGCAGCAGGATATCTACATCCAGTTTTGCCAGATTGCCAAGTGATTCCTTGAGTTTCGAAGCGTCAGCCCCGAAAAGGTCAAAACGGCCTATGGCATAATCGGCGTAAACAACATCGCCGGGAATCAGTATCTTTGCCGCGGGCTCATAGAGGGCGATGCCCCCCATGGAATGGCCGGGAATATGTATCACATCCCAGACCATGCCGCCGATCTCCAGCGTTTCTCCGCCTTCCAGTTTGCGGTCCACATTGAATTTGAAGGAATCGGGTGCCAGGCCAAACTGCATCTGGCACATCCCCTTGAACATGTCCATACCGTACACAGCGCGATCATCGCCTTTTTCAAGGAGATCTGCTTCAAGTTTATGGACCCAGAGCTGCGCCGACGGGAACGCCTTCTGCATCTCCGTGAGGCACCCGATATGGTCGAGGTGCGTGTGGGTCATTATGATCCTTTTCACAGCGGCGGGGTCGATCCCCAGTTTTTTTATGGATCCGGCCTTATATTCGCCTTTCCCTGTGAGGCCCACATCAACTATTGTCAGGTCATCGGACTCGGGAACACCAAGGACGTACACGTGGGAATCAGGAATGAACTCGTCCTGACCGGGAATGAAATGGACACCTTTATAAACCTGCGACATGGAACGCTCCTTCAGATTTTTTCTTCTTTTTTCTTCGACCGCCCGATGAGCCAGCGGTTGAGCTCATCGAAATATACATAGAAAACAGGGGTAATGTAAAGAGTCATGATCTGGGAAAGAAAAAGCCCGCCTACAACCGCCACACCCATGGGCTGGCGCGCGTCGCCGCCCGCGCCTATGCCCAGCGCGATGGGAAGCGTGCCGAAAAGGGCCGCCATAGTGGTCATCATAATGGGGCGGAACCTGACCAGGCACGCCTGGTAGATCGATTCCTCAGAGTTTGACCCCTTCCGCCTCTCTTCCTCCAGGGCAAAGTCGACCATCATGATACCGTTCTTCTTGGCTATACCGATAAGCATGATGATGCCCACCATTCCGTACATGTCGAGTTCCATACCGAAGACCCAGAGTGTGACCAGCGCCCCGCACGCTGCCAGCGGCAGTGCGGTGAGGATCGTGATGGGATGGATAAAGCTCTCATAAAGCACACCGAGGACCATATAAATAACAAGAACAGTGACAAAGAGAAGGAAACCCATACCGGCAAAGGACTTCTGGAACTCCTGGGCTGAACCCTGGAACCCGGTGACGATGGATTGCGGCAGGTTCACGTCCTTTGCTATTTTATTTGTGGCATCCACCGCTTCCCCTATGGAATGGCCCGGCTTAAGGTTGAATGCGATCGTAGCCGAGTTGAGCTGTCCCGTATGGTTGACGTTCAGGGGGCCCACCGTTTCCTGGATGTCCGCCACGGTACCGATGGGGACAAGCTTGCCAGCATCGGACTTCACATAAAGATAGGAAAGCGCGTTGGTGTCCTCCTTGAACTGGGGCTGCACTTCGAGGATGACGGAATACTGGTTGAGGTCACCGTATATGGTCGATATCTTCTTGGACGCGTATGCTGAATAAAAAGCGCTCTGGATCTGGTTGAGGGTCAGTCCGAGGGATGATGCCTTGTCGCGGTCGACATTTATGAAAAGCTTGGGCAGATTCAGCTTGACATCGGAGTTGACATCTTCAAGCCCCGGCACCGACTTCATCTTGCCCTCGAAGATCCCCGCGTACTTGTAAAGATCCTCCAGGTCAGATCCCTGGAGCGTGAACTGGTATTCGGCCAGCGCCGACCCCGCGCCTATCTGGATTGGCGGCGGATTCTGCGGAAAGACAAGCATGCCTGGAACGCTGTTCAGCTTGGGCCGCATGTCGGCGACGATCTCGTCCGCGGAGCGCTTGCGGTCCTTGAGACTCTTGAGCATGACGAAAACGATGCCGCTGTTGTAGGCGTTGATGCCGGCAACGGAAATAAAATCCTTCACATCCTCTTCGGCCTTTACGATCTCGTTCACCTCCGCCTGGTGGCGCATCATGTCATCGAAGGATATCTTGTCGGCGGCCTGGACCCAGGCCATCATGAAGTTCTGGTCCTGGGCGGGGAGAAACCCCTTCGGTACCTTCATGAAAAGGACACCGGAAACAGCCAGCACGATGACGGTCACAATAAGGGCGATCCTGCGGTGGTCCAGCACCCACTTCAGGGTGCGCCCGTAAAAACCGATCATGGCCTCGAAGCCTCGTTCCGTCACCTTATAGAACTTGCCTTCCTTCTTTTCCTGGAAGCCCTTCAGCACGCGGCTGCACATCATCGGCGTCAGCGTTATGGAGATGAAACCGGAGATCATGATGGCGGAGGCGATACAGACGGAGAACTCGTGGAAGAGCTTGCCGACAATGCCGGGCATGAAAAGGATGGGAATGAAGACGACGACAAGAGAAAGGGTCATGGACATGATGGTGAACCCGATCTCCTCGGACCCCTTGTATGAGGCATCCACGGCATTCTCACCCATCTCCATGCGTCGCACGATGTTCTCCAGGACGACGATGGCGTCATCGACTACAAGCCCCACGCACAATACCAGGGCCATCATGGAGAGGTTGTTGAGGCTGAACCCCATAACGCTCATGACAGCGAAGGTGCCGATAATGGACAGCGGCACGGCAACGTTGGGTATGAGCGTCGACCTGAAAGAGCGAAGGAAAACGAAAACGACAAAGAGAACGATAACAATGGTAAGGACAAGCGTGAACTGGACATCCTGTATGGATTCTTCGATGTAATCGGAGGCATCGTAGAGCAGGTGCCATTCCACCGATTCAGGCACCATCGACTTGAGCCGCGGGATGAGCTTCTTGACGCCGTCGGACACGAGGACCGTATTGGACCCGGGCTGCTTCTTGATGGCGAGCACGATGGCGCGCTGTGTCTTCTGGCGGGTCGAGTACCAGGAGGCCATCTGTTTGTCCTTCTCGACGCCGCTTATGGCGTCTCCCACATCCCTTATGCGTACGGGTGTACCATCCTTATAGCGGACGATGACATCACGATATGCCTCGCCGACCATGAGCTGTCCGTTGGAATCGATCGTGAAGGCCTGGTAGGCGCCGTCGAGTGTCCCTCCGGGGAGGTTGACGTTGGCATTCTGGATCGCCCTCTCCACTTCATCGATGCCGATGCCCTGCTTTGCCAGGAGCTTTGGGTTCACCTGGATGCGGGCCGCAAACTTTTGCCCGTATATGATGACCTGCGAGACACCGTTGACCATGGTAAAGTTCTGGGCGAGGTAGTTCTCGGCATAGTCGTTGAGCTGGATAAGCGGCATCGTTTCCGAGGTCAGGGCGAAATAGAGTATGGGCTGGTCCGACGGGTTGACCTTGTCATAGGTGGGGGGGCTCGGCATGTTGGTCGGCAGTTCACCCTGGGCGGCGGCTATCTTGGAGTTAACGTCCTGGGCGCAGGCGTCTATGTTGCGACCCAGCGAGAACTGCAGAATGATGGTCGTCGAACCCGTGTAGCTCTGGGACGCCATCGACTCAAGACCCTGGATGGTGGAAAAATGCTTCTCAAGGGGCTTCGCCACGTTTGACGCGATCGTTTCCGGAGACGCGCCCGGGAGGGAAGCCGACACCATGATCGTGGGGAAATCGACCGCGGGCAGGTCGTTGATGGGAAGATTGAGATAACTGTTGATACCGAAAAAGAAAAGGCCGAACATGACCAGAATGGTCATAATGGGCCTCTTGATCCATATGGCGGAGATGTTCACTTTTTATTTCCCGCGGGATCTTCAGTTTTGGGCTGGGCCTGCGTGCCGGTCGATGTGCCGGCGGGTTTCGCCGGGGTACCCGTCCTGGCGCCGTCCGGCTTCTGCTGGGGGCTCACCGCGCTGCCGCCCTGTCCCGACGTGAGTGAGTCCCGTATCGCAACAGGGAAACCGTCCTTAAGCTTGAAGTGCCCGTCGGTGACGACCATCTCACCGGCGCTGACCCCTTTGGTCACCACCGTGAGGCCCCCAACGGTCCTGTCCGTCGTCACGACCCGGTATTCAACGGTGTTGTCGGACTTGACGACAAAGGTATATTTTCCGGTCTGACTGAGCTGAATGGCCCGATCCGGTACGACGACGACGTCCTTTTCGGTGGTCAGCGTAAGGACCACATTCACAAACTGGCCGGGCCAGAGGAACTTGTCCGTATTGGGAAAGGTGGCCTTGAGCAATATCATGCCCGTCTGGGTGTTCACCGTGTTGTCTATGAACGTGAGTTCGCCTTCGGGCGGAGCGCCGGTGTATCCGGGAATGACAGCCGACGCCTTCAGCTTCCCCTGGGCGGAATATTTCCTGATGGCAGGAAGGTCCTTCTCGGGCATCGAGAACGCGGCGTTGACAGGGGCGATCTGGTTGATAGTGGCAAGCTGTGTGTCGACGTCCTTTATCATCCTGCCTTCAAAGACCGCGTAGGCACCCATGCGTCCGTCAAAGGGGGCCGAGATGAAACAGTGTGCCAGGCTGAGACGGGCGTCCTGCAGCGAAGCCCTGTCTGCCAGGACGATTGCGCCCTGGGCATCGGCGATGGACTGCTTGTTCTCGTAATCCGAGAGCGAAACGGCGCCCTTCTCATAGAGGAATTTATATCGTTTCGCCTCGTCCCTGGAAAACTTCATCTGCGCGGTGTCCTGGGCAAGTTTGGCTTCGGACTGGCGCACCTTCTCCTGGTACTGGTTGGGGTCTATGGTAAAAAGCGGCTGGCCTTTCCTGACATCCTGGCCTTCCTTGAAGTGTATCTTGACGAGCTGGCCTGTTACCTGGGCATACAGGGGAACACTGCGGTAGCCTTCTATAGTGCCGATCTCCTTCAATTCCACCGGCATGTCCTTCTTGACCGCCCTGGCGGCTGTGACGGGAATGTGCGGCCTTGGCGGCTCAGGCTTTTTCCTGGTTGCCGCGTACACGATCACGAGGATGATGCACAGCGCGATGATCCCGGCAGATATGATCTTTCTCTTTCCTGACATTGCCTGTATCTTTCCGGTCATTTCCTTAGCTTTTGATAGATCCATTATTTGCTCCCCATCGCCTTTTCCATGTTGGCCTTCGCCACCTTGTAATCGAAAAGGGCGTTGATGTTGGCCAGCTTGGCCTGGCTGTAAGAGACAGTGGCATCGGTCACTTCCAGAGGATCGGCGAGCCCCGCCTCGTACCGGAGATTCGTGATCTCCAGGTTTTCCGAGGCCTGCTTGATCTGCACATTCGTGGTGTCTATCGTTTGCTGTGCCTTTATAAGGCCAAGCCAGGCCTGTTTGACATCAAGCATGATCTGCAGCTTCATGGCGCTTATCTTCGAGTCCACCGACTGCTTGTTCGCCAGGGCTTCGGCAACCTTGTTGGTCGTATATAACCCGTCAAAGAGATTGACCGTCAGTCCCACACCTGCATACCACCCCTGACCGAGCGGGTACCGGCTCCCGGCAAAATTGTACTGGGCATTGCCGTTGATCTGCGGGTAGTATTCCTGCTTTGCCCGGGCGATGGACTTCTCGGCGGAATCTCTCTGGGCCTCGAGCGACTTGAGGTCCGGTCTCGCCTGATAGGCCGTCTTGAGGGCTTCCTCCATGGTTATCTCGTACTTCTGGTATTCAAGGTTGTCATGGATGGCATACTCGGCATCACTGTCTATGCCCATGGCGTTGTTAAGGTTCACCCAGGCGATCTTGCAGTCGTTCTCGGCGTTGATAAGGTTCAGCTTCGCGTTGCTGAGGTCAAGCTCGGCTTTTGTGACATCGTACTTCGGCTTCTTGCCGGCCTCGAAAAAGATCGCCGCGATCCTCAGATGCTTCACGTACTTGCCGACGACCTCCACGCTGACATCGCGCGAGCGTTTCGCCTTGAGCACCCCATAATAGGACGACTTTACAGTGTTCGATGTTTTGTTGACGCTGTCATCAATATCCCGACGTGACGACTCCAGGTTGAGCTTGCTGATGTTGAGGCTCGTCGGCGTCCTCCAGAAATCGAAGATCATCTGCTTGAGGGTCACGTTGGCGACATTCTGGTTATACTGTTCCAAAAGCGAGGTGTAATAGGGATCGTTGGTATTATATACGGAAAAATTCCTGGTGAAGCTTGCGGCGCCGTCAAACCTGGGGAAAAAACCTGACCTCGCCTGGCCGACCTGGGCCTCCTTCGCCTTCATGGCATAATACGAACCTGCTATGGTCGGGTTCATCTTCAGGCCGATCTCGATGGCCTTATCGAGGTCCAGGGGATCGCCCGCCTTGATGGGCGGCTCCTGCGCAAGAACAGGACATGTAAAGAACAACATCAGGATTATAATGAGAAGGGAGTGCCGTTTCATGCTCTTCGGTTTCTCTCGGCGCTGACCAGATTTGGCAAACAATTAAATACTATGAAAATACGTATTCCACATATTAGATAAGTGCGGTTCCATTGTCAATAGGGAGTTTAAAGAGACGGAAGATGTGGTAGAATTAAGGAACAGTTTCAATTTTCAGGTCTTAAGACTTAAAAAAAGCTTTTTTATATTCAACCTGAAACCGGGCACTCAAAACCATACATCAAGGAGGATGAAGATGGACATGCAGCTGAAAGAAAGGTTCATGAAAAGATGGGGGAAGTATTTTCCCGGTGCTTCATTGCCTGTAGCCTTCTTTTATTCCGATGATGAAGCCGGCTCGACGAAGGTAAAAGGGCCGAAAAGCCTGGAAGAGCACCGGTGCGTCCTTGCCGACATCGTCCGGGCGACCCGCGGGCGTTCCCTCGCATTCGATGTAAACTCAATCGGCTGCGGCGGCGGCAGGAAGTACCTGGGTTTCACACAGAACCTTCGCCCGAACTTCGAATACTTCCTCTCTTATGGAATCCCGGGAGAGCTTGAAGGTGAACGGTATAAAAAGTCGCCGGAGATGGTGGGCAAAATAATGAATAAAATGCCGAAATTCGATGCCCCCGCCAAACACATCGTCTTTAAGCGCTGGGACAAGCTTGAGGAGGAGGACGATCCTGACGCGGTCATCTTTTTCGGCACGCCTGACGTTATCTCCGGACTCTTCACTCTCGCCAACTTCGATGAGATCGAACAGAACGGGGTCTTCTCTCCATTCGGTGCGGGTTGTTCCACCATCGTCACCTATCCATACCTGGAGAACAACGCCAGGCGGCCCCGCTGCGTCCTGGGCATGTTCGATGTTTCAGCAAGGCCGTGCGTTCCCGCCGGCACACTCACCTTCGCGGCGCCCTTCAAAAAGTTCATACGCATGGCAGGCAATATGGATGAAAGCTTCCTCATAACGGAAAGCTGGAAGAAGGTGAAGAGGAGAATTGCCAGGAACAACGGGAAAATGTGAGCCGCTCCCCCACCCTCTTCTTTTCTGTACATTATCAGGTAAGAGAGGGGCACAGACCAGGGGCCGCGTTCTTTACCTAACGCCCGGCAGCTGCTCAAAATCAAGCATGCCTTCAGTTTTTTGAGAAACCTTGAAAACAAAGGGCACCGTTGTCACGGGGTCCTTATCGGGCTGGGTTATGTGCACCACGGCCTTGTCAGGGAGCTTCACCACCCCTCCCTTCGCCAGGTTCTGGAATTCGGCGCCAACTGTTTTTGCGCCGCCCGTTGCCCTGTCGAAACCAAAATGTTTCCAGACGGAATCTTCGCCGGTCTGATCGGCGGCAAAGACCCCCCGGCCGATCAACTCCGAACCGCTCGAAGACCATCCTCCACTCTCCCTCTTGACCGCCTGGTTGTCGACGTAGGTGGTCCTTGTCCAGGAAACAGAGATCCACCAATTCGCCCAGAGCTCATAGAGAAAATACTTATCGGGCATCATGATGGAACAGTCATCATCCCTGTGCAGGGTGATGCTGTGGATTGTCGGTTTGCCATCCCCTTTCTCCACCCCTGTTGCGATGAGCACGCCCTTTTCCGTCTGTTTCCCTGCCAGGCAGATGACGGTACCCGTATTGGAATCCGTAAAGGTGTTCATCTTTCTAAAAGGGTTGGTATCGAGAGGGGGCCTGTCTGCCGTTTCACCCATGCCCGAGGAACCGCCGCCGCCACCTCCGCCTCCAAGGATCCCCCCGATCAGGCCGCCCAGAACGCCCTTCGCGACATCCTTGGCTGTATTCGAGGCACCGCTTCCGAATTTCAGCTGTGGTCCGATCTTTATGGGCCCGAATGGAATGACGGGACATGCTTCCTTTCCGGGAACGGGGCACTTTTTGCCGCACTCTTCGATTTCTTTAATCCTCTCGGAAATCTTTCTCATGCCGTCCTCGATCGATAATACCTCAAAGACCTTGTGCTCCCTCGAATCACGCAATTCTTTTATTTCATCAAAAAGTTCAAACCTTCTTCTCTGATACTCTGTCCGCTCTGCCCCGCTCTTAGGTACAAAGTCGCCCCAACCATCCAATTCATCGAGTTCACTTTCTTTCTCCATTGCTTTTTTCGAGAGGGATTCTATGTCAGCCTCCAGCCGCCTCACTTCATCTTTCTTTTTTTCCAGCTCGGCACGTGCCCTGTCCAATTCATCTGCAATGCTCTTGCAGTCAGGGCAGCCGGCCGATGACGGAGGCCCTGTCGGAGGAGATTCTTGGGGCCCCGCCGGAGACCCCCCGGACTGTTCCCGGCACCTCTTCCTGCATTCCCCGAGTTCCTGTCCCAGTTTGCCTTTTCTCGCCTCAAGCTCCCTGATCTCACTTTCCAAGCCTGACTGCCTTTCCCTTTTTCCGGGGAGACTCTCGAGTTTCTTTTTGAGTTCCTCTATTTCCTTGCCGATATTTGGGTCGTCCTTAAGGAATTCCCTGCCTTTTTCCTTTACCGTAAGTTCCCTTTTGTATTCTTCCTCGTTCCTCACGTCACGAAGTATCTCCGCCAATTCCCTTTTCTTCGATTCAAGTTCACCGGAAACGCGCCTCAACTCTGCTGCTTTGGATTGACACTGCGGACATATGACCCGACCGGATGTTCCTGCCGGGTCGCCCTTCGGGGCTTCGCCCGGTCCGTCATCGCCAGCCACGGCATAAAAAGGGGCCGTAGCAATGAGCGCAATGATCAGGACAGGACAAAACCGTTTCACGGAACATGACCGAAACCAATCTCGAGACATGGTTTCCTCGCTTTCCCCGATCAGGTCGGATATAAGAACTATATATCAATAATAGCACAAAACCGAAAAATCGAAAAGCGGCACAAACAGGAGACGAGACATGCTTCCGGGGGATGGGTTTAAGGACTTAGCGTCCAGTCACGGGCATTGCGGTCCGCAATGCCCGGAGTCATATCCGGCCAAGATCATCCAGACGGCAGATGGAAACCGAAAACCTTCCTGGATGACAGCGGTGTTGATGACAGCCGGGTACGCGTGTCCGTCTGAGAAACATTTTCCCGAAAGGAGGATAATGGACGAAAATAACAGAAAGATGGGGAAACACTTCGTGAGATAACGAAAATAGCCCTCTTCACGCATGAAGAGTCCCGTAAGCATATTCATTGCCTTTGCCGCAAGGTAGAGGTAGCGTTAACACTGGCGTTCCCCGGCAAGGCCCTGTGTACCGGCCGGCGTGTTCACCTTCGCGGCGCCCTTCAAAAAGTTCATACGCATGGCAGGCAACATGGATGAGAGCTTCCTCATAACGGAAAGCTGGAAAAAAGTGAAAAGGAGAATAGCAGGGAGCTTTATTTGCGGTCCTGTGCTAAAATATTTTGAAAGGCGTTTTTAACTGCTGGTCCGAAAAGGAACAAATGAAAATGGCAGAATGGATAGACTTTTCGATCTCGTCCGCTTATAAAGCCAGGTACCCGGGCGTGGCCTTCGGGTTTACACTCATTTCAGATTGCCGGCCCTTAAGCGACAGCGCGGGATTCGATCAATACAAGCGCAACCTCCTGCGAAAAATGAGAAAGCGGGAAACGCTTGCCGGAATCTCTCGGCGCATCGATGCCTACGACCGGTTTTTTCAGGGCTTCGGATTCGAGTGCCCTCTTCCCCGGCACCTTAAGAGAACGGTCCAGAGCGGGTTTCCGAGGTACAACCTCATGGTCGATGCCCACTTCATGGCCGAGATGTGTGCCGGCATCCTCGTGGCGGTCACTGATTTTGACCGGGTCGAAGGCGGGCTCATGCTCGATGTGTCCAGGGGAGGGGAAAGGAGTGTCGGAATGGGCGGCCGCCAATTCATAACGACAGAAGGAGAGATCGTGCTCCGGGACGAAAAGGACATTATCTGCGTCCTTTGCCAGGGAGCTGATGAAAAAACAAAAGTGAGGGATGACACGGGCAATGTTCTTTTCTATTCCTACGCTGTTCCGGGTATCGATCGGATCCACCTTGAGGAAGGATTGACCGTCGCCGCACAAACCATGGCCCAATGGGGCGGGGGGAACATCAAGGGCCTGGAGGTGTTCATTGAATAAGGTGCATGAGCGCCTCCTAATGCCTGGCCCCCACAGTCCCCTGCAAGCGTCAGATTTGATAAACTTTTTAAAATAACAACTTTTAACTGGCAATGAACAGTTTTTTTATTGCATATCGGTAAGTAATTGGATAAAAATTAAGGCAACGGGGCGGGGGAATCACACCAAAGAGAATATCATAATATCTTACCCCTTATAAGATATTTCTTTGACAGAAAGGCTTGCTTTTATAAAGCGATCCGGTTTCTATGTGCTGTCAGACAAAAACTGGTCTTGAGGTCAGGACGGCAGATGATGGTGGACGGTTGCAATATTTTCTTATTAAACAGGCGGTTTGGTACCCTGGAATGTTTCAAGTTATCCATTACTTCACACAGTAAGGCCGTATGGAAGATCGATCCATGACAGAGCTGGAACTGGTCAAAGAAAATTCCTTGCTAAAGCAAAAAATCAAAGAGCTGGAACAATCGGAGAGCGAACGCTTGAGAGCTGAAGGACCATTGAGGGCAAGCGAAGCACTGTTAAAAACCTATCTGGAAAATGCCCCGGACGGTATATACATGCTCGACATGAAGGGTAATTTCCTTTACGGCAACCGCAGGAGCGAAGAGATAATCGGTTATAGCAGAAACGAACTGATAGGCAAAAGTTTTCTTGAGTCAAACTTACTGCCAAAAAAAGACCTCAACAGGGCCATCGAGTTATTCCAGGCAAGTATCGAAGGCAGATCCACCGGCCCGGATGAGATCGAACTGATCAACAAGGAGGGGCGCCTCATATCAGTTGAGATCAACACCAGCGTGGTCCAGGGTGCAGACCAAAGGATCGTCCTTGGTTTCGTTCGCGACATCAACGAACGCAAGCAGGAAAAAGCGGCGCTGCAGGAGAGCGAGGAAAGGTACCGTCAACTCGTGGAAGGCATCAACAAAGGTATCTTTGTTGTACAGGATGGTATGCTCAAGTTTGTAAATCCTATGTTCATTAAGATCTTCGGTTATTCGGAGAATGATCTCACAGCATCTCCTTTCGCAAAATTCATTCACCCTGATGACCGTAACATGGTAATGGAACGTCACACGAGGCGGATGAGAGGAGAGGAATTTACTACCAAGTATGAATTCCGGATCATTACTGCCGATGGAAGCGTAAAGTGGGCGGAAATAGATTCTGTAATGATACAGTGGGAAAGCAAGCGGGCAACATTGGGTTTCATTGATGATATCACCGAGCGCAAGGAGTCGGAGGAGGCCTTGAAGCTCTCCGAGGTCACCCACCGCGAGATATTCAATAAAATCAATGACACGATCTGGGTCCACGACATTGAAACCTGGGAGTTTCTCGATGTCAACGACAGCGTTACCGAGATGTTCGGCTACACGGTCAGGGAAGCAATGGATCTGAGTGTGGAAGATGTCAGTTCGGGCATTCCTCCTTTTACACAGGAGACCGCCGTGGAGCTGTTAAAAAAGGCCGCGGCCGGAGAACCCCAGCTCTTCGAGTGGCACAGCAGGCACAAGGACGGCCGTCTCTTCTGGACCGAGGTCAACCTGAAGCGGGGAACCATCGCCGGTAAAGAATGTATACTGGCCATCGAGCGCAATATCGCCGACCGCAAACAGACAGAGGAAGAGATCCTAAAAGAAAGGGAGAAACTGCAAATCCTCTCGGACAACGCCCCCTTCGGAATGGTCCTCATCGATAACAACGGTCATTTCACTTATATCAACACCAAGTTCACGCAGCTGTTCGGATATGACCTCTCTGATATCCCCGATGGCAGGACATGGTTCAGAAAAGCCTATCCTGATGCCGAATACAGGCATATGGTCATCTCGACCTGGTTAGGGGATCTCAGGGGTGTCAAGCCCGGCGAACGCAAACCAAGGGTCTTTACCGCAACGTGCAAGAATGGGGTACAGAGGATCATGGAGTTCATTCCCTCAATGCTTGCCTCCGGTGATTACCTGATGACCTGCGAAGATATTACCGAACTGAGAAAGCTTGAATCGCAGCTCCGCCAGGCCCAGAAGATGGAATCCATTGGCACCCTTGCAGGAGGTGTGGCCCATGATTTCAATAATATCCTCACCGCCCTTATGGGGTATACTTCCCTCATAAAGATGAAGATGGATAAGGACAGTCCGCTGCAGCCATATGTGGACCAGATATTATCGGCCTCCAGGAAAGCAACCGACCTCACCCAGGGTCTTTTGGCCTTCAGCAGGCAGCAGCCCATTACGCTTGTCCCCATGGATATGAACGGGGCGATAAAAAAAACTGAGCAGCTGCTCAAGAGGCTCCTTACCGAGGACATTGAACTGTGCACATCCCTTACGAAGGACACCACGGTCGTCATGGCCGATCGATCGCAGGTGGACCAGGTCCTCTTCAATCTTGCCACCAACGCCAGGGACGCCATGCCGAAAGGGGGGACGCTCACCATAGAAACGGATGCCGCCGATATGGACAGCCGGTTCATCGGGGTACACGGGTTTGGAAAACCGGGAAGGTATGTACTGATAAGCATCTCCGACACGGGAGAGGGTATGGATAAGGCGACACAGGGGAAGATCTTCGATCCCTTCTTCACCACAAAGGAGATCGGCAAGGGTACGGGGCTCGGCCTTGCCACTGTCTACGGCATCATAAAACAGCACAACGGATACATCACTGTGTACAGCGAACCGGGACAAGGTACCACCTTCCGCGTTTACCTCCCCGCAGCGATGACAAAAGCAGGTGAGGAACAGGATGCGGCAACCCCCCCAAAGGGAGGAAGGGAGACGATCCTTATCGCGGAGGACGAAGAGGAAGTACGGCATATTATGCGTGAGGCGCTTCAGGAGTATGGCTATAGGACCATAGAAACGATAGACGGCGAAGACGCGGTAGGCAAGTTCAAATTGCACCGGGACATAGACCTCATTATCCTTGACTCGGTGATGCCGAAAAAGAACGGACGGGAGGCCTACGAGGAGATACGCGGGATAGACCCTCAGATCAAGGTGCTCTTTACCAGCGGATATACAAAGGATGTTGTCCTCAACAAAGGGATCAAGGACAAAGAGTTCGACTTCATTGCCAAACCGCTGATACTGGATGAGTTCCTTCAGAAGGTTCGCGATGTGCTGGACAACATAAATAAATAAGCCCTGTCAATGCCTCTCTTCCAGACCGTAATAAAGACTGTTCATCTGGTTTTTTGCCTCGTTGCAGCCAACCGAAGGAACAAGGGAAACTGAACAAACCGAACAAACTGTTATTGTATTCCCACATGGAGAAGGAGGATCCTGCGGACCTCTTCGATGGTCTGCGGCCGGTCCTGCGTGGAGTGACCGGAATGGACTATGACCTCCGATACGGCGCCGTCAATATGGGCGCTTTCGTACTTCACAACCCCGTCTGTCCATTTCTCTTTCGGCGCGCCCGGGTTTTCCACGGAGATGATCGAATGGACAGGGACCCCCGGCGCCATGGGTACCGAGGAAAACGTCTTGATGAAGGTGCTGCCCGGATCCATGTTCTCGGTGCTCTTCGGGATGTCTTTCAATGATCCCATATCAATGGCCTGCGGATTCCGGGAAACAACCTCTTTCATGGCGTCAAGCATTCGAAAAGGCAGGGACACGAACTTGCCGGCCAGACGGCCTATCCAGCCTCCCGCAACGTAGCTGCCCTTGTGGGGTGTAGAAATGAAAATGACCCGCCTGACAAAGGCAAGGGGAGTGTAAAAGAAACTCCTTTTGATCATCTTTCTTGTATCGGGAGAAACGTCGAGCTTATCAGGGGAAACTCCGGAAACGTTGTCCCAAAAACGCGTCCCGCTGTCGATTACGGCAAGCTTTGCCAGGAGCCCCCCCTGGCTGTGGCCTATGATGACCATTTTTTTAAGCGCCGGGTCCCTGCCCTCCGGATCAAGGCCCCTTACGAGTTCTTTTAAGCCGTCGGCCAGAAGGCCTCCCGTGTAAAGAATGGGGTTTCCCGTATTGTAGGTGAACGACCAGAACTGGTATCGACCCCACAACCGCCGGTCATTCTGCAGCTCGTTGAGCATCTCGATCCATCGGGCGGAGCTTGAGGCCGTCCCGTGGATGAAAACAACAGGGATATGCCCCGGCTTGTAAGGGCTCATGAAAAAGATATTCTCCCGGAAACGCGTCTGGTCCCTGAGAAGCAGGTAGTTGCCGGAAAAAAACCCTTTCGTCTCTGTCGAATAGACCTTCGATCCCTCAAGGGTGTATGCCAGGGCCGAAGAGATATCGAATTCGAGGGGCACTCTGCGGCCTTCAACAGTGACCGTAGTGTCGCCGTCAGTGGTATACAGCTCAAGTTTTCCATGAAGCCGGCCGTTCTTTAAACCATCTCCGGGATCATCGATCCGTATGAAAGCCGTGACAGGGATCTTCACATCCGGAGGTACCTTCGCGGAAACCGGGGCGGCCGAGCCGGGAAGATACATAGTGGACGCGACAAGCGCGGCCCCTATCCCCGGCCATCGATATTCGTTCCTCAGCCCCCTGATGGAAAGCTTCGACGAGTCAACAAACCTCACAAGACGGTACGAGCTCCACCGGAACGAATCGGGATCGACGGTAATGACAAGCTGCCCGAATGGAAGCGGGTATACGCCAGCCTTCAGATCGACCCCGGCGCCGTCAGGCCCGGCGAAACCTTCGGCGATCCCCAGGTTGTAGATATTGACAGCGGTGCGGAATCTGGGATCGAAGGCATCCGGAGAGCGTCCATCCTCTTTGGAAAAAAGCAGTGCGTAGGCATAGACGGCCGAAGCCAGGTAGTACGACCTGTCGCCTCCCTGTGAAGCGTGCAAAAAGGAAAGCTCCGCCAGGGCATAAAGGCGGTCCGATTCTTCCTCGGTGGGAACGCCCCTGTGTATGGTCGCGATCACCTCGGCCGGGTGGCTTTTGAATCTTTCCGCAAGGCCGGTGCGGTTAAGTATCTGCGTTGTAGGCGCGCTGAGCGTCGGGCCCGTGAGGACATTGGCCGTGAGCTTCCGGTGTGATTCCTGCCGGTCCATGTAACCGACACCGACAGGCGTCGCGCACCCGTACAGCGCAAGAAGGGCAAGGACAAGGACGGCACATGCCATTCTTGAAAAAGAAATAAAGGTGCGTGTATGGAATAATATCTTTTTCATAACTTCACCGGGCAATATTATCGTAGCGGACGAGAACAAAGTCAACATAAAGAAGGTCAATTGCCATGACCGTCATCCACGGGGAGCCCCTTCCGTATGAGTCGCGAGAATGCCGGGTTATTGCCGGCCTTTCTGGCTTTTTCATTTATAAGGCTTCTTTTCTTCAACTCTTCAAAAGGAAGGCTTCGGTCCACAACCCCCCGATCGTATACCAACCGGTCGACATACCCGTTGATAATGATACGCCAGTCGAAACGGGCACCAGGGTTGTACGGCGCCGTGTGGCCCCGGATATTGGTCGTGCAGTTGCTGGTAAGCGCATTGTACCACTCGGGTTTTTCCTTCAGGCTGTTCATTGTGCGCAGATAGTCGAGAAAGACCTCGCGTGCCAGGTCCACGGATGCCCGCAGGCGATAAAGATAGACCTCCTCGCCGCGGTAGTTGGTCCTGAGCCTCACCAGGTCACGCTCGTCGCCTGCGATGTATATAAGCTCGTACTGTTTAAAGAAGCCTTTGACGGCGGAGTATTCTTCGCCCACCTCCTTGCGTGTCTCAATGGAAAAACAGACATATTCCCCTCCTTCGAAACCGAAACTGAGCATGGTGTGAGCGATGAAGGGGGAACCCCAGTAGACGACAAAAAGATCGACGCTGCGCATCTTCGCAAGTTCGAACGTCCTGTCATAATAGCGGACGGTGTAGTCGGTCTCGCTGAGGTAATCGATATCACGGATATTGTGGATGGTGACGAGACCGCCATCTGTCTCCGCAAAGGGCAGCAGTGCGACATCGGGCTGCCAGTGCCTCTCGTTCGACGGCGGGGCCAAAAGCCACCAGGCGAGGACGGCAGCAAAGCCCGCGAGAAAGACCAGTTTTGCTGTCAGTCTGCGATATCCCACGGTAAGAGCGGCCAGGCTCCCTGCGGCAAAAAGACCCGTCACGAAATACCGCAACGACCGCGGCACATCCGAGTAGCATATGGCAAGTGTTGCCCAGCCGGCCATGACCAGAAAACAGAGCCAGAGAGAGGTGCGTCCAAAGCCTTTCAACACCCCTGTTACAAAACCATTTTTATTGCCTTTGCCCATTAGAAAAAGGGCCGGCTGCAGTACACTGCAATCGGCCCTTGCTCACTGTCTATGCACCGGGGCCTATTTTCCCTGGCCCTCAACCTTGATCGCCATGGCTTCGGTGATGCGGAGGTAAACGTCGTCACCCTTCTTAATGTTCTTGAAATTCTTCACGGCTTTATCGACGGTGAACGTCCTCACGTTACCCTCGGGCCCTTTTAATGTCACTGTGCGTTTCTTGTAGTTTATGCTCTCAACCTTTGCTACCACCTCTACTGTGTCCACAACAACGGCCCCCGGTTTGGCACCCTTCGGCGCCACCTCCACCGTCTGCACCTCCGAGGCAGAGGGCTTCTCGCTGGATTTTGCCACGAATACCGCCACAGACTGGTAGAATGTCATATTTACCCGGTCTCCTACCTTTATCTGGTCAAAGTTCTTCACTTCCGGTCCCATTTTCGCGGTCTTCGTTGACCCATCCAGCATTTTGACGGTCACCGTCCGTTTTGCGGCGTCCACCGCATCAACAACGGCCGCCGCCTTCACGACATCGACTTCCACTCCGGCCGGCTTAACGGCCTTCTTTGCGGCCGGTTTTTTGTCCTGAGCCGCGGCAAAGCCCGCAAGCAGAACAACCATGAACAACACCATTGCCAGTGACAAAACTTTCTTCATGTACAACCTCCTTGTTTAATATAGTTTCAACCGTTTCAACGGTTTCAACCCATTTCAGCAGTTTTGGACAGACTTGCCCGAATGACCGGATGGCCGCTGTCAGGGCCCCTCATCCGGACCGAGGGCGTTCTTGATTATCCTTTGCGCCTCTGCCAGGATGTCCCGCAGGTGCTCTTCACCAACAAAGCTTTCCGCATACAGCTTGCAGATGTTCTCAGTGCCTGACGGCCGCACCGCAAACCAGCCGTTTTTCGCTACAACCTTCAGCCCGCCGATGGGTGCATTGTTGCCTGGAGCGCTGGTCAACCTTGCGACGATTGGCTCTCCCGCGAGCTCCGTATCCCTGATCGCTTCGGGGGAAAGCCGCCCTATGGCTTCCTTTTCGGCAGGCGTGGCCGGCGAATCGATCCTTGTATACCAGGGCGTCCCAAGCCTACCGGCGATCTCCAGGTATATCTCGCCGGGGTCCTTGCCCGATCTTGCAGTGATCTCGGCCGCCAGCAGGTCCATAATGATGCCGTCCTTGTCGGTTGTCCACACGGTGCCATCGCGCTTGAGGAAGCTTGCCCCGGCGCTTTCCTCTCCTCCGAAACAACACGATCCGTCAAACAACCCGCCCACAAACCACTTGAAACCCACAGGCACCTCGGACAACGTCCGGTCAAGGTCCCTGACGACCCGGTCGATAAGTCCGCTGCTGACGAGGGTCTTGCCCACCGCGGCACCCCTGGGCCATCCAGGCCTGTGGGTCAGAAGGTAATGTATCGCTACGGCCAGGTAGTGGTTGGGGTTCATGAGCCCCGCCGAAGGCGTGACGATGCCGTGACGGTCCGCATCGGTATCATTTGCAAAAGCGATCCTGAAACGGTCTTTCAATTCGACCAGTCGGGCCATGGCATAGGGACTCGAACAATCCATCCTGATCTTTCCGTCATGATCGACGGTCATGAAACCGAAACGCGGGTCCACGGCACTGTTGACCACGGTGATATCCAGGCCGTAGGCTTCCCTGATGGGTTCCCAGTAATGCACCGAAGATCCCCCGAGAGGGTCTGCACCCATGCTGACACCGGCGGACCTGATGCACTCCAGGTCTATCACCGAGGCCAGATCTTCAATATACGGCACCTTGTAGTCATGCAAATGTGTCGTTACGGCCTTCCGGGCCGACTCGTACGGTATCCTTTTTACGCCGCGGTTTTCGCCTCTAAGCAGTTCGTTCGCCCTCTCCTGTATCCACCGGGTCGCCTGAGTGTCGGCCGGGCCGCCGTTTGGCGGATTGTACTTGAAGCCCCCATCTTCCGGCGGGTTATGAGAAGGCGTGACCACGATGCCATCCGCCAGCTCGGTATTTCTCATGCTATTATAGGAGAGAATGGCCCGGGAGATGACCGGAGTGGGTGTGAAACCATCATCAACCTGAATGACCGTCTCCACGCCGTTCGCCGCCAGCACCTCCAGCGCGCTGCGCTCTGCGGGCCCGGAGAGTGCGTGCGTGTCCTTCCCCATATAAAGTGGGCCGGTCGTACCCTGGCTTTGCCGGTAATCGCATATCGCCTGGGTGATAGCCAGGATATGGGTCTCATTGAACGTGCCGGACAGGGGGGATCCCCTGTGCCCGCTTGTCCCGAAGCTCACCAGCTGAGCGGGGTCGCCCACATCCGGCCTGCGTTCATAATATTCCCTTTCGAGCCGGGCAAGGTCCACCAGCATTTCTTCCGGTGCAGGTTTCCCGGCAAAGGGAGAAATTACCCTTTCATCGGCACAAACCCTGTCCGCATCACAGGAAAGGATGATCTCCTTGTCTTTAGAAGATGGGTCCGCCATATCGCACACTCCTTTTTCGACCCTCAATCAACGAGCTTAAGCAGGGCCATATTGACGACCGGGTCGAGATCACGCACCGCCTTTATACCTTCGAGTTCAATGATGACAGCCTCCATGACAAGGAAGGTCCTGGCCTCGTCCCTGAGGCAGCCTGTCATGACACTGTCGAACTTGCCGTAGGTGCCATGAATATGAATACGGGGTTCATCACCATACCAGAAGGCCGTACCGATGGCAAGGGTTTCGTGGCTCTCGACGATCTCCCTCCATGTTGGTTCGGGAGGCCGGACGTCATCCTGCGCGGGCCCGACAACTATCCTCCCGTCGGTTATTCCGCCCAGCAGATAGAAAACGCAGGCCCTTATGTTCTCCTTGCGCACTATGTCCGTAAGACCCCCTATGATCCCGTCCCCGTCCTCGAAATGCGCCAGAATGACCCTGCCCGCCTTTCCGACCTGATATTCCATGAATTCATTCTCCTTGTCCTGAGGACGACTGCGTAACAATTATATTTAGACCACCGGGGGCAGCTGCCCTGTCACGAAAAGCGTTTGATGCGCCCCGAAATCTCCCTGGCCAGATCGTCCGCGCACTGTGATCCGATCAAGAGCGGCTTGCCTTCGTAAAGCTCAAGCTGTACTCCCCGGTTCCCGCTGACATTGTATGCCCTGCCGCTTTTTCCATACCGTATCCCCCAGCCGCCATATTCCCGGATGGGGCTGTAGGTCCTGGCACGGCATGATCTGATGGTATCGAAGGGAATCGTTTTCTTCATAAAAGGGACAAAACGGACCAGGATCTCGCGATCTCTAACCTCGGTTATAAGCCTGGTATAATAAAAAAGGCAGACCATCAAAAAAATAAAAAGGATGGCCCCGCTCCCTACCAGCGCAAGTTCTGTGTCCGACATGGGCTTCGAACCCCAGGGCCGCCCGAGAAGCAGCTGCTGGAACATGCCGTTGCCAAAAAGCGCGGCCAGGAACAGGCTTGGAAAAAGGACCAGTATCCAGAGCCACTTTTGCTGAAAACGCTGCTCTTCGCGAAAGTAAACAGCGCGGCCATGGTCATCCTGATATACCTGCGACGATGACATCTAAAAATGCCTCTCTATTTCAGGGGTCCCTTTATGATCTTTATATCGTCAACCCAGACCGTCCCCTTGCCCTCTATTACGACATTGAGCTTCAAGAGCTCCGGTTTCTGGCCTTTTTTAAGGAAAAAAGGTGTCTCCTGGGTCACCCAGTCCGTGGTGCCCGTAAGAGGCGATTCAAGGGCGCGGGAGAAATACTCGCCGCCGCCGGGAAAAATGCACCACATCTCAAGATAAACCTTTCCTTCAACGTCCTTTGTTTTCAGCTTCGCCCTGTAAGTCACCCTGGCGTCTTCAAGGCCGTCAACTTTCATCTCGTAAAGCCGGACCGTGGCCGGGGAAAAGGTATCAATCCTGACGGACCCCCTGCCGTCGCTGGACACGGCGGGATCGAAAACAACATTGTTCAGCGTCAGCATCCCCTCCATGCTGTCGATGGGATATTTTTTCAATTCCTGTGGGGCGGTTGTTTGCTGGCAACCCGTGTTGAACGCACACAAAAAAAGAATGACGGCAATGACGGCGAATAGTTTCTTCATGCACTGACCTCCTTGAACCGTCTTTTTGAGGCCTATCAAGACCCCACCTGCGGCATACCTTTGTTCACAATAGTATCACATGAAGGGTATCTTTGCAGATGTTTTTTGAAGACAGGGCCGCGCATCAAACGCTTTTCTCATTCAGCCGGTCAGGACCTCCAGAATGCGGGGAAAGATGAATTCCGCGATGTCCGGAAAGCAGCCTCCGCGGGTTATGATGAGGTACCGGACGCTGTGGGTCGGAAAGAGTGCTTCTTCCGGGGCCGGCTCCGATCCAGAACATTCAACACCGGGCAGTGCGAGCTATTTTTCCATAACTTCCGGGAGATTGTGCAGCTTGCCGCCGATAATGGTCCAGTCTTTGTTCCTGAATTCGGGATGAAAGAACACGCCGGCCCTCATACATCTTCTCCCGCTGTTTTATCCTGTTGTCCCTGGGCGGGGACAAACGCTATCAGACCCCTTTCAAAGAACAGGAAGAGCCATGGCAGCACTTCGTGGTATGCTGTATCCTTCGCCAGTTCGTCTATCGATTCACTGACGGGGCGGTCATGGCGCGTAAAGGAATCGAACATGCGTTCTGCCATGCCCGGGTACCGGTACACTTCAATATTGAATGACCTCTCCTCTTTCCTTACAATGCCTTTCATGAAGTATACATGGTCGCTTTCATCCGGTTCGACCCCGGGGGCCGGGGTGCCTTCCGCCAGTGCTTTTTTGAAGGTATCGGACACCATTGGCGGGGTTGTTGCGTACCGTCCGGCAACCACCCTGTCGCCCGGCACAGCCTTCAGGCCTGCAAGGTCCCCCGGCACGGCGGGTCCGTCGGAAACAGTGTCCAGGGTGTATTTCCCGGTAAGGACGCAATCAAAACAGTCCTTTTCATATCTGAAGATATCCAGTATGGGCCGGCAATCAGAGAACCCCTCAAATACCCATCTTTCAAAATACTCCATAAACCTTGCCCTGTCCAGGGACCAGTGCGGCTTCAACTCCATGCAGATATCGACAATACGCCTTGTCCGGGCCGACCAGAATATGATCGCCAGGCAAGTATGGACGAAAGACCGCGTGATGAAGTGCGACAGTGTGGCGAGCCCCTTTATCTCGTCATGCTTCAGTGGAAAGGAGTAGAACACGGAGAATATCTCCGGTGAAAGCCTGAACATGGCGTGTGTTTCGGGAGAAGAGAAGAAGCGTTCATTGTAATCGGTTGTGTCCCTGTCGGGGTCATATACCAGGCCTTCCCTGCATTCATTGAATATGTCCGTTCCGGAATATATCATGAGGGGGTTGATCTGGTAATTCACATTGAAGAGCCTGCTGAAGGCAACGAGCCTCATTGTCTTCTCGACGTCATCGGGCGTTTCTTCCGGGAACTCTATCATGTAGCCAAGATCAAGCTCCAGGCCTTCGCCGCAAAGACGGGGGATGATATCGTATGCCCTGGCCACATTTCTGTATTTCCTGATCTTTTTCTGGACAACCTCGGAACCGCTTTCTATGCCGATAAAGATCTTGTTGCATCCCGAGTCTTTCAAAAGGCCGCCTATGTCCTCATCATTGAGGCCGTCAAGCCTTATAAAGCAATTCCAGTCAAAATCAAGCTTTTTTGTCATAGCGGCCAGCGAGCGGCACAGGTCCCTGGCTTCCCCTGTGCTGCCGAAAAGGTTGTCATGCTGAAAGGACACCGTTCCCAGGGTAGTGAACTTCGCCTTGAGCATCTCGAGCTCTTTTTCGATCCTTCCGGCTGATTTGTACCGGCATTTCCTGCTGAAAAACTTTCCCGTAAAACAAAAAGAACAATTATTGGGACACCCTCGTCCCGCCTCCACGAGCAGTCCCGGAACCGGATAGGGGTAGCAGTCATAATCCGGCAAGGGAAGGGCGTCGAGATCGTCCGGCAAGGGGGCCGCGGCCGTTGACATGACCTTTCCTGTTCCGTCCCGGTAATGCAGGCCTCCGACAGACACCCGGGGGCGCTCCCCTAAAAGGGCCTCAACGAAGAGAGGGAAGGTGAGGTCGGCCTCTCCGCTCAGGACATAATCCACAAAGGGGAACAATTCCATCGTTATGCCGGCGACAGCGGAAGACTGGGGCCCGCCGAAAAGCGTCACACTTTCGGGATAATCTTCCTTGATCCTCCGGGCAAGGTACAGCGCGGCATGGTGGGATGTGCAAAGCGTTTGAAAACCGGCCAGGAACCTGCCGTTGCCGGGGGCCGCCGCGGATATGATCTCCCTGACCTTTCGATACAGTCCGGGAAAAAGCTCTCCGGGAGCATCGTCAAGCAGTGATGCCTCATGATTGAGGTCAATTATCCGGGTCGCGCATCCGCTCATGTGCTTTATGGACCCCGCCAGGCTGAACAATCCGAGGGGGGGCATCACCTGGAAAGGAGGCGCCTCTTCGGGAAAAAGAGTGATAATGTTCAGGGGAAATATATTCAGACTGTTGAAAAGAAAAACTTTCATGTCCCTCTACATAACAACGTTCTTCTGGCTGCCCAGGTGCTCGTGAAAATACAGGTAGTTTTCGTACGGTGACCGCGGGGCGGAAAAATAGCAGGGCTCAAGCCATTGGAAGGTCCTCTTTCCATAGACGTGCGGTGAAAAAGCGCCTAAGTTACCATCGATCATCCTTCCCAGGGGTGTCTGTTCGTAGATCCTTAGCCCAAAAACAAAACTGAACTGCAGAGGGGCCTTTTCATAGGACCTGCAGAAGTCTATCACCTCTTCAATGCTCTCCCTGGTTTCCCCGTACATCCCGACAATGAAATTGATCATAAGGAAGATCCCGTTATCGATGCAGATATCGATATTCTCCCTTATTGTCCGGGCATCGCAGCGCCTTCCGTTCATGCGCAGCACATCGTCGTTCACGCTGTCGATGGTAAAACCGAAGTCTCTCAGATTGGCCTTGTAAAGAAGGCCGGCGAATTGCCGGGTCATCGGGGCCGCCACAAACTGGGAACTGAAAGCAAAACGGTAATCAAATCCCCGGCGGACGATCTCTTTCAATATGACCGTGCTGAACTCGAGATCGGGCATATTGAACTCGGGGTCCGTGAAGTGTATCTTGTTTATCCTCACGTCCTTGGTGTATTCGATGAGCTGTCTGAATATATCGTCCATGTCGCGGTAACGCACGGTGCTCCCCTCAATGCGGGGATCGAGGCAATAGCTGCATCTCCCCGGGCAGCCATATCGGGTCTTCACTCCGACCGTGGTCTGCTCAAGGTTCACTTTCAGGTTTTCAGGAATGGTGTCGAGATGGACGAAATGACAAAATCCATCCGGGTAATAACGCCTGGGGGTTTCCCTGAAACTGTCATCCCCGAGGTACTCTACAAGCCCTGCGATCTCCTGCATCGGTCCGCCATTGAAGCAATGTCCAACGAAACTGTTGAAAGAACCTTCTCCCGGACCCGTAATGCCGTATCTCAGGCCGAGGGACTTGAGCACCGCCGCGGGCGCGGCCTGGAAACCGCCGCCGCCCACAATGACAGGTATATTCCTTCCGTCTGTGGAGGCCTTAACACAGGACACCAGCTTTTCAATCTCCGGCATGAGATAGATTGTCTTGAAGGAGCCATCGGGGGGGGAGAAATTGCCCTTCTTCAATTCTATGCTCGTCTGGGAATCGATATTGCGCAGGCCGATCCCGATGAGGTCAGGGGAATGATCGGCTATCTCCTTCCTGACGCCCGCGGAGGGATCGGCGGGGTATTCCATGAACGCGTCGACGATCCTCACATCGCAATCATGCAAATTCTGGCTCATCCATATCAGCCCGTAAGGGAGGTGTTTCTTCTCCGGGCTGAGCGGGTTCGCATATATGAATAATATCTTTCTGGGTTTCATCTGCCCTGCGGTGTGTTTACGGGACATGCGGGCGCCCGGTGGCGTCCTGTGCGCATGTTCAGTTTTTTATATTAACATATCCTTTCTCGAAAAAGTGCAATACCCACCGGATCGATTCCGTGAGGGGCATTTCATCGCCCCATCCCTTGAGAGCGCTGCCGACGGTCTCCCCGCCCTCCACGAGCCTCACGAAGAGCCTTCCGGCCGCTTCCGGATAACAGGCGGCGCTTGTCTTGTAAAAACCTTTATCCCTTTCAGGCTCCCCCTTGATAACGAAAAATATATTTTCCCCGCCTTTCTTCATCTCCGGTGCCGCCGCCGATCTCAGTGCGTTTATAAAGTCATCTTTCACGTCATGAGGGGTGGTCCTGTAGCTGCCCCATTTTAAATAATCTCCCTGCACTACCTTTATATCTGAAAAAAGCCTCCCCGGCACCGGCGGAGAATATTCAGGGGACTCTACGGCTTCGGCTGCAGCGCTGCCGAAAACCGCATCCCGGCAGTCCCTCTCGAACCGGAAGAACTCAACGATCGGTTCTATATCGCCATAATTGCGACGGACCCACGCGGCGAATTTTTCAATGAAGCCGCGCCTTGAGCCGCCCCAGTACTTCTTCAGCTCCAGGCAGATATCGACGATGGTCGCAGGCCCGGCTGACCAGAACATAATTCCCAGGCATGTATAGACAAAAAAGTTGATGAGGAACTCGGCAAGGTTTGAAATGTCCTTGAGCTGGGGATGTTCCAGGGGGTGGGTATGGAAAACGGAGAAGATCTCCGGGGAGCTTCCCAGCATCCCGCGGACGCTCTCCGAAACAAGAAAACCCTTATCATATTCGCTGTTGCTGCGCTCGGGGTTGAATGTCAGGCCGCCGCCGTACTCCTCATACATCCGCGTTCCCGGCAGGATTATGAGCGGGTTCATCTGGAACATGATGTTCTGGAGTTTGCAGAAGGCGCAAAGGCGGAGTGTCGACTCCAGCTGCTCCGGCGTCTCATCGGGAAATTCGCACATGAAACTGCAAATGATCTCGAAACCTTCATCCCTGAGGTGCTCGATAATGTTGTGCGCGTCTTTCAGGTCCACGTTCTTGTTGATCCTTCGCTGCATCTGTTCCGAGGCTGTTTCGACCCCGATGAAGATCTTCCTGCATCCGGCATCCTTCAGAAGCGCCAGCACCTCCCTGTCACCAAGCACATCAAGGCGGGCGCTGCATCCCCACCCGAGGCCCATCTCACCCTGCACTCCGGGCAGCAGGCGGCACAGTTCCAGGGATGTCTTCCTGGCACCGAAAAAATTATCATGGACGAAATTGACGTTCTCCAGTGTGGCTGTTCTTTCCTTCAATGCCTTCAGCTCCCGCACGATCCTGTCGAAAGATTTGTACCGGCAGATCCGGCTGAAAAAAATGCTTGTCGCGCAGTACGCGCATCTGTACGGGCAGCCCCTGCCGATCTCGACGTAGGACAGCTCCATAGGGTACTGATAGCTGTCGTAGTCGGGAAAAGGCAGGAGGTCAAGGTCAAGGGGTATCTGTGACCCCTTTGCTGCCTTGACCCGGCCTTGTTCATCCCTGCGGCAAAGGCCCTCCACATGCTCCAGGCCGCCGCCGTGAAGAAGGCCCTCGACCAGGGCGGGAAAAGTGATGTCCGCTTCTCCGCAGAGCACCATGTCGATATGTCCGAACATTTCCATGGTGCTTTCAGCCACAATTGAGGCGTGGGCCCCTCCGAAAAGTACTATGCTCTCAGAAAAATCGCTTTTAAGCTGCTGCGCCAGAAGGACCGCAAAGTGGTGTGAGTTGCAAAGAGTCTGAAAACCAGCCAAAAACCGCTCACCCCTGTCCAGATCGGCAAAGAACTTCTCCTTAACTGACCGGTAGAGCATCTCGGGAAATCTTTCCGAAGGGTATGGCACCCGCGATGCCTCGTGGTTAAGATCAATGATCACCGTCTCACATCCCTTGAAACCCTTTACGGAACCGCTCAGAGAAAAAAGGCCGAGCGGGGGCACCTTCATGAAGGGCGCGCGGGCCTGCTCAGGATAGAACCAGTATTTAGAAGGAATGATGTTAAGGCTATTGAACAGGAAGATCTTCATGCGCACACTGCGTGAGGATTCTATCAAAATTCGCCGGATAAATCACCAATCTTCGTGGATGCTTCCGCCGGTATTGCCTTGAAAGACCTGGTGGTCTGCGTGTACAATTGAGTTGCCGGACATGCTGGAAGATATCTTAAAATACCTGGGGGAGCACGAAAAGATCGACGGCTTTTTCAACGAATGTACGGGGAAAGGCGTCACCGTGGCGGTCCTTGACAGCGGTATAGACGCCACCCACCCCGCCCTGGCGGGGAAGGTCATTTCCTCGGTGACATTCTCTCAGAAAGGCCGGGGGATCGCACGTAGCATATTGCCGCCGCGTGACAACGATAAAAGCGGGCACGGCACCGGCGCCGCGGGCATCCTCTCCACGGTCGCCCCGGATGCAAGGATCGTCGATATCAAGGTACTCAACGACCTGGCCATGGGTTCTTTCCGCGTTATGTCGGAAGGCCTGCAATATGCAATAGAGCAAAATATCGGGCTTGTGAACATGGGCCTCGGCGTCAGACAGGAAAAGTTCATCGTTCCCATTCTCAAACTGGTACAGGAGGCAAACCGGCGCAATATCATTATTGTTGCCTCATCGGACAATAAAGGGAGGACCATATACCCGGCCGCCCTGCCCGGCGTCATCTCCGTGGACCTCGGAGAAGCGACAGGGCTGCAGGACGTACGCAGTGGCACAGGGTCCGCCATGTTCGGAGGTTACGGCGCCGGCATCAGCACATGCGGGCTCGGCCACTCATACGTGCGCCAGACAGGCACCAGCTTCGCCGCCGCGCACATATGCGGCGTTGTCGCCCTGCTGCTTGAAAAATGGCCGGGGCTTGCCCTCCATGAGATCGAATTCGTCCTTTCCCGTTATGCAAGACCCAATACAATGAGCCAGGACGACATCAGGAGGCGCGCTTACAGTGAAATGAAAAAGGAAAGGGCGGGCTCAGAGACCGAGGACTAGATCGATATGGCCGACAAGGAACCTCCAGAGCTCTTTGTTGGCGGCACATTGTCCGGAAAACAGTTCTTTGTCGAATTTATGATAAACCGGGCACCCCTGGTCGCATATGATCTTCGCATAACAGTATCCGCATTCATCCCATTCTTTGACCCTGCCGAAATATTCCCTGCCCGCATTGCGCAGCTCCGAAAAACCGGACACGACAGGCAGACCGTCGGTCATGCTCTTTTCTATGCAGAGACAGTACCGCCCGTCAGGGTTCAGGGCAGCCACGTTAAGCCCTGCACCGCAGTCAAAGACATCGCAAAAGTTCTTTTTCACCTTCTGGCCGGTGAACATCTGCTTCAACGCCCCTATTTGCCTGAGCAGGTTGTGTTCCCGCACACCCTCATCTCCGTAACGGGCAATGTGCCTGAAGACTGCCTTTTTCACTTCCAGTATTTCATCCGCGGCAAGGGAATCGGCCTTTCGCGGCGGGAGTACGGCCCCGATATCGTTGATGCGGACCTTCAGGAATGAGTTTTCCCTGTACCATTCAAGGACACCGGTGATATTGCGTGCTATCTCTCCCGTCAGGCAGGTGATGACGGCAAAGGGGACCCGGCCGTCCTGCAGTTTTTTCAGACCCTCAACGGTCCTGTGTCCCCCCTGGCGATGAATGTCATGGATCTCAGGAGGGCCGTCAAGGCTCACCGATGGTTCGATCTCAAGGTCCCTGCAAAGAGAGACAAAGTCATCGTCTATCAGCGTCCCGTTCGTCTGGATACCGATATGAAGGTGTATGGAACCCTTTGAGGCGGCAGACCTCGCCAGATCACAGACGCGACGGATATTCTCAAGGCCCCACATTACCGGTTCCCCTCCGGTGAAAACGAGCGAAAGCCTGTCGATGCCGGATGTTCCGATCCAGTTCACGACGGCATCAGCGGCGATATCCGCATCGAGGGAATCCTCAAACGCGTTGGCGTCGGCACTGCAGTACTCGCAGGAAAGGTTGCACCGTTTGGTCGTTGCAAGAAACAATTCATAAAGGGAATGCTTTTCCTGTTTTTGTTCCATGGGTCCCCCGGGGTCTTAGCCAGCCGTCGTCCCGGTCTTGTTATCCCGGCTTTTCGACGGCGATGATCTCCTCCACCGGCGGAGTGCCGGGCGATGTTCTTGCGCCCCGGCCCGATATCGGTGGCGTCTTTTCCAGCATTACAACCCTGTCGGCATACCCGGCGAAATCCGCCTGATGCGTGATGAGTATGATGGTTATCCTTGCCAGTTCGTTCTTCAATGTACTGATGATGATCTGCTGATCCTCAAAGGGGAGTCCAAAAAAAGGTTCGTCAAGGATGAGGATGGCCGGATCTTTCATCAGGACCCTCGCCAGGCACAGTCTCCTCATCTGACCGCCGGAAAGATTGTGTCCCATGTACTCGATGTTCGTATCAAGCCCTTCGGGCATTTTCATCACTTCGTCATAGAGGCGG
Organism: Deltaproteobacteria bacterium; assembly: GCA_022711595.1. Taxonomy (GTDB): domain Bacteria; phylum Desulfobacterota; class Syntrophorhabdia; order Syntrophorhabdales; family Syntrophorhabdaceae; genus Delta-02. The sequence goes on from JAKLET010000013.1 coordinate 69,454, forward strand.
ACCTTGACGAGAACATCCCGGACCTTCCCGTCTTCGATCTGCTGCCCTTCCCTCGCTCCGTAAAGCAGGTTCTCGAGAACGGTCCCCGAGAACACATAGTTCTCCTGCGGCAGGTAGGAAATGAGGCCCCTGATCTGATCGAGCCCGACCTGCCTTATATCCTTGCCGCAGATGCGTATCTCTCCTTCATAACCGTCGAGCATACCAAAGAGAAGGCGCATGATGGTCGTTTTCCCGTAGCCGCTGGGGCTTAAAAAAGCGATGAACTCACCCCGGTTTACAGCGAGATCGTCAATGCCGATGGTCCTGCGCGAATTTTCATACGCGAAACGCACATTCCTGAAGTTGATAAGCACATCGCCGTATGGTACGCAGTTCACGTCAAGTCCGGCACCTGACGCTCGCCCCTGGCCTTCCTTCTGCATGTTCATGAATCCTGTCATGTTCTCCATTGCCACCCGGATCCTCTGGATGCGCATCGGAATCAGCGTGATGTTGTTGATGGGCATAATCAGGATACCGAGAACGATCGAAAAGATGATAAGTGTCTCGTAGCTCATGGTATGATTGAGGACGAAAAACCCTCCAATAAAAAGGACCAGGATGGGCCCGATGGAGGCAAGGTAGTTCGTGAGTATTTTGTCGAACGTCAGCGCCCTGGAAAGTGAGATGGTTGTCTTTTCGTGCTCCAGGGAAAGGGTGCGGAACTTCTCCGATTCCGCCTTTTCCCTGCAATTCGCCCGTATGCCGACAAGGTTGGTAAAGGCCTCCACTGAATATGACTGTGCCTTTTCGTATGTCCTGTCCATTCTTTTCAATCCTTTACGGGCAAGGGTGGATGTTGCCGTTGACACAAAAAAATAGAGAACGAGAAAGATGAAGGTGATAAAGGACAGACAGACGTGCAAAAATGTCAGATAAATGAACAGCCCTGTTATCAGAATGACGTCGGCGATCCTCAAAAGACCGATCTCCATGACAAGCATCCTTATGTGCGAGGAATCGATAAAGAGCCTTTTCGCCAGCATACCCGGATTATAACGGATGAAGGTGAGGTAGGGCAGGCGGATGACATGGGAAAAGAACCTGTGCCTGAGGAAATGTATAACCTTCTCCGCCACGGTCTCGAAAATGAAGTCTCGGAAATAGATGAAAGAATAGCTGAGCGTGAAGGCGATAAGGGTTATAATCCCGCTTTCAACAAGGGCATTGTCGGAGAACCTGATGCCAAGCCCGTGAACAGTATCCATGACAAAGTTGGGTTCATTCTGCCCCGTTATGAGGATCCTTATATTCTTGAGGATAGCACGGCCTGATTCGATGGCAATGACATACAGGAAGGTGGTCAGGAAAAGAAGGATAACCGAAACGGCGACCCTGGTCCTGATCTCCTTGAGGGGAGGAATGATGTTCGCGGCAACGAACTTCCATAGATTCATAGCTGTTCCCCGGCAGTTAAAGGCTTGAGACAATCATTCCGCCAGTATTCGAGGATCGTCTTGTGGACCCCCGGGCATTGCCCGAGATACGCGCATGCGTCGCAACCCTTGCCGTGGGCGAATTGGAGAAACCTCTGCCATCCTCTGAAAACAAAAACACTGTCCCGGTGTTCCTTGAAGGTGACAAAAACCCGGTAATCATTGTCCGACATGTGCGCCCTGTCGAGGCTCGCAGCAATGCGGTCTCCCAGCATGCAAAGAGGCACTCCCTCGACGCGAAAGGGGATGCGGCGCGCATCGAGATACGAAAGAAGCACATCAAGCTCCCGAAGGAGCATATCCAGCTGCGGCACCAGGTCATAGTCTCTCCCCTTAATGGGCTCGACCATTGTTATGAGAAAAAGATCGGGGCAAAAATCAAAGGCATCAAAAAAATCGATGATATTCCGCACAGGGAAAGAGTACCTGGTGATGACGTGGTTCATATGGAAATATCTGAGCGACCCGTCGCGGCGAAGAGAGGAGATGTTCTCGAGCCCCTGGCGGGACCTCTCAAAAAGGTCGCGCCCGGTGAGCGAGAGGAAAGACCCTTTCGTGAATTCCTTCATGGACACATGCACCTCAGTCAGGCCGAGCCCGACAAGCTCACGGGCACGGTCCATCTGTGAAGCCCACGTACCGTTCGTCAGAAGGGACACATAGAAGCCCCAGGAATGCAGGTCAGATATTATCCGTCGGATGTCCCTGAAAATTCCCGGCTCTCCCCCGGTTATAACGGCGGTTGACATGCCCCGCAGCTTCACAAGCTTAAAAATATAGGCTATCCTGTCCCAGTCAATGTCACAGGGGTCATCCTTGGGCACCGCGCAGTACCGGCAGCGAAGATTGCACAGATTTGAAGGCTCAAGGGTGATCCTGCCCCCGGCAAAGTCCAGGGAAACGAATTCTTCAAGGTCAATATCGACAAAGTCCTTTTCGGGATCGGGAGCGGTGATCCCCCTCGCTTCGTGGGCTTTTTTTGTGTGGTCCAATTCCGGTCGGGGTGCGATCCTGCGGATCCTCAAGGGTGTAATGTTCCGGCCGCCTTCAGTAATGTCGTTCAAAACACACTTCCTTTTCCATTTCAGGCGTTGAGGTCCGGCGGGCGAGGAAACTCTTCATCACCTTCTGGCTCCCATGCATGCGCAAAAAACCGCATATTTCAAGGAATATCTCAAATAATATACCTTCACGGTACCGTTTGTCATCCTTGAAACCCGTGATAAGGCCTTTAAAGGCCTTGAGCTGCCAGAAACAGAGGTCCCTTCTTATCCGCGGCGTTATTGTCCCAAGGCTGGCCAGCGCAGGGAACAGGATCGTTCTTTCGATTCTCATCCACAAAGAGAATATCGCCTGCATCTTTTCGTCCTGCGCCTCCCATTTGAGCTGCCAATTCCCTCCCTGCCCCTCATACCCGTCACCAAGCCCGGCATCTCTGAAAATATCGACACCGTTGAGCGTGAAAAAAACGAATTTATCATGTTTTTCCAGGAGGCCCTGAAAAAAACTGATATCTTTCAGGGCGGTCTCTTCAGACATCCAGGGATGGAACACTATATTGCCGCCCTGGACACGAACGTTAAGATCGCACAGTATCGATACCGCCTTCATGGAATCTTCTACGCTGTGTCTTTTGTTCAAACGCGACAGGACCTCGTCGTTGCCGGATTCAATACCCAGGAATACATTGGCGAGACCGCAGGACCGGAGCTTTTTGAAGACCTCGGGATATCTCCTCACCGTATCCGACCGGCACATAATGCTGAATTTCGGCCTGACCTTCCGCTTTTTTAATAGCTCCGTTATCTCCATCGCACGATCTGCCGATCTTTCGCATCCTACGAATTCGTCATCGACGAACCTGATATGCCTGGCACCGTATTTTCCTGTCATCTCTTCAACGTGATCCGCGACCCATTGCGCACTGTGGCCTCTCCAGACCCCTTTTTTCCCGAAATTCAGGCCGACAAGACAGAAAGAACATGTTCCGCTGCAGCCCCTGCTGGAACTGATGGTCCAGCTCATCTCCGGCATCACGCCGCTTATCGTGCCGGGATCGTAATCGCCGAACACATCGAGGTCAGAGGCAGGCTGCCTGTCACTATTATGGCAGACCTTTGAACCTGTCCGCCAGGACAGGCCCGGTATGCCGCCAAAACCTTTCGAATCACGCAGGGCCTCAAGGACATATCTGAGTGTTTCCTCCCCTTCACCCCTGACAACGAGGTCAATCTCATCATTCGCTTCCATCAGGCCCCTGTATTCCAGGCTCGGATATATTCCGCCCAGTACCACGGGGACCCTACCTCCCTTATAGTCGTCCCGGGGAAGCCGCTGGATTATTGACAGGGCGCTTTTCAGCATTTCCGGAGAATTGATCATGAAACCATAAAGGAACGGGTTGTCTTCACGCAAGATCCTCTTTACCGTCTCCTCAACGGTCAGCTCCAAGAAATACGCGTCTACGAGGATGCTTTCGTAACCTGCCTGCCTGGCGGCATTGCGCAGATAAAGAAGTCCGAGCGAATAAAGCTTGTTATCGACGACGGGCGAGCGAAGTACATTAGGACAGCAGAGGATCACGCTTTGACGTTCTCCTCTGCCTGCATGACACATCAAAAAAATTCCTTTGAGGTTGACCCCGGGGGGAAGGATCTACTTGTTTTCTTCCCAGCCGTAGCTTTTTTGTCCCACAACCTCAAAAGCTTCTGTAAAGCTTGAGGACGCAAGTCCTTTTTCCTGGATAGTTCTCAGGATGCTTTTGGTTTTTTCATCGATATCGGGAAAGTTATCAGTTATAAAACTAAAGGCATTCTTGAATTTTTCCACCCTTGACCTGTCTGACAGAAGCCACCCAAGCACCTGATCCAATGTTGTATTCATTCGGCAACCTCCATGTATTAGTTACACTGAAGAATATTATCCCAATTGTATTGCAATGTCAATCAGGATAATATTCGGGGGGCCCTGGGCAAGATCGTTAATAAACACCTTTTCCGTTCAAAAAAGGGCTGTATTTATGATCGGTCACCAGGATATGATCGCTGAGCCAGTCCTTGAGAAAATCCATCGCTTCCACAACGATAAGCTTGTTGCCCCCGTTGAACTGGCTTCTCATGTGCTCGACCCGAGACTTGAAGAGGTCGTGTTCAGACTTGTGGACGAGAAGGCCCGGGTACTTGTATTGCCTGAAAAAGTCTTCTTCTGTATCGAAATGATACCCGCTGTAATCGACAAGTTCCACCAGGAGGCCTGCCATTACGTCCCTCCCTCTTCGCTCTTTCATTGCATCGTGCAATTCGTTGATGATGCCGACTATTTTCTGGTGTTGCCGGTCAATGGCCTTGATGTTCACGCTGAGTTTTTCATTCCACACCATTAATGCCACAGTTACACCTCCTGCTTTACATATTATCGGTAAAGCTTCGTGCACCCTTAAATCCATTCAAATGGGGTTTAACGTTTCTCTGGTTTCCGGCTTAACCATGCCGGCGGCATTTCCGATAATTAAGGAAGGTATGAATAAGCTGAAAAAATTATTATCGCGGATCGGGTATATTGTCACGGGCTTCAGGAAACGGCTGAAGATCATCCTGGTCATCGGCGCATGGCTTATTGTAGTTACCATATTTCTTGCCTTTGGCCTGTGATCGAGGTACTTCACGGTGGCACGGCCTGCCCGGTTTTACGCTGCCCGTTCCTGCCGGGCCAAAGGATGGCTTTTTTCGTTTTCCGCGGCTGAAACGACTTAAGCTGTTGAAACGGTTGAAACCGTCATCAAATACCTGTATCCTGAATCTACCATGGACGATCTGACGGCCAATTGTTATGCGATCCTCGGTCTGACCGAAGGGGCATCGAAGGATGAGGTAGGGTCGGCCTTCAGACGCCTTAAGGAAGAGTTCGGCGGCTCGCGGCCCGACTGGGAAAGGCTCAAGGAGGTCACCTGGGCCTACGAAACGCTGATGGAGCGTGAGGCCGCGGCATCCGGCGAACAAGATGCCGTGGAGGACCCGGCTGCCGCCGCTGTCGGCACAGGCGAATTCAACCTGATCGAGTTCTTATTTCCACCCCAGTTCAAGGTAAACCTCTTCTATTTCCTGGGGCGGTGCCTCGTCTTTGTCCTTTTTTTCATCGCCGGTGTCAGGCTCATGATACACCTGCCGTCAAGCGAGCTGGCTGGCCAATCCTTTTTCCACAACGTAAGCCTGCCCTTTCACGAGGCCGGCCATATTATCTTCTCTTTCCTTGGTGACTTTATGAGGGTACTCGGCGGAAGCCTCATGCAGGTGCTCGTGCCCGTCATATGCCTCATCGCCTTCCTCAAAAGGAACGATGTCTTCGCCGCTTCAGTTGCGCTCTGGTGGACCGGTCAGAACTTCATCGATATGGCGCCTTACATCAATGACGCACGGGCGCAGCAGCTTATGCTGCTTGGCGGTGTCACCGGCCAGGATGTACCGGGATACCACGACTGGAACAACATCCTCGGGCGCCTTGGCATGCTGAGATTCGACCACGCCATCGCCAATATGTCCCACTTCTTCGGGACGGCGCTCATGATCGCGGCATTCATCTGGGGCGGCATCGTCCTCTACATGCAGTACCGGAATCTGGACAGGTAAAAACCGTTCAAGGTTCAAAGTTCCACGTTCCAGGGGGAGAAAAAACCATTTCAGGATGAACACAGTTCCGTGGAACCTTGAACGGTTTTTTTTAGCTTTTTTTGATCTCTCCCACAGGCAGGACGACCCTTCCGTGAACCTCATTGAGGACCTCGGCCATGGCGAGGTAGATAGCGGAAAGGCCGCAGATGATCCCCTCCCAACCAGCAAGGGTCCCGATCGCGGTGCTGCCCGTCCAGTCGCGGATGGCAAGGAGCCAGAACAGCACGGTGAGGCTGAGGAAGACAAACTGTATGCCCCTGTTCTTGCCGAAGGTACCGAACCACATGAAGAACGTGAAGAGACCCCACATGAAGAGATACCACCCCATGAAAACCTCGGGGTTTCCCGGGAGGGCGTTCTTGAAGACAAGGATAAAAACCAGGGTCCACCAGAAAAGTCCGTATGAAGTGAAGGCCGTAACACCGAATGTATTGCCTTTCTTATATTCCAGGATGCCCGCAATGATCTGCGCGAGCCCTCCGTAGAATGCCCCCATGGCAAGAATCATTGAGCCGATAGGGAAGAAACCGGCATTGTGGATGTTGAGAAGAACAGTGGTCATACCGAATCCCATTAAGCCAAGCGGTGCGGGGTTAGCAAGTTTCTCTTCCATGACAGATCCTCCTTGTGATGGTATATTGACCCACCCCCAGGATAACCTTCCCCTTTTTATGACCTGCTGTCTGCCGCGAATCCCATTCCATCTCACGGTCGGTACTGTATCGCACGGGTCTCTATTTCGAAGCCACCCCCTGCATAAACAAGCGGTGCAAGGGATTTATGCCCCCCACTATACCACTTTCATGCGCTTCTGTCATCAACTTTGAAGAATTGGTTAACCGATCGTGGTTCTTCCCGGTTCGCAGAACCGCACGGTGCAGCGGAAAACTGCCTTCTTTCCCTTTCATTGTGCATTTTGGACCTTGAACCTCGAGCCTGGGGCCCCGGGCACAGAACATCTTTACATCATTCGGGCTTCAGCTGCGCGATAAAGCGATCCTGATGCTCAGAAGGATAAGAAGGCCTCCGAAGACCCTGTTAAAATAGTTCTGGAAGCGCCCGATAAAAGACCTCACAAGCCTCTGGTTGAGAAAGACCGCCACGAAACTGAACCACAACGCAGTGTTAATGACCATGATAACACCTGCAATAACGAGGATGAAGCGGGGGGTGGAGGGGGATATGACGATCGTAAAAAGACCCAGAAAAAAAAGTGTCGCCTTGGGGTTCAGGATGTTCGTTAGAAATCCGATCCGCACCGCGGCCATTGGCGAAATGTCCTCTTTCTTTCTTTCAGGGGCCACATCTATCCCCGACGATCTTATAAAGATCGACCGTATGCCGATGTAAAAAAGATATGCCGCCCCCAGGTACTTGATAACGCTGAAAACCAGGATCGACCGTGCTATGATCACGGCTATCCCCGCTATACAGTATGTCACGTGAACGGCAACACCAAGCCCGAACCCCACAGCGGTGAATATCCCCGTCCTTCGGGAATAGGTAAGGGAATTGCGAACTGACATCACAAAGTCCGGCCCGGGACTCATGGCGCCCAGGAGATGGACTAATGCGATCGTTCCTATAATGGCAAGGTTTTCCTGCATGGGTAACATTGTAAACAATTTTATTTCTTTAATAAAGCAAGAGCCGCACCTGTCCTTTAAAATGGGTTTGTTCGGTTTGTATGGTTTGTTCGGTTTTTTCTAACCAGAGAAACCAGAAATACCATATAAACTGAATAAACCGGGGGAATGCGGTCAATCACATTGAACCCAATGCATCGTGAACCTTGAGGATCTCCATCTTCCTGTTCTCTAGAGAGGAGGTATATTTCCTCAGGTCCAGAACGATGACGGTTATATTGTCGGTACTGCCGTTGTCCATGGCCTTTTTCGATACCCCATGTGCACCCCTGTGTGGATCGCCCTCAAAACGCACCGTTTCCAGGACCGCCCCGGGGGCGAGGACATCCCATACCCCATCGCAGGCGAGTACGGCAAAATCGTTCTCCGCGCCAAGGATCCCTTCGGTTATGCGAGGTTCCGCGCTCACATACGGCTTCAGGCATGAATCCCCAAGCGCCCGGCTGATAGCAAGAACACCTTCCACTCTCGGGACACCGAAGAGAACAACACTCCCTCCCAGGGCCTCTATGCGGGACCTTTCCTTTGGAAGGTCGGGTTTGTGGTCATGTGTCAGCATCACCGCGCCCTCGTCGGTGCCGATCACGACCCGCGAATCCCCGGCGTTCGCCGCGAGAAAATGCTCCCCGATCAGATAGAGCTGGACGGCACAGGTACCCGCCCGTATACCCCTGCCCACAAGATAAGCGTCGACGGCAAGATATGCGTCCCTGAGGATCTCAGCCTCGCCCTTCCTCATCCGCAATGGTTTGTCCGCTTCCATGGCCCAATTATGGAGAAATGAAGGGGTCAGCATCTCGGCGGCTATCCGGGCCGGCTGCCTGCCGCCGTGACCGTCATATATCTCGGCACTGAAAAAAAACCTTTTACCATCCTCGTAGATGGCGTGCTCGTCCTCCATGGCGGGCCGCCACCCCATCTCATCACTTATGCCGTAATCGATGCCCATAAACACATTCTATCTCATTCCTTTCAAATTGGACAGCTGGCAAATGATTGCTTGCAGACGTCAAATGAATGCTTGCAAAAAACACGGCTAAAGTTCTATAATAAGTACTTCCATGAAATTCGAAGAAGGGTTAAAAAAGCTTGAAGACATAGTAAAGACCCTCGACGAAGGAAAGATTCCCCTTGATGAGGCCCTGGGTCTTTTCAAAGAAGGGTTGACACTCACAAAGGAACTATCTAAAAGACTCGACGAGGTCGAAAAAAAGATAGAGGTCCTTATCAGGAAGGAAAACGGTACGGTGGAAAAAAGGCCTTTCCCTGAGGAAGATGCTTAATGGACCTTGCAACCTATCTCCACGATAAAAAGATAGTCGTCGAGAATACACTCAAGGATATCTGCACCAGCTTCACCACAACACCGGGCATTCTCCGAAATGCCATGGAATACATGCTTTTCAGCAACGGGAAGAAGATACGCCCCATACTCGCCATAGCGGCCTGCGAGGCAAAAGGCAGGAGTGCTGATGATTTCCTTCCCTGTTTCTGTACTCTCGAAATGATACACACTTATTCCCTCATACATGATGACCTCCCCAGCGTCGACAATGACGATCTGCGGCGGGGCAGGCCGACGTGCCACAAGGCGTTCGGTGAAGCGGTCGCCATAATGGCCGGCGATGGTCTTTTGACGGAGGCATTCAGGGTCCTTACCGACAGCAGGTTCACCGAACGGGTCAGCCCGAAGGTTTCCCGGCAGATCGTCTTTGAGATCGCCCATGCCGCCGGCACAGAGGGGATGGTAGGCGGTCAGGTGATGGATATAATCTATGAGAACAAGGAGGGGTCGAAAAATATCCTCCATTATATACATTCCCACAAGACCGCCGCTATGCTCCGGGCGTCCGTGAGGATAGGGGCGATAGCCGGCTCAGCCAAGACCCGTGAACTCAAAAGCTTTACCCGTTATGGCGATGCCATCGGACTCGCCTTCCAGATCATGGACGACATCCTCGACGTTGAAGGGGACGAGGAAATGGTGGGCAAAAAACTGAAAAAAGATGCCAACAAGCAAACCTATGTAAAACACTACGGTATTCTCGCCTCCAAGTACAAACTCGAGCAACTCGTCGACGAGGCAGTTAAATCTATCGCATTCCTGGGGGAGAATGGCCGCGTTCTTGAAGAGATAGCGCGCTTTATCGGCAACAGGATCTCGTAATGCTCCTGGAAACAATCAATTCACCTGAAGACCTGAAAAAGCTGTCCATAGCCGCTCTTATCGAGCTTGCCGACGAGATACGCCCCCACATCACCGATATCATATCCAGAACGGGAGGGCATCTCGCTTCGAACCTGGGCATTGTGGAACTCACCATCGCCCTCCATTACATCTTCAACACCCCTGATGACAAGATCATCTGGGACGTGGGCCACCAGTGCTATACGCATAAGATACTCACCGGCAGGCGCGAAACCTTCAATACCATCCGCCAGGACGGGGGATTGAGCGGCTTTCCGTCAAGAAAAGAGAGTCCCTTTGATGTCTTTGACACGGGTCACGCAAGCAATTCCATTTCCATTGCCGTGGGGCTCGCTGAAAGTCAGGCAAAGACCGGCGGGTCCTCCAAGATCATCGCCGTTATCGGCGACGGGTCCTTGACGGGCGGAATGTCATTCGAGGCATTGAACCACGCCGGCCATTTAAAAAGCGATATCATCGTGGTCCTCAACGATAACGAGATGTCCATATCGAAGAACATCGGCGCCCTGTCATCATACCTGAACCGCATGATGACGGGTGAATTTATAAGCAACATCCGCGAAGAACTGAAAAGCCGTATGAAAAGCATGCCGACCATCTACAAAACAGCAAAATACCTCGAAGAGGCCGTAAAGGGAATCTTCGGGCCCGGTATGCTTTTCGAGGAACTTGGTTTTCAGTACGTCGGCCCCGTGGACGGCCACGAAATCGAACCCCTCCTGGAAACATTAAAGAATGTAAGCAGGCTCAAAGGGCCTCTGCTCGTCCATGTCGTCACCCGCAAGGGAAAAGGCTACACTCACGCCGAAGACGACCCGGAACGTTTTCACGGCATCTCCACCTTTGAGCTCACAACTGGCAATTCCCTGGGCAAAGGCAGGAAGACCTACACAGACATTTTCGGGGACACCATCGTTGACCTCGCCAGGATGGATGACCGTGTCGTTGCAATTACGGCAGCAATGGGGCTCGGCACAGGCCTCGACAGGTTCTCGGATCTATTCCCCGACAGGTTCTATGACATCGGGATTGCCGAGCAGCACGGCGTAACTTTTGCCGGCGCTCTTGCCCTCGGGGGCCTCAAACCCTTTGTAGCCATTTATTCCACTTTCCTGCAAAGGGCATACGACCAGATCATCCTCGACGTGTGCCTTCAGAACCTCCCCGTCGTTTTCGCGGTCGACCGCAGCGGTATTGTCGGACAGGACGGACCCACGCATCACGGTGCCTATGACCTTTCCTATTTTCGCCATATTCCGAACATGGTCCTTATGGCACCGAAGGACGAGAACGAGCTGAAGCACATGCTTTACTCCGCCTATCGCTATGCAAGACCGACGGCGATCCGTTATCCCCGCGGCGAGGCCCTGGGAGTGACCATTGACGAAGATTTCCATGAGATTCCCATGGGCACATGGGAGACGCTCCGCGAAGGCAAAGACCTCACCATCATCGCCTGCGGGAACATGGTAAACGTGGCGGTTGAGGCCGCCGATATGCTGCGTCAGGGCGGCATCCTGGCAGGTGTCGTCAACGGCAGGTTCATTAAACCCATAGATAAAGACCTTCTTCTTAAAACCGCATCCGGGACCGAACGCATTCTGACCATCGAAGAGAACGTTCTCGCCGGAGGGTTCGGAGGCGCCGTCGCTGAGGTGCTCGCCGAAGCGGGGGTGCTCATACCGCTCAGATCGCTGGGAATCCCCGATACCTTTGTGACCCACGGCAGCCAGGGCACGCTCCGCAAGGCTCTCGGCATCGACCTGGATGGCATCATAAGGACCGTCAGGGCGTGGCTAAGGAAAGAATAGACACCGTACTCGCCAAAAGAGGGCTCGCGCCTTCCCGCGAGAAGGCTCGCGTGCTGGTCATGGCGGGCGAGGTGTACATCGATGGACAGCGTGTACTGAAAACCGACACCAGGGTAGACGAAAGTGCGTCCGTTGAGGTCAGGGGCGATCCCATTCCCTACGTCAGCTTCGGCGGGGTCAAGCTGAAGGCCGCTCTCGACGCATTCGGCATCGATGTTGGTGGAAAGACGGCGCTCGATATCGGTTCATCCACAGGCGGATTCACGGACTGTCTCCTCCAGGAAGGGGCCCTTCGCGTATACGCCGTGGACTCGGGCACCCACCAGCTCCATGAAAAACTGCGCGGCGATGAAAGGATCGTCCTTAAGGAAAATTGCAACGCCAGGTATCTCGACTTCGATGATATCGGCACCAGGGCAGACATCATCACCATTGACGTATCATTTATCTCATTGAAGAAGATCATCCCCGCGGCCCTCAAATTCATCCATGAAAAGAGCAGGATCGTTTCCCTGGTTAAACCCCAGTTCGAGGTGGGACGCTACAACGTGGGCAAAGGCGGGATCGTGAAAGACCAGGGAAAGATAGAAGGCGTCCTTGATGAAATAAGGGAATTTGGCATATCGATCGGCATAACGCCCCTTGGGACCCTGGAGGTTCCGAGAGAAAGACAAAGGAAGAACAGGGAGTTTTTCATCCTATGGGAAGTATCAAAAGGCCTCAGCAGGTAAAGCTTTTTGCGAGTATTATCTACCTCAATGAGGAAAGCCTTGCCGCGGCCATCTCGAAGATGACCGGGACAATCGGCCCCATCGAGCAGCAGACACAGCCGGTCCTTTTTACCCACACCCGTTATTATGAAAAAGAGATGGGGCAGGATTTGATGCGCCTTTTCGTCCTCTTCGGCCCCCTGGCGGACCGTGAGACACTGCCCGGTATAAAGATCGCGACCAATGCCATAGAGGACGGTCTCGCCAGGGAAGGCAGGCGCACCGTTAATATTGACTCTGGATATATCGCGCTCGAACATGTTATACTCGCTACCACAAAGGGCTACTCGCACAGGGTTTACCTCGGGGACGGGATACATGCAGACCTTACGCTCATGTTCCATGACGGGTCATATCGCCCCCTTCAGTGGACATATCCCGATTACGCCGAGGAGCAAACGATCAGCATCTTCAACCGGTGGAGAGACATATGCAGGCAATCTCTCAAACCCTAGGTGAAGATAGCTGGAAAACCGGAAGGTGACAATGCCGAAAAGCATGACAGGATTCGCCAAGATCGAGAAGGAATATGACAAAGGAAAAATAAGCGGCGAGGCGCGAAGCCTTAACAGCCGTTACCTTGAAATGAACATCAGGCTTCCCAGGGCCGATTACGCGGCGGAGCAGAAGCTCAGGGAACTCATCAAAAAACACGTCAAGAGGGGCAAGGTTGACATCTCCATCAAATGGGAGCGCTCCGGCGAAGACGTGATGATGCCAAAGGTCAATGAGAGCACTGTCAGGCAATACGTCGGCATGGCAAAAGCCTTGAAAAAGGATTACGGCCTCAAAGGCCACCTTACTGTGGACAACATTTTTTCCCTGAAAGACCTTTTCATTTATGAGGAAAACAACAATCTTTCCGAGGACATCCTTGCGGATTCCTTCGAGGGGCTCCTTATCGCGCTGGGCGAGGAGCGGACAAGGGAAGGTGAGTACATCGGCAGCGATCTTGCCGGGAGGATCCAGACAATAGTCATGAACCTTTCCGAAATAGAAGAAAGATGGCCCGCAACGATCAAGGCCCACGAGGAAAAATTACGCGGCAAGGTCACCGAGGTCATCCAATCGGTTTCGATAGATGAGGCCCGTATCCTTCAGGAGGTCGCAATATACATGGAGCGCCTTGACATATCTGAAGAAATCGTCCGCCTTAAAGGACACCTGGGTAATTTCAACGAAACCCTGTCCTCAACGGAGCCGATGGGCAGGAAGCTCGATTTCATCATCCAGGAGATGGTCCGTGAAACAAACACCATCGGCAGCAAATCGAATGACCTTTACATCAATGAACGGGTGATAAAGATCAAGGTGGAAATAGAAAAAATACGCGAACAGGTGCAGAATGTGGAATAACGCGACCACCGCAGAATGCCGCCCTTCGACGAAACATGATATCACAACGGAGACGCCGCGTGACTGACCGGAAAAAGGGCGCCCTCGTCGTTGTCTCCGGTCCGTCAGGGGCCGGCAAATCGACACTCATCGAGAGGTTCCTCAGGGAAGATGACAAAAGCGCATTCTCCATCTCTTACACTACCAGGCACAAAAGGGCCCACGAGGTGGACGGCAGAGACTACTACTTTGTCGACGAAAAGACCTTTGAGGCCATGATCGGCAAGGGTCATTTCCTTGAATGGGAAAAGGTCCACGGCAACCTGTACGGCACACCAAGGGCCGAGATCCTTGGTATTCTCGAAACAGGCAGGGACATCATACTCGACATCGACGTAAAGGGAGCCCTCAACATCAAAGAACAGTGCGCTGGTGCGCGGCTGATCTTCATCGAACCCCCCAGTGTCGCGGAACTTGTCAGGCGTCTGTCCATCCGCGGAGAGCGTGAGATCGAAACCCGGATGAAGCGGGTGGAAGAAGAAATTGCAAGAAAAGGTCAATTCGGTTATACTATCGTCAATGATGATCTCGGCAGGGCGTACGAAACGTTCCGGCAGGCGATCGATGATATAAGGAGACAAAACAATGGCACGAATAACTGTTGAAGACTGCATGGAACTGGTCGAGAACCGCTTCGAACTGGTCCATCTCGCGGCAAGGCGCTCGAAACAGCTTATCAAAGGCGCCAAACCAATGGTCAAATCAAGTAACAGAGAGATCGTAACCTCCCTTCGCGAGATCGCCGACAAACTGATCTACTTTGAAAAGAAAGAGAACATCGAACTGAAAGAAACCCCCTATCAGCTGTCAACATTCACACCGTAAAGGAACAGTTCCAAAGTTCCAGAGTTTGAACGTTTGAAAGTAGAAAAAGCCCCTCTTTTTTTAGATCGCTTCATAAACTATCAAGCATTCAAACTGCTTTTCCCCATCACCCATCACCCGGTTCCTGCAACCTACCATCTGTTTTCTTCTTTTTTGACTTAAGTCAAGGCACTGATTTCTCCTGCGGGATATATTGCAGTCATGAGAGAGAACAATAAACCAAAAGGAGGGACATATGTTTTGCTATCAATGTGAACAAACGGCGAAAGGTGAAGGCTGTACGAAGGTCGGGGTTTGCGGCAAACAGCCTGAAACGGCGGCGCTCCAGGACCTGCTGCTCTATGTGACCGCGGAACTTTCGTACTTCGCAAAGGAAGGCATCAGGATCGGACTTGTGAACAGGGAAGCAAACGTGCTCACTGCTGATGCCCTTTTCCACACGCTGACGAACGTGGATTTCGACCCCGAACGCCTCAAGGGTATGATCGAAAAGGTTGCCGCGGCGCGTGATGATCTCATCGGGAAGATCGCGGCAAAGGGCGGCGGAACGAAGCTTCCCGGTGGTAAGGCAGTGATGCGGCCCGAAGGTTCCATAACCGGTCTCGTGAAACAGGGGGAGGCGGCGGGTCTCGGGACGCTCAAGAACGAGAATGCGGATGTTACGTCCCTTATGCACACTCTTATTTTCGGACTCAAAGGAGTCGCGGCGTACGCATATCATGCGGCAATACTCGGCAAGGAGGATGATGCCGTCTATACCTTTGTCCACGAGTCGCTGAGCGAGGTCCTTGAGAACAGGCTGGGCCTTGGCGAATGGCTGGGCCTCGTTCTCAAATGCGGCGAGATCAATCTGCGCGCCATGGAGCTCCTGGATGCCGCCAACACGGAAACCTACGGTCACCCCGTTCCGACCCAGGTGCCGCTGGGAGCTAAAAAGGGAAAGGCCATCCTCGTTTCCGGCCACGATCTTAAAGACCTGGAAGAGATCCTGAAACAGACGGAAGGCAAAGGTATTTATGTTTACACACATGGCGAGATGCTTCCCGCCCACGGATATCCGAATCTGAAAAAATACCCCCACTTCTACGGCCATTACGGCACGGCATGGCAGAACCAGCACAAAGAGTTCGCCGCGTTCCCCGGTTCGATCGTCATGACCACCAACTGCATACAGAAACCTCTCGATTCTTACATGGAAAACATATTCACCTGCGGTCCCGTGGCATGGCCGGGAGTCACACACATTGAAGGCGGTGATTTCAAGCCCGCTATTGACATGGCGCTCGCCCTGCCGGGTTTCGGCTCGGATTCAAACGGTGCCTCGGTAACGGTCGGCTTCGCTCGAAACACCGTAATGAGCGTGGCGGATAAGGTCATTGATGCGGTCAAGGCCGGCAAGATCAGGCATTTCTTCCTCGTGGCGGGCTGCGACGGCGCGAAACCAGGAAGGAACTACTATACGGAATTCGTGGAAAAGGTACCCGATGATTGTATTGTTCTCACCCTTGCCTGCGGCAAGTTCCGCTTTTTTGACAAACAGCTTGGCGATATCGGCGGCATCCCGAGGCTCCTCGATATCGGCCAGTGCAACGACGCTTACTCAGCCATCCAAATCGCGGTTGCTCTTTCAAAGGCCTTCAACGTCGGCGTAAACGAACTGCCGTTATCACTCATACTCTCCTGGTACGAACAGAAGGCGGTGTCCATCCTGCTGACCCTTCTGTACCTGGGGATCAAGAACATGCGCCTCGGCCCGACACTCCCGGCATTTGTCACGCCGGGCGTCCTCAACGTGCTTGTTGAGAACTACGGGATCAAACCGATCACGACACCCGATGAGGACCTGAAGGAGATATTGAAAGGATAGGTGACAGGTAATTGGTGCAAGGTTATGGTGGCGGACAGCAGGCGACTGGCAGAGCAAAATGCGCGGTGCATGATGCGGAGATCACAAAGTGTTTCAATATCCATCGAGCAGGGGACGGGAAAATTGTTCTAACGGTTGAAACCCCGTCTCCTGCTTTTTCCAAAGGAGCTCGATAATGAAAATGAAACGGAATATTATTCAGATAGATGAAGAAAGATGCAACGGTTGCGGACAATGCGTCGGTGCCTGCGCGGAAGGGGCCATCGAGCTCCACAACGGCAAGGCGCGCCTGGTCGCGGAGAAATACTGTGACGGCCTTGCGGCATGCCTTGGAAAATGCCCTGTCGACGCAATAAAGATCATTGAAAGAGAATCCGATCCCTTCGATCCCGAGGCAGTCGAGAGATATCTTGCGATTAAAAAAGGTAAGGGCAGGAAGACCGCCGAAAACAGCGCTCGACACATCACATCACCTTCCTCCGGCCCCGCCGTCCCTTCTGAACTTCCCTGCGGCTGCCCGTCTGCACAGGTCCGGGTGTTCTCCCCGGCCTGCGATCACGAACATGGCTCCACCGAGAAGACGTCCCGGGGATCTCTCCTCACCCACTGGCCCGTCCAGATAAGGCTCGTCCCTCCGACGGCGCCTTTTCTCAAGGGAGCTGACCTGCTGGTGGCCTCTGATTGCACGGCTGTCGCCTGCCCCGGTTTTCATGAAGAGCTTCTGAAGGGAAAGGTGGTCATGATGGGCTGCCCAAAGTTCGATGACACCGAGGAATACATCGGCAGGTTCACACAGATATTCGCCTCTGCCGGGATCAGGAGCATCACCGTTGCCGTCATGGAGGTCCCCTGCTGCTCTAAGATGCCGCTGATAGTAAAAGAGGCAATGAAAGCGGCCGGGAAAACGATACCCACCCGGGTCGTCGTCATCGGCACAAAAGGGAACATTGTAAGCGAAAATGCCCTTGCAGCCTGAAATCGGTTTCTTTGGTTTCTCAAGTTTCTTTGGTTTCTTTTGTTAAAAGAATATTCACAACCAGACAAACCAAAGAAACTTGAGAAACTGGTACCCTAAAAGAGAGGTCTGTATTTACCTTGTTCCACATGTGGTATAATAGGCACTGAAAAAAATGTCAGGGAGAATGAATTATGAAGATCACGGACCTTGAAAAAACAGAAAAAGTGCAGATGACCATGGAGGGTGCCAAAGGCGCATGGAAGCAGATACCGCTCGCAAAGGCCGACGGTGTACCGGCCTATTCGCTGAGAGTCTTTACGATCGAGCACGGCGGTCACACACCCTACCATGCCCACCCCTTCGAACACATGAACTACATTATCGACGGAGAAGGTGTCCTGGTCACTGCGACGGGAGAGGAAAGAAGAGTTAAAAAAGGCGACTTTGCGCTTGTCATGCCCGATGAGGTCCATCAGTACAAAAATATTTCTACAGACCAACCCCTTGTCATGATCTGCCTTGTTCCCAGGGATTATGAATGAAACAAAAAGGTTCAGGCAGCCCTTGAAGCGGCCGCGACCGATTCGATCCGCTCGGTCAGCTCTTCGATCCTGAATGGCTTGGCGATAAAGGGATGCCCCGCGATGTATCCTCCACCCTCCTTAACCTCTTCAGCCATGACAAGTCCCGTCAGGAAAATGATGGGAATATTGCTTGTCGAGAGGTCTTCCATGAGGTATTCGGCCACTTTACCGCCGTCCATGACGGGCATTTTAATATCAAGGAGGATGACATCGGGTCTGTGTTTTCTGGCAAGATCGATGCCAACCGGCCCGTTCTGGGCAGTGAGGACCTTGTATCGCCACGTGTGATGGAGATATTGTTTCGTGATCTCGCAAAAATCTTCATTATCATCGATGACGAGTATCTTTTTCTTCGTCATATCCGCTCTCCTTTATAATGTTATCAGCAAATTCAGCAAACTCTTAAGGTTTCGCTCGCTCACGGGCAGACGGGCGCACGGGGTAAAATGATCAAAGAAAAGGTCCTTCCCGTGTATGCCCTTTTACCCGCAGGCCCGTCCACGTTTTTCCGTTCTTCTTGACCCGTGACCGGTTCCCGCATTAGAATTGGGAAATCTCAGGAACGGGAGCGTGTAATGAAAAGATATATCGTTTTTCTGCTTATCCCGCTGTGCATCGCCGCAATCTTACCCTGCCGGCTGAACGCGGTTGACGTCGTCCTTAACGACGCCCCGGCAAAGGTTTTTTTCAGCCCCGACGGCGGTGCTGCCAGAGGCATCCTGCGGGAGATCGGCCAGGCGACCAGAGAGGTCCTTGTGCAGGCCTATCTTTTCACATCCAGGCCCATACAATCAGCCCTTTTAAAAGCACAAAAACGGGGTATCAACGTCGAGGTCATCCTGGATAAAAATGAGCAGAAAAACAGCAAGTACATCACGGCAAAGGCGCTCAGGGCGGGAGGCGTAACCGTCTGGCTCGACGACCGGCACGCGAGCGCCCACAACAAGATCGTTATCATAGACCGGGAAACCGTCATCACCGGGTCCTTCAACTTTACCTATGCAGCCGAGAGCAAGAACGCCGAGAACGTCCTCATTATCAGATCACAGAACCTTGCCGGCCATTATACCGACAATTTCCTCAACCATCGCCGGCACTCCAGGAAATATTAAGCATTCCAAAGGTTCCAGCCGTTGAAACCGTTTCAACCGATCAATAGAACGTAAAGCGCAAAGAGCGTGAAACAATAAAATGTAAATTCTTTAAGTAACTAAAATATTAAGGATATTAACGGCTGGAACCTTTGGAACCGCTGAAACGGTTGGAGCTATTCTCTACCCGGTTGGATGATAAGGTTGAGAAGATAATTTACGATGGATAGAACGATGCCGTAAAGCACCGCCCACCAGAAACCGCTGACCTCAAAACCCTTAATAACCGATGAAGCGAGCAGGATCAGGGCGGCGTTGATGACAAAGGTAAAAAGCCCAAGGGTAAGGACGTTTATCGGCAGGGTAATGAAGATCAGCACCGGTCTGACCAGAACATTCACAACACCGAGAAAAAGGGCCACCCAGACAGCGGACAGAAAACTGCCGACCCTGACACCGGGAATAAAATAGGCCGCAATGATGATCGATACGGCCATAATTAACCATTTCAGCAGAAGCTTCATGTGTGTTTGATCGAAATAAAACCGCTATTCGCGAAAGAACTTGTCTTCCGGAAGCATCCTGAGGGAAGTGTCTTCGGCCACACCGATAATATCCTGCAGCGCCAGACTTAATGCCACCATTTTCCCTGACACATCATCGAGGATCTCTGCCATTCTTTCAATGTTTTCTTTTGTACAAGCACAATACTCGGTTATCTTAATCTCATTGTGCCTGCATTCCTCAATGAGGTCCCGGTGAAGTTCGAGTTCTTCCTGGGTCAAGTTCTTGAATGCCAGCAGTTCGTCCACTGTTTTGTAATCACTCATGATTTTGTTTTAATATCCTCCACAGGTTGACGTAACCGACGTTACGCATTTATTCTATCTTTTTCGGGTCAAAAAGGCAATCAAATGTTAGACAAGAAATAATTAGAAGGCGGTTTCAGAGTTTCTTGTTTGTGGACCGTTTCAGAGCTGAAAGATAGTAATCTTTTTTCTTATCCTAAAGCCTTGAAACGCTGAAACTCTGGAACCGCCATTATAATTTAGCTTTCCCGTGCTGCTATGCAGATGTTGATAGCCTCATCCATTCTCTCGATGAACTTGAAATCCATGCCGTCCTTGATGCTCTCGGGCACTTCTTCAAGGTCCTTCTCGTTGAGCTTTGGAAGGACGATGTTCCTGATGCCGGCGCGCCGCGCGGCAAGGACCTTCTGCTTTATACCTCCCACCGGCAGCACAAGGCCGCGCAGGGTGATCTCTCCGGTCATGGCCACATCGTTGCGCACCGGTTTATCGGTAAGAAGGGACACAAGCGAAACAAGCATGGTTATGCCGGCCGACGGCCCGTCCTTCGGGATCGCCCCTTGCGGGACGTGGACATGGAGATCGTTCTTTTCAAAGAAGTCTTCCGGTATCTCATAATCGCCGGATTTGCTCCGGATATAACTCAAGGCGGCCTGTGCCGATTCTTTCATAACATCGCCGAGCTGACCCGTAAGAGACAGGCCTCCTTTGCCCCTCATCTTCGTGGACTCGATGAAAAGGATATCGCCGCCGGTAGGTGTCCAGGCAAGCCCTGTGGCCACGCCCGAGTATTTTGTGCGCTCCGCTACTTCGGAAAAAAACTTGATGGGCCCGAGGAAACCGTGAATGCTGTCGGCTGTTATGGTCTGTTTGTCCGTCTTGCCCTGTGCCACATCTTTTGCCACGGCCCTGCATATTGCGGCGATCTCCCTTTCAAGGTTGCGGACGCCCGATTCCCGGGTGTAGGAACGGATCACCACTTTCAGGGCCTCATCTTCGAACTCTATGTGGTCTTCGCTCAGACCATGTTCAAAACGTTCCTTGGGTATAAGGAACTGCCGTGCTATCATAAGCTTTTCTTCCTCTGTGTAACCCGGAAGCTCCAGCACTTCCATCCTGTCCTTGAGTGCTGCCGGTATGGGATCGAGCATATTTGCAGTGGCGATGAACATGACCTTGGAAAGGTCGAAGGGAACCTCAAGATAATGGTCGCTGAAAGAAAAGTTCTGTTCCGGGTCGAGGACCTCCAGCAGAGCGCTTGACGGGTCGCCCCTGAAATCCATGCCAATCTTGTCGACCTCGTCGAGCATGAATATGGGGTTGTTGGACCCGGCCTTCTTGATACCCTGTATGATGCGTCCGGGAAGGGCACCAACATAGGTGCGCCTGTGGCCGCGTATCTCCGCCTCATCCCTGATGCCTCCCAGTGATATCCTCATGAATTTGCGGCCCAGCGCACGGGCGATGGACTTGCCAAGGGAGGTCTTTCCCACACCGGGAGGACCGACAAAGCACAGGATCGGCCCTTTCATGTCGGCCTTGAGCTTCCTTACGGCCAGATATTCCAGTATCCTTTTTTTGACCTTCTCGAGGTCGTAATGGTCTTCGTCAAGGATCTTGGAGGCCCCGTCGATATCGAGGTTGTCCTCTGTCGCCTTCGACCAGGGAAGGTCCGTTAGCCAATCAAGATATGTCCTTGAGACAGTATATTCAGCAGACATGCTGCTCATCTTGGAAAGCCTGTCAAGCTCCTTGTCGGCAACCTTCTTCACGTCATCGGGCATTTTCGCTTCTTTGATCTTCTTCTTGAGATCATCCACCTCGTTGATCTTGTCGTCGCTCTCTCCGAGTTCCTTCTGGATGGCTTTGAGCTGTTCCCTGAGGTAGTATTCGCGCTGTGTCTTATCGATACCTTCCTTGACATGTGACTGGATCTTGCTGCTCAGCTCCAGTGTTTCCACTTCCCTGTTGAGGTAGATGGTCGCCTTTTTGAGCCTCTCCTTGAGGTCTATCTTTTCCAGTATCTCCTGTTTTTCGAGAACCGATATGTTGATCGTCGAAGCGATAAGGTCAGCCAGATTCCCCGGGTTCTCCACCTTCGAGGCGATCTGCGCAAGCTCCGACGAGAGATAGGGTGCCATTTCGATGGCCTTCCGGTAAAGGTTCTTGAGATTGATGTACATGGCATCGATCTCTATGTCCTTCTGATAGTCTTCGAAAACGGGGAGGATGCTCGCCTTTATGTTCGGCTCACCCTGTGTGAACTCAATGACCTTGCACCTGCACAGCCCCTGTATTACGACCCGCTGGCTGCCGTCCACCATTTTGACCATCTTCATGATGGTGGCGACGGTCCCGACAGTATAAAGGTCTTCCGGATTCGGGTCTTCTATGTCAGGATTCTTTTGCGTGATGATGGCTATCATCTTATCCTTGTTCATTGCGTCATCGACAAGGCGTATCGATTTTTCCCGTCCCACGATCAGGGGCATCACCAGGTCAGGATATGCCACGGTGCCGCGCAGCGGCAATACAGGCAATTCTGCGGGAATAAACATCCTGTCTTTGATGCTTTTGTCGTTCTTTAAGCCGATTACCATTAAGTCCCCCTATTTTTTCACGTCCTCAAATTCAGCGTCAACCACATCATCGTCCCGTTTCGGTCCGCCGTCTTGCTGGGCCTGTGGGCCTTCCTGGCCGGGGGCGCCCTGCGACGTCGTCTGTGATGTCCTTTTGTAGAGTGTCTCGGCGAGATTGTGGGAAGCCTTTGTCAGATCTTCCGTCGCCTTTTTGATCCTTTCGGAATCGCCGCTCTTGATCGCGTCCTTTGCGGGGCCGAGCAGGTCTTCAATAGATCTTATGTCATCAGCGGAAAGTTTGTCCTTGTTCTCGTTCAGGGTTTTTTCCGTGGTATAGATCATATTGTCGAGCTGGTTGCGCTGTTCGATCTCCTGCTTTCTTTTACGGTCCTCTTCGGCGTGTGTTTCGGAATCATGGACCATCTTCTGGATATCGTCTTCGCTCAGGCCTGTAGATGCAGTAATGCGGATGCTCTGCTCCTTGCCTGTGGCATTATCTTTCGCGAACACATGGAGTATGCCGTTGGCGTCGATATCGAAGGTGACCTCTATTTGCGGAATGCCCCTCGGCGCCGGCGGTAATCCGATAAGGTGGAACCTTCCCAGCGTCCTGTTGTCCCGGGCCATTTCCCTCTCTCCCTGAAGAACGTGTATCTCAACGCTTGTCTGACTATCTTCAGCGGTTGTGAAGACCTGGCTTTTCTTTGTCGGTATGGTGGTGTTGCGCTCGATGATGCGTGTCATGACTCCGCCCAGGGTTTCGATGCCAAGTGAAAGCGGGGTTACGTCGAGAAGCAGCACGTCTTTTACCTCGCCGGCAAGTACGCCCGCCTGGACAGCTGCGCCCATCGCCACGACCTCATCGGGGTTGACACCCCGGTGCGGTTCCTTGCCGAAGAATTCCTTCACTATCTCCTGTACCCTCGGTATCCTTGTTGAACCACCGACAAGGACGACCTCATCGATCTTGTTCGTCGGGATCTTCGCGTCATCAAGAGCACGTCTGCAGGGCTCGATCGTCCTCTGGAACAGGTCATCGGCCAGCTTTTCAAGCTCGGCCCTTCTCAACTTCATATTGAGGTGCTTCGGGCCCGACGCGTCAGCCGTTATGAAGGGAAGGTTGATCTCGGTTTCAACGGTCGTGGAGAGTTCCACTTTTGCGCGCTCTGCCTGCTCTTTGAGTCTCTGGAGGGCCATGCGGTCTTTTGAGAGGTCGATCCCCTGGTCTTTTTTAAACTCGGAGACTATCCAGTCGATGACCCGCTGGTCGATATCGTCACCGCCAAGGTGGGTATCACCGTTGGTCGATTTGACCTCCACTACGTTATCGCCCACTTCGAGGATGGAGATATCGAAGGTACCTCCGCCGAAGTCGTAAACCGCGATCGTTTCGTCTTTTTTCTTGTCCAGTCCGTATGCAAGGGCCGAGGCCGTAGGTTCATTAATGATGCGAAGGACGTTGAGGCCCGCTATCCTGCCCGCATCCTTGGTGGCCTGTCTCTGTGAATCGTTAAAGTAGGCAGGCACGGTGATAACGGCGTCGTCTATCTGCTGTCCGAGATAAGCTTCAGCCGACTTCCTCAGTTTCTGAAGAACGAAGGCCGAGATCTCCTGAGGTGTGTACTGTTTTCCCCGCACATCGACACGGACGTTTCCTTCCTGGTCGCCGACAACCTTGTATGGGACGGTCTTTATCTCTTCCTGGACCTCATTGAAACGTCTTCCCACAAATCTTTTTATGGAAAAAATGGTATTTTCCGGGTTTGTTATGGCCTGCCTCTTTGCGGTTTGTCCTACGAGTACCTCCCCGTCCTTGGTGAAAGCGACAACGCTCGGGGTCAGTCTGCTGCCCTCTTCATTTATTATGACCTTCGGTTCACCGCCTTCCATGACTGATACTACGGAATTGGTAGTCCCGAGGTCTATGCCTATAACTTTTTTAGCCATATTCGTTTCCTCCTGGAATTTTTCGCGTCTGTGTAAATATAAGTTCCCGATCCAGGCTTGTCAACGTTGTCAGGCCTTATTTTTCATACCAATTTTGAGCTGAAAATACGCAGGGTTACCTGCGGTTTGCGGGCGGCCCCCTTCGACCCGGGAGCTTATGCTGCCGCTTTTTTAGCCCTTCTTTCCTTCTCCTGCATGTTTTGGTAAGGCCTGCTGCCCCCGCCTTGAGAGCCAGACGCTTAGAAAGATCATCGCACCTCCGATGAACTGTGATAAGTGCAGCCTTTCGCCGAGTGCAAAATATGCCGCTATGGCCGCGAAGACAGGTACGCAATACTGGTAGATCATGGTGCGTGCGACACCGATCTTTGAAACCCCCCGGTACCAGAGAAAAAAGGCGATAACGATGGAGAATATGATCGAAAAAATGACGATAAGCCAACCGGTAAGGGAAAGGTGTGCCAGTTCACCCCCGTCGAAGAAAGCAGGCACGAAAAACCCGAGCAGGACCGAGCCTGCCACCATTCCATAGGCAGTCACCTTCAGCGGTGAATGCTTGTCCAAAAGCGGTTTGGAAAGTATCGTGTAGAGCGCCCAGGACAGGCTTGCGAGGAGAGCCAGCAGGTTGCCGGCGGCATCGCCCCCCAGAAAGATCTTCCAATCACCCTTCGTCATGAGAATGTATACACCAATGAACCCTGTGATGATCGCAATTATCCTGTTTTTCATAAATTTCTCGTAACCCAGGAGGCTGCTCAAGAACCCGCCGTATATGGGGGACATGTTGATGAGGATACCCACGTTCACGGCAGAGGTATACTTCAGTGCGAAGGTGAACAGGAACTGGTACAGGGCTATACCCACGGCGCCGAGGAGGACAAGACGCCAGATGTCCCTGAGAGGCACCTTTACATCTTCGAGAAAAAAGAGTAAAAGAAATAGGAGAACGCTCCCCGTGATAAACCGTATCAGGATAATATTGACCGGGGAGAGTTCGGTCAGGAGGTACTTGACCGCCACAAGATTCATGCCCCAGATAACGGAAACACACAGGAGCAAAAGATCGGACCGATGTTCATGTTCCACGGAGATATTCTTAATTGGCAGGAAATCTTTTGTCAATTCTTTACCGACAGCAGCTTAAAAAATAAATAAATGGAGAAGCCGATGGACCCGAAGGAAAAAATCATTTTTGCCCTTGACGTGGAACGCTTTGAAGAGGCACAGCAGCTTGTCATGGAACTAAGGGACCATGTCGGCATGTTCAAGGTAGGCAAACAGCTCTTCACCCATTGCGGACCAAAGATAGTCGATTTTATCAAACTGAAAAACTCGAAGGTCTTTCTGGACCTTAAATACCATGACATACCAAATACGGTCTCCAAAGCCGCCGTTGAGGCCGCGAAGCTGGGCGTCGACCTGCTCAACGTGCACGCTTCAGGGGGATTCTCCATGATGAACCAGGCAAAACAGGCCCTGGTAGAGGCCGGAAAGAACCCCGATCTTCACCGGCCGAAGATCATAGCCGTGACGGTCCTGACAAGTCTCGACGACGGGGAGCTGAAAAAGGTTGGTTTTGACATCCCCGTCATCGAACTGACAAAGAAACTGGCACTCCTCGCGAAGGAAGCCGGTCTTGACGGTGTTGTCGCCGGCGGAAGTGAAATAGAAATGATCCGCGAAACCTGCGGCAGGGACTTCCTGATCATTACGCCCGGCGTCAGGATAGAAGACAAGAAAGACGATCAGAAACGGACGATAACACCGAAGGAAGCTATACAGAAAGGAGCTTCGTACATCGTCCTCGGAAGGGCCGTAAGGGACGCGGCAGATCCCGGGGCACTCCTGAAAAAGATCGCCGAGGATATACGCGATGCCCTTTCTCTTTAATAAGAACAGTATCATGGAGGCCCTTGAGGGCAGCCCCGGTAAGGCGCGCAGGCTCCTTGTCCGCCAGGGTCATGAAAGAGCGTCGGAAGACCTGATCAGGGAGGCCAAAAAACAGGGTGTTCCCTATCGAATACTGCCCGCGGAGGCCTTCATCAAGAAGTGCGGCGGGGCAAAAACGAATATCTGCCTGGAACGGGACGATTTTGACTATGCCGATCAGGATGCCTTTATTCATGGTCTCGACATCGCCGGTGCGCCCCTCATTTGTGCGATCGACGGCGTTCAAGACCCGCAAAATCTCGGCAGCATCGTTCGAAGCGCGGCGTGCTTCGGAATACACGCCATAATCTTCCCGAAAGACCGCTCATGCGCCATCAATGAGACCGTCGCCAATGTATCGCGGGGCGCAACGGAACATATAGAGGCCGTGCGGGTGACCAACCTTGTTAGATATCTCGAAGAATTGAAGAAAAAGGGGATTTTCTGCTACGGCCTTGACGAGCGGGGAACATCGAGCATCTGGGAAACAGACCTCACGGGGCCGGTCTGCCTGGTTTTCGGCGGCGAGGAAGGTCTGCGCAGGCTCACGAAAGAAACCTGCGATTCCCTCGTGAGGATACCGACGAACCCTTCTTTCCCGTCACTCAACGTCGCCACGTCTTTCGCCCTTGCCGCGTATGAGGTCCAAAAACAAAGGGCCAGACCGGTTAATAAAGAAAGATAGTATCGAGGGGATGGCAGGGAGATCAACAAAAACAGCAATTCGATATGAAATCGGGGGGTTAGAAGTTTGTCTTGAAGCGGAACCGCCAGCCGTCATCGCGCGCATCCATATTCTTGGCGTCTTCCCTTCTTTCAAGAATGAGCGCCCGTCCCATTAACAATTCGCTCGACTCGGACACCTTAAGACCCAGGCCCACATCGGCTTTGTGGCCTTTGTTGGGCTGCATGCTCACACCTTTCCTGTCGAGATCATCGGCCTTTTCAAATGTGATGCGGGGCTTTTCGCCGTTAGGCTCCTGTGCGGTCTGCTTGTCTGCGCCGGATACTTCCCTGTCCTTTTCATCTTCAACAACGATGGTGTATGTGTCGGATCTGCCCTGGTTGTTCTTTGACGCAGCAACGGGTTTGAGCCTCACATGTCCAGCCTTTTCCGGCTTTATTGTCCTGTTCGTAAGGCGATACCCTGTGCCGTCATACTCGAGATAGCCATACTGTTTTTTCATGGTCACCGTGCTCACGGTGCTCACGGAATCTTCGCCGGTTTCGCCCTTGCTGACCGACTGGTTTGACTGGCCCTGTTTGCCGGACAAGGGCGGATCGGCTTTGGTGTAGCCGCAGGTTATAAGAAAATACCACTTATTGTTATAAATCGGTTTTGAAAAGCGGTTGATGGTATCAAGGGTTGTTTGATAATGCATATAACTTTTCCC
>JAKLET010000014.1 GCA_022711595.1 Deltaproteobacteria bacterium
ACCCCTTAACCGCAAGCTCCCTCAACAACCTGGCCGGGCTCTACAAATCCATGGGCGACTACGCGAAGGCCGAGCCCCTCTACCGGCGCTCCCTGGCGGTCCGCGAGAAGGCCCTCGGCCCGGACCACCCGAACACCGCAATGTCCCTCAACAACCTGGCCGTGCTCTACACCTCCACCGGCAGGTACCAGGAGGCCATCCCTCTCATGCTCCGCGCACAGCACATAGACAGCGGGCTCATCGACCAGGTGATGGGGTTCACCTCCGAGGACCAGAAGATGAAATTCCTCGCGACGAAGGAAGGCGACCTCCATGCACTCCTCTCCCTCGTCAGTCAATACATGAAGGACTCCAGGGACATATCCTCGAAGTCCCTCACCGTCTGGCTCCAGAGGAAGGGTGTGGTGCTGGAGGCCCAGAAGCGCTTCCAGGACGCCCTTGTCTTCTCCGGTGACCCGGGGGTCGCAGAGAAGTTCCAGGAGCTGGCCCGGGTGAGAGCACAGCTCTCGAAGCTCATCTTCTCGGGACCCGGCAAGGAAGGACCGGATGCGTACCAAAAAAGGATCGCCGAACTGCAGACACAGAAAGAAAGGCTAGAGGCGGACCTAAGCAGGATGAGCGACACCTTCGCGAAGACAAAGAAGGTAGCGAAGGCGGACACGAGGCGGGTGGCAGATACCCTGCCTGCGGGAAGCTCCCTCATCGACTTCGTCCGCCTGCCCATGTACAACTTCACCGCAAAAGGTAATGAGAAGAAGTGGCTCCTTCCCCGCTACTATGCCTTCATCCTTCCCTCGGGAAGGCCCGGTGACGTCTCCCTCGCAGACTTAGGTGACGCAGGCAAGATAGATAACCTCATAAGGGAGTTAAAGAGGAATATAAGCAACTACCGAGGGGATCCCCAAGGCAAGGAGACATCCCGAATCTCTAAAAAGCTCTATGACCTCGTCTTCTCTCCCATAAGAAAAGAGCTCAAGGACATAAAGGACATCTACATATCCCCCGATGGGAACCTGAACCTCATCCCCTTTGAGATACTGAAAGGTCCCGACGGCAGGTACCTCATCGAGGACTACACCTTCAACTATCTGGGGAGCGGCAGGGACATCCTCGGCTTCGGCATGGTAAAGGGCACACCCTCAAAATCACTCGTCATAGGGGACCCCGACTACGACCTCGACGAGACGGGGGTCAATTCGTCCCTGAGGAAGCTCGGCATCGCCCCCGAGAAACGTTCAGTTGCCACCCGTTCCCGGGACATGTCCTCCAAGGAGTTCCCCCCTCTGACAAACACGAAGGAGGAAGTGGAGTCCATCGCCTCTCTTATGGGAAAGAAGGACATATCCCTCTTCACGGGCAAGGATGCCCTTGAAGAGGTTCTCTTTGCTTATAAGAGCCCCAGGGTCCTCCACCTTGCCACTCATGGCTTCTTCCTCTCCGACCAGGACCTCATGGATGAGAAAAGGAAAACCCCGTACGAGAACCCGTTGGTAAGGTCGGGCATAGTCCTTGCGGGCGCAAACAAGTCGATGAAGACGGGCAGTGATCAGGGTATCGTGACGGCCGAGAAGATCCTTTCCCTCAAACTCCACGACACCGACCTCGTTGTCCTCTCCGCCTGCGAGACGGGCTTAGGCGACATAAAGAGCGGGGAGGGGGTCTTTGGCCTGAGGCGCGCATTCACCCAGGCGGGGACGAAGGGCCTTGTCATGTCCATGTGGAGCGTCCCTGATAAAGAAACGAAAGAGCTCATGGTGAACTTCTACGCCAACGTCTTTCAGAAGAAGATGAAAAGACCGGAGGCCTTGAGGCAGGCCATCCTGGCAGAAATGTACGAGGTGAAAAAACGCTACGGCACCACCAACCCCTTCTTCTGGGGGGCGTTCGTCTACCTGGGGGAGCCGTGACTTTGATTTTGCCCAAGGAGGTGGGGGGCATTTAGCTGCAGTGCAGCATCTAGGCGAAGAGGATACAAGAAAAAAGCCACAGACCCGACGGCTCAGGCCAAGACATAGGGAGAAAGAAAACATGATACAGAAAAAGTCAGTTAGGATTGGGAAGACAGCGTTATTGCTTGCATCAAAGAAGAGTCACACGGAGATAGTCGAACTCTTCAAGCAGGCAGGGGCAAAGGAATAGATCAGGTGCAATGAACCCCGTCTTCCGTAAGTATTCGCGTACCTGGGGGAACTGACCTGTGCCCAATAAGCCGGTCCAGTTTCTATTTTGCGGTGCGGTAAATATAGCTTCAACCGACCTTTTAGATACGACCCGAGGTAGGTCCAACGCTTGATTAGTTCCGATTTAGTTCTGACGGGTAGTCTTATGTGTATTCAACTCTCTGATATTTTAGGGCTATTCAGAATCATCAGTTGTATTCGATTCCCATGCACTTCCGCCATTAATTTATCATATCGATATAGTTATGCCCTCTCCATCTGCCTGTCCGAGGGGTCCCGGTGGAACTGGAGGATGGTGGCCATGGCAAGCAGGGACGGCGAGATGTAGAGGGCGTCCGTTGTCCAGATTAAGTCACGGCTGACGACCTGAGGGTCTTTATTAACAGACTGTCTAATCCGCAGCTCGTTTTTCCTCTACAATCTGATAGACTTCTTTCCTGTGAATGATACCGAGGACCAGTATATCGCTACCCTGAACTCGAAAAACGACACGGTAGTCCCCAACACGGAGTTTCCAGTATCCCTTCAGCGTTCTTCTGAGAGGTTCACCGTATTCCTGGGGCGCGACGAGAAGCCTTGTCTCTATGGCCCGTTTGATCCTGGCAGCGGTCCGTTTGTCGAGCCTGGGGATATCTTCTGTTTTTACTGATGGGTGGTACTTAAGCGTGTAGCCCACGTCAGCCCCAGACATCCTCATGGGTTAACGGTTTTTTTGCGCTGAACGTTTTTTCCCTGTGCTCGGCAAAGGCGGCAAGGACAAGGTCTTCACGAAGCTCGATCGCTTCTCTGATAAGGTCCCTCACCACCATCGATTTTGACAATCCCTGCCTTTTAGCTATTTCATCAACCGCCGCATAAAGCGGTTTTTCTAACACCACATTTACTCTTGCGTTTTTCGTCGGCATGGCAACTCCTTTCGTGAATAAGTGTAACACTTATGATACACCACGTCAAGCACACCTTTCGCGAATCCGAATCAGCAAATCAGCGGGGTCAACCAGTGTGCCGGTGACGAGCTTTCCGGGTGGGTTCGATAAGGGGCCGCGCATTTCCTGCTGTCTTGCCGGTCCTGCTTGACCTTGGCTTTCACTTCAATTTTCAGTGAATTGTTCCTGAGTTTAAAAAAACGATTGACCGTCTTTCCTCCAATGTCTATGATTGCCATTAGGTCAATCAAATGGATTCGATAGGAGGCGGGTTATGAAAAAGATCCTTGCAGGTTCGATGGCAGTGATTTTCATAATGACGATGGTCATTCTGTCAAGCGGCACCGTCAATGCGAAAGGCAGCTATAATGAGTGTGTAAATAGCTGCGATCGTGATTATAACAGGTGCATGGATAATCAAAGAAAGGCTCCTAAAAACTTGCGTGACCCGATAAAGTGCATTAATCAGAAAGATGCCTGCGTTAACAAATGCATCAAGGAGTGGGACCGCAAAGATAAGGATGTGCCGACGGGTAAATAAACGGATGGCAACGGGAGGGTCAGGGCAACCCCTGACCTGCCGCCGTTTGTAATCCGGTTTCGTTTTAACTCGTGGCAACAATTGTCATATTGGCTGCCGGAGACGGGACAGAAGATAGTCGATAAACGGCTTGAAGGGGTCGAGCTTGCTGCAGCGTGCGTTCGGGCGCTCCCCCGATGGCGCCCTGCCGCGTGCAAGTGCCCGGGTCACCGTTTTGGGGTAGACCCCCAGTTCCTCTGCAATATCTTTTTTGTAAACGCCTTTTTCTGCCAGTTTCTTGATCTCCATCCAGTCCTCCTTTCTGAGCATCGGCATACCCCCCGGGATAGAATGTATCCGCAAAGCGTATACCGGAATGGTTCATCGAGGGGACATTTTACTCCGGCGATTTAGGTACTTTTACCACCGGCGCTGACACCGTAGAGCACATTCTCACCGACAACGGAAAAGAATACTGCGGCAGGCCGATGGTCCATCCCTACGAGATATTCCTGGAGCTGAACGATATCGAACATCGGAGAACGCAGGTGGCAAGGCCCAGAACCAACGGATTTGTGGAACGCTTCAACCGGACCGTCCTCGATGAGTTCTTACGCGAAGCATTCCGCAAGACCCTCTATCTTTCTGTTGAAGAACTGCAGGCCGACCTTGATGAATGGCTTATCTTCTACAATACCGAACGGCCCCACCAGGGATACCGGAACAGAGGGAGACGGCCTGTTGAGACTATTCAAATGGGACGGGAACTGAAAGAACAGATGACGACAGAGGCGGCATAATCATCATGACTGAAGGGATGCTGACTGTCCGGGAAGAGGTTGATTTATACATTTTATTATTGTAAAAAGAAACTGATTATATATAATCGAATGAGCGCAATTAAATTCAGAGTGGCAGGGAGGAGCGTCTATGAAGAAAACATTGATAGTATTGTTCGCGGGATTTATTGTCCTTGTGTTTGCTTGCAATCCTGCTGTGTCTGCTGATACCCCGGTCAAAGTTGACGCAACGAAAATGGATTCTACTAAGAAAAAGAACGAATCGAAGGAAATAAAAGGGAAGACAGAGAAGAATGTACCCAAAACGACTGTTAACGCTTTAGGAGAAACTGCACCAAAATCCTCGATACCAATTGGTAAGAGCACAAATGCCTTGAAACAAAATACGAGGTAACTCCTGGCTTTATTGCTCATATAGTGTGCTGCCCTTTGAAGATTCGTGGTGCGTGGTCGAGCATGATAAGCTTGTCGAATTGGTCGGAGAAAAAACCAACTGGTTGAACGCTGACTCCTGGAATCAGAAGGGACGCTATCACTCTCATTCTCCAAACAGGGAGGAGGCGTTGAGGGAATACAGGATGTGATCAGGGAATCGAAAAGCAATTGATCTATCAAACTAGGTGTTTGAAATCCGACGGCATCGTCAGCTAGATTAATTAAACCGCAGTTCCAGGCACCACAATCAGTCTGACGCTCACTATTCCCGCAGCGTTGATCTCGGTATCGGATATTTATTTATCAGCGGTTGATACAGGGGAATATTGCGGACAAAAATATTGGCCACCTTGTCGTCATAAATCAGTCGCCAGCCATTGCAGCGCTGCAAATGGCGTGACAACGGCGAGTCGGCATCAAAAATGACCCAGTTCATGTCATATTTTCTCATAACTGATTCCCAGTCTCTATCGATGTTTTTGATCTTGAAATATTCCTTGATCCGGTAAGCCCCGTACATATCAAGCCTGCCGTCAATAAATACGCGGTATTGAGGCCAGGCTGCATATATGACATAATCTCCGAATTCGTCGTTATTGAACATGTTGCCCGGTATTCTCTCCCGTTTCAGGAATTCAACCGCTGCCACAGGTTTTATTTTTTTATCAAATGTGATCACATTGCCACTTTGTGCCAGAAGAAACGAAACCATCAAAGCTGTGGCTATTGGCCATAGAAAGCCGCGTGCCCGACCATCAATTGCCGCAATTTTGACATCTTGACAACGCAGCCAGGCAATTGTCCTCCCGCCCAACTTTTCAGTATATCCATCCGCCAAACGAGCTGCTATAGGTGATGCTATGATGGCAAATAAGGCAATATAGCGCTCCGAACATAGTGCCATATCGAGAAAGAATAGCAGAAGGCCCAGTTCAATAATGTTTGGCCTTCGGCGTGAGATTGCCAGCAGGGCCAGGATAGATAGCAGGAACACCCTGAAGGGGAAAACCCCCATATCGTGGAAATCCGGTGACGCCCATTCCACGATATGATCCATGATATAGCTGTCGAAAACCAATCTGAAAGGGAAGAAGAAGATATCGTAGCCAAATGGGTTGCAAAGCGCAGCTGCCATGCAGAGAACAGTGATCTTGAGAATGAACCGCCATTTTCGTTTCGCTGCTTCTCTCAGGGTCTTCTCACCAAAACGGGACAATATAAGATTACCGGCGCCATAGAGGCCAAGAAGGATAAAGCCTGCGATGAAGCCGCCATGCAAATTGACCCAGAGAAGCATCAGAAGGGGTAAAAAATAAAGTGGGCCGCTGTCGTCGTGCTGGTAACGGTCCAGCCAGTCGTACCAGACGACCATCATCAATAGTGAGAAAATATGCGGGCGAGCCAGCCAGTGTAGCATAGAAGAAGCTGCTGCAAGCATAACCAGGATCAGCGGGATCAGGACGTGACCGTTGATCCGACGCAGCATCCTAAGC
The DNA here is from genome assembly GCA_022711595.1 of Deltaproteobacteria bacterium. Lineage (GTDB taxonomy): Bacteria > Desulfobacterota > Syntrophorhabdia > Syntrophorhabdales > Syntrophorhabdaceae > Delta-02. The sequence goes on from JAKLET010000014.1 coordinate 6,355, forward strand.
AACAGGTAATGGACCAGCGCGATAAGTCCCGCGAAAAAAACGACAATACCAGTGAGGCCGGATAGATTGTGCACGGCGGCCATAATGACCTCGGAAAGCCACTCATGCGCTGTCCAAGAAAGCGGCGGTTCAATAAAGGAAAACAGGTCCTGGCGTGGAATGGTGAACGTTTTGATGATATATTCGCCAGTCCGGATATGAAAGCCCGTGTCGCCGTCATTTAGGAGCCTTTGCCCGAAATTAATGGTCAGAAAACAAAAGAGGATCGCAAAGAACATATCAGCAATTCTGGGTATCAAAAAACGTTGAATTCTGGTCGCGCTTATATTCCGGACGGTCATTTCGATTCTGTAACATATTATGTCAAAGGTTGGCAAGCTGCACATACAAAGAAAAGAAGGACTGGCCAGCGGTCGAAGACCGATCTGGTCTTATGAACAGAATCCCGGTGATGCCGACCTTGCAGATCACCTCCTTGACCGGCGTCCCCAGGTCAACCTGTTTCGGGGTGAACGCGAGCTGCTCGTCCGTGAACTTCGATGTCTACATGGCAAAAGCCTCCCTGTCTATTTTGCCGGAAAACTAACATTTTGTGGTGTCTAGTTTCTTGGTCCATAGCAATAATTCTAAGGCTATTACTACAACTTATTTTTGGTTTGTATGAGTGTCCGGTTTATACGGGGGGGGCACTACAGCTTGAAGGTTTTTCAACGGAAACTGGCGGATGGGTTCGATTCCTATGCACTTCCGCAGCCTGTTTAATATCGGGGCCTGTCATGGTCCTGCTCGCGCCGCAGGCTTGACATCGGAGGGAGATTGTGCTTGTTGATTGTTAAGGAACAATGATGATTTCCGTGATTATCCCCACCTACAGAGAAGCCGAAAACGTGCGAATCATCGTGCCGCGGGTGTTTCACGTCCTGGAACAGGCCGGTATGGAAGGCGAGGTCATCGTTGTGGACGACGACTCACCGGATGGAACGGCGGAAACGGCGCGGGAACTTGCCCGCGATTACCCCGTGCGGGTGCATGTCCGCAGGGACGAGAGGGGGTTGGCAACCGCGGTCATGAAGGGTTTTGAACTTGCCGGGGGTGGCATCGTCGTCGTGATGGACGCGGATCTGAGCCACCCCGGCGAAAAGATCCCCGAAATGGTGCGGCCCATACTGGAGGACAGGTGCGATATCACCGTCGGCAGCCGCTACGTGAGCGGCGGGGGCTGCGACCACTGGCCACTGTCGCGAAAGCTGATCAGCAGGTCTTCGGGACTTATGGCCAGGGGGGTGGCGAAACTTTCCGACCCGACCAGCGGTTTCATGGCGGTGCGGAAGGCCGTCCTCGACAAAACGGTGCTGGACCCGGTGGGGTGGAAGATAGTCCTCGAGGTTGTTGTCAAGACCGGGGCGAGGGTTGAGGAGGTCCCGATCGTTTTTGCGGACAGGGAAAAAGGGCAGAGCAAGCTGAACTTGAGGGTGCAGGCCGAGTACATAGCACACCTCATGAGGCTCTACCATTTCAGGTACCGGTCACTTTTCGAGGGACGCGGACGAGAGGGGCGTCCTTAATTATTTCAAGAGCGTCCCTCTAGTCCCTTATCGTAATGCCTTTGATAAAAAACGACACAATGCTATATAATGCATTGGAATAATGTCGGGGATGTGGTAATTGTTACTTCAGTATCAATTCGGGGTCTTCCTATGACACAGCTTATTGAATTTTTCCAGAATTTTCCACCAATGGCCCGACTGTCCATTGTCTTGTTCCTTCTGCTGGTCGTGCCGATGGTTTGCCGGCGATTCTCTCTCCCGAGCGTCGTGGGCCTGCTCGTATCGGGCATCGTAATTGGCCACCATGGATTGAGGATCATACCTGAAACCCCCATTGTTTCAAATTTCATGGCAGATGTAGGCAAATTGATGCTTATGATGTTTGCCGGCATAGAGATAGATCACTCGCTTTTCAAAAGGATCTGGAAGCGCTCACTGCTGCTGGGCAGCCTGACGTTTTCGCTTCCCTTTCTGGCAGGGGTCATCATCGGGTTTCTTTTTGGTTATTACTGGGTGGCGGCCCTGCTCATCGGATCGCTCCTCGCCTCGCACACCCTCCTGGGTTTCCCGATAACCCAAAAAATGGGCATTTCCCAAAGTGATCCCGTCGTCATCACCACCGGGGCCACGGTCTTTACGGATGTCGGCTCGCTGCTGGTCCTGGCGGTCTGCCTCCAGATCCATCAAAGCGGGTTTTCCGCATCGTCCGTCGCACTCCAGCTTGTTTTGCTGCTGGTCTATGTGCCGCTGGTCATCATCGGTATAGGACACCTTGGCAATTGGTTGTTGTCCAGGTTCAAGGCCGCAGAGGAACAACAGTTCTCCCTGGTGCTTTTCCTCATGATCCTGGCCGCCTTCGGGGCCGAGGTCATCCATCTCGAGCCCATCGTCGGGGCGTTCATGGTCGGCCTGGCCATCGGGCCGGTGGCAAAACGCGCCAAAGGATTCGAGAAGCTCGAATTCCTGGGACTTAATTTGTTCATCCCCTTTTTCTACCTCAACATCGGCTTCCAGATCGACCTGAAGGTATTCGCGCAAACAATGTTGCATAATGCCCCGCTGGTGATCGCGATCGTTGGCGGGCTCATAGCCTCCAAGTTCGCCGCCGCCTTCCTGGTTCAAAAAACATACCGGTTCTCGAGGCAGGAAGGCCTGCTCATCTGGTCCTTGTCACTGCCTCAGGTTGCGGCCACGCTCGCGGCCGCATTGGTTGCCTATGGCACCGTCAACAGCCAGGGGCAGCATCTCATCGGCAAGCCTGTCCTCAATACCGTCATCGTACTGATGGTGGTCACGGCATTCCTGGGGCCAATATTAACCGAGCGCTTTTCCGGCCAAATCGTAAAATCTTCCAAGAAGACCGGATAAGGGGGAGCGCTCAGACGGGTGGATGAAAGATATTCAGCTGTGAACGGCAGAGAATTTTAATAAAATGCGGGGAGTCGATTACTGTCAACGTGACCAAAGGAGACTCTCGGAGAAGATAGGGCGTGAAAAAGGCGAAGCACCGTTCCCGAGAACTGGAGGACAGGCTCCATATTCAAGGATAAAAACCCCATGTCACCCGGGGAGCTGTGAGGTCTCGGAGGGTAAATGAAAAGGCTCGAATTGCCAGTCTGGAGCGGCTACTTTCTCAGGCTTCCATCTTATTATTTCCATGATGGAAAACCAAGTTGCCTTCTCATCAATAAGACTGTCAACTCAAGCCTTAAAAGAGAGTCTTTCCACCAATACCGCTCTCTTTGAACATCACCAGTCAAGTGGTGGGTGGACCGCCTTCCGGTCGATGTTAGTTTAATTATAGCAGGCTTTTCAGATCTGTCAACTGATGGATTAGCCGGGGTAATGTTGTCTGCCCAATAAACCGGTCCGGTCTTTCACCTGATCCATTATCAAAGGTTTTCTCCTTTATATCCCTTGATTATGCTTTAAATTGCTACGGTATGATCCTGGAAAAAACAGTAACGGTCACTTCGGTAACGTCAGGTAAAAATCGGGTTTTCGAGACGCCTATCGGCAGGTTTACACATCAGTCCGTGCCTTTGGGGTGTTATCGCGTCTGGAACGAGCCATTGAATCAATTAAAAAAGACTGTATCTGCCAAATATGAATTATGCTATGATTTTTTCAACATGCTAATGACCGGATTTACAGGGGAATAGTTAAAAGAACTCTTATAACAGGGAACGGGAGGCAGTCATGAGCGTACGGGATATGAAAGGTGATCCGAGAGTCTGGGAAAAACTGTCCTGGGCAGATATGAGCGGTGAGGAAAAGGAACTCTGGGGCATTCTCGGCTGGCGGCAGGATAGGTGGGACGACAATGATGCGCCGGAAAGCGCCGACAAAGCCTGGAGGGACTTGACGTCTCAGGAGCAAAGCGCGGCGATGCGCCTCGGGTTTACCGAGGGTGTATGGGACGGTTTTGAGGATGAATAACGGCCCGGCTGGGCATCGGCGCGGAAGACCTTGTTAAAGGCGCCTACATCGATCTGCTGACTTGCGAAACGCGCCGTCCCGGGTGATCCATGGAAAAACAGTTCCAGAGTTTGAATGTTTGAAAGTTTGTAAAGCGATACAGAAAAAACCAATTCCTTCCCTTAGAACGTTTCACAAACTCTCAAACTGTCTCTCAGGTTTCACCGGTTAAATCAGAACGCACATTTTTGTCAGTTGTGTTGAAATTCCATAAGGGCCTGCCGGATATCATTGTACAGGACGGGCAGCCAGTTTGGCTTCTCGATCCACTTATATTCGCCGCCCTGAGCTGTCAAAGGGTAAGGCAGGCGCCGCAGGTCGTATGGGGCCATGATCACGCGCACGTTGCGATAGCCCGTATCATGGGTAAGGAGAAACACTTCCTCTATCGCACGGTCCCCGATCGCAACGCACCCTATTGAAACGGAATTCCCGTGTATGAAGATATCGTTGCCGAGTTTTTTTCCGTTTATCCTGCCTGGCCATCCTGGTGTCAAAATCATTCGGGTAATTGATCTTCATGGATAAATGGAACTGACTGTTCGGATTGAGACCGATGATCCTGTATATGCCCTCAGGGACCTGCCGGTCCCCTTCCTTCAGTTTCGGGCCCAGGCGGCCGCTGCCGGCGGTGATGGGATAATTTTTTAGATGCCGCCATTTGTTCAGATTGTCGAGGAACCAGACTTCCAGTATTTTTTCTTTTTTCAAGACGATGAAACACAGCTTTTGCGGAGGATACTTCCCGCCTTTTTCGGCAAAGAGCTTTTCAAGCCCCGGTTCGAGCCCGGGACGAAGCTCCTTGGTGACCTGGACGACCGTTTTCGTCTCTTTGCCTGTAAAGAAATCCGACCCCTGCGCGAAAACTTGCCTGACCGGCCGCCACAAGCCGGGAAACGCGGCCTTGATCACCAATAGGCAGACCAGGCAGATGAGGATTATCAAGAGGGCGCCGGTGATCCGCCGCGTGGAGATATCTTTCCTGATCATTGATGGTCTTCCATACTGCCCATTAAAAAATATCCACAGGTGCTTCTGTTAAAAATCAAGGATGCTTCGATATCTTATTTATTGATGGAACGGCTTTGTTATTATATAGTGTTTAAAAACAAAATGCCATGCTGATCCACGGGCCCGAAGGATTGACCGGCCGTTGATCCGAAGAACTGGAGAAGATCTGATAATATGCCTTTCACCCCGTTTCATTTCGGACCGCATGCCGCTGCGGCGCTTCCCCTTCAACGGTATATCGATGTTCCGGTCTTCATCGCCGCGAACATAGTTGTCGATATCGAGCCCATGCTCGTCATGCTGTTAGATCTCAAATACCCTCTCCATGGATATTGCCACACGCTCCTCATCGGGGGCCTCATCGGGCTCCTCTTCGGATGCGCCGCCTATCCTTTCCGCTCGGCGATCGGCAAAGGCATGTCACGGCTGCGCCTTCCCTATTTTCCGACCCTGGCGAAGATGGCCGTGTCGGGCATGCTCGGCGCGTGGCTGCACGTGCTCTTCGACGCCTTGATCTACAGCGAAATAGAGCCCTTCTATCCTTTGTCATCGGTTAATCCCTTTCACGGTCTGGTTTCGGATACGGCCCTTTATGTGATATGTGCACTTTTTTTCCTGCCGGCGGCAGCGATATATTTTTATTTAACCAGAAACAAAAGCGCGGCAGATGACGGGGGAAAGCTGTGAATATACATTTAAATATTTGATCATATCTGGCAATACTGTGGATTACAAGATATCTGTGCTGCAGGCCTTATACCAACTATGACTAACTACTGGAACCTCTGGGAGAATCAGGGCAGATCGTGGGAAGAGAATTTCAGCCACGATAAAATTAACCTTAAAAGCAAATATCTTCAGCGAGAGATATACTTCGATATCTTCCGTCCCGGGAACGGGGAGATCGAATTTGCCATTTATTTGATCGGCGGCGCAATATCGCGAATAACGTACGACCAGAGGGGAAAGACCGTTCCCGATACGTACGGTAATATGCTCGACCACATAGCCAGGAAATACGGTTACGACAATTATGTTCTCGTCGTGAATCCCGGGTATTTTCCTGAGAGCAATTCAGATGTCAGGAAGTTCCTGATAGAAGAAGAGACCGCCTTCATAGAAGACAGGTATCCCATGGAATGGGAAAAGGGAAAACGGGCGCTCGTTGGGATATCGAATGGAGGATACCTCGCTTTTGATATAGCTTTCATTTCGGATATGTTCTTTTTTGCCTCTTCCCATAGCGCGCCGCCAAAGCTGGCGTCCCTCGCGGATGACTACCGCTGGCGGTAATACAGGAACCTTAAGGACCTGAATATTCTCATCGATTGCCAGATCCCGCATTTCCGGGACCACGACAAGGCGCAGGCGACCCTCGATGAAAATGAGCATATCCTTGAGGATCGATCAGTCGATGATTCGTACAGGGTGTTCTGCGGGAAACTCCTGAACGAGAGTGTACCGTTTTCCCTGGAGTTTTACGACGGTGAACATAACTGGTCAGGATACGGGCAAAAGGTCGAAAAGGCGGTCATCAAGGCAAACGAAGTATTCAGATCTGAACGAAAAAGGATAAGCCCTCATAAATGAAACTGAGCGTTCTCAACTGCCCTTTGGAATATTCCGTAGTCAATTAGAATTGGAAAAAGACAGAGTTGAAAGATGTTCGTCTATGTTCTTTGCACGGCGTCGATGATGATCTTGTAGATCTCCGGGCTTATCTTTATGTTCTTCAGGTCCTGGACACCGAGATTTACCACTTTTATATCCAATGTCTTCTTTATGATGTTGTAAACGTCAGCGGTAATGCATATACCTCCGGGTTCCGCGATGGGCTGTATCCTGCCGGCTATGTTAACGCTGTCGCCGAACATGTCGTTGCCGGTCAAAAGAACGTCTCCGACGTGAATGCCGGTCCTTATTTTGATACTGAGCCAGGGATAATATGGGAAGTGAACTTTAGAAGCAGTGTTGAATCATGGACCAGATTATGTTAATAAGTCGGAAAACAGGAAACCTGGACCCGAGGGCGGCAAAAAGGGCAAGGGCGGGCCAGCCCGGGCCAGTCCGGTCCGGAACCCATTGCTCTTTGCCGCATTGCGTAGCGCTGGCAGAGTTCTTTGAATTCATTACAAAATGTCATATTGCGAGGTGTGTATGACGCAACAAATGGTCCAGTCTTCGAGCGAGACTATCAGGAAAATTGCGGAGAACATTGGAAAGGTCATGAAGGGTCAATCACCGGCGATCCGCAAGCTTCTCGTGGCCTTTGTCAGCGGGGGACACGTCCTTCTTGAGGATTTTCCGGGCACGGGCAAAACTACCCTGGCAAAGGCGCTTGCCCTATCCATCGACGTTCAATTCAGCCGCATACAATTTACGCCGGACCTTTTACCCTCGGACATTCTCGGCGTTTCTGTTTTTGACCAGGGCAATCAGTCGTTCAATTTTCACAAAGGGCCTATATTCACAAACATCCTGTTGTCTGATGAAATAAACCGGGCCTCACCGAGGACGCAATCGGCGCTGCTTGAGGCCATGGCTGAAAACCAGGTGAGCATTGAGGGCAAAACCTACAGGTTCGATAACATCTTTTTTGTTATAGCCACACAAAACCCTGTCGAATTCCGCGGTACCTACCCTCTGCCGGAGGCCCAGATGGACCGTTTTGCGCTGAAGTTCAGCCTCGGATACGTGGCGCCGGAACAGGAGGTTGCCATACTGTCATCGCAGGAGATAAGGCACCCGATCGAAGATATCTCGGCGTGCGTATCGGTAGAAGATGTCCTTCAAGTGAGACGCAACGTGAAAGAGGTGCGGATAAGTGAAGAACTGAAGCGCTACATTGTAGATATCGTCGGCGCGACAAGGGGTGCGCCCGGCATCCAGCTCGGGGCAAGCCCGCGGGCTTCCCTGTCCCTGATAAAGGCCGCACAGGCCGTTGCTCTTTATGATGGCAGAGATTTTGTGATCCCCGAGCATATCCAGGAAATTGCGGTACATGCTATTGCGCATCGGATAGTCGTAGATCCGCAGGCACGTTTTTCAGGTGTCACCGCGGAGTCAATTGTAGATGATATTATAAAGAAGATCCCCGTGCCCGCATAGGTTGAACAATGAAACGTATGCTGTACATATGGTTTCGGGTGCTTTCAGGATTGAGGTATGGCATACGCAAGCGGTTCACGCCTGCGGGAAAGTTTGTGCTGGCCGGCATAGCGGCATCTGCGGTTTTTGGCCTGGATACGACCAGAAGTACGGTTTATCAGGCCTTCACCTGCCTGGCCGCGCTCATTGCGGTTGCCTTCGCCTGTAATATTTCTTTCCGGGCAAAACTTACCGTCCTGAGAGTATTGCCGCGTTTCGGCTCTGCAGGACAGACACTGTATTATCGGATCAGGGTTCTTAATTCAGGCAATAAACGATTGCATGGGCTGTTCCTGCTGGAGAACCTGCTGGATCCCAGACCGTCTTTTTCTGATTTTAGCAGGGGCAGGTTCGGGCTCAAGCCGGGTTACAAGCGCTGGAGGCAATTCATCACCATGAATCAGCAAGCTGTTGCCGACAGGCAGGCAATGCCCGTACTGATGCCGGGGAGAGAAGTTGAGGTCAATGCCGGATTGGTTCCCTTGAAGAGAGGGCGCATAGAGTTCGAGTCGATGTCGATAGGAAGGGCAGACCCTTTCGGCCTGGTCAACGCGTTGGTCACCTTACCCCCGAAACAGCATGTCCTGATCTTGCCGAAACGTTACGCCCTGCCTGACATCAAGCTTCCGGGCACCCGCGCATACCAACAGGGCGGTATTGCCCTGTCAACTTCAGTGGCCGACTCGGAAGAGTTCCAGTCACTGCGGGAATACAGGCCCGGCGACCCGTTGCGCAAGATCCACTGGAAAAGCTGGGCAAAGACCGGCAAGCCCATTATCAAGGAATACCAGGATGAGTTCTTTGTCAGGCATGCCTTGATACTGGACACGTTTATAGAAAGTGAATACAGCGATCTTCTTGAAGAGGCGGTATCGGTGGCCGCGTCGTTCGCCTGCACGGTCCAGACCCAGGAGTCACTTCTCGACCTTATGTTTGTGGGTACCGAGGCCTTTTGCGAGACGATCGGAAGGGGCCAGGGCCAGATCGAGCGTTTTCTGGAAGTACTTGCCTGTGTGAGGCCCTGCACCGACAAGCCTTTTTCCGTACTGCACCGTCACGTGGTTTCAAGACGCTCCGTGATAAGCGGCTGCGTTTGCGTTCTGCTCTCATGGGACAAAAGCAGGAGCGATCTTATCCACAGCCTCCATGAGCTTGGCCTGCAGACCCTCGTCATTGTCATCACGGACCCGGAGCGCTCGAATATGCCTGCCCTTGAGGGCGTGCAGGAAAAACCTGGATGGCTGAACCTGCTGGAGATCGGGAAGATCGAAGAAGGGCTCACAAAACTATGAATACACCACCCTTTTTACTCGGCATAACACTTCTTTTTTGGGGCTGGCAGGCAGGGTTTCTCTGGCTCTCTGTTGCGGCGGCCATTGTCATTGAAGGGTCGCGGCTGTTTACCTTGAGGTGGGTCCTGTCGGGCCAGGACCTGAAACGCGTCGTTTATTTGTGCGATCTCCTGCTGGCCGGTGGATTTGTTTACGCAATCTTCACGACGGGCATGGCAGGTATTGTCGACGCGATCATGTATTTATTGCGGGCACTCCCCCTGGCCATTCTCCCGCTTATCATCGCACAGGCCTACAGCACCGGGAACCAGATAGATATCAACGTGCTGATGCTTTTTTCCAAAAAGACGTCCGTGCACAAAGAGGGCAAACCGCCAAGGCCGGTCGACCTTTCATATCCCTATTTTGCGGTCTGCCTGTTGTCGGCAGGCGCTGCCAATGTGAGGACCCCATGGTTTTATGCGGGATTCTCGTTTTTGCTGGCATGGGCATTATGGGTGCGTCGTCCGAAGACATTCACACCCGTGATCTGGGTCATGCTGCTTGTCCCTGTCGGGGCCGCGGGATACATCGGCCACATCAAGCTCCATGACCTTCAGGCCGCCCTGCAGGATGTTGCGGTGTCGTTCTTTACGCAAGGAGAAGCCGCTGATGCGTATAAGAGCAAAACGGCTGTCGGCCGCATCGGTGAGCTGAAACTCTCTGACAGGATCCTGATTCGCGTGAAGGCTGGCACCCCGGGAAGGCAGGCGCCTTTTCTCCTGCAGGATGCCGGTTATGATTCCTACGCTGCATCCACGTGGTTTGCCCGCGGCTCTGTTTTTCAACCAGTCAAACCGGAAAGAAATGGTACAAGCTGGAATCTTCATGACACACCCGTTCCGAAAAAAAGCATGAGCATATCGGCTTATCTGAGTGGAGGCAAAGGAATACTGGTCTTGCCGCGCGGCACGTCACACATAGAGAATCTGCAGGTCGGGGAAATGAAGCAGAGCGGGTTGGGAACCGTAACAGTGGATGAAGGCCCTAAACTTGTGAATTTCTTGGCCAGGTTCGATCCCGATGCCGTTCGGATGGCAGCACCGAAAGATATTGATCTGAAGGTCCCCAGGAATATGACCTCTATATTTTTGAAAATAGTTGACGACCTTGGACTCAAGGCGAAGTCACCGAATCAGGTCGTTCAGGCAGTGACCGGCTATTTCAATGATAACTTTCAATATTCGACATATAAAAAAGACATCGGGAAGGGATTGGATCCTGTTGAGGACTTTCTATTACGGTCCCGCGCAGGACATTGCGAATATTTTGCGACAGCGACTGTTCTGCTGCTCAGGGCATCAGGAATTCCTGCCAGATATTCAACGGGTTATTCTGTCCAGGAGTTCAGCGAGCTGGAAGGGTCGTATATTGTGAGGTCCAAACACGCCCATGCCTGGGCGCTTGCTTATGTCGACGGTGCCTGGCGTGATGTGGATACCACTCCGCCTTCGTGGTTCGATGTCGAAAAAAGCAGCTCGGGGTCCAGGGTTCTGTCCGATCTGTGGTCGTGGCTTGTGTTCAAACTTTCAGGGTTGTTGCGGAATGTTCAAGACGGAGGGTTTGCGTATTATATCATCTGGATCGCCGCGCCGGTCGTCGTCATATTCGTGTGGAAGCTGTATTTCAAAAAACGGGTATTTACGCGAAAAGCAAAGCGGAAGCAAAAGTCTGTTCTTTTGTTCCAAATGGGCAAAGATTCGGAGTTCTACGCAATACAAAGTGAACTGGCCCGGCGAGGGCTTGACCGCCAAACATGGGAGCCGCTCAATATATGGATCGACAGGATCTGTTTCGATATTCACAGGCCTGACCTGCTTAAACAGATCATATCGCTCCATTATCGATACCGCTTTGACCCTGATGGATTAAGCCAGGAAGAGAGGGAAACCCTGAAGGATTCCGCGCGGGAATGGTTTGCCGGCATGGACGGACGGTAGTTTGGACCATCGGGTGGAGACCGGCGGCGCTCAGTCAGTGCCCAAATGCTGTGCCAGGAGAATGTTGCCTGGCGGTGTATGATGTGATGATATCAGGCGGAACACGGCATCGTCAAGGGGGATATTCGCTGAAAAAGGGTTGCCTTTCATTTAAAAATGTTTTTGTTCCAGACATAAAACAATATTGACATTGATCCGGCATAATATCAGAATAAGATAACATAGGCGTTAGGTTTAAAAAGGGGAGCAAATGAAAAGGAAGTATCCATATGCAATGATACTTTGCGTTGTTCTTGTGCTTGGCGTAAGCAATGTGTGTAATGCTGGCGGGGACTGGAAAGCCCGTCATAAATACTATGATGACAGATCGTATGAAGAGCGGCCCCGCGGTTATGTGGGGGGGACCGGTGTTCAATCATCAGATCGATATCAAGGATCCAGGGACCGGGGAGATCATTATAAACTGAACAACCATGACGACGGTCGCCCGCATCACAGGTCGGGCAGATCAAAGAAGGGCCGCCATGGACATTACGGATCGTATGAAGAGCAGCCCCGCGGTTACGTGGGGACCTTTAAAAAATAGCCGTAACCGGGCAAGAAGCGTGGGAAAATAATCGCTCCATGAGGAAAACGATGTTTTGGGCCCTGTGGGTTTTCGATGCCGTGCTCGCCGCCATACCTGTCTATTTCTTCCTGGCCGGGTTGGAGGACGGATCGGTGTCCTCTTTCAACATCACGCTCTGGCTGGCATTATTGCTGATAATTGCCGGTGTTTTGGTTGGCAGCGCCCTGTGCCGTTCTCACGGGAACGCAGTCGCCGCGTGGCTGATCCTTGCGGTGCTTGCCGTCCCCGGCGCCCTGGGCACGCTTTACTTTCTCGGTTTGATCGTGCTCAACCCGAGGTGGAACTAGGGCAGTTTCAGATCTTATCCTGTGTGGGATCTGCGATCATATGGGTTATGGGGCCGCCATCGTAAGCGCATCTCAACAAGGGCCGGGGGATGACAGAATGAAACATCAAAGCATAATGGTGGTAATACCGCCTGAAATGGCAGATCACGACGAGTGCTATACCGAGGTGGTAGAGTACGTTGCCGCCTGTACGGGCTTCAATTGTATACGCGGAGACCAGCACTGCGGGGATAGCGTATTGTGCGATACCTACTTTAGAGACAATAAAGGCAATACATGGCGCGGGCGATTATGCGAACCGCCATATCCCGACGGAAGCCGGAAATATATCGTTGATCTTGAAAAGGAATCGGCAGAGCCATAGCATCGCCGCGGAAATCATTCTCCCGGCGGCTCACCATGAAGTGAAATAAGCCGCCGGGCCATTTTTTCATCCTTCAGGCGGTAAAGTTATTTTGCTGCGTGAAGATAATTTATTTGTTGCATAAGTAAAGAAAAGTGACATGAAACAGGGAAGGGGGAATGTATGAAGATAGGACCGGGATTGGATAGAAATTCTCCGGGAGTGCCGGTATGGCTGACCCTGCTTATATTTTGCCTTGGAATGGCTCTGGCAGGCCTCACCGGCTGCGGCAAAAGCTGCGATAAACTGGATGCCGAGCTGGAGGCATACATACAGGGAGGAGCCCCGTCGGCCGACAAGGACAAGCTGTTGAAGCAGTGCGAAGATGCCATAACAAAATGTCCAAGCCTTTCTTCTCCTTACGAAGTGATGGGCGATCTGAAGGCAAAAGAAAACCAACCCAAAGAGGCTATTGCGAATTATCAAAAGGCCCTGGGATTGTCTGCCGCCAAGGAGAGAATACAGGGCAAGATTGATAAGAACGAGGCGCTCGCAGACGAACAGGAGAGGAAAGAGGCCGTTAAGGCAGCAAATGAGACAGAAGAGGCGGCAAAGGAGGCAGCAAGAAAAGTCGGTGGTGCCAAGATGAGCGAATATCCAAACCTTGACGAATCGATCAGATTGGCCTGGTGTGAAGAAGCGATCAACAAGAAGAAGGAAAGCCTCGAGAAAAGGAGGAGTCGATCCAAGTCCGGAAAACCATTTATATTGCACGCGGACGCGAAATATCTCGATACAAAACTTATAGCAACAAGCAAAGTCATCCCCGACGCACAGGTGTACGATATAACCATCGATATTTTGGAGAAGCGCACAGATCAGAGCGTTGACTGAACAGGTCCTGCGCTATTTTCAGGAGGGACATACTTTGAGCAAGCACACCGGGGGAGGGAAATTCGGGAAAGTTCAGAATTCCTGGCCGTTCGTGAAATTAACGATAAACGCTGACAGCGTTTCGATGAGAACCATACTGCAGGAGGTTCAGATAAGGCGTGAATCCATTGAGACGATTATCCTGAAGAGATATTTTCTCAATTATCGTTTTATCTTCAAGCATAATGACCCCACGATAAAAGAAGTAATTGAATTCTGGACGTTTTCTCCTGATTCGGTAGCAAATGCCCTGAGGTCGCAAGGGTACCCCGTTACGTAAGGCAGTTCCGTTTGGATCGTTCCCGTGTTCATTTCTCAATCGCGATCGATGGGGGTACTCTAGAGAATTTTATTGAGCACCGGCACACGGAGCAGGACGTGGTATGCCAGGAGGAAACACAGCGGGACACAGATCAGGCTCGCAATGGCCCACTTGAACACAGGCGCGACAATGATCGTCTGCATCACGAGTGTCACGGCGATTATTATCGGCGGATGGAACACATAGACGGCAAAGGCGCTGTCGGATAATTTTCGCGCGAGATTGCCTCCGAAATTGAGCTTGTCACGGAACAGGGCCATCAAACCCACCGTCATAGACACGGCAACGAAGGATTCCCATAAGGCAAAGGAAATGCTGAGCCAGGAAACTCCCCCGCCGAAGCTTCCGGTGAAGGGTTTTATGTTCAGGGTATGTGCCGAAAAATCATAGACCCCGGCTATAAGTTTGAGCACAAACAGACCGGCAAGGCCGATAATGAGGCCCGCTATCAGCCATCTTTTGCCGACAGCCGAAGTGATGCGTTCGTAAAAGTTCGTGCGGTATGCGAGTATCCCGGCAATGTACAGGACAATGTACGAGGAAAAATAGCAAAGCTGCATCCCCCAGAACATGGTACCCAGGGGAAAGACCAGCCTGATGAGGAAGGCCCCGACCGCGATGATCATGATCAGCGCGGTCAATGTACCGAAGGTCGTGCTGCCACGATCCGCCCCTGTGTTTGCGGTCCCCGGCCGGATGGTCTTCAGCAGCGCGTATATGATCGAAAAGATCAGGAGCGCCAACGCGAACCACATCGGCCCGATGCCGAGAAGGTGCATCCCGGCTGACATAAGGTATTTCCAATAAAATTCAAAAAAGCTAGACGCACCATACGTCCATGCCGGTGACGGTACTTCCACCCAGATTATGAAGGGGGTCACCGCCAGCAGATAGACCAGCGATGGCAGTCCCAGCCGCCTCCAGCGGTCCTTCAAAAAGCGGCCAAGGCCCTTTCTGTCAAGGGCACCCGGCGTAAAATAACCGGCCACCAGGAACAGCAGGCCCATGGAAAAACCCTGAACGAATGTTTGGAAAAGGCCGAAAAAGACCTGACCGAAAAATTCTTTTGCATGGTGCTCGTTGTAATACCACAGGCCAAGGTTGCTGTAGGTCACGGCAAGATGCAGCGAAATGACCAGCATGATGACCGCCACCCGCAGGTTGTCTATATAGTAATATCTGACCGTGCTTTTCATGGAAGCCATACAGGGCGGGCCCCGTGTAGATCATGGAAATAGAACATCGTAAACATAAGCAATTACACTATAGTAGGGAACATCACCGCCTGTCAAGATAATGCACTCATTTTGTCCGCATTCTTGCGATTGGTGAAAGATCCTTCGCCGGTCAATTTATTATATTGTGCATTGGAATAGAAACCATAAACGGTACAGGCCAAAGTCTGATTGCTGTATAGAAATGATGGGGCCGCCATATTTTCCGTCATACTCTCCATAATAGCCATTTTGGTGCTGATGGTCTTGAATATGGTTAATAAGAGGAAGATATCCGATTTCAGCATGTAAGGCCGGTCCGGAGGTTGTTTTACCGGAACAAATATTCTACTATTTTGATATATGAGTGCCTTCTTAATGCTGCCTTCGAAGCATCCGATGATCTTTGCCTTCTGGCTCGCCGTTTTCTTGGCCCTTATCGCATTCGTATGCTGGATGTTCAAAAGACTGCCCGGGAAGTCCGATCTTTCAAATATGAATAAGGTCGTTGAGCGCAAGACCACCACCAGCGAACTGGTGTTGTTCCTGCTTTGCGTGGTTTCACTCTACCCGATATATACCATTCTCAAATATTCCGGATTCGATGAATATCAGATCAGGAACCTCTTACTTGCATATGTTTTTGCGTTTTTCCTTGCGGCCCTGACTGCCGGTTATTGGTTCATGATGCGGCGCACCAGGAAAAGGATCGAGAACTGGCAGAGGGAATTTGAAAAACTATCCCTCGAAGAGCAGGCCAGTTGTCTTGAAGGGAAGCGCACGCCGTTCGACAGGTATATAGAGGAGCGGATCAGGCAAGGCGACCTCACTCGTGAACAATGGAATGAAATGGAATCTCAGGCACGCAGCCTTGGCTACTCACCGGAGATCGCCAGGCAAAACAGCATAAGAATGAGGAAGAAGGTCAAACGTCTTAGCCTCGCACTCATACTTTTTCTGATCGTCATGATAACAATATACGTTATTCGCGGGTTGTTTCCATAATTCAGGCACCCCGCACTTTAGCCGATCGGTCTTAATGACATTTTCCACAACTCCCGCATGCGGCAGCGACTTGAAAGGCCCTCTCGATAAAGATCGCCGCCCCCCTCGTCTGTTAGTCGATGGTTTTCCTGTTGCATATAGGCAGGGAGTTGGATAAGAATAGAGGAGCATCACTCAGTGGGGGAACAAATGATCGAAAAATACCTGATGATGGATTATCCAGCGTTGTAAAGGAGAGACCGGATGAGACCGCGAATCAATATGATCACGTTGGGTGTCGGGGACATGGACAGGGCGATCCGATTCTACGCGGATGGGCTTGGCTTGCCCCGCATGCCTTTCGAGGGGGACGCCGCCTTTTTCATGCTGAACGGTTCATGGCTTTCGCTGTATCCGTGGGATGCCCTCGCTGAGGACGCCGTCGTCGCTCCCGATGGTACGGGCTTTCGGGGGGTCACGCTGGCGCATGTTGTATCGAGCAAGAAAGAGGTCAGGGACGTTCTCGACCGGGCCGTGAAGTCAGGCGGCAGACTTGTCAAGCCCGCACAGGATGTGTTCTGGGGTGGTTATTCCGGATACTTTGCCGATCCCGACGGGCATTTGTGGGAAGTGGCCTGGAATCCCCATTTCTGGCCGGGCCCTCAAGATGATAATAAACCATAACGGGCAGTTGCCCCCTGGCCTGTTGATGCGGCCGGCTGGTTACTGTGGCGGTGCAGTAGGGGTGGGGGTTGTTCATGCAATGAAAAGAGCGGTAAATATTTTTATCATTTACTCTTCTCGTGGTCTTTTGCTATCAAACGGGTAGACCCGGGGTCTTTCTAGTGGTGTAGCATGGTGATAACGAGACAGGCTTCGCGTATCAAGAAAATAAGATCATCGGAGGAGAACAAGATCATGCGTAGAGAACTCATTGCCGTATTGCTGGTCATCTGCACGGGCATCGTGCTGCTCACATCAGGCGCGGCCGGGGCTGCCGAAGGGAACACTCGCTCCGAATATAAACAGACCATATCCACGGCGCGTGAGGCCATCTGGAAGGCGATCACTTCGGGACAGGGCAGCGGGGCGACCGTTGCCGTCATGGACCGGGGGGAGATCG
This sequence comes from Deltaproteobacteria bacterium, assembly GCA_022711595.1. Taxonomy (GTDB): domain Bacteria; phylum Desulfobacterota; class Syntrophorhabdia; order Syntrophorhabdales; family Syntrophorhabdaceae; genus Delta-02. The sequence continues at coordinate 23,643 of JAKLET010000014.1, forward strand.
TCTATTCTGAGGGTATCGGCGTTGCAGACCGGGCACGCAACAGGCCCGTCGACAGGAATACACGTTTCAACATCGGTTCAACGAGCAAGATGTTCGCTGCCGTTGCCGTTCTGCTTCTTGTCGATGAAGGCAAAGTGTCGCTGGACGAAAGCGTGGTGAAGTATATCACCGAGTTCAAAATGAAAGATGAGCGCTACAAGAAGATCACCGTCAGGATGCTCTTCAACCATTCATCCGGCTTGCCCGGTACGAGCTCTTATACCGGATATAAACCTGATCCCCGAATGCACAGGATCTTGCTCGATACCCTGAAAGACGGCCGTCTCAAGCATGACCCCGGCGCCATGTCGATATACTGCAACGACGGCTTCACCCTGGCCGAGATCATTGTTGAGAATGTGTCCGGCAAAAAGTATCTCGATTTTCTCGCGGAGCGGGTCTTCGCCCCCCTCGGGATGAAGAACACGTCGGCCAGCGTGGGTGAGATAAGCGAAGCGAACATCGCCGAACACTACGATACGAAAACGGGAAAGAAGTACCCGCGCGAAGCCGCCTCCATCTATGCCGCGGGCGGGCTTTCATCGACCGCCGAGGACATGTGCCGCTTCGGCGACAGCTTTTCTTCCGGGGGAAAGAGGATACTCTCCGATGCTTCGATAAAAGAGATCCTCTCGCCCCAGCCGACCCGGTTTTCCGACAAACTCAGAGGCCCCCAGATGCTCGGCCAGTTCGGCTGGGAATATTCCAGTCTCGCCAGTTACCGTGAGAAGGGTATCCAGGTGCTGGGCAAGGGCGGCAACACGGAATCCTACAGCGCCAACCTGCAGATAGTCCCCGGGGAGAGGATAGTCATCGCCCTTTGTATATCAGGGCATGCAAGCGGCGAATCGTTAACGCGCCCGATCCTCGATGCGCTCATGAAGGATAAAAAGCTCGTGAAAGAAAAGGCCAGGACGGTAAAAAAGCCGGCCGATCCCCGGCCGATCCCCGGCGACATGCTGAAGTACGCCGGATATTACGTCAATGAAGAGATGCCGGTCAAAGTCTCCTTTGACAGGAAAAAGAAGACAATGACCATTTCTTCCGTGGCAAAAGACAGGTCTGACGGTGTGAACTCGAAGCTTCCCATAAGCTTGATATACAATGACGGCTATTTCCACAATAATGAGATGGACCTCCATTGCTACTTCACGACCGTTGACGGCGAGGCCTATATAGTAATACACGGGTCGACCCCTTATGAGGTCGAAGTTCTGTTATTCCAGAAGCTTAAAACGATCAAAGAGCCGAAACAGCTTAAAGAGAACATGCAAAAAAAGGTCTGGCTCATGAGGAACGCCCCCGCCTATCTTGAGGTGTCCGCACAGGACCCCGGGCTGGTCACGGCCTCCTCTGTTTACAAGGAATTGCCCGGTTATGTGGACATAGGAGGCATGAAAAAGATAGAAGGGGCCGACCGTGCCGGTATTGCCGCGACCGCGTTTCGTGACCAGGCGGAGCTTTTGCTTTTTATAAAGGACGGCAGGACCTGGTCAAAGATGGCGAATTACCTGTTTTCAACCGATGACGGCATCGAAAAGGTCAAAGAGGGCACCATGAGCGTGAAGATCGGCAGCGGCAACTGCAACGAATGGCTCAAGGTCGAAAAAGACGTTCTTCTGAACTTCGAGAAACCGAAGGACGGAAGGGTCATTGTCTTGACCCCTGAGGAGGTGTTATTCGACAGCATCGTCGATTCAGATGAAACATGCGCCCCGGAGGGAAGTTATGTTTTCTTTGCCGGAAGCGCGGGTGATATATTCAGGGTTTATGTTAAATAGCGGGACGGGGGATCGGGGCGGGGCCCATCCCCCGTCCGGCAGATCGGTTCAATGCGTGAACCATTGCGGCTCTCTGAACCACTGCGTGCTCTTTTGTATGCGGTTCGTGTAGTTCGTGATGAATTTCTTTTTTAACCGCGTTGTGATCTTCTGGAACTCAATGTTTTTGACGAGGCGGCCGATGTCCTCCGGATCCTTGAAGGTAAACTCAAGGATGATATCGCAAAACCCTCCAAGGACGACGTTCCAGCAATTGGTCACGGTGAGATAAGGTATCTTTTCCATTTCAGGCAGGTATTCATCGGTAAAAAAGCTTTCGTATGCCTCTTTCACTTCGGGTTTCAGGTTGTAGTATTGGTTGAACTTCCAGACGCTTTTCTGTACGGGATATTTTCCAGCCTTAACGGTCCCCTGAGGTTCCAGCACGGTGCTGTTGAAGTTTGTTACATATTTTCTCAGCTTCAACGCGAGGTCCCTGAAATCCCTGCCGGTTATGATACGGGAGATCTCGTCGAGGCTTTCCGCAGAGAAGACGGCGATGGACCTGGGGCCGAATCCGATCTCGACATAATAGCCGCCGACGGGAACGAACCCAAGGGTCCCTATGGCCGGAAGATATGTGTTGTTGATAAACCCCGCGTATTCGTCCTCTCTGCCCTCAATCACGTCCCAATACTGGATGAACAGAAGTGACATACAAAAGCCCTCCTTCGTTTGTGGGTTGCAATGATGCGTAAGGTGCAGACAGTTTCAACCGTTTCAGCAGTTCAAGGCTTTAAGTCTTCCCAGCCTTTCCGGTAGAAACGGCTGAAACGGTTCACAAACACTGAAACATTGAAACTGTTTTTTCCGGGTCAGTGCAGTTCACGCAACCTGCTGATGGCCCCGCGCTCGTCCGGCCAGAAGACGTCATAAGAAGTCCCCTGCCGTTTCATTTCCTGTTCGAACCTGTCAAAATCCGTTTTGGCCTGAGCGTTGCGGCCCATGTCCAGGTAGACCCACGCTCGGCGGAAGTAAACGGTTGAATACGGCCTTGCCTGCAGGGCCTTTTCACAGTGTTCAAGCGCCTTGTTGAATTCGCCGCGCCGCCGAAAAAGGTCGGCATAATGCTGTAATACCCATGGCAGATAGTCCGCCCACTTCTCGCCCGCGGCGAGCGCGATAGCGGCCTGGTGGTCCTTTTCAGCGGATTCGTACTGTCCCACAACGCCTCGCAGGTAGCCCCTGAGGCTGTATGCCGGCCCATACTTTGGATTCAGCTCGATGCTCTTCGAAAAGTCATCGATCCCGTTGATGTTGTTGCCAAGGAACCCGTGCACAGAGCCGCGCCTGAAGTAAGCGAAGGAGAGCTGGGTGCTCGTCAGGTCGCTGGCCCGGATCGCCTGACCGTAAGCTTCCAGGGCCGCGTTGCGATTGCCGGCCTTCTCGGCCTCCTGTCCTTTTCTGATGAGATCGACCCCGCCCGCCAGGCAGGGCACAGTGATGAGAATGGCCGCCAATCCCGCGATAATGCTATTCAGGTATCTTGATCCCATTATGCCGCCCTCCTTGCGCATGGTATATTTCAAAGTCCTTCGTCATTATAAATAATAGCACAAGAGCGCGTACCGTGCTGAACTAATGGAAGACCATCAGGTTTCACAGTATCACTTTTCGCTTTCAATTTCAAAAAGGGCCGCGCAAGGCAGCCGGTGCCGGCAGTTTTTTATTGAAGATCGGCAGGAATTTGTATAAGAATAAAAAGCGGCACGGGGCGCGGCAGAACGCATGCACCCGGGTCGCTACATGAAAAAAGAGAGGCAAAGGATAGGCAGGGCCGACAGGACAGGCGAATGACTTTTTTGATTGACCAATGAAACGATAAAAATGCGATTGGCGCATAGAATGTCTGGTAAAGGATCGAGATGCCGGTAAAGGACACTTTCAAACACAAAACTCTCTGGGGCGGTGTGGGGTTTTCATGCGGTTTCTGCCGGCATCGAGCCAATGATAAGGAATGGCCAAATGTAAGGCGTGACTACAAATGTGCCTTGCATAACGTATCGCTGGCGGTGGAACTGAATTCGAGCGGCTATATTGAAGGTGAGTGGTTCTGCAGGGACTTTGAGGACAACGGCAATTCATACCCACCCGCCTTGAGGCACCTTGCAGAAATCCACGGGACATTGCCGGAAAATATGCTTTTCGGATTCGATGGCACGGACGGATACTTACGGGAAATCCCCTTTTCGGAGCTCGAAAAGTACCGGTGAAAGGAGTGGCGAACAAACCTTTGCAACATTGTCCAGGTTTCGGCCGCTCACACGGGACCCGATATATTACCCTTTTTTATTATTGTTGTCTGCCATGTTGCACACGTGTACCGTAGCCCCCTCACAGGCAGATTGATCATCACAAAGGGATATATTTGCCAAACACGGTTTTGTGTTTTGGAAAATTAAGAAGTACGAATGGATAGGAGCAGTCAGGCCCTGCAGGTACATCAGGACTGTTGGCCGCATAACAAAAGCTTATTCTTCTTTTGTTTTTTCGCCTCAGGATCGAAATTGGCCCTGGCGTTCGAATCGATCCATTCATCGATAAGGTGCTTGGGAAAGACCCATTTTCCGCCCAGTTTGGTGCCGGGGATACGCCGGTCTCTGGCAAGCCTGTAAATATTTTTTTCGTGGACTCCAAGGTAGCGGGCCACCTCTTTAGTGCTCATTATCTTTCTTTGCATACATTTACCCCTCGGTTAAGCGGTTAGTAGCTGATGATCTTCGTATCTTTCTTAAAGAGGGCCCCCATAACTATGTCCGGAGTCCCCACCATGACTCCCTCGATAAGGTCGCTTTTGTTCAGGCCCATATCTTTCATACAGGAGCCGCCTGCGATTACCGTTGCTCCGGCTTTCATGAAAAGCAACAACTCTTTCTTCAGTGTCGTCCCATTCACTGGATACTCGTTTCTTTCTACTGCCGCTTTGATAGAATCCACACGCAGCAGCATTGTTACCGCATGTCCCCGCTTGACTGCTACAGTGCCTATACGAATGGCTGCATTGAATGTCGCAACGTTATCTGTGGACATGGTTATGACAAGGCTGTCCATTGGTTCTTTGGGATGATCGGCGGCCGATGCCTGCAATACCAGACACGTGGTTAATAGTAATGCTGTCAGGATTAATAAAGATTTCAGTTTCACAGTTATCCTCCTCGCTGAACATCGAACTGTGCGGACCACACCGGTTTGGCTATCCGAACTACGTTAGATATAATCATATATAACGCATAATAATATGAAGACAGGCATAAGAAGTCAATAAAAATAATAAAATTATCAAAAACGGAAATGACTCACAGACCGGACGTCCATAAAAAAACAGCCCGTAATGATTATTGGCGGCAGATCCCTTGTTTTTTTATCAAGCTGTAAGTGAATCGTTTTTTTTCACCAGGGCAGCAATATAGTATTTTTATTGCATAGCGTTGATCCCCGTTGGCTGTTTTCACCCAAGATCGGTTTCAAGACTGCCCATAAAACAATGATCCCGTAACCGTCGGTGTGCTTCAAACATGAACCAATGGGGCCATGCATTAGAGGACGTTCTGAGGCAGGTAATTATTGTACCTGCCGAGAGAGTTGCCAGGCCCATGTCCGGGAGTATGCCGTTGAATGCGGCTTATTTCCGTATTTCGAGGATCTCTCCCACCGGTTCGTAGCTTTCCACTCTCACTTCCTGGTATACCTGCCAGTGCATGCTGTCGCCGGAAAGAACGACCAGGGCCTTCGCCCAGCCCTGGCCGGTGAACCCGCCTTCGTAATACAGGTCCGCGAGGTTTCCCGTGACACGGCCCTTGACATCTATTTTCCCCCAGACCTTCCGCCCGCAGTCGTAGACGCCTTCAATGTGGCCGGATATCGATGGTCCGTCGCGGTTCAAATTGACCGTGAACCAGCTGCCGCCCCCGGCTATCATGCAATAGGGAGAGTCGGAGACGGGATAGTCCTTTTCCGCAGTCACCGAAGGAGGGATCGGTCTTGTGTGCTTGTCCAGGATGCCGGTGATCTCCGTGATCCGATCCGAATATGCCCGGGTGATGCAGTCGAGGTTGCCGCACTTCGAGCGGACGTTCCTGATCCAGTTTGCCTGCTGCTCCCTCGTTCTTTTATTCAGCTGCGTGAACCGTAAAGACAGCTTGTACAACCCCGCCAGTTTTGCGTCGAGGGTGGCTGTGTTTTCATTACCGCACACAAGCTTCTCGATCCTGGACACGGCGCGCCCACAGTCAAAACCTGCGATGGGTTCTCCGCGAACCGAAAGAACCGGGTAAAGCAGTAAAAAAAACATCACCAGAAGCTTAATGGTCTTGTCCGGTTTCAATATAAATTTGATTATATTATCATGCCGCGCGTTTTGAAAGTTATTTTGATGATATATCTTTTCGATGCCTCACCCCGTTGAATCTCATTGACATTTCCCGGGTTCGATATCACAATGGAATAAATAAACAGTCAGTTGGACAACGAGCGCACAAAGGTTTTTGACCAGGGCCCGTTATGTTTCATAACGACTTGGGTTTTGCCGATATCGTGGGACTGGCAGAAGGTATTGACAAAAGGGAGGCACATGCGGGACGCACAGGTTTCCGGGTTTTTGGACAGCAGGGCGCAACCCGTTCCTCCCGATGAAAGAATGTCCTGTCCGCAGGAAGGTTCCATGCGTCACCTGCGGGTCCTTTATGCTGCCTTTGATGCCTATCCGGGCCTCAAGGGGGCGCAGGCACACATCAGGGCAAATCTGCGCGCGCTGACTGACGGCGGCGGCCGGGCGACCCTCCTGTGTCTGGGACCGGGCGGCAGCTTCCGGGACCCGGACAGCGGCGCCATGGTGTATGCATTCGCAGCGGGCGAACAGAACATGCTGCGCCGGAGCGAACTGTTCGGCAGATTCCTGACCGCAATGGCGGACACGATGATCGCCTGCCCTCCCCCGATCATCCATTTCCGCGATATCTGGAGCGGGATGCCGTTTCTTTCCCACGAAATCTCAAGGCAAAGCAAACTGGTGTTTGAGGTCAACGGCCTGCCCTCGGTGGAGCTGCCGAGTCACTACCCGCGGCTGGCGGGCAACACTCCCCTGTTGTCCCGGCTCCGCGGGATGGAAGATGAATGCCTGACCCGATGTGACAGGGTGATTACGGTCTGCCGCCGCACGGCAAGCTACCTGGCACGGCGCGGATGTGACGAGGGAAAGATCACAGTCATACCCAATGCAGCCGGTCCTTTCTTGTCCAGCGAAACACTCCATGAGGAAACGGCCCTTTTAAAAGGAACCGTTCCGGAAGGCAGAAAGGTCATTCTCTATGTCGGCACCCTGGCTCCATGGCAGGGGTTGTATATCCTTCTGGATGCGATATCTCACCTTGGCCATCGAAACGACTTTTCGCTCGTCGTGGCCGCCTCGAACAAAAAAGGGGTTGCCCGGTTCAGAAAACAGGTCGCGGCCAGGGGCATGGGCGAACGGGTGACCGTATTGAGCGGGGTCCGTTACCGCGAGATGCCTTCCCTTTACAGGCAGGCATATCTTTCCGTGGCCCCGCTGGCACGGGGAGCGCGCAACGAACTGCAGGGATGCTGTCCGCTGAAAATAATCGAATCAATGGCCTGCGGTACCCCTGTCGTAGCGTCCGATCTGCCGGCCGTACGGGAACTGGTCTGCTCCCGGGATGATGGTGTGCTGGTCCCGCCTGGTTCCCCGCGGGCGCTGGCGGGTGCCCTGGATCAGTTGATGGATGACGAGGTTTTGCGCGACAGGCTGGCGCGGGGGGCACACGTGAAGGCACGACAGGTTTTCACGGCCGGGCTGCTTGCGCAGCGGCTTGGCGAGGTATATACTTTGCTGCTGGAAGGGGGAAAAGAGTGAAAGATCCGATCGGGGAAGGAAAAGAGTTGTACAGCGCCGGCCGGCTGCACGGCGAATGGCCAGCGGATGAACTGCTTGCAAGGATCGAAACCATGAGGGTATTCAGGGAGTCCCTGCCGGTTAAGAAAAGGAAGATGAGGCGCTTGCTGATCGCCGGCATAGTTGCGGCAATCGTTTTTGCCATTCTGTGCGCCGCGCTGCCGGGCGCGGCAGGTGGTCTTTGCGTGATAGGTTTGATCGCCGGCATAGTTTTGTTCATTGTTTCCATCGTGATGCTCATCAAGCTGGGTGTTAAGGCCTACGACGAGGACGCCGCCACCGTGCTCGGCGCCATCGCCCGGTGCATCGGACCCGATCTGGCAAAGGGTTCCCGGTTCAAGGTGAGCGCGAGTCTCAAGCCGCCCACGGCATCCGATCTCCTGGTGAAGAAGGGAGATGAATACTCAACCGATAAATACCCGAAATGCCATGACAAGTTCTACAAGCGGGAGATCATGAACCTGGAATGCCGCCTCTCTGACAAGACCAGGCTTCAGGCGGACATAGTGGAACATACGATCGAGAAGGTGCTTTCAAAGAAAAATGCGCGCGGGAAGTGGAAAACGAAGAAAAAATACCGGAGAAAGGTCGGATTCAGGGTGCGCCTGCAGCTGGACAGCAGCTGCAGCCGGATGACGGGCGCATTCAAGCTGCCCCCCGAAACGTCGGTCCGGGTCCGTCAGCATCCGCGCGGTGCCCTGGTCTTTCTCTCGTTGAGGAAAAGCTTTACCGATAAGCAGCGCCTGAATGCACAGCCGCTTCTGGCGGTCCTCGCCGGGGCCTACCAGGCGTTTACCCCGGTGCAGCAGAACAACCCGACCCCCTCCGGAGGTGTACAATGACCCAATGTGCTCAACGGACAGGTTTTTTAACCTTTACCATGTGTGGGGAGCCCGCCGTGGCTGTCTGTGCCAACTGCGGAAAGCCGATCTGCGCGAACCACCTCCAGGGCGATCTCTCGGGACCGCGCTGCCCCGATTGCGCCGTGATCGGGCTTGACCCTGATGAGGCTTCACGGCGCGGCCTTGATTCCTCTTATCACAGGTGGTCCTCGAGCCACTACACCGACACGGGTACATATACCCCGTCTGATTACGATAATTTTGATTCAGGCGGCGGGGAGATGGCCGGGGGAGGTGCCGGTGACGATTGGGACGACAGCGGTGATGTCGACGATTCCGATTCCGGTTCGGATTCCGATTCCGATGGAGAAGGCGGCGGTTTTCAGGACAGTTGAGAAAAATGGTCCCCATCATCTGGATCACCGAGCGCCACAACCCGAACAGCGGAGGGATGGCAGTTTCCTCCACCCGGCTGGTGAACGCCCTGCAGGACAGGGGGCACTGCGTCACCGTGCTGCACCTGGCAAAGAGGCCTTCAAACGACGACGACACTTCTTTCCACTTTCAGGACCTTGAGGGGCAATGGAATGCTGCATTGGGCAATGGCGATCTGGAGAGGCTCTTCTTCCTGAAGCGCCGCAGTATGGAAGGCTGCCTGCTGGTCGGTTTCGGCGGCGGCATACCGGGCTACCTGGCCTCGCTGTGGGGAAAGTGGCTCGGGGTTCCGTGCGTTGCCATGTTCCGCGGCAACGACCTTGACCGGCTCAGCCATGATCCGGGCCAGGGGTGGATGGTGCACCGGACCATAAGGCAGGCCGATCTCGTCTGTGCGGTTTCCAGCGAGATGCGTTCCAGAATAGCGGGCATGCGGGAAGGGCCGGTCCTGTTCACTCCTGTCGGCATTATCCCGGATGAGTGGACAATCTTTCCGTCCGACCATGAAGCCGCTGCCGCGATACGCACCAGGCATGCCCCTGACGGCCGCCCTCTGATCGGGATCTTTGGCCAGCTCAAGTATAAAAAGGGACTGTCTGTTGCTATTGATGTTTTCCACAACTATGGTATGGGCACGCACGCCCGGCTTCTTACCGTGGGGGACATGCCGGATGATGAACGGGTGAAGATTAAAGGAGCCTGTTCCTGGTTTTGGAGCGAGGAGCCGTTTGTTCCACGTAAGGCCTTGATCCCTTATTACCTGGCCTGTGATGTTGTCTTTATCCCTTCCCTTTATGATGGTATGCCCAATGTCCTTTTGGAGGCCATGGCGTGCGGACTGCCGGTGGTGGGCAGCCGGGCGGGGGGTATACCGGATGTCATAAGCGACGGAACAGACGGATTTCTGTTCGATGCCGGAGATGGCGTTGGAGCAGCGGATACCCTGTCCCGGGTGCTCTCGTATCTTCCCGGGGCACGACACCGGATCGGAGAAGCGGCCCGCAAGACCGTGACGACACGGTTCACCGGCGTCCACGAGGCTGATATACTGGAGTCCGCCTTGCTTCAACTGGCGGAAGGGTAGGATGGATTTCGCTGCTGCCATCAGTTCCGATCCGGCCAGTCTTGAAGCGCTTGCGCGCCTTGGTGCCGAGCCGAGCCCCGACCTGCCGGTCCTTACCGTGAAGGTCAAACTGCTCTGGCACTGCAACCTCTCCTGTGTTTTCTGCCGGCTTCCCGAACCTTGCGGTGTAATGTCCCGAGATACATCCCTGGCCCTCGGTCGGGAGCTTGCGGCACAGGGCCTGCGAAAGGTGCATTTTTCCGGCGGAGAGGTCCTTCTGCACCCTGATTGTTTTGCCATCTTTGCAGATTGGGCAGGGCTTGGCATACAGGTAAATCTGACGAGCAACGGCTTTCTCATGGGCAAGGAGGAGGTGCGGTCACTGGAGGTATCGGGGGTCCACTCCGTCTCGCTTTCGATCGACTCCGCCGACCGTAAGGTCCACGACAAATTGCGGGGTAAAAAGGGCTCCCAAAAAGCCGTGGTCCGGGCGGCGCAGCGTATAGCTGAAAGAGGCAGGACCAGGCTGCGCATCAATACGGTTGTGACCTCCCGCAATATTCAAGGGCTTGCCGAAATGAGAGAGTTCGTTCGCGGGCTGGGCGCCAGCGTTTCCTGGAAGTTAATCCCCGTTGACCCGTTCACGTCCGGCCTGCTTCCCTCAGCCGCGGAAGTGGAAAAGGCGGCGGCGCATACCCTCCAGTGGGAGGAACTGGAGGACCGTACGCCCTTCGGCAGTAACCCCGGCCACTATCGTGAAACAGCGGCGGGCAGGCACGGTTTTCGCAGGAACACCTGTTATGCGCCCTGGTTCAACCTGTTCTTCGCCCCGGAAGGTGCCTGCTATCCATGCTGCATGGCGCGCGGAACGACAAAGCCCCTCGGAAGATATCCCGAACTGTCGGTACGGCAGGTCCTGCAGGGTGGGCCTATGCGTGAGTTCAGATCGCTTATGGCATCGGGAGGGCGCCTTGATGCATGTACCCGATGCGACGATTTCCTGGCCGAAGGAAGGGCCATTGAAAGACTTCTTGACGGTATGGACAGGACATGATCCTTTACTATGCACTTGGCGGGGGGCTGGGCCATATCTCCCGCTCTTTCGCACTCATAGCGCATGCCCCGAAACCGCTTCAGCCCCGTATACGCCTGCTCGTTTCCAGCAAGAGCGCATACGTGGCCCGTCCCCATTCCCCGTGCCCTGTTGACGAGGTGCCGCGGTGGGCAATGACAGGCAAAGGGCGCTATCCGCAGTTCCTTGCCGATCATTTCAGGCAACACGGCTTTTCATGCATCGTGATAGACACATTTCCCTTTGGTCTGCTGGGGGAGTTGAAACATGTGGCGCCGGAGCTTCCCCGCGTGCTGGTGGGTCGTTACCTGCGATGGGGTGCATACATCGGCCGGTGCGGAGAAACGGACGATGCGGTCTGGCCGCAGGTTGCGGTCATGATAGAGCAGCAGGAGGACGAGTATCTGGAGCAGATGGAACGCAACGGCCGTGTCATCAACGCCCCATGGCCGATATCGCTTGCGCGGCTGGCAGATGCAGAAGGCCCTGCGGGAAAACCTGCCTGCTGTGTAGTCCACAGCGGGACACCGTCAGAAACGCGCCGGTTGATGTCCGCAGCGCGAAATATTATGTCCGGGCACAGGATAGCCGGCCCTCCGGAATTGTTCACGCCGGAAAAAGGCCTGTTTCCCTTGGAGCGTCACGTGCTGCGTTTCAGCGATATAGTTACGGGGGCAGGGTATGGCAGCTGCGCTGCCGCGGCGGTGTTGAACGGCCGGATACGGTATCACCTGCATCCTTTCCGCAGGAGGTTCGATGACCAGACGCTCAGGCTGCGGCGCCTGCAGGAAGGGAGGTGGGGCAACTACCTGTCGGGCGATGCCTCAACCGTTGCGGAGATCCTCTGGAACAACGTCACAGCTTTTTTGAAATGAATTCCCTGAACCATTCAACCTCCCGTTCCAGGCCTTCATAAAGACCCGTGGAAGGCTGATAGCCCAGGAGGCTGCGTGCCTTGCCTATGTTTGCCCGTGTCCTGATCTGATCGCCCGCCCTTTCAGCTATTGTGTTAATGCTGATCTTTTTACCCAGGATCTTCTCAACCATCATGATCCCTTCCGCCGTGGAAACGGCCGTTTCGGACCCTATGTTGAAGATCTCCCCGGGGCATCTGTCAATATTGTCAACGACCAGGGTGAGCCCGAGGACTGCGTCGTCGACATAGGTATAGCTCCGCATGTGCTCCGCGCTTGTGCGGAACAGGTTGAACGGTTTGTTTTCAAGCGCGCAGCGTATTAGCTGGAAGTAAAGCTTGTCGGGCCTTTCACGGGGACCGTATACGGAGAACAGTCTCACGGAACATCCCGGAAGGTTATTATTTCGCGTCCGTGCGAGCACGAGTTGTTCCGCCGCAAGCTTGGTCACCCCGTAAACAGATACGGGTTTGGGCTCGGAAGTTTCAGATCCGCCGGCGTTGGCACCGTAGACCGATGAAGACGAAACATACACCAGTATTTTGAGAGAGGGAGAATGCTTCACGCTCTCCAGCAGATTATGGGTTGCAAGAACATTGTTCTTCCAGTATTCGGTGAAATGCACATCCGGTGAAATGCTTGGCTGGGCGGCGAGGTGAAAGACGATATCCATTCCCTGAACGGCATGGGATATATCATCTTTTGCCAGATCGAGCTGCCGGACTTTTATCCCTTTGCCTGAAAGGGCCTTCAGGTTGTCTTTCTTCAGCGAGCGTGCGTAGAAATCCGTCAGGCAATCGAGGCCCTCGACATCATGGCCCAGAAACGAGATCCTTTCCGCAAGATGAGAACCAATAAAGCCGGCCGCTCCTGTTACAAGTATTCTCATGTAATTATAGTCTTCTCAGTTTTGGGGGAATTGCCGATTCTTTCACTTTTAGCTGGCACAGCAGAAAACCTATGAAATAACCGCCATTGTGTCAAGATTTTTCTTGAGCGCTTTTTTAGCGGGATTTCCAGAAATCGGCTTGTTCTCAAACTTGACAACCATGAAGTCACGGCTATACTTCCATAAAGGGCTGTATTTTGACCCTTTTCGACAGATAACGATTTAGCATTGGCCTTTATATGATCTGCCCGGCTCCCACCGGACGCTCATAAAAGTCAGCAGGCTGCAGTGGCAGATAAATGCCGGAGGGACACATGAAAAACATAACATGCCTTCAAGCCGGAAAATTTGTATGGATATTGCCGATAATCCTTTTAATTGTTTCTCTGGGCGGATGCGTCGTGCATTATGAAAAGCCCGGGCAAACCCAGGCGGAATTCGATAGAGACAAGAGATACTGCGAAGGAGTTGCCGAACAGGAATATGTACGAAGGGGAACAAGAGTCTGTGACGAAGTCGATCGCTGCCTGATCTCAAAAGGCTGGAAAAGAAGCCAGTAAAAGCACCAGTAAAAGCAACCAGGCAGCCCGACTTTATATTGTATAAAGGATCACGGGGTCTTGTCCTGTTTAAGGCAGGGTTTGAGTCCTTCTGCCGGGCGGATATGGATGTCCCGCTGGGGAAAGGCTATCTCTACATTGTTTTCCTTGAATGTTTTTTCTATCTCAAACCTGATGTCGGAGGAAATCTTGTCCCGTGTCTGGACGGGGCGCATTATCCAGAACCTCAGGCGAAACGCGAGGGCGTTTTCGCCAAAGTCCCAAAAAAGAACATAGGGTGGAGGTTCTTTCAGTACCCCGGGATGTGAAACCGCGCACCTGATAAGAAGCTCTTTCACCAGGTCCGTGTCAGAGCCGTAGGCAACACCCACGGCTATCTCGGCCCTTCCCCTGGGATCGCGGTAAGTCCAGTTGACTATATTTTTGTAAATAAGGTCCGAGTTGGGGATGAAGATCGTTGAATCGTCATTTGTCTGCATTATGGTGTTGCGGATATTTATCCTGGTTACCGTTCCCCGGACGTTCTCGAGCTGGATCTCGTCACCGGGATGGATCGACCTGCCAAAAAGAAGTATGAGACCGCTGAAGGAGTTCTTTATCAGGTCCTGGAGCCCGAAACCGGCACCGATCGACAATCCGCCGGCAACGATTGTCAGATGGGTAACGCTCACCCCGATCAGTTTCAGTGAAAGCAGAATGTATAAGGACCAGATCACGTATGATGATATGGAATGAAGGGATCTTACAACCCCTTCTGTTACCGCCTCCTTTCCGGCCCGCCCGGCGATGAACGTGATGAGGGCGTTGACAAGAACAATAAAAGACCGCGTTATGAAGAGGATGGCGACGATAATGATCACCATGGACAGGTTGAGCGAAAGATACCCTATGATCACGCGCCACTGTATGATCCTGCTTACGAGAGGCATGCCGCCGATATAGAGTGTTATCCACAGCGTGGTGACAGCGAAAAGCCCGAGGAAGATCATTGGGAAAGCGACGCCTTCGGCGAGCCTGCTCGTGGGGGTCGCGCCATTCTTCCCGAGGGCACGGATCTTTCTCAGGCATCCTGCCAGACCGGCACCCAGTTCGATGTTCATCGCTATGGCGAACCAGACCGTTGCCGCGAGCACCGAAAGGTTGCCCCATCCGGAAAAGGTGACGATGGCGAGCGTGAACGACAGCCAGGCGGTTATGGTGTGCAGTTTCCTGTCCAGCGCATGCTGGTCCTTTTTCTGGAGGACATACGAACAGATCCCGGCGAGGATGAACAGAAAAGCGAACAGGGGCGCGCATACGATCATTGGCATGTGAAACAGCTGGGCCATTATCCCTGCTGCGAATATTACCCAGAATTGCCACAGGGGGTTATGTTTGAAGGCCGCGGGATCACTTGCCGACAACCGGCGGAGATTCCATCCAAGCGTGACCAGTCCGCCGGCCAAAAGGATCTCTGCCGGGAAGCTCAGCGTGCTCAACGGGCCGAGATCCGTGGCGGAGCTTATTATCATAAAGGGTACCCCGAAGGCCAAGCAGAAGCAGAAAGAGAGGAAGCGCTTCACCACCGGCACCTGAGGAAATTTTCTCCCCAGGTGTACCATGACCAGCAGGAGCGCCGCGAGTATCGCAATGCTGAATATGGCCCCTTTTGAAAGGGCACTCAAAACGGCGCTCTTGTTTTCGCTGTAAGGGATGAGAAAATACGTGCTGAAGGCTGCCCAGTTTTTCAGCCATTCATGCGATGTTTGCCAGGCTTCTGACGTGAAGAAATTGGGAGAGGACTGCGCAATGAAATATTTTTTCCAGGCCAGCCTGAGATCGTTCTCGATGGAGGCCCTTCTCGGTTCGAGCCTTACGATCAATTGCTCCACCGTGTTGGGGATGATATAGATGATGCTCTCTGCTTTTTCCAGGAGGGCTATGGTCTCTTTTATATCCGCCACGTATCGCGTGATGGTCTCACTTGCTTCAGGGATCGATTTGTCCGATGCCAGATGCTCGTATTCGCCCAGATGGCCCCGCAATGTCGTTTTCAGGTTTTTGATATATTCAATCTCTTCTCTGACAGGCGCTGTCAGGGCCAGCCCCTGGTCCTGTATCATTTTCATCTGCCAGAGAATGTCCCGCATTTCAATGGGGCTGCCTTCTTCCAGGTTGCGCCTTATGGAAAGCCGAAGCAGTTCCTGATTGAGCTGCTGTGTTTTCCTGCTGATCCTGTCGATGCGTTGCGGTTGCGCCTCGATGAATGCTTTTCCTTCCCGCTGCAATATTTCAAGGGATGTCCTCTCTTTTCTGATCATCTCCGCCCAGGAGGAGCCTTTTTCCTGGGCTGACACGCCGCTGACGGCCGCAAGGCCGGTCAAAAAAAAGACGATGGCAATTGAGAGCAAGGGTACGCGGAGTTTAAAGAAAGAGCGGGTATATTTCATTATAATGTCTGTGTTCATACAATTACATACTGCACTGTTCTTTTCAAGGCAAATTAAGAATATCCTCTTGCATATCGGTAAAGATTTGGATAAGAATAGGGAGGCAGCACGGGGCGGGGAAACCAACTACACGTGAAAAACGCAACAGTTTCGGCTCCTGAAAAACTGTATGAGATCTTAAGGAGGCCAATATGCTTTGCTCGCAATGCGGTACTGATAACCTGGAAATAGCACAATTCTGTCTTTCCTGCGGGTCCCGTCTGAAAGCGGGCGGCTTCCCTGACCGGCCGGCAGCGGTTGTAATTCATGCCGGTTTCTGGAGGAGATTTGCAGCTATCTTGATCGATACGGTCATTCTGGTTTTAGCCGTATTGATCATCAGCATAATTCTGGGATCAATAATAGGCTTCGCCGGGGCCCTTGGCGGATTTGGCAGAGGTACGGCAGTAAGATTCGGCTCGATAACAGGCAATGTCGCAGGCATTGTTATCAACTGGCTCTACTTTACCATCATGGAGTCGTCATCCAGACAGTCAACGTTGGGAAAGATGGCAATGGGGATTATTGTCACCGATGAACAGGGCAACCGCATCTCCTTTGGAAGGGCCAACGGAAGATACTGGGGAAAAATAATATCGACAGCGACCCTGGCGATCGGGTATATAATGGCTGGTTTTACCCGGCGGAAACAGGCGCTCCATGACATGATGGCAGGGACTCTGGTGGTAAAAAAATAAAATGTCGCAATATCTTTGTTTTAAAGGGATGAATCGCATGAGGGTGTTTGCAAAGGTGCATATCATGCTGATAGCTGCAGTCGTTCTGTTTGCGGGATGCGGGAAGGTCCCCGAAGACTGGCCGGGAAATATCGTTCCCGCTCTGTTCGTTCCCGAGAAGCACAAAAGCATCAGTTATTATAGATTGGACGTCACTTACCAGGCAAAGTATGGAACCGATGCCTGCTGGCCGGCCGGGCAATTCATCAACGAAATAGCGGACCATATGTCAAAAAAAGGATGGCAAAGGTCGAAAGAAGACTTCATGAACCCCGGGTATAAGCTCAACTGGGCAAGAGAAGGAGACATAATAGAACAGTGGGGTTTTTTCTCAGATAAAGGCGTGGACATTCACCAGTGGATAGAAGACTGGGAAGACAAGGACGGGAACATCGTTCGTTACGGTTTGAAATACAAAACGAAAAGAAAAAAGAACGTGAGCATTTCGAATAAGGACTGCGACCTTGATGTGGTGGCAATATTTATTCCCAATGGAACAAGGCCGGCAGGAACAGGGGCGGGCAATTCAAAGAAGGTTGTCAAATAGGCCTCCAGCAGATTCTCTTGCTTCTCTGGCCATTTTTTTATTAACCAGGCAAACCAGGCAAAACCGGAGAAAGCGTTGGTAATTATTTTTCCAGGTCAACGAAGAAATTGAGCTTCCACCTGCCTTCTTCTTTTATTATTTGGAAATCCTTTGGTTCATCACTTACCGTGATCGTCAGGATGGCGAGCTCTTTTGCTGTTGATTGTAACCTGTATTGCCCTCCAAGCACCTGCGGCAGAAATGATATTTTGTCCCATTCGGCATTCAAATTGTCGAAATATTCGGTTCTTAGATTTGATGTGTTGTTATCGAGCATGTCAAAGACCTGGGTTTCTGTCACTGATTTTCCCTGGGCAACGGCCATGTCGGTGATCAATTTCGCAAGCCTTTTTTTGCTTGCCATGGTCATCAAATCCCACACCTTCTCATATTTCTTTGCACCCAGGTCTTTAAAGAAACCCTTGTAAAGCTCTATAAAGTCGGTTTCGGGGGCGGCGGCGGCCGTGATCGGACAAAGGGCCGCAAAAGCGAAAAGGACGGCGGTCAAGACCAGGGTACACGGCAATAACGTTTTCCTTTTAGTTTCTTTTTGATTGCCAAGCATCACGGCAGCCCTCCTTTTTTATACGAGCATAAGAACCTGTTATCACCTGATCCACAGATTGTCAATGACAGTTTTTTGTTGCGCGAGAACAAAGATTTGGCTAAAAGATGGAAAGCATCACTGATCTGGCCCATGCAGGACGCTTTCGAAAAGCATAATGATCGATGTACAATGAAAAAGTGAAAGGTGCCGACATGAAGAAAACCCATCTTATCATAATTGATCCCCAGGTGGATTTTTGCCTCCCCGAAGGGGCACTCTACGTCCGGGGTGCGGACGGAGACATGGAAAGGCTCGCCGGGTTTATCGGCATACAGGGCTGCCGGATCGATGAGATCCATGTCACCCTCGATACACACCATTTTCTCGATATCGCCCACCCTGTGTTCTGGAAAGACAGCACCGGCGGACACCCGCCGCCGTTCACGGTCATCACGGTCAGCGATGTGGAAAACGGGAGATGGGCCCCGACGGTTCCTTCAGCACATGAAAAGGTGCTGAGGTATGTCAGGGCGCTGGAAGCAAACGGCAGGTATGCCCTGTGCATCTGGCCGCCGCATTGCCTGATAGGGAGCGCGGGCGCCTGCATCCATCCCGCGGTCCACAGTCAGCTGCTGGCATGGGAGGAAGGCCGAGCAACCCCGGTGGACTTTATTACCAAGGGAAGCAACCGCTGGACAGAACATTATTCTGCCGTCATGGCGGAGGTCATCGACCCCGGCGATACGGGTACATCGTTGAACACGGGATTGATAGAGGCACTCCAGGGGGCCGGCCGTGTACTTGTCGCAGGCGAAGCCTTGTCCCACTGTGTGGCCAACACCGTCACGGACATCGCCGATAACTTCGGTGAAAAAAATATCAAAAAGCTTGTCCTGCTGGAAGACTGCTCAAGTCCTGTGGCTGGATTCGAACAGCTCGGGGCGGATTTCGTGGAGAGGATGGTTAAACGGGGAATGAAGGTAAAGACAGCTTCAAACGTTTGAGCTCGGGGCGCCTGGCCTTGAAACAGGATCTGCATTTGACACCTCAACCTGTCTACGATAATATTCTTTTTATACTGATAAATCGAGGTGTTGTCATTTTACAAGGCATCGAACGCCGTGAAAGGAAACGCCGAGGAGGAGCTATGGCTGGTACGCTGGTGAACAAGTTGGCCCTTCCGGGGAACCGGGAGTTTGCGGTTGTCATCTATGACCTGCTCTACGAGCCCGTCGACTGCATCGTCAATGCGGCGAACGGATATCTGTCCCACGGAGGCGGGGTTGCGGCCGCCATCTCCAGGGCTGCAGGTCCGAGGCTCGACGAAGAAGGCGACGAAATTGTCAGGAGATCCGGGGCCATACCAGTGGGTGAGGCGGTGGTGACAACGGCCGGCAACCTGCCCTTCAAGGGCGTCATCCACGCAGTCGGCCCCATGATGGGAAGCGGCGATGAAGAGAACAAGATCGTGAAGGCCCTTCATTCATCCTTTCTGAGGGCATCCGAGAAGGACTGGCAATCGCTGTCCTTTCCCGGTATCAGTTCGGGTATCTTTGCTGTTCCCCTCAGCATTTGCGCCCGTGCGTACGTCCGGGCGGTGAAGGAGTTCTTTCCGCAGCACCCCGACTCTTCCCTCAGGACCATCAGATTGTGCCTCTTCAAGGGCCCGCTTCTGGAGGCGGTGAAGAAGGAACTGGAATAACAACAGGCCGTCTGTCCATCTGAATGAGAAATGCAATGACCGGATATAGCTTCGCTAATGAAGATAAAGGATAGGCGGAAAAAGGGGGAGTGGGAATGAAGAAAGGTTTTACAGTTGTGTTTGCTGCAATGTTCTTTCTGGCAGCGGCATGCGGTAATCTGTTCCCCACGAATATAGGAGACATCACCGGGAATCCCAGGAATTACGCCGGCAAAGAGGTGACCATATCCGGGGAGGTTGTCGATGCCTTCTCATTCTTTCTTATCAAATACTTTGTCGTCAGGGACGCAACCGGAGAGATCACCGTGATCACGAACAAACCGGTCCCGGGAAAAGGCGAGAAGCTGAAAGTGACGGGCACCGTCAAGGAGGCCTTTTCGATCGGCAGCCGGAACCTGCTCGTCATTATGGAAAAAGAAAAATAAACCCGGCAGCCGGGAAACCGCTTGCCGGTGAAGGTCCTGGTATCTTCCATCGTTAAGATGCGCCTTCGCTTCGCGTCTAACCTTTCGAAGCCGGCCATGAACGAGGGCTGGAACATGCGATGGTCTTTTATGACCGATGTTCAGCCGTCAGAGCACCCTGCCGGCCGGCGTCCTGCGCAAAAGCGCGGTCAGTGCCCAGCTTCCCGCCAGGCCGATCGAAAAGGAGATGAGGAACTTCACGAAGGCTGGAAGAGGCTGCCCGACGAGCATGTACTGGGCCCAGGTCACGAAGGCGTAGTGAAAAATGTAGATGCCGTAGGCGTTGTCCGAGAGATTGTCGAACACAGACCGGGCGGTCCTGAAGAACCTGCGGGCAATGCCCAGAGCGGCAAGGTTTGTGAAAACACAGCATAAGGCGAAGCTTGTGATCTGGAGGACATTCGACGCGTATGGCGGCATGCCGGCGGAATACATTTCGCTGAGCCCGTTAACGAGATAACCAAACGCTCCTATGGCAAGCCAGAGGGGCCAGGGCCTCAGGTTCTCGCGAGAGAGCGAGCGTCCCATGTCCGCGCCTCCAAGGGCGACTCCAAGCAGGAACCAGGTGAAATATAACAGGACCCTGGAAGCATGTGCCAGGCCCAGCGGCCCTATCAGGCCAATCGAGTCCGGCCACGGGAGCAGCTTTGCGGGAATGGCTGTTGTCAGGGTTGCCGCTAGGAAAACGGCAGCCAGGCCGGCCGGCGATCCGGCAGTCCAGGAAAATTTCTTCATGAGACCGGGGAAGATCCGGAACACGGCGGCGGCGACAAGACAGAACGCGATCAAAACCCAGATGAACCAGAGCGGCCCCGAGTTCCAGTACCTGCCGGTGAAAAAACTGTCCAGGAAGCCGCCCCGGCCGGCATGATCGCTTAAGAGCCAGGACGGATAGAAGGCTATCGGACTTAGCACAACGGAGGCGGCAACGAAGGGTATACCGAGACGCTTCAGGCGGTCTGTCAGGAAGCGGCCTGCACCTTTGCGCGAGATGGATGGCGCCACGAACAGCCCGGAGATAAAGAACATGAGGGACATGAAGAAGATGTCGTTCCAGCCCACAAGGATATTGAGAGGGGAAAAGCGGACCGTGTCGACAACCGGTGCGGAGGATTCCAGGTAATGCGCCGGGTCAAAATGACTGAACGTTGTGTATGCCAGCGCGGCGTGGTGGGCGACCACGGACATGTTCACGAAACTGCGCAGATAGTCGATACCCACATCACGGCCCATCCGGTTCCTCCAATGTAAAAGCTCGCAGTGTTTAAAATCGCGTCCCGATCCGCAAGCCCTTGACAAAGGGCCTGTCCAGCGATTGGGCTGTAAAAAATGTGATTGTTTATATCATCTTCGGTTTCTTAAAATCCAGCATTATAACCCAACCTGCCCCCCCCGATGAGAAGATCCGGCCCGCGGGGATCCGGCCGGTCATTTTACGGCCGCGAAATTGCACGTTGACTGGCCCGACGGAGAATTGTAATATTTGGGCAATTGCAGTATGCCGCACATTAACCTTGATAAACCCACGGTAAGGAGCTTTGATAATAGACGAGTATCTCTCAACCGGTTTCACAGACGTTGACAGTGCAAGCAACAGGGATGTGTATTTTAACTGCCTGGTTTTTTTGGATTCTTTGCCGTATTTCCGCGAATACAAGCACAGGAGCTACGAACTTTTGCGGCTTGGGCAAGGAATGACGGTGCTTGACGCAGGCTGCGGACTTGGTGATGATGTCTTCAGGATCGCCGGGAGGGTGATGCCCGGCGGCAGGGTGGTGGGCATTGACTCAAGTGTTGTCATGATCGAGAAGGCCAGGTCGAATGAACTTTCCATGCGCCTGCCTGCCGAGTTTCGGGCGGGAGATATCAGGGAACTGCCTTTTCCGGACAATTCTTTTTCGCGATGCAGGATCGACCGGGTGCTGCAGCACATTTCACGGCCGGAGGCTGCCGTATCCGAGCTGGCGCGTGTCCTTGAGCCCGGGGGGCTGCTGCTGGCCTACGACAATGACTGGGGAACATTTTCTGTGACATCCGGAGACCATGAGACGACCAGGTCGCTGGAGAAGTTCTGGTGTGATTCCTTTACCAACAGCTGGATCGGCCGGGACCTCTGTGACCTTTTCATTTCATCCGGCCTGTCGGATGTGGAAATATACCCCGGCACTTGCGTCATAAGAGATTTCGAAACAGCCGACAAGGTGTACAATTTGCGGGAAACGGTTCGAAGGGCAACCGCCGAGGGGGTGATTTCCCGTGACCGGGGCCGCAGCTGGATAGAAGAGCTTGTTGACAGAACAGGGAAAGGCAGCTTCCTGGCATCGCTTACAGCTTACACGGCTGTTGGGCAAAAAAACCAAAAAGCAGTTTAAAAGTTTCAATGTTCCAGGGTTTCAAAGTGAAAAGATAAAGGAAAGAAAAACAGTTTCAAGGTTTTATGATAATACCCGATCCCTGGCTCCAGATAAGCCAGACACGTTCATTCAGCTCATAGGGCATTGCCATTCCTTCGATGAAAAGATAATTGAGGACCTGCACATCCAGCAGGCCGTTGTCGGCCAGACGGATCGAATAGCGAGTCACATCGCCGAAAAACATGCTTTTCTCGATGACCCCGTTGATCCCGTTTTCGTAGCTTTCGGGTTCGAGGAGGCTGATACGGATCTGCTCCGGGCGGACTCCGTATATGACCTGCTGGCCCGGATGAAAAGGAAGGCGGCCGCGGCGATAGACCGGCCAATGCCCGAAGAGCTTGATCTCACACCTCTCCTCGGTAGAAGCAGTTACATGTCCTTCGAAAAAGTTAATGTCCCCGACGAAATCGGCAGTGAATTGCGTTGCAGGGTTGTAATATACATCGCTGGGGAAACCATAATGTTCGATACGCCCATCGTTCACAATGGCGACACGGTCAGCCAGTTCAAAGGCCTCCTCCTGATCATGTGTTACCATCATTGTGGTTACGCCGATCTCCTTCACGATCTTTTTTAATGATTGACGAAGCTGTATGCGGGTTTTAGTGTCTACGGCGCCCAGGGGTTCATCCAACAAAAGCAACCGCGGTTCATAGGCAAGGGCTCGAGCCAATGCCACCCGCTGCTGCTGCCCTCCAGACAGCTGCGCCGAATATCGGTTGCCCAATCCGGGCAGACCCACCAGCTCAAGCAGGTGCGCGCTGCGGGCTTGCCGCTGAGAGGCAGGCGTTTTCCTGATCTTCATCCCGAACTCAATATTCTCGGCAATTGTCATATTGGGAAAGATCGAATAATTCTGGAAGACGAACCCGAGACCTCGTTCCTGCGGCGGCAGGAGGGTGATGTCCAAGCCGTTCAGCAATATACGCCCCTCATCGGGCAGTATGAGACCCGCCACCATGCGCAGGATGGTGCTTTTCCCGCTGCCGCTTGATCCGAGAAGAACGATCAGCTCTCCGTCGTCAACATCCAGCGAAACCTTATCGACAACAGCGTGATTGCCGTATTTTTTACTGATCTGTTCAATAAGAATTGACATTTATTTACCTCGCTGCGCTCCCTTTTTGCCCGTTCGTGCGGCAAGAAAGAGGATAAGGGAGAAAAGTATGAAGGAGAGGATCGCAAGAACGGCCGCGACCGAATTGGCTGCCTGAATGTTGCCGCTTTCAAACTGAGAAAAGATATACAAAGGGGCAGTCTGTGTCCGCAGCCTCAGGTTTCCCGAAACCATCACCGTTGCCCCGAATTCTCCCAGGGAATGGGCAAATGTAAGCAAGGAGCCGGTGAGCAGGCCGCCCTTCAACGCGGGGAACACAATGTGCAGAAAAGTCTGCCAGCGGCTGGCGCCCATGGTGTATGCCGCTTCTTCGTAGGTCGTTTCCAGGTCATCCAGTACGGGCTTGACGGTTCCCAGCATGTAAGGGAATGTGACAAAGATGTGGGCAAGCAAAACCGCTGCAGGGGTGAACATGGGCTGTATCCCAAGCGGCTCCAGCATCTGTCCGAACAGGCCGATGGGTCCCCAGAGCAGAAGCAGGGAAGTGCCGACGACGACATTGGGAATGGCAACGGGCAAATTCAGTACAATCCCGAGCTGTTCACGCCCGGGGAAACGGGTCTTGCTGAGAACGTAGGCCGCGTAGGTGCCGAGCAAGGCGTTGATGACTGCGGTCGCGAAAGCAATAATTAAACTGAAGCGGAGGGCGAAAAGCACATCGGCCGTTATGAGGGAAGCCCCAAAATTGCCAAGGCCTCCCCGCAAGGCATAGATGAAGACCGAGGCCAGCGGCAGCAACAGGAGGGGCAGCAGCACCAGGACCAGAAAACCGGCCGGGAGCATGGAGGAGATCTTTCTATTGAACACCTTGTCCTGATTCATGGCTTTAACTCCTTGAGGACCCTGTTTCTCCATATATCATCTATGATGCTGAGTTTGGCCTTCTGCCAGCCGCCAAAATCATCGATAAAGAAGGGGTCATGAATATGTCCGAACCGCGGGTTGGATGAATTCAGCCTTTCATCAACGCTTCGAAATCCGCTCTCAACAAAGATGCGCTGCGCTTCTTCACTCCAGAGAAAGTCGACAAATGCCTTGATAAGCTTTTCTTCCTTCCCGGAAACATGGGAATCGATGACGACCACGGTATGTTCGCTTAAGATCGTACTTCGGGGGTAAACGATCTCAAGACGGGATGAACCGCGAGAGAGGCTCCAAATGGCATCCTGTTCGTAGGTGATAAGGGCATCGCCAAAACCGCTGTCAAATTGGGTTCTGGCCGCCCTGCCGCTGCCGGCCTGGACAACCACATTGCGCCAGATACCGCGGAGCATTGACCTGCCTGCGTCAGGACCTGAACCTGGCTGTCTCACTGCGGCACCGTATTCGGCAACAATGGCCCAGTTGGCGGCGCCAGAAGTGAGCGGGTCCGTATGAACGATACGAACCCCGGGTTGAATCAGACCGGAGAAGTCGTGTATTTTTTTCGGATTACCCGGTCTTACCTGTATTATGAAAGGGGTGCGGTTGATCACACCCTTGTGGGGCAGTTCCTTCCAGGTCTCGGTGCGTATGACGCCGGCTTTTTTGAGCCTCTGGGCATCCAGCTCTGTAGAAAGGATGGCAATCTCGGCCGGGACGCCCATTATCAACTGATTTGTAACGGTACCCGATCCGCCGAAAGAGCTGATAAGCTCCACGCTCTGACCGGTCTCGGCCATCCACTTTTTTTGAAAGGCAGGGAATATACCCCTGGTGATGACAGGCTCGAGGATGGAGAATCCATAAAGCACGATAGTCCTGGGACGGTTGCTTCTTTGTGAAGGCAGCCAGGGCCAGATAGTCCAGAGGACAAGGGCCAGCATTATACAGGCTGCCGCAGTTCTTCGCACCAGGCGATATTTTACGGAAGAAGCAGTATGAATAGACATGGAAAGTTTTTCTTTTTTTGCCTCCATTTTCCTTTTATTATGGGCAGACTGTCAAGGGTATTTTCGTTAATGATAGTGAACACCATCCAACCGCAATACCGGCTTCTTTTTCAAGCTGACCGATCACCCGCTTTAAACCGGACAAACTATCTTTCTTCTTTTTCTGCATCCCTGTCTGGGTTATATTGGAGATGTGGAGCGATATTCCAATCTCCGGGGCAAGGCCCTTCTTTTCCTTCTCTTCCTCTGGTCGATCTGGTTCCTCAGTTTCTCCGTCAGGATAGTGCTCTCACCGATCCTGCCTATCATAGAAGACGAATTTATGGTCAACCACGCGCGGGCAAGCGGCATTTTTATATTCCTGTCGGTGGGATACGGCGTTTCAGTCATCATCTCGGGCCTTTTTTCCGGCAGGTTCGGCTACAAGAAGTCCATCGTTTTCTCTCTGCTGCTCCTGAGCCTGGTGACCTTTTTGATCCCCCTTGTACACAATTTCTTTTTGCTGTATCTTTTCACCCTCGTGCTCGGTTTTGCCGTAGGCGCGTATATACCTTCCGTTATCCCGTTGATCACCGAATATTACTCCGAGAACAACTGGGGAAAGGCGATCGCCATTCATGACACAGGGGCCTCGATCGCTATATTTTCCACTCCCTTCGTCGCCCTGCTGCTCCTTGGAATGCTCCCCTGGCGAGGGATATTCGTGGTGTTTGCGTGCATTTTTCTGATATGCGCTATAGTTCTATGCTTTGCATGCAGAGAGGTAAAGATAGGCAAAATGCCCAGAGCGGTGTTCGGGGACATCGTCAGGGTACGGTCCCTCTGGATAATGGCCGCGCTTTTCACTTTTGGGGTGGGGGCGAACCTCGGCATTTATTCAATCGTACCTCTTTACCTGACCAAGGAACTGCATCTGAATATAGGCTATGCGAATACCGTACTTGGCATATCGAGGCTGGGATCAGTCGGTGTGGCGATCGCGTGCGGTTTTCTTATTGACAGGTTTAATATGAGAAGGATCCTGTTCTTTATGATGGTCATAACGGGCGTTTTCACCATGCTTATGGGCCTTGTTTCCGTCAAATATATGGGGATTGTCCTTTTCCTGCAGGCGGTCTTCGTGACAGGTTTTTTTCCTGTCGGGCTTGTGGCGGTTGCAAAGATATTCAGCCGGGAGATGAGGGGCCTGGCCACGGGAATGATCCTTGCTGTGAGCATGGTTTTCGGGAGCGGGATCATACCCTATCTCCTGGGAGTCTCGGGGGATCTATACAGCTTCAGGCTGGGCATCGTAATCCTCGGTGCATTCGTAACACTCGTCAGCGCATCTATCTTCCGGCTGAAAGAGCTTGAGTGAATGGCAGGTGTTGTTTACCGCTTGATCGAAGGCCTGTCCACGAGTAATATCTTTTTATATAATATGATGCGGAGCAGACGATGAAGATCACGCAAAAAGAACTGGAGGATATTTTATTCATGCATAAAAGGTGGCTCGGCGGTGAAAGGGACGGAGTGCGTGCCGATCTGACCGGCGCCGATCTGACCGGTGCGGACATTTCCGATGTAAATCTTTCCGGCGCAAACCTGTACCATGTCATTCTTTCCGGCGCTCAGCTTGTCGGTGCCAGGCTCACCAGGGCAAACCTCTCCGGTATCGATCTTACCGGAGCGGACCTCTCGGGAGCTGACCTTTCCCGCGCAAATCTTTACCGCGCAGGCCTTTCTCACGCCAACCTCACGGGTGCCAACCTTTCCAGGGCCAACCTTTCCGGCGTGGACCTTTCCCGAGCAAACCTGTCCGATGCAAACCTTGCCGGGGCAAATCTTGTCCGCGCGAACCTTGCAGGTGCCGATCTCGGGCGGACCGACCTTGCCGGTGTCGATCTGGAGCGCTCCGACCTTGCTCTCGCGGACCTATCGGGAGCTGACCTTACCAGGGCTAACCTTTCCTTTGCGGATATCTCCTACGCCAGGTTCACGGGCGCCAACCTCACACGCGCCAACCTTACGGGTGTGGACCTTGCCCTTGCCAACCTCTCGTACGCCAACCTTGCCGGCGCCAGCCTTTCCCGAGGCGATAGCGGCGAAGCCGATCTTAGTGACGGTGAACACAACGGCGGATAAAACCGGTTTTCTTGTTGCATAAGATCGGCACGCAGTGGAAATTGAAACCGGGACCGCTTTTTTTATTCTGTGCCAGCCTCGCCGGCGGATGACCGGAGGGCGGGGATAAGATGTGCGTCTATAAATCCCGGGGCATTGTCGGGGTCCACATGATTTATCACGTTTGTCCCTACCACCACGTTGGGCCCGCCCGCGCACTGGTCTGTGCAGAAACGCGCCTTTATCCTGAACCGTTCTGAAAGGCCCCTCTTTCGCAGCTCCGCGGAGAGGCCCTCAAGGAGATGGAACGATCCCTTAAGGTAGCAGCTTGTGCCGAGACAGACACCGACATCTATGGGCGCATTGTCCCGGAGAAGCTCTTCCACTGTTTCCTGTACCCGCATGGAGCGGCGCCGATACGTGGTGTGAAGGTTATGATGGGACAGGGTTCCGTCGGGTTCGCCGAGCCAGTTTGTGTAGATGGCCTGTATGGTGGGGTTGTCCTGGCTCCTCTTAATGGGCGAGATCTCATCAAGGCGGTAGAGCACCTCGAGCCTGTCTTCGGGGTCGCTTGTCAGTTTCGGCGTGGGATTGCCCGAGCCGTTTATGCAGCCGCCGGGACATGCCATCACCTCTATGAGGTCATACGGGGCGTCCCCGGCACGCATCCTGTCGATGAGGTCCTGAGCGTTTTGAAGACCGCTCACCACGGCGAGGCGCACCACGGTGTCACCGAGTTTGATCGTTGTTTCCTTGACCCCGTTGAGACCGCGAACCTGTTCGTAGGTGAAACCCTCCATCCTTTTTCCGATGACCCTTTCGGCAGCCAGCCGCAGGGCGGCCTCGGCAACGCCGCCGCTTGCTCCGAAGATGACTCCCGCGCCGCTCACCTTTCCGAAAAAGGCATCGACAGGCACAGGCTTGATGGTCTTCGGGTCCATTCCGCGCTCCTCGAACATCTTGATAACCTCTGTCGTAGTGAGCACCGCATCCACGTCGGAGAAGCCCCCCTGGTTGAACTCGGGCCGCCGGGCTTCATATTTCTTGGCGTTGCAGGGCATGACTGAAACAAAGAAGAGGTGTTCGGGCGGCACCTTGAGCTGACGCGCGAAATACTGTTTCATGACGGAGCCGAACATCTGCTGGGGAGACTTGCAAGAGGAGAGATGGGGGAGAATGTCCGGCGCCATCTTCTCGCAATAGTTCACCCATGCGGGACAGCAGGATGTGATCTGGGGGAGGACACCTCCTTCCGCCACACGGCTTAAGAATTCCGTGCCTTCTTCCATAATGGTGAGATCGGCCGCCCAGCATGTATCGAAGACGAAATCGAAACCGACATCTTTGAGGCCCGCCGACAGTACCGCCATGACCTCCGTTGCATCTATGCCGTAATGCTGCCCGAAGGTTGCCCGGACCGCCGGGGCTATCTGGGCAACGACAGTGAGATTGGGGTCGTGAAGGGCACGGTAGATGTCGGGGATCACCGGTTTAAAGGAGAGTGCCCCCGTGGGGCACGTCGTGGCGCAGTGACCGCAGGCAACACAGACGGTCATATCGAGGGGGCGGTGGTCATTGGGGCCTATGGTGAGGACATTGTCTGTCTCATAGAAAGACAGGGCCGATGAGCCTTCCATTTCACGGCAGATCTTGAGGCAGAGCCCGCAGAGAATACATTTCCCGGGGTCACGGACGATAAAGGGGTGGTTATCGTCAATAGGCAGCGGGCGCGCAGGGGTTGGCTGATCGAATTCCACACCGTATTCGCTCGCGTAACGCCTCAGTGAACACGCATAGCGCTCCGTGCAGCCGCAGGAAAGGCACCGTTTCGCTTCGCGCATGGCGATCTTCTCGTCCCATGTCCGGGTGGATTCCCGAAAGTTCTCCTTCCTGGTCTCCGGCGCAAGGGTGAAGACCTCGAGCCTCTGCGCCGGGGCCACCCATTTATACTCGTCGGGAGGGATCTTGCTCCAGTGTCCTTTTGAGCAGTTGTAAGGTTCAAAAAGAGGTGTGCATTTTCCTGTGCGAAGGTACTCATCGATCTCAAGGGCGGCCCTCTTGCCCGCACCAATGGCGTTGATGGCGATATCGGGTCCGCTCACGCAGTCCCCCCCGGAAAAGACCCCGGGGATGGATGTCTCCGTGGTGGCTCCGCCGGTGAGGACCGTGCCGTGCTTCGTTGTCACATCGTCCCTGGCGATACATTCGTTGTCCACGATCTGCCCGATGGCGGTGATGATAGTCGAGCAGACAATGGTGAATTCAGATCCTTCCACCGGGACAGGGCGGCGCCTCCCGCTGGCATCGGGTTCACCAAGCTCCATCCTCATGCATCTGAGGGACAGCCCGCCGTTTTCCCGCCCGATGGAAACAGGCGCGGTGAGATACATGAGCTGGGCACCTTCTTCGACGGCCTCTTCGATCTCAATGTCCTGGGCCGGCATCTCGGCCCTTGTCCTCCGGTATGCCACGATCACCTTTTCTGTTCCCAGGCGGATCGCGCTGCGGGCGGCGTCCATGGCGGTATTTCCGCCTCCGAAGACCACAACGCAGTCACCGAGGTCCGGTCTTTCGTTTCTCGCTATTCGGGCAAGGAGGTCAAGACCCGTCATGACTCCGGGGAGGTCCTCTCCCGGTATGGCCATACGTGAAGATCTCTGGGCGCCTATCCCGAGGAATATGGCCTCGTACCCATCACGTTTCAGTGACTGAATAGTGAAGTCCTTTCCCAGTTCCCGGTTGTACCGCACGTCGATATTGAGGCTGAGGATGGCCCGGATCTCCCGGTCGAGTGTGTCTTCCGGCAGGCGGTAATAAGGGATGCCCCATCTGAGCATTCCGCCGGCTGCTTCCTGTTTTTCGAATATGGTGACCTGATGGCCGAGGCAACGTAGGAAATACGCGCATGTAAGCCCTGCGGGGCCCGCGCCGACAACGGCCACCCTGCGTCCTGTATCCGGCGATACGGGAGGCGTGTATTCCACGGTCTGATAGCTGTCAAAGTCTCCTACGAAACGCTTTACCCCATTTATGTTCACCGGGGAGTCTACCGCGTTCCTGCGGCACTCTTGCTCACAGGGGTGGGGACAGACCCTGCCGCATACTGAGGGAAAGGGGTTATTTTCCTTGATGACCGCAAGGGCTTCGACAAAATTCCCGTTGGCCACGTGGTACAGGTACTTTTGTATGTCAATATGGGCAGGACAGCGGGCAACGCAGGGTGCGACGCAATCGCCGTAGTGATTGCGCAGAAGTGCTTGAAGGTATATCCTCCGGAAACTTTCAAGGGCGGGAGATATGGTGTTGATGACCATCCCTTCCGCTATGGCGGTGGAGGTTGCCGAAACTATGCGGGACCTCCCATTCTCCTGCATTTCGACCACGGAGATCTCGATGCTGGTCGGGGGGCTTACCCTGGGGTCATACCCGAGGCTGGGTATGTCTATCCCGTTTTCACGGGCCGCGTCTATTATGGTGCTGCCTTCTCTTGCGGAACAGGTTGTATTATCTATCGTTAGCGTCGCCAATTATCGCCTCCATAATTATTGTCTTCAAAAGGTCACGAGAGCTTAACTGATGAGGTGGGATGACTTATGAAATGAGGTTTGCATGACCGTCTTATGAGCATCTTATGTAATAACTATCCGCCAGCCTTCAAAAGGTAGATATTATACCGATTTTGTTGCCAAACTGCAAGAAAGGACAGGAGAAGGAGGCTCCGGCCAGGTTTCTTTTGGTCTGTATGGTTTCTCTGGTTTGCTTAGTTTCTTTAGTTTTTCTAATTAATTCAAAACCAAACAAACCAAAGAAACCTGACAAACAAGAGAAACCGGTTCATTTCTTTTCGATCAGGTTTTTGCGGTACTGGATATATACGTCGCGCATGGCCACGTACGGGTCGACGGCAGCGTCTTTCAGCATTTCGTATTCGCCAAGGTGGAAGGATGTGGTATTGATCCTTTCGTGGGTGTAGAGCCCCAGGCTTTCGACGCTGAAAAAATCCGGACTGAGGTATGTTGTCGGTCTCAGCGACCAGTCCACAAGAGATCCGATCCCGTCACGGACACTGGAGGGGCCGAGAAAGGGCAGCACGAGGTAAAAACCGAAACCGACCCCGTATTTACCGAGCGTCTGGCCGAAATCAGCGTATCGGCCGTTTATCCCAAAGCATTCTTTCGCGCAGTTCTTGAAGCCCCCCACGCCGAGGGTGGAATTGATGAATAGATTGGCCAGCTCGATACCCGCGTATCCCGGTTCGCCTTGCAGGAGATTGTTGAAGATGCGAATGGGCGCCTTGAGGTTTTCATAGAAGTTGCCGATGATACCCCTTACCTCTTCGGGCACAGCATATTTATAACCTGTGGCGGCAGGTTTCCACATCCAGAAATATAGTTTGTCGTTGAAGTGATACATGGCCACATTCCAGGGCTTGATGGGGTCGGCGATCTGCGGCGCTTCAGCGGCACCGGTTTCCTCGGTGGTCACGTCACCGTATTCATCGGACGATTTTTTTCCGGCGGTGGTTGGGACAGGGCCTGTTTCCTTTTCGATCACATCGCCGTATTCATCGTCGGATGGTTTTTGGGCGATGGTTGTGGGAGTGGTGGCTGTTTCGTCTTCACCAGCCTGTTTTTCGGCTGCCGGAACGTTTACGCCGGTGTCGATGTTTGCTTCGGAAACAGGAATGTCGGATTCTGCGTGCAGGGATGGACAGCAAAGAAGCAAAAGCAGCAGAAGAAGAGAGAGGCCAGACGCAGACCTTAAGAAGATGGTGGTCCTCTTGCTGTGCGGCTTTATGTTCCTTCTCCTCATTTTTTCCCGACCTTTTTATGCAGGGAGTCGATCAGCGCCTGCGGCGGGTTGTTTCCCAGGATCTCCCGGAACTGGGTGCGGTAGTTGCTGACCAGGCTCACTCCCTCGATGACCACATCGTATACCTTCCAGTCGTTGCCTTTTTTTATCACCCTGTAATAAACTGGCGTTTCGGCGCTCTTTGACACTACCGTACTTTGCACTTCCACTGTAGTTTCGGAAAGGGGCATTTCTTTGGTGAAGTTCACCTTCTCGTTGGTGTAAGCCGTGATCTTGTCGATATAAGCATCCATGAGGATCGTTCTGAAAAGCCCGACAAATTCTTTTCGTTGCTCCGTGGTGAACTTGTTCCAGTTCAGGCCCAGGGTCCTTTTGGAAAGTTCCACGTAATCAAAGAGTTTGTCGGCGGCGGCCTCGATCCTCTGTTCCTTTACTTTTTTGCCAGACTCACCTTTGAGCTTGGGGTCGCGGAGCACGTCAAGCACGCTGTTCACGTTCGTTTTCACGGCATCGAGCGGGGCGCCCGCGAAGGCATAAAACGGGACCATCGATATGGCGAATATCATAAATCCGACAAGTGTTTTTCTCACTTCATCCTCCCTGGATCATTTGACAGATTTTTCAGAGCCCTTTTCCGGTTCTTTTTTCGTGTCCCCGAAGGCGTATTTGCCGATGAGGTCTTCGATATCCGCCGGCACAGAGGTCTGCGTGATCGCCCCCTTCGGTTTCAGGGGCTCGCCTGATCCCCCGGGATCTATCTTAACATATTTATCGCCGATGAGCCCGGCGCTCTTAATGGTTGCGGCCGCGTCATCGTAGACCATGGTCCCCTTGTCAATCTTCATTTCGACGACCCCCATCTGTTTATCGTGATCTATGGCAAGGTTAGTCACGGTGCCCACCTGGATCCCGTAAATTTCGACCGAGCTCCCCACCCTGAGTCCGGAGACCGATGTGAACCGGGCGAAGAGCGGATAGGTGTCGTCTCCGAAGAGTGATACCTTGCCGAGTTTCACGGTCATGTAGCCCACACATATGAGGCCGATCACCATGAAGATCCCCACCGTTGTTTCTATGGAATATTTTTTCATTGCTCGATACCTCCGAAATCGCATCGGTGTGTTACAATGATCTCCTGCTTTGCCCGGGCATTATCGATTATCTGATCGATGGTATCCTCGGGAGAGATCTCTGTGATCCCGGCACGGATGTATATGTCAAAACATGTGTCCGCATCAGCACCTGCTGTTGCGATGTCCTTGATGTGGTCTATGGCCCCGCCCTCCAATTCCTGCGAAAAATCCGCTACCAGTTGCCGCACCTCATCGATGTTCTTGTGGGGGAATATCGTCAGGATCTCATCCCTGCTTTGGCGTGCGGAGAACATCCCTATGTGGTTAAAGTGCTTGTTGATATATTCGCCGAGCGCTCTCAGGGCTTCCACCGCGGCCTGCGGCCCGAGGGCCTCGTGCAGCAGGTACAACCGGACGCTGAAAAGCGCTGCAGAGAAGTTTGCCTCTGTGGTCGTGCTTCCCAGCATCGCCGCGTAGTGCATTTTGAAGGCCTCCCGTGAAAGCAGGCCCGTCAGTTCGTCCTGAAACCCGTCAAGGCTGCGGAGAAATTCATCGATCATGGGAACTTTCGACCTGAGGGCGTCTTCATAGACCCCTTCGAAGCCCACGCTTCCCTCCCAGAGGATGACTATACGGTCTGAAATGAAGAAGACATCGGGGATGTCATGGCTGATCATGATGGCGGTGAACCCAAACTTCCTCCTGTAATGTATGACCATGCTCAGGATCATGTTCTTCCTTATGGGGTCCTGGCCCGTGGTCGGCTCGTCGAAGAGCACGATCTCGGGGTCCGTGACCAGGGCCCGTGCCAGGGCCACGCGTTTCTGCATCCCCCCCGAAAGCTCCGAAGGGAACTTCCGGACCGCTTCGACAAGCTCCAGGTCTTCGATCCTTTTCATTGCCCTCTTTTCAATCTCCGCGCCGCTCAAACCGGTCGTCTGGCGAAGGGGGAAGGCCACATTGTCCATGACCGTCATCGAGTCAAAAAGGGCGTTGTTCTGGAACAGGTAGGCTATCCGGTCCCTGTGGGCCTCCCATTCGCTTTTTTTCATTTCGTTGACCGGTTTTCCCTGGAAGAGGATGGTGCCTTCATCCGGCTTGAGGAGCCCGATTATATGCTTGAGGAGCACGCTTTTCCCGGTACCGCTTTTCCCGATGATCGTGGTGACCTGGTTCTTGTATATGCTGAGGTTGATGTTGTCAAGCACGGTCTTTTCGCCAAACCGCTTGGTTACGTTCCTGAATTCTATCAAAGGTGTTTCCATGGCCGTCCTTACATGAGGAATGAAGTGACAACGTAGTCCGTAATGAGGATCATCACGCATGAGAGCACGACGGCTGACACGGTTGCAAGACCCACGGATTTCGCGCCGAAACCGTCTGTCCTCATATGACAGAAATAACCCTGGAAGCAGCAGATGCAGGAAACGATCGCACCGAATACGAGGGACTTTATGAAACCTCCCCGGATATCCAGCATGCCAAGGGAGGATTGAACACGGTAGAAATATGTCCCCGCGTTTGTCCCGAGCAGCACTACACCTGTCAAATACCCGCCGATGATGCCGACAAGGTCGAAGAAGGCGGTAAGCAGGGGAAAGCTGATGATAGAGGCGGCGATCCTCGGGCTGATGAGGTAGCGCACGGGGTCGATACCCATCGTGTACAGGGCGTCTATCTGCTCCGAATTGCGGAGGATCCCGATCTCGGCGGTCATGCCGGAACCGGCTCGCGCCGTGACCATGATGGCGGTGAGCACCGGTCCCAGTTCCCTTACAAGGGAGAGGGAAATGGCAGACCCGAGTGCTCCCACGGAGCCGAACTTCACCAGGGTGTAGAAAAGCTGCAAGCCGAGCACCATGCCGGTGAACAGCGCCACGAGCATCACGATCAGGGAAGATTTGGCGCCGATGTAATAGATATGGTTTGTGATCTCCCTGAGCTGTTTGCGCCGGAAGATGTTGACGAAGGCCAGGGAAAAGAAAACCGCTATGGCGCCGAAATTGCCCAACACGCGCAGGCCCCACGTACCGATGAAAGAGAAGAAGGACATTGCGGTGTTCGAAACGCCCGCAGGTCCGACAACGGCCGCCCCGGCGCTCCCATGGCTTTCCCGAAACGCTGCCGGTTCACCTGCAAACTGTTCTTTGTCTGTATCCAGGCCTGTTCCCTCCACTGGAAACCTGATAAAAATCGCTTACCGTGTTTTCCCGGTCCGCTTTAAGATCAGGGACAAACATAAACCACGATAAGTGATAGCAAGGAAGCTTTCCCGATCCTGTTCAGCCATTATAAGCAAGGAACGGACTTGTGTCAACTGTCTTGAAATCCTCAAAGACAGTTGACACAAGTTTGAACCGTTTAAGCGTCAGAAGCAAAAATGCACCCATTTTTTAAAAATGTTTTTTAAAACGCTCAAGCTGTTCGAGCAATATTATTGTTTTGTTGTTTACCTTATTTTTTGCAATGCCGAGTTGATCTTCTTGATGTCAATGTATTCGGGATCGAAGCAGCCGCCCAGCCAGTCCATGATTTCTTCATATTCGGGGTCTTCGGGATCTTTGATGATCTCCAGCAGGTCGTAATAACCGGGAATTCCGCCGCAGTCTTCGGGAGGGCATGCACGCTCGCCTTCCAGGCAGACGGGCTTGCCCGAGAATTTCTCGTGGTTATCCGTTATCTTCTCCACGGTGATCCTGTGGATCCAATCGTCGCCGAAATCGTAGACATACATGAACGAAGCCCGTACCCCGGGTGCGACCTGGTAGAGAAAGGCCTTTTTTTCGTTTCGCATACCCTCCGCTTTCATTTCGGGATCGGGGTCTCCGAAGGTGATGTCCCTGACGGCAAATTCGTGGAGATGTGAATCAGTCCAGCCCATGACCGCCTGAATTACCTTGTGCAGTTTTGCCAGGGTGGTATTGCCTGATACGAGAAACCTTCTCCATATCTCCGGATCGCTTTCCGGAAGGGATATCCGGAGCTGGTAGACCTTCTCCCTGCCGCCGGCATCTTTAGCCTGAGGATTTCTGTTGCCAGGGGTTGTGCCCCATTTGCCGAAGATCACTTTCCCCATGCGTCATGCCTTTTCATCAGTGTTTGGGCTTCCTTTAAATACCGCCTGTCGGAGTATACGATCAACATCTTTCACCTGGTCGCCAGTGATTGTGAGTGATACCACTGCCGGACGGCGTCAAATTTTTGAATGTATATCTGTGTTTCTGCGGGGACCCCTGATTGCCAGTTCTCTCCATATCTGTCCATGGCCCCTCTGACTCTGCCCGGCCCGCAGTTGTATGCGGAGGCCAGAAACCTCTCAAGCGCGGGAGGATCGTTCATGAGCTGTTCTTTCCTTGTGTCGCTCAGCACGCGCATATCAGTGTCGAAGAGGAGAAAAGAGGCTTTTGCTGCGTTCTCGTGGTCTTCCATTCCACGGACAAAATCGCCTATCAGGCCCGCCTGCGGATAGAGGTTCGAGATCCTTCTGTAAGTGCTCGGGATGAACTGGAAAAGGCCTCTTGCCCCTGCTTTTGATACCGAAAAGCGGTAGGCTTTGTGCCTGTTGGTCCCCATGATGACGAGCGTCTCGTTGATCAGCTTTTCCACGGTGTATTTCCCGCTCGTGAATTTCATGGGATCGATATGTTCGATGATCGCCAGTACGACGGAGACATCATTTTCTATAAAGCTGCTGCATGAGCGCGGCCTTACCCTTCTTGCGACAAGGTCGTTCTTTGCCTTGCCGATGGTATTTTGCAGGTATTCCAGCCCCGCCTTTCTCACAACGGGAATATCCAGGCCTTCGGAGTACGGGGTATAAATTACTTCCCTGAATGTTGTCCCGTGGCGCACCGGTCTCTTGATCGCCAGAACGACATGGCGCTGCGGGTATATGATGGTGAACTTCGTATTGACGCCGTTGGATTTGCCCGGCTCGACAATGGCGCCTTGTGTGCGGGCACCGAGTTTTGGATGCACTTTGATGACCTGGATCTCCCTGTTTTTCAAGTTCTCCACGGCGAGAAGGATGGTGAATTCACCCAGTTCGTTTCTTCCCCATCTGGTAACATTCCTTACTTTTTTCCCTTTTTTCACCTTTACGACCTTTTTCGATCGTACAACCTTGAACCCGCAGCTCATTTTATCAAGGAGTTCCCTTGCCCGGGCGATGTCCTCGAAAATATTGAAATTAATAACGTCGTGCGAATCCGACGGGGAGGTGAACTCTATCGACTCCTCTATGTCCGTTTCATCCACTTCATTGTCTTCGACAGTTTCCGCAAGACATGGCCAGTGAAGGAAAAGAACGAAAAGAAAAGATATGAAAAAAACCAGCAGCATCGGCAGGTGCATCTTGTCAGTCAAGGTTTTCAGGGTATTTTCCTTTGAAACGGTCATTATTATTTCTCCTGCTCCAGAGAACTAATACTATAGACCGGCACAGGGTTAAAATAAAGGGAATTTTGTTAGAGACCGTAAAGCGTCAGGCGTGAAATGTGAAAGAGACCGTGACAGAGAACGTAAGGAGTAAAGTGTAAGGAAAAGACCCTCCCGCCCGTTCGTCGTTGTCACTCCTCTCTCGAGGCCGCAAAGTACGCGGAGGAAGATCGTGCGCCGCATGGACAGAGAATACGATCCATACGCCGCGGTCCCGATCCCGCTGTACCTGGGCGTGCGGGATGGAAAAGAAACCTTTGCTAACAAAGCGCGCCTTACGGTTCACGTTTCACGGTTTCTAAAACACCTCACGCTTTACGCCTGACGCTTCACGAATGGAATGAGGCAAGTTTTTTGAAAGGAGTTTGGAGAGAGGAACTGAGGGTAAAGAAAAAAAAAGGGGGGGGGTTGTTCCCGGCGGTCATTTTCTCATAAGCATTGCCCCGCTTGAGTAGCCGCCGCCGAAGACGGTCACCACGATGATGTCATCTTTTTTGAATCTTGCCCGGTTCTGCGAAAGGCAGATAACTGTGCTGGCACAGCCCGTGTTGCCTGTTTCTTCAATAATGGAGACCACCTTGCTGTCGTCCATTCCGAGGGTCTTTGCAACGCGGCTGATTATGCGCGCGTTGGCCTGATGGGGGACAAGATGGTCAACGTCTTTGGGCTGGAGGCCGTTGCGCTTCAGTATGTCCTTTGCCTCCGATGCCATGAACTTGGAAGCATTGGCGAAGATGTCCCGCCCGTGGGGCATCTTCAGTCCGCCTTCATTAGGCCGTAAATATACCCCGTCGATGCCCTTGCCGATATGGCCGAGGCCCGACGTGTGCACGTCGACTATTTCAATATCTTCTTCCGAAAACCGCTCTTTTGAGATGAGGACCGCGCCGGCCCCGTCTCCCCAAAGATGGCCGGAGTGCTCGTCGGAGTCGTCGGTATAGGCGAAGTTGTGTTCGGAGGCAATGACAAGGGCCTTTTCCGCCTTGTTCAGTGCAAAGTACCCTTCAACTATCTCAACGGCGTTTATGAACGATGAGCATGCCGTCGTGATGGTCACAGCTCTGGCCGCAGGTATTTCAAAATGGCTCTGGACAGCGTGGGCAAGCGTTCCAATGGTGTCGTAAGGGGTGTACGTAGCACCGACGATGAGATCGATGTCGGACAGGAGATAAGGCAGGTCGACGGTCAGGGCCCCGACGGCCTCTATGGCCATGGTATTGGCGTTCTCGCCGCCGCTTGCCTTTGCCCTTTTCTTGATCCCCGATCTCTTGAATATCCATTCATCGGTAAGTCCGTTCAGGCGTGTGTAATATATATTGCCGATGATTGTTTTGGGCAGATAATGCGATATTGCGTTAATAAACATACCGTGTCACTTCCAAAATGGTATTTCAATAAAGCCCCCAATGTATGGGGGCTGGGAAATCAAACAATGCTTCCAATATGGAAGCATCTGAAGGGATAGTGTAGCAGTATCGCTGGAAAATATCCACTATACTTATCGAAATTATTGGGATGCCGCTGAAAGTATCCGCAGTTTCTGGTCTTTTGCGCAGAGCAGTTCGCTTGGCCGGGATCCCAGGATCGAAGCCGCCAGGAAAAGCCCGGATGTCGTTGCCCCGGCCACACCGTGGCCGAGGGTGCTTGCCCCGCAAAGGCAGAGGCCCTCTATTTCCGAGAACTGCCTGAAACTGAAAGGGCCGATCTGCCCCAGGGTCTTTTCGGTCCCGTAGCAGGCCCCGCAGGTGGAGCCAACGAAGTGATCGTTGGTGAGAGGAGTACTAAGTTCGCTAAAGACCACATGGTTGTTTATCCCCGGAATGATGCGTTCAAGCGAACTCATTATGGCCGTTGAGATCTTCTCCTTGAGAGCCCGGTACTCCCGTGGTCTGTTGCCGAACGTAAAACCGGCATATGCGCTGAATGCCTCGTAGGTGAGAAAGCGTACGACCTCGATGGTATGGAGGCCCTTCGTGAAGCTGCCCGGGTCTTTTATGGTGGTTATGCCGAAGAAGATGCTCGGAAGCGGGTCGTTGACCGTGTCCGGGTCCTGTGCCCCGGCATAGATCAATTCAAGGTCGCCGTGGGGCGCGTACCAGTAATTGCCGGAATCCATACCCATGGATGCAAGGTCAAGGTCCGTTGCCAGAAAGAGGACCACGGCCGCTATCGAATAGCGTGTGCGATCCAGTTTCCGCTTGAGGCGGGAGCTCAAGTTTTCCCGGCCCACAAGGCGCTCATAGGTGACATGGGGACTGGCGTTTGAGATCACCCGGCTGGCGCGAAGCTCGGCGCCGCCCTCTATGCGGACACCGATGGCATGCCGCCGGTCGCCTCTGCTTTCAATAAGTATCTTTTCAACCGGTGTCGACAGGCGGATCTCCCCGCCCCTTTTTTGCAGACCGGCGATAAATGCCTCCGGAATGGAAGAGCCGCCTCCGGCGGGGTAACAGGCCCCGTTGGTGTAATGTCCTGCCACGGGGGCGTGCATGATGAAAGGGATCCTGGAGGGGGGTAATCCATGGTCGCCGCACTGTATCGAGAGGAATGTCCGCAACAGGGGATCGGATGTGTAATAGCGCAGAATGGTTTTAAGACTGCACAATCCAAAAAGGCCCATATGCCTGGTCCTGTACGGGATGGTAAGAAATTCCAAAAAGCCCCTGGTTTCGGGGATCAGCGCCATCTCTCTGTTGACAAGGCCGAGGAGCTCGAAATAACCGCCGATCCCTCTGGCCTGGCGGGGAAACCGCCTGCTGAAGCGTTCCACAATGGCATCCACGCCGGCGGGCAGGTCAAAGGTCTCATCGCCGATGCGGTAATGTTCGAATCCCTGCGGGTTCATCTCGTAGAAGGTCAGGTCGTTTGCTACGCCGAGCCCTTCGTAGATCTCGCGAAGCGAACCGCCCGGGCCAAGCTGGCCGACGTAATGAATGCCGGGGCTGAAACGGAAGCCTCCACGCCGGAAACTGTGGCACAGCCCGCCGGGCACCGTGTGCCGCTCCAGAACAAGCACGCGCTCCCCCGCCCGGGCCAGGGCCAGGGCTGCGGCAAGCCCCCCGGCGCCGGAGCCTATGACTATTGTATCGGCATCAAGCATGCTACTCCTTTAAAAAACCGTTTCAGCCGTTTCGGCCGTTAAAGGCCCCGGTTCTTTTTTTGTTTTTCCCGTTGAAACGATTGAAACTGCTGAAACTCTTCTTTTTTTGTTTTTCCCGTTCAAGCATTCAAGCGGTTCAAGCATTCAAGCCGTCTTTATCTTTCCTTTGGTTGACATCTCATTATTGAAGTGCTAAGAAATACCTGAACTTCGGGAAGCCCTGCGTGAGAGGGCGTGTCAGGCCGGGGGGCAGTTCAATTTCCGTTTTTAAGGTTTCCTATCGGTGCGAAGATTACACTTGTTCGAGATGAGTGACGCTAAATGGTGCCCGCCTTCTCTGCGCGGCATCGTTACAGATTATATACAGTTCGGCGTGATGATGTGGAGGATGGATGTCGAGATGGCCTCTCTTCTGAGGCTGACATTGGAGCGCCTCGGCGTGAATGAGGTGGTCGATCTGTGTTCCGGCAGCGGAGGGCCCTGGTTTCGCGTGCAGTGGATGATGGAGAAGGAGGGATTTCCCGTCAAGGTCTGGCTCACCGATAAATATCCCAACGCGGCGGCGCTCACATTTGCCCGAAACGCATCCGGCGGCAAATTTGATTTCTGCTCCGAGCCTGTCGATGCCACCAGGGTTCCTGAAACCCTTGGCGGTTTCAGGACTATTTTTTCGGGTTTCCATCATTTCCGGCCCGGGGAGGCCCGTGATATCCTTCGGGATGCGGTGGATTGCCAACAGGGGATCGCCATATTCGAGATAACAAAGCGGACGGCGTGGTCAATGCTCAATTTCGCCGCCACAGCC
This sequence comes from Deltaproteobacteria bacterium, assembly GCA_022711595.1. Taxonomy (GTDB): domain Bacteria; phylum Desulfobacterota; class Syntrophorhabdia; order Syntrophorhabdales; family Syntrophorhabdaceae; genus Delta-02. The sequence goes on from JAKLET010000014.1 coordinate 65,418, forward strand.
TTGCTCGTGCCTCTTTGTGTACCTTTATTGAGGCCTTTCCGGTGGTCAAGGCTGTTGTGGACCTACCTGTTCCCTGTCGCAACGCCGGTCATCCTCTTTGATTCACTGGTGTCCTGCCTGCGAAGTTATTCCATCACCGAAATGAGAGGGATGACGGAAGGTCTTGACGCGAAGGGTTATACGTGGGAGGCCGGGGAGATCAAGCCGCCTCATTCGCCCGTTCCTATCACGTTCCTGGTGGGATATCCAACAAAAAACAGTTTGAAAGTTTATGAAGCGTTTGAGAGTTTGTAAGGCGTTAAAAAAAAGAAAATCTTTATAAACCGAAGAAACAGAACAAACCATATAAACTGAAAAAACCCAAAAGACAGTTTGAGAGTTTGTGGACCGTTTCAAGTTAAGAAGGAGCTTTATTCCTTTCTGCTTTCAAACGTTCAAACTTTAAACTTTGAAACTGTTTTTAGTGCAGTTTACGCCTTACGCTTCACGCCTTACGCCTCACGGTCTTTAGAAACGGCTGGAACTGTTTACGCCTTACGCTTCACGCCTTACGCCTCACGGTCTTTAGAAACGGCTTAAACTGTTTTTAGTGCAGTATGACCGAGGCCAGTTCTCCCTCCCCGCCGATCGTGATGCAGTCGATTTTATCGTCGCCCAGGGGCCTCTCCGGCATGTCCGCGCATCCGCCGGCTCCCGGCGAGGGGAAAACTTTTCCGTTCATTCTTGATATTGCGGCTATGGCGATATCGAACGCCTGGCCTGTTGGGAGGCTCCCGTACAGCGGGGTGTAACAGGTTGTCGGTACACCGCCGGGAAGATGGTTCTTGTAGTAGCTGCTGAATGTCATGTTCCCGTCGGCGCCAATGAAAAGTCTTGTTCCCTGGGCTGCGCCGATCTTTCCTTTGCCGCATCTGCCTATCAGGATATCCTCGATGAAGCCGTAGGGCGAGGCTGTTTCCTTCCCTTCGGCGGTGAGCAGGAAGAACACTGCCCCTTCTCCCGGTATGGCACTCTGCATGTTGAACTCAAGGGGCCTCATTTCGTGAGGGGCAGCCGCTTTCTCGCCGTAGAAACGATGCCAGCAGTAGCCCAGGACATCGCAGTATTCATCGACAGTGCCGAACAGGACAGAGTCGACCCGACCCTCTTCAAGCCAGCTTCGCGCCGCGAGAAGAGCCGAAGCGGCGGACATTTCGAACTGACTGACTGTTAGTCCGGGACCTGTTATGTCAAGAAGCATGGAGATGCTTGCCGCTGCGGCATTGTGAACGGAGCTGGAGAAGCAGGTCGGTGAGGAAAAGGAGTCACTCTGGAGCAGGAAGGAATCGAGAAAGTCATAGGTGGTGTGAGCGGCACCATAGCCTGTGGCGACGATGACACCCATCCTGCTGTGGTCTTCCTCAAGTTTTCCGGCCTCTTTAAGCGCGAGATGCGATCCCAGGAGGGCCATTTTCGAAAAATGATCGATGCGGCGCAGGGCCCTTTTGTTGACGAAATCTTCGAGCCTTGATGTGTCAGCGAGATAGACAGGTATTTCAACGGGCCCGCGTGTTGTTTTGACAGCGGCCCTCCCGGGTTCGCACCGGCCGCTGTGAAGAGCTGACGCCAGAGCGTCCGTTCCGCAGCCGAAACCACCCACTGCACCTATTCCATTGATGGCGATCTTCATGACAAAACCTCTTTCTTCCCGAAGACCAGGACCCCGTTATGACCGCCGAAGGCAAGCGATTCAGAGACGGCCACATTGCCTGGGATAGACATTTCACCGGTCACGGGGGATGAAGGCAATTCGGGGTCGGGTGTTGTAAACCCGGCGCTTGCGGGTATTGCCCCCTTTTCGAGACAGGCAACGGTGAAAGCGGCCTCGATGGCGCCCGCTGCGCCGAGGGTATGTCCTGTGTAGCCTTTCGTTGAGAGAAAAGGCACACCGGGCATCATGTCGCAAAGAACATGCGATTCCACGCGGTCGTTGTCCGGGGTGCCTGTACCGTGCGCGTTGACGAAAGCCACGTCGGGTGCAGAAATGCCGCAAGCGGCCAGTGCCTCCCCGACAGCCCGCCGAAGCCCCCTGCCTTCGGGATGAGGCGCGGTCAGATGGTAGGCATCGCAGGACGCCCCGTAACCGAGGACGAAAGTGCGGTTCTGTACGCCCCTTTCCTTTTTTGAGTCTTCCGATTCAAGGACCAGCATTGCGGCTCCTTCGCCGAGATTGAGCCCCCTGCGGTCCCTGTCAAAGGGTTTGCATGGCCCGCTGTCGGTGATCATGAGCGATATGAAGCCGTTGCAGGCAATATGGCTCAATTCGTCGGCGCCGCCCGCAAGCACTATGTCGCACAGGCCTGACCTGACCCACATGGCCCCGATGCCTATCGCGTCGGTGCTGGAAGAGCAGGCGTTGACAACGGTCTGAAGGGGGCCGGTAAGTTCGAGTTCTCTCGCAATGACGGATGCCGGGTTGCTCTGAAGGTACATGGTGATCGCGGCCAGATCAGGGTCCTGGTCTTCCAGATATGCCCGGTAAAAGTCCGCGTTGTTCATCACGCTGCCCAGGGTGGTGCCCATGCAGACGCCTACCCGTTTTGATTTAAGCCGCTGCCTGTCAAGTCCGGCGCAGGCAATGGCCTCAAAGGCAGCCTTGAGGCCGAGTTTGCCTGTGCGCGATATGTCCGGCGTGTTAATTATCGCCAGCGATGTGAGATCGTCGGCAATATTGAAGACCGGATACGTGATGGCATGACTGGAGGTGAACCTCATGGGCGGGCCCAGCTTTCTTTCACCCTTGAAGAGGGACTCCATGCATTCAGCGAGGTTGTTCCCGGGGGCGCATATGCAGCCCACACCTGTTATGGCCACAGGGGTAGGGGGGGCGTTGTTCATTGAGCGATCCTTTCTTCCACATAAGCGGCCAGCGTGTTGATGGACTGGAAGGCCGCCTTGCCTTCTTCGAGACTTTTTACCTCGACGCCGAAATGCCTCTCCAGCAAGACCACGATCTCGACAGCATCCAGAGAATCGAGACCCAGACCTTCCCCGAAAAGGGGTGCGTCGTCCTCGATGTCTTCGGGACTGATCTCCTCCAGGTTCAATTCTTCAATGATGATCTTTTTGAGTTTCTCCTTAACCGTCATATTGCCGACCTTCCTTCATTAGAATTATTAAATTGAGGTTGTCATGAAAAGAGACCCTGTCGTCAGGCCTCTTCCCACATATCGTAAAAGTTAAAGAACTGGTAGGGGTAGCGCTGTACGTAGGATTCCAGCGTCCCGGCAAAGCGTTCGGCGTAGGGGCGGAAAACCTCCTCCGGCCGTCCGGTCTCATGAGGGACCCTTATAATGTCATCAACGGTCAGTTCGTAGCAGTCCGGCCCGCTCTTGTGTGACAGCAGGACCGCAATTGGCGCCCCCGTGACGGAAGCAAGCTTGTATGCGCTCACGGGAAGCCTGACGGGGTCTCCCAGGAAGCCCGCCCGGATGGTGCTTTTGGCGTCGCCAAGGACCCTGTCTCCCATTATTGACAGCACCTCACCTTTTTTAAGGACCTCCATCATCTCCAGCACTCCGCCGAGGTAGCTCAAGGGGTCAATGACCCTGAACGGCGCCTGGCCGCCTGAATGCTCAAAATAATGGAGATCGACATCGCCTTCTTCACGGTGGAGCAGAAGACTCACCGGCGTGTTGAGGACGCGCAGCGCCGACATGGCTGCCTGCCAGCACCCCACGTGGGCGGTCAGCAGCACGAGCCCTCGCCCTTCACGGACCAGGCCCAAAAGCAGGTCATGATCGTTGCATATGATACGCATGTGCCCTGGTCCCTTGATCCCGATTATTGCCCTGTCGATGAGCGCCTTGCCGAGATTCTCGTAGATGCGGTAGCAGTTGAGGAATTTTTTAAGAACACTCCCTGTCCCGAACCGCCGCTTAAGGTAGGGATCTGCCTTTTTCCTGATAGCTGGCCTGAAAAGTGTGTAGTAGAAGGCCACAAGGCTAAGAACCATGTAGGCCGCCTTTCGCCCGCCGAGCCCGATGAGGGCATAGAATATGCTGTGTTGGAGGCGTGAGCCTACGCTGCGGCTTGTCCACCTGGCGTTGTCCCCTGTTCTGCCTGTTTCCTTATACATTCTTCCCGACGCCTTCCTTTTTAAGCAGTAAAGTCATCACATAGACAACGGCCCCAATGAGGGTTCCCAGGACAGGCCCCAGGATGAAGGAGCCTATGATCCATTCAAAGATCCTTTCAAACCCCTGGTAACCGATGGTCTCAAGAGAGATCTCCGTCAGGAACCTGCCGTGACGGATAAAGTAACCGAGCTCAATGCAGAGCGCTGGAACTATGGGGGGAATGCACAACTGGCTGGCGCTCAGGGCGGCGAACTTGCTCAGGCGAAAGTAGTTTGCTGTCGCAAGAATCGTCAGGGTCTGGCAAGCGATGAGGGGAAGGCTGCCGAGGAAAAACCCAAGGCCGGTCGACAGGGCGAGCTGCCTGGGTGAAACGTTCCTCTTGAGGAGCGTCTTAAGGGAATTTACAGGATGGAGGACCGATATCCTTTCCGACCCGTTTTTTTCCTCGACGTAGTTCCTCTGCGGTATGGGAAGGATCGCTCTTACTGTGAGACGTGTGTTGAGAATGGTGAGAGCGAGGTTGTCAGAGAGAGGGTGGAAATGGGAGATGCGCTTGTCAGGCGCGGGATAATGAACTGAAACATCGACCTCTTTCAAGGGGATCCCTGCCCATGCGGCCTTCACCAGCACCTCGATCTCAAACGAGAAGCGCCTGTCATGGAGTTTCAGCCACTCGAGCACGGCAACTGGATAAGCGCGAAAACCGCTCTGCGTGTCTTTCAGGGAGCAGCCCGTCTGGACCTTGAGCCAGAAGTTGGAGAAGACCCTTCCGAAGCGCGACGAGAAAGGAACGGTCTTTCTATCGAAGGCCCTCTTTCCCACCACGATGGTCAGCGGTTCTTCACGGATCACGCGGTCAAAGCGGTAAAAGTCGGCCGGATCGTGCTGTCCGTCGGCATCGATAGTGATAATATGGGTCATACCGAGTTTCTTAGCTTCCTTCGCCGCAGTGAGGATAGCCGCTCCTTTTCCCATGTTCTTTTCGTGCCGCACGAAAAGGGCGGGGAGGTTGTCTACGGCCTGTTTTACGCTGCCGTCATCGCTGCCGTCATCGACGACCAGCACGTCGCCGCAAACGCGAAGCGCCCTGGTGACGACATCCCGCAGAGTACCCGTGTGGTTGTATACGGGAATGACGATAAGCGGCCTGACGGGGCTTGAGTCAGTGTCTCGGGTGATGGGTGGGGGGTCGATCATAAGTGGTAAAGGCGGCTTGAACCGCTTGAATGCTTGAACGGCTTGAATGTTCAAAAGAACATTTTTAAAAGATGAATATTTTATTGTTTCTGACGCTCAAGCGGCTCAAGCGGTTGAAACGGCTCAAGCTGTCTTTTCGTTTTTTCCTGCTATCCGTCTGTCGGTCAGGGCGAAGCGCAGGAAGGGGCCGATATTGGAGATGAATCTCTTCCAGCTGTCAGGAGAACGCCAGATCATTGTGACATAGTCGATGAGCGTCTTCGGCCGCATGATGTGCTTGCGGTAGAACTTCGTGAAGAGCCTTTCGAGCAGCTTTTTTGTCATACCTTTTGGGATGAAGAGGAAGCTCATGCAGTCCATCTTCGGCCAGTCCTCATCAAAAGTGCCCAGTTCATGAGCGTTCTCGTAGAGGGGTGTGCCCGGGAAGGGTGTGAACTTGGAGACGTTGATGTCATCGACAGGCAGGGAGAAGACATAGTCCATGCTTTTTTCTATACTTGACCGGGTTTCCCCGGGGAGCCCGATCATCATGAGTCCCTTTACGCGTATACCGGCTTTCTTGATGACCCTTATCTTTTCCGCCAGCATGCCAAGGTCCGCATTCTTTCGATGGCGGGCGAGGAGCTCTTCATCGCCCGTCTCGATGCCCAGGCTTATCATCCAGCACCCTGCCTGCCTCATCATGCCGGTAAGCTCCGGATCGATGTGTTCCGCGCGCACCGCGCAGTTGAATGTCATCCCAAGTGGCTTGTCGATCATCATGCGGGTGAATTCGACGACCCTCTGGCGATTGAAGGTGAACTGGTCATCATAGAAATTGACATGGCGGATGTGAAACCGCTCGTGGAGATATTTCAGGTGCTCGTAGAGGTAGCCGGCGGAATTGTACCGGAAACTGTTGCGGAAGACGGACCGGTCGCAGTAGCTGCAGGCGTAAGGGCATCCCCTGCTGGATATGCAGCTTGAATTGGGGGTCCCGGGATAGTTGAATATGGGAAGCTTGTAGGCAAGCGGGTATCCGGGGAGCTTTTCATAAGCGGGGAAGGGGAGACTGTCGAGATCGACGCCATTTTTCCGGTAACCGGTAAAGCTTGGGCCTTCCTTCCCATCGCGGTAGACGATGCCCGGCACGCGCGGCAGCAGCTGTGTCTCACCGCCGCACTCGATGAGCTCTTTCAGGGTTTCTTCACCTTCACCGACTACGGCCAGATCGACCTGGGGGAAACCTTCGAGCGTCCTTGTTTTGAGCGCCGACACATGGGGGCCGCCGAAGACTGTCTTTATTCCGGGCTCCACTGATTTTGCCAGACCGGCGATGCGTACCCCGTCAAGGAAGCTGGACGTAGTGCAGCTCAAGCCGATAAAAGCCGGCCGGTATCTTGCCAGGTAGTCCCTGATGAGAGGGTCCGACATGGGATTGGCATAGTAATCGACGATATCGGCCTCGATGCCGGCCCGCTTCAGATAGGCCGCAAGGCTTGCAAGGCCGAGAGGCGGCATGATATTCGCTTTTCTCGATATATCATGGCCGGCGCTCTCCGTCCCGTATCCCAGGGGATGGACAAGAAGGGCCCTTTTTTCGTTCAGTGTTGTCATGTTTTATTTGGCAAGGTTTTAATCAAAACGCACCAGTCTGTTCCACATAAGGCCTCGATAGCCGACACTTTTCAGCTTTCTCATGAGAGCGAGCCCGTCAAACGGGGGAAAGATCCTGTTTATGCGCCTCTGGAAAGAGTTCAGGATGGTATCGTACATTTTTTGGGCGTCTATGTCAGGGGAGAAATAATAGATCGGCTCCAGAAGGGAGGCCCCCTCCGCAACGAGACCGTCCTTTATTGCCCGTCCGTGGATCGGGGTGGAAGGGAGGACCCTGATGCCGGAGAAAGCGAGGACCATACAGTTCCTGAGAAGGTCAAGATTGTGCAGACCTTTATTGACGGAGGCCTCGGTCTCGTCAGGGCCGCCGAACATCACATAATGGGCGCAGGGTATCCGCTCCCTCACGGCAGCTTCGTTGAAATCATATATATCATCAAAGCAGAATTGCTTGTTCAGGCCCCACAGGGCGGTATCGTTCGACGCGTCGGTCCCCAGTTCTATGGCATAGAGCCCCGAGCGCTTGAGCAGGGACCATGTCTCCCTGTCCATCCTGGCGGGACGGAAAAAGGCCGTCCACTTTATATCCATCTCCCTGCGCACAATGATCTCGGCGACCTTCAGGTAGCCGCCCTCTTCATCGTTGAAGACGGAATCGGTAAAATAGAAGGTGTCGATACCGTGGTCGATCTTAAGCTTTTCCATGTCGTCTACGACATCATCGGGCGGCCTGTGCCGTATCACGTGGCCTTCGATGGCGGGATAGGTGCAGTAGGCGCACCGGTATGGACAACCCCGCTTTGTCAATATGTTCATCATGCCGCTTTCCTGCTTGTAGAAATCGACCAGGCCGTTCTCCCAGCAGGGACTGCATGTGGTCGCTGTCTCCACGTTCCCGTTCCGAACGCTGTTTGCGGTGATGCGCGGCATCGGTCTTTTTTCGTTGAGCCCATCGATGAGTCCGCAGATGGTTCGTTCCCCTTCGCCGACCACGCCGTAGTCTGCGCCGAGGTAACCGAGGATCTCCTCGGGCATGACGGAAAAGGCAGACCCCCCGATGATCACGGGCGCGGCCGTTGCCTCTCTGATTGCCCTTACGAGGTCAAGGTCGGACGAGAGGTACCAGTTGTCTTCGGGGTCGCATGAGTCGACGGAGTCGATGTTGCGCAGCGAAATGCCCACATAATGGGGATCAAAGCCGGATATCGCCTCTTTAAGGCGATCTTCGGACCGGCCCTCCACGAGGAGGTCGTACTGTCGTACCTCGTGCCCCGCCGAGGCAAGCGCCGTGCTGATGATGGCCATGCCTATGGGGTAGACCGGGTACGGGTCTGAAACCGTGTTGGGGGAGATCAAAAGCACCCTGCTCATCAGTTTGCACTCTTTTTTTTGAAAACGCGCTTTTCCTTCGCGTTGTATCCCCGGTATGTTCCGTCTTTCATCTCTTTACGGATCACGTTCATGAAAAGCTCGCCCATCTTGATCTGAAGGCCGTTGTCCCCATAGAATGTGTCCCAGGCATAATAGTAGAGTTCCTGGAGTTTTTCCGGCGTCATGCGTTTCGGCCGGAAGACCACCCTGTCTGCCGTGTAATGTTGCCAGTTGTTGTCGAAGATCCTCCCTTCGCTTTCGAGCCGCTGCCTGATGGGTGAGTGGAGGAAGGGAGTCAGGACGGTGAACTCGGCCATATTGACCCCGATCTCCTGGATGAAATCGACGAGGCGCTTGATGTAGTCCTCGTCGTGGTCGTCGGTGCCGAGTATTATGGTGCCTTCCACTCCTATCCCGTGGTCTTTGAGCCGCTGTACCCTTCTGCGGATCGTATCGGAGGTGTCGTATATCGCCTGGTAGACATACCAGCACCCGGCGTCGGCGGCGAGGGAAAGGATCTCGTCATCGTCAAGGATGGGGTGGCAGACAAACTTTTTCTTGAGGGGGGCCATGGCCGTGAAGAGGTCGATCAGCCATTGACGTTCCTGCGCGAGGGAATTGTCCACAAGGAAAAGGCGGTTGTTCGGTATCGATGCCATCTCTTCTACCACCCTGTCGATGGGGCGCGGCCTGAACTGCCTGCCGCCGAGATAGCCGACGCAGCAGGGAAAGCAGTTGAACTTGCAGCCGCGGGACGCGTGGATGAGGTCAACCATCTGGACACCGCGGTAATTGTAGAGCTCCCTTTTAAGGAGGTCGCGCCGTGCCGTGCCGATAAGGCCTATATCGGGGCGGTCGTCGAAATGGTTGTAGACGGGTTTGAGGCGGCCCTTCTTAAGGTCTTCGATTACCCGCGGGAAGCGGCCCTCTGCTTCTCCGATGAAGAGGGCATCGGCATGCGCGGCTGCTTCATCGCTGTGGAGCGTTGCTGCGATCCCGCCCATCACGACAGGTACACCCCGGGCGCGATACTGCGCCGAGATCTCGTATGCCCTGGGAAGCTGGATCGTGAGCATCACCGACAGGGCAACGATATCGGGAGAGTCGGTGAGGGGATAGTCCTCAACATTCTCATCGACGAACGTTATATCGACCTCTTCGGGAACGGTCGCCGCAAATACCACGGGGCCGTGAGGAGGGAGGTGAAACTCTGTTTGCCTTTGAAGTTTGGACCATCTTGGATAGATCAGTGTCATCTTCATATTTCTCGGTACCTTCCTTAAGCTTTTTCTATTTTGTCAGACCTTTGGAGATCCTTTTGAATATATCTTCCAGGCTATGTGCTGGAGCCCCATCGAACAGGATATCGCCCGAGGGCGCCATGTCAAGTCCTCCGTATGACAGGGAATCATCGGCGGGGGACTTCTCGATGAACAGGAACAATGCGCCGGGCGTCACATTCGTATCATGCTGGAAAGATTCGGGACGACCGGGGTCGGCAGTGCCGACGAGCATTGTCAGACAATCGTCGATCAGCATGCTGCTCAGGGCCATGCGCAGGCCGCGAAGTCCGGTCAGTTTGGGTTCGTTGACGGCGAAGCCCGGTCCCGTGAGCCCGAAGCGGATCGCCGCCTCGCCGAGGAATATATTGGGGAGCGTACAGGCAAAGAGATTGGGGCTCGCAAGGTTGCCCCCGAAGGTCATCACCGTTTCGAAGTAGTCAATGTCCGTGGCGAGGCAGCCGTGGACTGTGGAAACGATAATCCCGATGGGGCGCTTGTTTTTCCATTTGTCCTGCATCGCGTCTTTCAGGGCGAAGGCGGCAGCGGCAAGGCCGAGCTTCGAGTATTCATCGAGCCTGCCGAAATGGGGTGAAACTTCGCCGAAGACCATTCTGCTGGTGAGCTTCGGCAGTGCCGCATCTTTCGATTGGAACTTTTGATGGCCGCGCCCTGAGCCCATGCTTTCCCGTTTTACCCAACCGATGCCGGTGACCGAAGCGATCATATGCTTTTGCCCCTTTCCAGGACTATGGCCGCGTTGATCCCTCCAAAGCCGGAGTTGGAGGTGAGACACAGATCGCCGGCAAGAGGCGCCGTTTGCGCGCTCACAAGGCCTTCAGCGCCCTCTTCGGGGTCCTTGAACCCCGTTGTCGGAGGGACCATTCGCACAGAAAGGGCCTTTGCGGCCAGGGCTACCTCTATGCCCCCGGCCGCTCCCGTTGTATGTCCTATGCTTCCCTTCACGGAATAAACGGGAATGTCACGTCCGCCGAAGACACGTCTCAAGGCCTTAATTTCCATGAGATCGTTGTATGTGGTTCCCGTACCATGGGCGCTTACGGCGAAAATGTCCTCCTGTTTCAGACCCGCACGGGCAAGCGCTTGCCCTATCGCCATGACAAGTCCTTCGCCGTTCTGGGCAGGGGAGGTTATGTGAAAGGCGTCGTTCGACGCGCCCCAGCCGCGGACAACGGCAATGCAGGACCGTGCGTCCCTTACAGCCCTTTCTTCACTCATCATCAGCAGGGCGGCGGCCCCGTCCCCAAGAGTCAGCCCGCTCCTCGACCTGTCAAAAGGACGTGCGGGGAAGGCCGAGACAACTTTCAGGGCGCAGAAGCCGGAAAAGGTGAATTCCGTGACAACGTCGGCGCAGCAGACGATGACAGCTTCGGCCAAGCCCGAGGCGATCAGGGAAGCCCCCTGGGTGATGGCGATGGTCGACGAGGCGCAGGAGGCGCTCACATTTGTTCCTGTGTCCTTGAGGCCCAGTTTCTGCGAAACCATCTCAGGCAGGCAGGAAAGGAGCACGTCCCCACCGCGCGCGGCCTCTTTCCGCCGGAGCCTCTCCAGGTTGTCGATCCCCATCTTCGTCGTTGCCGTGACAAGCACCGCGTCTGACGGTACCGGACCTATCCCCTTGAAGAGGATCTCGACGAGTGAATGGATCAGCGACCTGTCACCCGTTGGCTTGAGACCTTCAACACAGGCAGCCAGACGGGAATAGTACCCTTGCGGGCAAAAGCGATCGATCTCCCTGATGCCCGTTGCCCCCTTCACCAGACCTTCCCAGGTGTCCCCGAGGTTTTGCCCGAGCGCTGTGACCGCGTTGGCGTCTACGATCCAGATCTTTTTTATTTCAGTTCCCCTGCTTTCCATTTTTCACGAAATTCCCTGAAAAAGGGCGGCGGTACCAGCAGGAGGTCGTTGTCCTTGTTCAGGAGCACCTGGACGGTATAGCCCGTCGTTGCCACGATGTCCTCGCTGTCCTTTATGATGAACTCGTAATTGACCCTCGTCGCGTCGGACCAGTGCAGGATGGCCTCGATGGTGAAGTTTTCCATCAGTCTCAGCGGACGGTAATAATCGAGATGCATCTTTTTGATGGGTGCGACTATACCATTGTTATAGAAATCGAGATACCCGACACCGTACCTTTCGCCAAGGGCTACCCTGGCGTCCTCGAAATAACCGGGATAGCGGCCGTGCCAGACTATTCCGAGCGGGTCCGTCTCCTCGAACCTGACCCGTCTTGAAACCTTCGCCCTTAAGGGCTCGGGGTCCGTTGCATTCCTGTTGAAATATGATCTTTGCATGTTCTTTCAAACCCCTTCAGATGGTTTTTACAAAAAAAGATGCCGCAAGTCCTCCCGCGGCGGTGATCCTGGCCTCAAAGGCGCCGGCGTTTCCCTGGCCGAGCTGTCTGCACTGGACAGATATCTCCTGACCGGGATGTATCTCCATGCGGAATTTGGCCCTTTCCATGGACAAGAGATCATGGGAGCGTCCCTTCCATTCATCCAGGACAATCAGCGTCATCATCACCTGGGCAAAAGCGGGCAGGATCGGGTGTCCCGGAAAATGGCCGGAAAAGCCGATAAAGTCGGCAGGGAAAATGTATCGCCTCGAGACCTTCGTGGGCTCCGTTTCCACGATGGGCCCGATGGCGCATTTTATGATCTCTTCCTTGAGTCTGTTCATTGCCATTGAGATCATGCCTTTTTTCTGTAAAGCGCCGGGACCACCAGCAGGGCCGAGGGGATCACGCCGCACAGGCCCAGAAGGACCGTTATCCCGATGGAACTTAAGGCCGGGTGATGCGCCAGGGCCAGTGCGCCGATGCCCACAAAACTTGTCAGGCCGCCGAGGAGGATGCCCAGATTGGCGGTATGCTCGTAGCCTTCGGTGATGTTGCAGACCATGAATATCCCGAGATCGACACCGAGCCCGATGACGAGTATGGTGGCAACGATGTTGAAGATATTGAACTGAACGCCCAGGGCTCCCATGGTGCCGAGCATAAAAACAAGCCCCGTCGCAACAGGCACGAGCGCGAGGAGGATCTTTTGCAGGTTGCGAAAGAGGAGGCTTACCGACACGATGATGACAAGCAGTGCGAAGACGATATAGCGGGAGAAATTGCCGACGAGGGCCTTGCCGATGATCTCCCTGAAGCGGCCCTGCGACACGAGGCGCACCCCCTGTGGTCCGTTCCCGTCATTGCTGAAGAGATCGACGTTGGCTTTCGTGTCGGGGATGAGCGTCAGGGTCTGGACACTGCCGTTGCCTTTCACGATCATTGAATCCATGAGGTCCGCGAAACCGGTCTCCTTCATACCGCTTTCCGTGACGGGGCCGGGCTGCTTTGCGAGCATGTCAAAGAACGGCAGGAAGGCGCCCGCCGAGAAACCGAGCTTTCCGCCCTCTTCCGACAGGAGCTTTTGCGCCAGCCGCCCGTTGCCACCGGACCAGAAATCCGCCCATCGCTTTGCGTTAGCCCGCTGCGTCGCCGATGAAGGGAATAATGGCGCCAGGCTGATGATCTGCGCCGCAGGGAGCTTTTCCGAAAGATAGGCAAAGAGGGAGTCATTGGCAAAAAGCGATGCCTCCAGGTCCTTACCCTCGGCAAAAAGGATCGCGCTGTCCCTGAAGTTGCCCCACGTTTTCGACATGTGCCGCTCGGATCTTTGGAGCTCTTCGGGTACGAAGTTCATGGCCTTGAGATCGCCGTTGAAGTCGAGCCGCCCCGCCTGCCACAGGCACACTGCCATGACTGCGAGCCAGCAAAGGAGCACTCCCTTGCGCGGCAGGCTGAAGGTGCGCGCCGGATGCGCGCCGACGTAACGCTTCCTGCCGGGGAGCGAATGGACGAGGTGAGGAAGCACGACAAGGGAGAAAACAAGGGACACGGCGACCCCGATCATCGAAAAGACCGCAAGCTGACGCTGTCCAGGCAGCGTGGAGAGGAGCATGACGCCGAATGTGGCGATGGTGGTGAGCCCGCCGAACATCACGGGATGGGCGACCTCCCTTGTTACCGGGGCGGGATCGCGCTCTTTGCTGCACAGGGCGAAATAGACAAGTATGGGGTAATCATCGGATATCCCCAGGAGCACGGCGCCGAAAGCCATTGTCACTGCCGAGACACTGTCATAGATAAGAAGCGTTCCCGCCGTTGCAAGGCACAGCACCGAAGAGGGGACGAGAAAAACGAGTATGCCCTTCCAACTCCTTAAAAAAGCCATTATCAAAAGGAAGATGGCAACGGACGCGCAGGTCAGGATTACATAGAGGTCTTTCTTGATCGTCCCAGCGTTGGCCGCGGTGTATGCATGGCCGCTCACGAAGGACGCTTCGATCTTGGGGGGGACCACCTTTTTTATGAGGTCTTTAAGGTGTGTCACCAGTTCATCGGAGCCTTTTGAATCGGTTATCTTCACCGGCGTTTTTGCTATCACGAGAGCGCTGCTCCCGTCGGCGCTTATGAAATGGTTGTTGTACAGGGCCATCCCGGGGATGACGTTGAGATGACGGAGTTTTTCAAGGACTCCGCTGCGCATATCAAGGGGATCGGCCTGCAGAAGGGGCTTCATGAACCATCCCTCGGGTAATGTCAACTGTTTATACACATTTTGCAGACGGGAGCGGACCTCTTCCGGTGTGAGTGCCTTTTGCGCCGCCGCCATGTCCCTGGCGGTGAATGTGTTCGGGAGGGTGTTCATGAGCCATTGCGGGAGCCGCTCGTCAGACGCAATGGCCGGCCCGGCCACGGCGCGGGTGAAATAAGGCGGTGTCATGGCACGGCTCAACATATCCGCCGCGTCGGTGAGCTCTTTCTTTCCTGTCCCCGGATCTCCCTTGAGGCTGACCAGGACCTTGTCAGAAAAGGGCGCCTTCTGAAGCAGCGCGAAGTCTTTCGCGGCCTCGCTGCGGTCATCGGGCAAAAGAGGCTTTATGTCCTCGTTCATCCTGATGTTCCTCAGGATGAAGGCGGCAAGGATGATGACGGCGAAGGTGGCGCAGTAGAGCAGAGGCCTTCGGCGTGCAAGATGACTGTAAAGTGATGAAAAAACAGAGAAAAAGGAATTCATGATCAGTCGAACAGGCCCTTTTGCAGTTGACTGTTCATGATCATGCCGGAAAAGACGATCCTTGTGGAATCGCCGCTTTTTTCCGCGATGTCGACGTTGTGGACATAGTTCGTCCCGGCCTCGAAGGATATGCGGATGTGGTCGACGTATCGCCTCTCTTTTGAGTCGTTCGGGACGAGTTTCAGCGCGATGGGTTCGTCTTTGAGGACGGTGACGTTGTAACGCTGCTCGATCCATTTGAGGTCTGCCGAGGACCAGGCAAATATCTGGTCCACGATGAGCCTGATGACGGGGTTCTGCCTGGCATCAAAGGCATCCGGTACGCCTTCTTTGCCCTTCCATTGTTTCGCTGTGACGCCGTTTACCAGGAAACCGGAAGGTTCAGGGCTTATAAGTTCCCAGCGGAGCTTGTCGGGTTTCTCGCAGTAAAAACGGCCCGTGGAGACGACAGGTTCCTTGAGCATGGAAAGCCGCCTTTCCTGGCGGAATGAACCTGAAATGGTCTTTATATCGGAAACGGTTTTCGATATCCGCTCAAAGATCAGGGCCTTACGCCCACTGCCCGGCCTGCTCCCGGCACCGGCCTCTTCACAGAGGACTGCGGGAGGGCCGGCAAGCATACAACACAGCAGCAACATGAGAATAGCTTTTTTCATTATGAGATCCACACTGTTATATTTCCTTCGGCGAGCGCCTTGCCGCCCTTCATGACAATCCCGTCGGCGATGTTGAAATCGCCTACCTCTGCTGTGGTCGTCACTTTGATCCTGAGGAGGTCTCCGGCTGAAGCCTCACCTTTTATCTCTATTGATTTGGCGGCAACGAGAAAGCCCTTTTTTATATCTTTCCCGCCGAGCAGATCGGAGTATCCCCTCACTGCCGCATAGGACTGCGCTATCAACTCTATAAAAGTGATCCGGTCAAGCACCCCGTCCATGCCGACAACAAGGTCATCAGGTTTTATGACCGTTTCCACGACACCGCTGTTGCCGCCAAATTCCACAAGGCGGTCAACGAGGCACATGGGCCGGCGATGGGGCAGGAGCATTTCAACCGATACCGGCAGTACAAGGTCTTCTTTTGTCAGCTTGCGGTTCATGACTGCCGGAGTGCTATTGCTGCGCCGGGCCCTCCTTCGTTCTGTCGAGATGTTTTTTTATCATGCCCCTTACATGCTTGCGCATGCTGATGTGCGCCGTGTTACCGTCTGAGGCGAAGTCACCTGGAAAGACAGGGTCAAGGGCGCTGAGGCAAACGGTGGCAGGCTTCATCCACCAGCGGCCGGGCGGCAGGAGTGTGTCGGTGCCGGTAATACAAAGCGGCAATACGGGGACGCCCGTTTCGACGGCCAGCTTGAAAGGGCCTGTATAGAAGCGCTTGACCTGTCCGTCACCGCTGCGGTGACCTTCGGGGAAGAACAGTACGGCCCCTTTTCCGGAGAAGAGTTTGTTGCACTCTTTAAGGGTCCCTTCCCATCCGATGGCCTCCACGTCAAGATAGCCGGCGAGGCGCATGAACGGCCTGTACCAGAATAGTATTTTAAAAGGCCATGAGCGCACCGCGAAAGTGACGTCGTTAACAGGGAGCAGTGCCATGCAATAGGTGTCGAAAAAAGAGAAATGGTTGACGACGATGATACAGGGAAGACCGACACCACCCTTTTTCAGCCCCTCCCTTTTGAACCTTACGAAGGGGGTCATGACGATCATCCAGGCCCTGCCATAGACCCATACGAAGAAACGCATCACCCTGCCGTTGTCCCACCGTGTGGCCAGCTTTCCCCCCGTGAAACACAGGGGGAACAGGACAATCCCCAGGACCGTCATGAATACAATGACGGGGTACATGACCAGGTTCATGAGGACAATGACGGGGAAAAGCATTATGGTCTACTGCATTTCATGTTTTTTGCCTATAACGAAATTGTGTATATCACCCAGTGTGCGGATGGCCCGGATGGTTTCTTCCTCGCTCATCTTGAAGTTGAAGGCTTTTTCGAGCACGATCACCATGTCAACCCTGTCAAGGCTGTCAAGGCCGAGGTCGTCCTTCAGGACGGCACCGGGGATCATATCATCGATGTTGAGTTCAAATTCGTTGGCGAGCGTGTTATCAATGAGCTCGATAATTTCCTGATCAGTCATGCTCGTACCTCCTTATGACAATAGATGTGTTTACGCCACCCAGGGCAAAGTTGTTCTTCATAACGGCCCCTATGTCCAGCCTTTCAACTTTTCGGACATGCCTGATGCCCGCGCATGACGGGTCTATGTTCTCCATATTGAGCGTGGGGATCACCGATCCGCTGCGGATCATTGCGACGGAGGCGATCATTTCGAGGGCGCCGCAGGCGGCCATTGTGTGGCCCAGGTGTCCTTTCAGGCTGCTGACCGGTACGCTGCTGCCGAAGACCCTTCCGATCGCCTCGGCTTCCGCGTTGTCGCCCTGTATGGTGCCTGTCGCGTGGGCGTTCACGTGACCGATGTCCCCGGCGGTCATGCCGGCGTCATCCAGCGCCTGTTTCATACAGGCCTCCATGGAATCGCTGTTGGGATCGGCGATGTTCGATGTATCGCAGCGCGTGGCAAAACCGGCTATCTCGGCAAGGATGGGAGCGCCCCGTCTTTTTGCCGAATCCAGCGATTCCAGGAGCAGTATGCCGCTGCCCTCGGAGCAGACAACGCCATCCCTGTCGCGATCGAATGGCCGGGGTGTACGGCCGGGGGTGTCGTTGTAAGCGATGGAGGCCGCGCTCATGATGTCGAAGGTGGCCGGGCTCAAAGGATGGAACTCGTCCGCGCCCCCGCAGAGCATCATGTCCTGCTTGCCGAAGGCGATCATCTCGAAGCCGTACCCGATCGCTTGGCAGGACGTGGAACATGCCGAGGAAGGGGCCAGGATCCGGCCGTTGATGCCGAGAGTCTGGGCCACGTTCGAGGCACAGGAGTGGTTCATGATCTGGAAGAAGGTGGTGGCCCTCATATTTTCGATGCTATGGCCGGAGAGATAGCCGGAGAAGAATTCCTCCGTTACAATAGGGCTTCCGACAGTGGAACCTATGATGATGCCCATCCTCCCGGCGGTGAAGTGCTCCGCGGGGGGATCGCTTTGGCCCAGAGCTTCCTTGCATGCCAGCGTGGCGTATACGGACATCATCGACATGGACCTCCTGTGTTTCCGGAGTATCTCTTTCGGGTCGATATCGGGGACAAGCGCCGCCACCCTGGTCCTGAGCCCGCCGACGGCCGCGAGCTCGGGGACATTGACCACAGCGCTCTTCATATTGAAAAGGGAATCAACGAGCGTATTCACACCCCGCCCGAAGGGCGATATGGAACCCATACCGGTTATTACTACCCTTGCGGCCTGCATTCCTTCAGTTCCTCCCTGAGATGCTCGCGCCCGAAGATGTTCTCACAAACGATGAATCCTGACATGACGGCGCCCATTATACCGGGTGCAGTTACGGCCTGGCCGGCAAGGTAGAGCCCTTTCAACCTGGTGACGGGCATCGGGTTGTACTGCCCCGTCCTGTGCTTTACCCCGTATATGCTGCCGTAGGGACTGCCCGTGTAGTCCCTTAGTGTGAGCGGCGTCGCACATTCCACAGCGGTGATCGTGCCGGCTATTTCAGGACATGATGCCTCTATATGGCTGCAGATCTTTTCGGTCATCTCATTTTTAAAGATCTTGTAATCCACGGGGCGTCTTCCTGTTACGGAGTCCGCCCAGCGCTGCGTTTTTGCGTTCGACATGGGACAGATGGCAATGAACCCATGTTTTCCGGACCCATTGCTACCGCGTGCGGCGGTTATGTAAAGGGGTCTTTCTTCCACTGGCAGGTCATTATGGAAGAAAGAGAAATCGGGCCGCGGGAATATGAAAAGATTGGATCCCTGAAGGCGCTCGACAGGTCTTGTGCATTCAGCGAAGAGTATGCAGGCGGAAGATGTGTCTTCAAGATCCTGAAGGCGTTTCACGTATGCCGGCCGCAGGAGCTTATCGGGAACCATCTCAAGCAGCATGTGCGGATGGACTGTGGAGACGCAGCCGCCGCATTCAAGTGTGGTGCCGTCATTGAGTGCGACACCGTTGACGGCCCCGCCCGGGGCGGCAAGGATATTTTTCGCCCCCTGTCCGCAATATATACTGACCCCCGCTTTTTCAAGCGCGTCTTCAAAGGCCTTCGCGAGACTTTGCCCTCCGCCCTTGATGCCGCTTGCCGATTCATAATATGAACCAGCTATGCATGCATGATGCGCGAAAAGGGTCTCTCCCGGCGACACTCCGTAGAGGAAGCAGTGCATGGAAAGGACGCATTTGAGGATGCTGTTGCCCGTCAGCCTGCCCAGGAATTCTTCAAGGCTCGGTCCGTGCACGCTCGAAAACGCCTCAGGCCCGGCCTGCCCGTCAAGGTTCACATAAGGGAGCGAGCAGTATATCTTCCGGACGGTGCCCAGGTAGTCGTCGACGGCCTCTTTATCGCCGGGGAAGGTGTTGTGAAAGGCCCCTGCGAGACTTTCATACCCGTAAGGCTGATGGAACTCGAATGAGGGGTCGAGGCAGCACATGATATCGAAGCCCTCTTTCTTGAAGGGATAGGTCTCGATACCGTCGGAGAGCCCGAGGTACCTGAAGAAGATGTCCAGCGGTTCCCCCACCCCGAGGGCGCCGGTATAATGGAAACCTGTATCAAAAAAAAGTCCCCTTCTCGTGAAACCCCTGACGGTCGGGGCCACACGTTTCGAACGCTCCACAAGGGCCGTCCGGCAGCCGTGTTTTGCCAGTATCAGGGCCGTTGTAATGCCCGATACGCCGCCGCCTATGACCACGTAATCGTATTTCATTTATTGAAAGTGAGGACCAGACAGGAATTCGTGCCTCCGAACCCGGCGGCGTTGCACATAACCGCACGGGGAGGTCTTTCGACGGTTTCTTTCACGATATTGAGCCTTTCAGAATGCTCATCGGGCTCTTTAAAATTAATATTGGGCGCAATGAAGCCCTGCCGGGCCATTATGGCAGCGTAGACCACCTGTGATGCGCCGGACATCCAGAGCTCGTGGCCCGTCATGGACTTGAGCGATGAGACATATGGTGTTTTTGGCCCGAAGACCTTTGAGATGGCCTGTGCTTCCGATGCGTCGCCAAGGGGTGTCGATGTGGCGTGGGCACAGATATAGTCGATATCGCCCGGTTCCATGCCGGCGATCTTCAAGGCCTTCTCCATGGCACTCCGGAGACCTTCCAGGCTCGGCACCGACAGGTGCAGACCATCGGAGGAAAAGCCGTAAGAACGGACCTCTCCAAGGATCGCCGCGCCCCTTTTCCGCGCCGTTTCCAGGCCCTCCAGCACCAGGGCTGCGGCGCCACCGCCCGGGACGAGGCCGTCACGGTTCTTGTCAAAGGGACGGCTGGCCGCCCCCGGATTATCGAAGTTGGTTGAAAAAGCGCCGATGGCGTCGAAACTGCACATGGATTCCCAGTTGACCTCCTGTGCACCGCCGCATATAACCCTCTCCTGCCTTCCCAGGGCGATAAGGTCGGCCGCCTGTCCCACCGCGTGCCCGCCGCTTGAACAGGCGGAGCTGATGGTCCAGCAGGCACCCCTGGTTTTCAGGAGGGTATTGAGGTTCATGGTGACCGTTGAAGTCATTGAACGGAAAACGAAACCGCTCCCTATGGAATGTGACCCGCCGTGCTCCCTGAGGAGGTCCACCTGCTCAACGGCGGCTATGCAGCTTGAATCGCATCCGAAAATGAGCCCCGTTTCCTCGTTCTGTATGTCCTCGGGGGCAAGGCCCGACATCCCGAGCGCCTCCATTGCCGCCGCATAGGCCTGAACGGCAAAGTCGGGCATGGTCTTGCGCTGTTTTTTCGACAGGACCTTTTCCGTACTGAAACCCTCGATCGCCCCTGTCAGCGGGCTGCGGAAACCGAGTTCGGCACGTTTTGTGTCGTATATGATGCCGGACCTTCCCAGGCGGAGCGACTCCCCCACGGTCTGCGTGTCCGTGCCCAGGCAGGATACGATGCCAATACCGGTGATAACGACTCTGTTCATGGTGTCCTTTCGATCATGGCGCTTGTTTCCCGCATGGTTAAGGTTAATCTATCATTAAAAAAAGGCATTTCCAATATTATATTGAAGCGCTGTAAAGACACGGCTCGTGTTCATTTTCTGATGGCCCTGCGAAGCTTCCGTAAGCCTCCTTGAGGGGGCCGAACCTGAAACGGCTTGCCAGCTCGGCAAGATAACGGCGGTACCTGCCGAAGTACATCCCATAGAGCGTGGCGGCAAGGGAGTGACATTTCCAGATGTTCCTGTTCACGCCCTCGGGGCTTGCCTCGTAGGGGTGGCAGAAATAATTGAAGGGCAAGCCCTTTTTATTGAGGCTTTTAAAATACCCTATCTGCAAATGTATGGGTATATAGGCGCAGAAGAGGCCACCGTTGAAGGGTATGGCGTTCCCGAAGAACACGAAAGATGTGACCGGTATGACTGTCAGCAGTTCCTTGTAAATGAAGGGCGTCATGTCTGTCGGTGAGCGCCCGAGGTATTTGAGCAGGCCCGGCTGCGCCGTGTTGTCAATTCTGTAGCCTGCATCTATCAGTTCATCGTATGCCCAGGGGGTGCGCGCCGTGATGCCCCAGCTTGGAGAACGGTATGTGCAGACCTCTTTCGAGGTGATGTCCTCAAGCTTTTTTTTACTCATGGTTATGTCGTTGCGAAAATCCTTGCGCTGGAGGCGCTCCGCGATGATATGCCGGTACCCGTGGGAACCCACCTCATGGTTCGCGGCGGCTATGGCGCCCACAAGCCCGGGGAAATGCTCCGCCACATATCCGGGTATGAACATGGTGGCCTTGAGGCCAAGGTCGTCAAGGAGCCCGAGGAGGGTGTATGTCTCCTTCTCGACGAGGTATTCCGACAGGTGACTGGTCCCGTTCTTCATGTCCAGGCTGTAGGCAAGGTCGTCGATATCGAAGCAGAGCGCGTTCGTGATACCCGATGGGACCTGATTCTTCAATGTCATGAATATCTGTCCGGTAAATGTCCTACATGTACGTGCCGCCGTTGACGGCGATGATCTGGCCGGTGATGTAGGCGGCCTTGTCAGAAACGAGAAAACTGACGACATCGGCGACATCTGCGGGTTTCCCGAGACGTCCGAGGGGGATCATGGGAAGGATCCTGTCCTTCGGCAGGTCATGTGTCATATCCGTCTCTATGAAGCCTGGAGAGACGGCGTTCACCAGGATGTTCCTCTTTGCGACCTCGGCGGCGAGCGCCTTGGTGGCGCCGATGAGGCCAGCCTTTGCCGCGGAGTAATTGGTTTGACCGGGCATGCCGCTTTGCCCCGAGGTGGAAACTATGTTCACGATCCGCCCCTGGCGCTTGCGCAGCATATTGACGAGCACCAGTCTGGTGACGAAGAAAAACCCGTCAAGGGCAACGGAAAGGACGCCTTTCCATTCCCGCTCGTTCATCATGGCCATGATCGTGTCCTTTGCGTACCCCGCGTTGTTTACAACAGCGTAAGGCGTGTCGTTTTCGAGAAGCGGGGTAAGGGCGCTCTTCACAGCCTCGCCGTCTGCAACGTCGAAGGGGAGCAGAAGGCACGATGTCCCCTCTTTTTCGACCTCTGCGGCCACTCTGGAGGCGGACTCGTGGTCGCTGCGGTAATTGAGCCATATATCGAAGCCGTCACGTGCGAGAGCGGCGGCGATCGCAGCCCCGATCCCTTTGCTTCCCCCGGTTATCAATGCTATCCTTCGTTTTTCCATTGTTTTATGACCCTTTTAAAGGCAGGCTACCGCCATTTACGGGTTTTTTAGCCCGCATTATGATGATGCTCTAAAGATTTTTCAGGTGTCGTCATTTCAATCAAAAGCGACTGGAATGTTCAGGGTGCTGATATAATCCTACATTTGGCTTCAAATCGCAACAAAAGACAAAACACTTTCATCAGGCATATAGAGTCACGGGTTTTCTCCCGGTCACCATTGATCAAAGTCCCGTTTTTCAACGGTTAAAATTTTCTGAAATATTAACAAAATCTGCCGCTTTTGGCAAATTGCGCCAGGTCCGTCAGCCAACGTTCCATTTGTCCCTTGACTAAGTGCGGACGTATATATTATTTTAACCGAAAAAAACAAAGAAAAGGCAAAATAATCAATGGTTAGGTCGAATGAAGATCCTCCTTGTCAATCCTCCCAATTGCGGGCGTAGCATCCCCGAGGAACAATACGGCATAGACTCGCTGAAACAGATAATGCGGGCCGAGCCCCTCTCGCTTGAGGCCCTTGCGGGAAACCTTGACGAACATGAGGTAAGGATCGTCGACCTGAAGGCGCAGCCGGACACATTCGGAGAGGCCCTTGCCGGTTTTGCTCCGGACATTGTGGGTATTACCGGTGTTACCTGTGAGGCGAACACCATGCTGAAACTCGCGTCAGAGGTAAAGCGGGAGAGTGAGGCCACGGTCGTCGTAGGCGGCGTCCATGCAAGCAATGATCCGTCCTTCTTTAACAGTGCTGATATAGATTTCATTGTGGCAGGTCTTGGGAAGAAGAGCTTTCGGGTACTGGCAGAGGCGCTGCGGTCGGGAAAAGGAGCTGATGAAATTCCCGGGGTCACGAGGACAAATCCCGGGGGGAGCATTTCCCTCGCGCGGAGGAAATGCTCCGGTGAAGACCTTGTAGACGACAAGCCGCCCCGCTATGACCTGGTGAACATGTACAGGGAACATTATTTCCTGGAATCGTTAAATTTACAGTTCGGTCTTGTTTCCGTCGCCTTCGGTTGCCCTTACCGCTGTTCTTTCTGCTCTATTCATCATATCACGGGGGGAACCTATCTGACTCACAGCACGGCTGCGGTTCTGCGGGACATCAGGATATTTGCGGACCTGCCGGCGGTGATCCGCCTTGTCGATGCCAACACCTTCGGAGATGCCGGACATGCCCGCTGCCTTGCCGGTGAGATCATAAAGGCAGGCATAAAGAAACAGTTCGTAGCAGACGTGCGTTCCGACACGGTGGTGCGCCACCCGGACCTCTTCCGGGAATGGAAGGAGGCGGGACTGCGCTCTGTCATCATCGGTTTTGAAGAGGTCGACGACACCAGGCTATCGGAGATCAACAAGGTGAACACGGTGGCCGTGAATACCGAGGCCATAGAGATACTTCACGATATAGGCATCACCATCATAGGCGACTTCATTGTTTCACCCGACTACGATGACCGGCAGTTCCAATCATTGAGGAACTACCTGGGCGAACACCCCGTCGATCTGCCCATGCTCTCCATACTCACACCGCTGCCCGGAACACCCCTTTACGAGTCCATGAAAGAGAGGATTGCCATCCATGACCTTGATTTCTATACACTCACCAACGCGGTAGTTCCTACAAACATACCAGAAAAGGCCTTCTACGAGAACTATGCGGACCTCATGAGGTCAAGCCATGCAGGGGCAAAATTATAGCGAGGTGCAATCTCTTATGGATGTTTATATAACGGATGTTTCTTCTTTTCTTCCCAATGGTCCCGTGTCGAACGACGATATGGAAAAGGTTCTGGGGGTGGTGGAGCATATACCCACCAGGATCAAAAAGATCGTTCTGAAAAGCAACGATATCCATTCAAGGTATTATGCTATCGACCCCGAAACGGGAAGACAGACACATACCAACGCTCAGCTCGCCGCCGAGGCGGTGCGCCGCCTTAAGCCTTACGATGGTTTTTCTCCAGACGACATCGAATGCCTTTGCTGCGGGACGTCCACGCCGGACCAGATCATGCCGGGCCACGGATTGATGGTTCACGGTGAACTGGCAAGCGGCCCCTGCGAGGTCGTGAGCACATCGAGCATCTGCATATCGGGGATGACGGCATTGAAATACGCTTATATGAACGTGGCGCTTGGCCTTTCGAAGAACGCCGTGGCAACGGGTTCGGATCTGGCGTCGGCATCCCTGAAGGCAAGGTTCTATGAGGCGGTCGGCGAGAAGAGAAAGGGCGGGAAGTTCAAGGAAGACGGAGAAGTGCCGCTCTTCGATACGGTCTTCCTCAGGTGGATGCTTTCCGACGGTGCGGGCGCGGTTTTCATGACGGGCAGCCCCACAGGCGCCGGCGGTGCCTTGAAAGTTGAATGGATCGAGAATATATCCTTCGCGGGGGAATTCGAAACCTGCATGTACTGCGGGGCGAAAAAGGAGGGGGACGGCCGGGTGACGGGCTGGCGCGGCTATCCTTCCCCGGAGATGGCCGCACGCGACGGGGCCTTTCTCATCAGACAGGATGTGAAGCTGCTGAACCGGGACATCATGAGGGTCTCTGTCGAAAAGACGCTGCCCTTTGTCATTGAAAGGCGCGGTCTTTCACCTGCCGGGGTCGATTGGCTGCTGCCGCATTATTCGTCGGGTTATTTCCGGCAGGAATACTATGACCACCTGAAGGATTTCGGGTTCGAGATACCCTACGAGAAATGGTTCACAAACTTGAATGACAAGGGGAACACCGGATCGGCCTCAATGTACATAATCCTTGAAGAACTATTCCATTCGAACAGGATAAAGAAAGGCGACAGGATACTCTGCTATATTCCCGAGAGCGGAAGGTTCTCCGTCTGTTACGTCATGCTGACAGTGGTGCGGGTCCCATCTGTTTCCTGACATAGCCTGCCAGTGTCTTTACGGTTCTGAAGATCACCCGGCTTGATTCCTCCAGGCTTATCCTCACGTTGTATTTCTTCTCCACGGCCACGGCGATCTCCACGGCATCGAGCGAATCCAGTCCGAGGACGGAATCGGGGCCTATGAGCGGGTCATCGGGAGAGAAGTCGTCCTGCACGGGATCGGATATCCTGCATATTCCAACGATCATCTCCAGCAGTTCCTTTTCAAATTCCAGCCCAGGTTGTTCGAACAGTTTCATTAGCCATCCACCTTATTTCGTCAATTTTTTTCTTAAAAATCCTTTGCGGCATATGTGAACCACGCCGGGATCGTTTCCCGTGAACGGTACCGGGAAAATCATCGGACGGTTTCAGAGAGGTCACGGAAAAGTCCATGTTCCTTCTCGGCGCAATCGAGGAGGATCTCGCTCAAAAGGTTGAAATTGTCTTTCTCCGACGCCCTGTCCTTGCATATCCTGGCGCTCGAGGCCGCAAACTCCCTCCACCTGTCGCCGATGACCGTCATCCTCTTTGAGAGATCGAGCAGGCGGTCATCCTTCAGTATGGCCGCGGCCTCCTGGAGAAAGGCGGCATACATGAAGCGAAAGCCTCCGCCCCCCGTCCCGAACTCTTCCTGCAGCCTTATGACATTGCCGAGATAGAGCAGCGTCTTGCGGTTCCCGTGCTTTTCGGGCCAGTTCTTCAGGCTGTTCGCAAAGAATCGGATCCCCCTGGCGCCCATGATCGGGACCGGCAGTTTCAGCATCACGAAACATGCCTCCTTGATACCCTTGACGACCGCCGCCGCGATGTCGATGTGCCCTGGGGCCCCCATGAAACGAAACATCTTTCCTTTGGGTGAGAATGTGCCTTTAGAGAAACGGGCCCTTATAAGATCTTCCCTGGTGCAGGTGACGGGTCCATCCATGACAGGATCGCTGATGATGTAGCCATTCCCGCTCATGCCATAGGCGATGATGAAGTGGGCGTCGAAATGGATCCTGAAGGCAGGAGGGAAGTAGGGGAGCCAGTAAACGGCCGTCTGGAGGCAGACGGGGATGCCCCTGCGGAGCATGTCGTCGAGGGCCTCCATGCCCTTTTCGGGGTTTTTGAACTTGACACACTTCACCCCGACCCCGAGGCGCCCGGCAGCGTTCTTCATAAGCCTTCCCGGAAAGGTGCGGTATGTGATGAGCGGGGAGCCGCTCATCTTGATAAAGGGGAAATAACCGAAGAACACACCTGAACCGATCCCGAAGACAAGCGCCTCCGAGGCTTTGACGCCGTAGTGGAAAAGGAGGCTGGATGTGGAGCCGCTCTCGCAGTGTGCGGAGATGCGGTGGGTGAAGTCTGTCTTTGCCGTGTCAGTCATTTTCCGGACCTTTCTCAAGCTGCTCCACCGATATGCCGAAGACCTTTGCGTAGCGCTCCAGCAGGGAATGAGAGAGGCGCCGGAACACCCC
>JAKLET010000015.1 GCA_022711595.1 Deltaproteobacteria bacterium
GGAATACGCGTGAAAGATCAATATGCTCACGTGGAAAACGGGGCGATTCTTAGATTTCGTGTTACCCTTGATGTAATTTTTGTGCTGGACAAATGAAAGGGTGTTAACTTCAATTGAATCTTTTTTTATTAATCTCAATTTAAGCTTAAACACCCTTCTACCCGGATCATTACACAGAAGCCGGGCATATTTATAGGGGACAGACCATTCTCAAAAAAGATGCCTCTCAAGCCATCCAGTGTAAGCTGTCTTATTTCTTTTTTTAATAAAGAGCGGGGCTGTTTCCGTAATTCTGAAGCGGCCCTGTTCTATTGCTTTCTTGAATATGCTATTCTGTATATGAGTGATGACGCAGGCAAATTCGGTGCGTAAAGCTTTGCGGCGCATAATAAAACAACGCCTTATTTTTGCTCTTTCTGTTGCCTCGATCTGCCTTTTCTTCGTTAATTGTTCAATTGTCAAGGTGCCGTATAAGGTGGTCGCCGGCACTGTAAAAGGCGGTTACTACGTTGTGAAGGGGGCTTATGAACTCACTGCGGGCACAACGAAAATCGTTTACAAGATCGGAGGATTTACCTTCAAGGTGGTAAAGGCCCCCATCGACTGGGCGCTCGTCAATGAAGATATTGAAACGATCGACGATTTGCCTCCAAAAGAGGCCATTCGCAAGGGCCGGGTCAAGACCGCGCCTTACACGGTAAAAGGAAAGAGATATTATCCCATGTCCGTCGAACAGGCAAAGTCTTACGAAGAAACCGGCATAGCATCATGGTACGGCTACGAAACCCTGCGCCAAAACAAGGGGCGCATGACCGCCAACGGTGAGGTCTTTGACCCGACGCAAATGACGGCGGCCCATAAATACCTGCCTCTTCCGACGCACGTGAAGGTTACGAACCTGGAGAACAACCGCTCAGTCATTGTGCGAGTGAATGACAGGGGGCCTTTCCCCAGCGACCGGAACCCTTCATCCGGCAACAGGATCATCGATCTCTCAGCCGGTGCCGCCAAAAAGCTCGGATATTACGGAAAAGGGTTGGCAAGGGTAAAGGTTGAAACAATAGAACTAAAGGGGGAGGGTTGATCGGCGAACCTGTATAGAAAAGGACGCCCGGATACGTAAAATATCTCTCCCGCCCTCTACCGGGCCAGGAAGCGCTTTTAATGCAACCGCGCTATTTGATTTTGGAAATTTTATACGCAGTGTAGCCTTCTTCGGTTTGCCACGCATCTGATACATGTTTGGGCAATTCCCCATTATAGTGTTTGAGCAGGTCCTGTTTCAGTTTTTCAACATCCTTCTGGAGATTGCTTATTTTCTCCTCCGTTCTGGCCTTTTTGCTCCTCAATGTTTGTTCCTGTTCCTTTGCCTCGCGCGACGCGCTTTCCTGATTTAGAATATCGGCCATACTTATCCCTTTTGTGGTTTTTTCAGGATTGTTGTAATTGTACAGTTCGCGGTGAGCGGCCACCAGTTCTGAATTGATACTTCTGAGCTTTTTCAAATACTGCGTTGTTGTTTCATCAAACTTTATATTTTCCGCCGATGCTTTTTCTCCCGTGACGGGGCTGGATTTTGATTGTGTTTCTCCTGCTTTATTCTCCTTGCTGTCCGCCGCAAGTGCGTTGCCCGCAAATCCGATCAGCAAGCAAAAGGCCATCCACACCCGTAATGTATTTTTCATTGCAATCTCCTTAAGCATAAATAAAGTTATATATTTTATTGCTATTATCGGTTTCGTTCAAGTAACAATTTGTAAATTAAAGATTTATAAGGACAGATGGAGCGCGCGGCCTTTTTGCTCCGGTTTTAAGGATCACGTGATAAAACCGGCAGGGAATATAAACAGTTCTTTTAGGGAAGGTAAGTTTATTCCTGGAAGCTCTCCAGCCTCTTTCGCCTTGAGGGGTGCTGCAGTTTCCTCAGGGCCTTGGCCTCGATCTGACGGATACGTTCACGGGTTAGCCCAAAGACATCGCCCACTTCTTCCAGGGTATAATCAGTCTTCTCGCCGATGCCGAGCCGCATCCTGATAATCTTCTCTTCTCTCGGGGTAAGGGTTGACAGAACTTTGTCTATCTCTTCCTTGAGAGAGCTATCCACAAACTCCGTAAAAGGCGAAGAGGCCTTTCGGTCCACGATAAAATCACCAAGCCTGGCCTCATTGTCTCCGACGGGCGTTTCCAGTGATACGGTCCCGGCGGAAACCTTCATGATCTTTCTGACTTTCTCCGGGGAAAGCCCGGCTTTAAGCGAAATGTTTTCGACGTTCGGCTGCCCCCCCAATTCCTGGAAGAGGGCCACAGCGGCCTTGCTGATCTTGTTTTTGGTTTCAAGTATATGGACCGGTACCCTGATAGTCCGTCCACAATCTGCAATTGCCCGTGTTATGGCCTGCCTGATCCACCACGTTGAGTAGGTAGAGAACTTGTAGCCTCTTTGATAATCATATTTTTCAGCAGCCTTCATGAGCCCTATATTACCTTCCTGGATAAGGTCAAGGAATGACAGCCCCCGGTTGAGGTATTTCTTGGCGATAGTAACTACAAGCCTCAGGTTTGCCTGAACGAGCCTGTTCCTGACTATCTTCAGTCCATTTTCAATTTCGCCGAGCTCGATCAGTTTCCGTTTTACGATGCTTGTCTCAGCCTTGGTCATGAACTTCATCTGCTGCGTGATATTTCTGATTATCGATACGAGAAGCTTCTTGCTAAGTTTGAGATTAACCACGATCCCGTCTGACTTATCTTTAATCTTCTGCAGATCATTGATAAGTTCCTTCCTGCTCAGTTTGTCGGCTCCCGCTAGCATTCTCTTTATTTCTTCCTTCTTCTCGTGAAGCCTTTTTATAGTATTGATAGAGGATATGGTTTTCTTCTTATATTTCTCCTCATCTTTTTGTGTATAGTCCATTTCATCAATATCATTGATCACGTCTACTATGTTTATAGTCCCGTCCTTCAATTGCAGGCCTATTTCAAAGAGTTCGTTCACTGCCTGTGGCAGGTCAAACAGGATATTCTTTGCCTTTTTTTCAGCTTCTTCAATTTTTATCGCTATCTGGTATTCTTCATCAGATGTGAGGAGTGATAAATGCCCCATATCCTTTAAGTAGGCCCATACTATGTTATCGGTCGTTTCTGAAGATAACCTTTCAACCTCTCCCCGGTCCGTATTCTTTCCCTTATGCGGCCCAACCTTCCCTTGCATCGTTTCGACTATGTCGATATGGGATTCTGAAAGAAAGTCGTCTTCAACATCTTCGGTAGAAAAGATCCCCCGGGGGAGACAATCATTGATTTCATCGGACCCGGAAAAACCGTTCTCTGTTTCCATGTTACTGGAATTATTAATCTCCATTCTATACCCCGATAATATAAATGTTTTTTGCTGCAGAAGGGTGTCTATGTTATGTACCTGATGCAGTGATACTATCATAGTATAAATTTGCTCGTTGCGTCAAGCGTCAGTCTGTTCTTCGGGGCGCCTGCAGCGGGGAGCACTGCGTAAAAGGCGGTATACTGCGCCTTTCGTTGAAACCCTCGATTTCAGGAAGAAGCAAATAAATCTCCCAATTGATCTTTCCAAAATCCATATCGGCCTTAAAAGGTTTCCCGTACCACCTGCCAATCTTGCGTTGAGCTTTATGAAATCTTGAGAATTACGAACAGAAACAGATCATAACGCCTGAATTAAGCCGTGCCGCGAAGCGGCATCGGCTTGAATGAATTGTTAGGCCTGCCTGCGACCGACCTTTCTGTTGATTGCACGGAGAACTAGACCATAAGAAATGAATTCAGGCTCAACCACACCTCGGCGAGCCACCGGCTTTTGCGCGGCACAGCCATTGACGATCCGCCGGATGCCCCAACTCGTCACCGCCTCATCAGCGCGAACACGCCCCAGCCCAGGTATTCACGCGTGTAGGCGGCGTAGCGCTCGGGTTCCGAGGTCAGTTCGGCTCGAACATCTTTCGCGAACTCGTCGTCGGGATTGGCTTCAAGCCATCGGCGCATGGTGAGCCATTTGGCCGCCTCGTATCTGTCCCAACTGTCTTGGTCTGCCAGAACCATTTCCACGACGTCGCAGCCGAGGCGGCCGAAAGACGCGAGAAGTTCTGTAAGCAGGAGAAAGTCGGAGATTGAGCCGGCAAGACACCCCCTGGCAACATCTTCCGTCGGCGGTAACTGCCTCCAGTAGGGCTCGCCGATGAGGATGATCCCTCCGGGGCGGAGGCTCTGCGCGAGAAGCTCAATGGTGCCGACAACTCCCCCGGCGATCCACGTGGCGCCGACACAGGCTGCCACATCGGCCTTCTCGTCAGAGACGAAACCGGCAGCATCGCCATGGATGAACTTGATCTGATCGGCCACGCCGAGTTCTTCAGCGCGGAGTTTCGCTTGCTCGGTGAATAACCGGCTCATGTCGATGCCGGTGCCGATGACTCCGTAATCGCGTGCCCAGGTGCACAGCATCTCCCCAGAACCGCTGCCGAGGTCGAGCACCCGGGTCCCCGTTTCCAGACGCAGCGCCGCGCCGAGAGTGGCGAGCTTTTCGGGTGTGAACGGGTTATGGATGCGGTGAGCACTTTCGGTGATGTTGAAGATCCGTGGAATGTCCATTGTGGAATATTTCCTTATGTGTGTGAATAGATTCGGTCACGACCTGCAACACTTAATATACCGCCATCTATAAGGTACTGTCAACCTTGCAGGAATATGGCAGGCTGATCAAATACCCTCTGGTTGAAAGAGTGGTGATAACGACCGGCTGTTCATCGACAGGGTCTCTCCCTCGACAGCGAGGAGCGATCCCGGGCCGGGTCTCGCGCGGCAGGTAATGGAACGATCAAGGGCGGCGGAAAGATTGTCCCCGTCATCAAAGCTCCCTTCCGCTTTGAAAACATCTGTCCTGTCCCGTCAGAGGGTCCGGGAAAGAGATGGCCCGCGCCAGCAGCTTCAGGGGAAGGGAAAAATCATCCGCCCCGCGGCGCTGCAGGTCCGGGTAAAGCCTGTCATTGATGATGGGGATCTTGAGGGCCGCAAGGTGCACCCTGATCTGGTGCTTTCTCCCGGTAACAGGGGTCAACCTGTAAAGGGTTGTGTCTCTCCTGTTCTCGATGACATCGATGCGGGTTTCGGAATTGGGCTCACTATCGACTTCTTTCATACGGAAAAAGGGCTCCCCCTCCGCCAGGCAGCTGCGGTATGTCATGGGGAAACGGCCGTCCGGGAGTGTCGGGGCCAGAGCTTCGTAGACCTTGCTTACCTCTCGTTTTTGGAAGAGCGACGCGTAATCGCCCCGGCTATCGGGGTTATGGGAAAATATCACCACTCCCGCGGTTTCCCTGTCGATGCGATGGATAGGTACGAGGTGTTCAAACCCAAATTTCTTTTTTAAGCGGACAAGGAGGGTTTCACGGAGAAATCTGCCGGAAGGCATGACAGGCAAAAAATGCGGTTTGTCCACCGCCAGGATATGGTCATCCCGGTAAAGGACGCGCTCCTCAAAAGGGATCGGGGTCTCCTGTTCCAGTTCACGGTAGTAAAAAATATAGCCCCCGATTCGACAGGGACTGTCTGCCCTTAATGGGGCCCCTTTTTCATCCACCACTTCTCCCTTTCTCATTCGGGAGATCCAGGTTTCCGTTTTTACTTTGGGAAACCGTGCCCCCAGATACTCCAGTATGTTTTGCCCCACGCCACCAGTTATCCTCAGGCAGCTCGGACCTATACCGTCGACTGTCGGAAGCGGCGCATTCAAACTAATCCTTTCGATCTTATAACCTTCATATCCCTTATCAAAAACATTCTTCCCGGTTGGCCATACCCGCACGAACAAGTTTTTGCCGATTTCACAATTTTACCACAGATCAGCACAAACCGTCTGCCGGATATGACACAATAGAGGCTTTTTATCCTATCGTTGTCAACGGCCAAATATGATTTTTTTCATCAAATATAAAGGCCGGGAGGCGGCATTCTATTCACTCGAAGGCAAACCTTTTCTCTCTGAACAGCCCTAAACATACCTCGACAACCTTTGGATGATAAAGGATGGTCTTGTTTTTTTCTATCTCCTCAAGGGCGACGTTGAGGGCTAAAGCCGGCCGGTAGGGACGGTGGGAGATCATAGCCTCGGTCACATCTGCAACAGAAAGTATCTGCGCCTCTAATAGAATTTCATCGTTCTTCAACCCCTGTGGATATCCTGAACCGTCGAGTCTTTCATGGTGCTGAAGGACGATCTCGGCCATGGGATGAGGTAGATCTGCGACCTTTAAAATATCATACCCTGTCTGGGGATGGACCCTCATCAACTGCATCTCCACATCGTTCAGCCTTGCCGGTCTGCTCAGAATATCACCGGGGACGGACATTTTCCCGATATCATGTATGCTGCCCGCCATCCTGATAATATCGGTTATGTCTGGTGACACGTTCATCTCCTGCGCTATGGACCGGGCAAGTTTTGATACTCTTTTTTGATGGCCCGCGGTGTAAGGATCCCTGGTTTCCAGCATCATTGATATGACCTGAATTGTACCTGCCAGGTTTTTCCTGAGTTTCTGGGCTGATCTTTTAAGCTCTTCTTCATACTTCTTGCGGTCGGTGATGTCCTCGGCAGTGCCTTCAAAGCGCAGTATGTTCCCGTCGGCATCCCTCACCGCCCTTGAATTGACCGATGTCCAAATAATGCGTCCGTCCTTGCGGTATACCTGTGCTTCGAAGTCTTTTACCGCCCCGCTCTCCTGAAGGATCATGCGGTATCTCTCCCTGTCTTCGGGATCAACATAGAGCTGTTCACCGATGTTTGTTATGTATCCCGTCATTTCTTCCGGTGATCCAAAACCATGTATTCGGGCCATCGCCGGATTTACGCTGATGAAGCTCCCTTCCGGTTCGGTTTGGAAGATCCCCTCAACAACGTTTTCAAAAAACAGGCGGAACTTCTCCTCACTTTGCTTGAGGAGCACCTCCGCCTGCTTGCGGCCCGTTATGTCGCGTATTATAACTGAAACTCCAACGGCGGACCGTGCAACACCAAGGATGGGAGAAACAGAAAGAACGACCGGGAGAGGAAATCCATCTTTCCTGAGGCAGGTCGCCTCGCAGTGGTCAATATGCTGCCCTGACAGGGCCTTTTTTTGCATATTCAAGAACTCTTCCAGATCGTCAGCGGGGATCAGGATGGAAATGCTGGACCCGGAAACCTCACCGGGAGAATATCCGAAGATCTTCTCCGCGCCCCTGTTCCAGCTGACTATGGCGCCGCTCACCGTCAGGCCGATGATAGCGTCATTTGAGGACTCGACAATGCTGGCAAGCAACGATGTTTTTTGAATGAGATTGTCTTTATCGGTAGATGACTCTTCGAGTTTGGTTATATGTCGCCGGAGCCTTTCCACTTCCAGGACCAGTTCATCCTTTTTCATACCACTCAGGCCCGCCATGTTCTCTCTTTTTTTCTACGCGGTTCCTATACAACACTTTCAATATCCGGCCGAATTGGCTACGATGCTGCCGATTCCATCGTAAATCCCTTGTTCCTGAACAATTCTACACACACATCCGCTACGTCCGCGTCATAAAAGATACCTTTGTTCTTTTCGATCTCCTGCAGCGCCGTTTCCATTCCCAGGGCAGGGCGGTAAGGACGGTGGGACGCCATGGCCTCCACTACGTCGGCAATCGATATGATCTTGGATTCAAGGAAGATTGAACCATTTTTCAAACCATTGGGGTAGCCGGAACCA
This sequence comes from Deltaproteobacteria bacterium, assembly GCA_022711595.1. GTDB lineage: Bacteria > Desulfobacterota > Syntrophorhabdia > Syntrophorhabdales > Syntrophorhabdaceae > Delta-02. The sequence continues at coordinate 7,758 of JAKLET010000015.1, forward strand.
TCCAATCGCTCGTGGTGCTGCAGGACTATCTCCGCTATGGGATGGGGCAGCTCAACATCTTTTAATATGTCGTACCCTGTTTGAGGGTGGACCTTGATGAGTTTCAACTCTATGCCGGTAAGCTTGCCCGGTTTACTCAATATCTCTGAAGGGATGGCCATTTTCCCTATATCATGGATATTGCCGGCCATTCCGATATTGTCGATCGTGGCCTCCGAAAGACCCATTGCCCGGGCAATCGCAACGGCAAGGCTCGAAACCCTCCTCTGATGACCTGACGTGTAAGGGTCGCGCGCCTCCACCATCATCGACATCGCATGAATGGTCCCTATCAGGCTTTGTTTCAGTTTTTTCATGGTTTCTTTGAGTTGTTCTTCAGTTTTTTTGCGCTCGGTGATGTCTTCCGAGATGCCCAGCAGGTAGACCGGCCTCCCTCCACTTTCGACGATCGGGATCTTTTTTGTATGTATGATCCTCTCCCCGAGGTGCTTTGTCAGGATCGACTCTTCGGGGATATCGACCATTTGTTTGTATTTGAGCACTTCCCTGTCCTTTTCCGTAAAAAGATCGGCCTGGCTCTCGAGGAAAAGATCGTAGTCGCTCTTTCCGATCATGTCCTGCCTGTTCACCCCCAGAAACCTCTCCCCCGCCTCATTGATCTTCACGAATCGAAGATTTTCCGCTTCCTTGACGAATATCATGTCGGGGATGTTCTCGATGATACTTCTCAAGAATTCCCCATCCCTGCGTATGTCCTCTTCTCTTTTCTTCAGTTCAAGGTTCGCCTCTTCCAAGGCCAGCATTTTTTGTTCGAGCTTTCCGAAGAGGATCTCGTTGTGCCTCCTGAAGAACTCCATCTCCTCGCCCAGCGGCTTGAACGATCCGGGCCTTGCAGTTTGTCCCCCTTCCAGCAGTTCTTTTATCATACCGATCAGTATATCCGGTTCCTGCGGTTTGAGGACAAAGCGGTCCGCGCCCAGGTCCTGGGCGAACTTTTCATCCTTTTGTCCCGTATATGTGGCCGTATAGAACATGAACGGGATATGTTTCAGCCGTCCATTCGATTTGCAGTGACGGCACAGGGCATAGCCGTCCATGACGGGCATGAGGATGTCCGAAACGATCATGTCCGGAGGGTCGGCGAGGGCCATTTCCAGGGCGTCCCTGCCGTTTTGCGCCATTATTACTTCCAGGCCTTCCTCTTCCAGCAGACTTCTCAGCATATAGGTGTTGTCAACGTTATCGTCAACGACAAGGACCTTCTTTTTCATTTTCCTGCCCCTTCCTTTTTGTTCGCGGACAGATATTCTTCCACCTGCTTATCAAAATTGTCGGGATCGATGGGTTTTTCGATGTAGCCGGTGCAGCCTGCCTCCATCGCCTTTTCTTTATCGCCGGGCATGGCATAGGACGTCACGGCGATGATGGGCGTGTCCGCAAGGGCGGGGTTCTGCCTCAGGGCCCGGGCAACGTCATAACCGTCCATGACGGGCAGCTGGATATCAAGGAGGATCAGGTCCGGCAGCAGTCTCGCTGCCAGTTCGATCCCCTCTTTGCCGTCCATCGCGGAGGAGACTTCGCAGCCGCAGTTTTCAAGAATATACCTGATGAGGTAGAGATTTTGTTCGTTGTCTTCTATGACAAGGATCTTCCCATTCATATACCGCTCCCGTTCTTCGGCAGAGAGAAGCTGAACGTGCTTCCCGACCCCAACACACTCGTCACCTTGAGATCGCCCCCCATCAATTCAGCGAGTCTTTTGGATATGGACAGGCCAAGCCCCGTCCCTTCATGGCTGCGGTTCAGTCCTGCATCGACCTGCCGGAATGTCTGAAAGACCTTTTCAGTGTCCTCTTCCCTGATGCCGATACCCGTATCGATGACCTTTACAATAATACTATTCTCATTCGGTTCGCATACGACCCTCACCGAGCCTTTTTCCGTGAACTTTATGGCGTTGCTGAGCAGGTTCAGAATGACCTGCTCTATACGGCGGGGATCGCCCTTTACGGTGTCTATTTCCCGGGGTATCTCAAGTGTAAGTTCAAGCCCCTTTTTTTCAGCAAGGGGGTGCACGCTCTGCAGGGTTTTTTCAATTAAATGAGGCAGGCTGACATCTTCCGGTACCAGCTGCAGCTGGCCTGCTTCTATCTTTGATATATCGAGGACATCGTTGATGAGCGCAAGCAGGTGCTGGGAGCTGCTGCGCACCATGTTCAGCTGCTTCTTCTGCTCGTCGTTCAACGGCCCTACGCGTTCTCGCAGAATAATGCCCGTGAAACCTATGATTGAATTCAGCGGGGTCCGCAGTTCGTGGGACATTGTGGCGAGAAAGGCTGACTTGATCCGGTCGGCCGCCTGGGCGTTTTCCATGGCTTCAGCAAGCTGGGCCGTGCGCTCCCTGATGCGCTCCTCCATCTCCTCGTTGCTTTTACGGAGTTCCCTTGTGCGCGCGTTCACCTGGAGCTTGAGCAGAACACCGCCTGCAAGGCTCGTGAACAATACGACCCCTGCGACCAGCCCGAGGATCTGTATCCACACCGGGAACTTTAAGGCCGTTTCTTCCGCCGTCCACCGCTTCAGGGATGCGTAGTATGCCGATTGAGGGTCTTCTTTCAGGACTTTCAATTGTTTGTCGATCGAGTTAAGCAGGTGGGCCGGAACGTTTCGTGACGCCGCGAAAAAGAGGTGGGTCGGATGGAATATGATCGCCGTGTCTTCAAGTCCTTCTCTGTCCGCATGTTTCAGACCATAGAAACGATTGGTGATGGCGGCGTCAGCCTCCCCTTTCACAACCTTATTGAATGCCTGCTTGTAATCAGCCACAGAAATAAGGGTGGTTTTCAACCCGAACCCTTCTACGAGGCGACCGAAGACCTCGCGCTGGACCGAACGTTCAAGAAATACTATTTTCTTTCCATCCAGTTCGATCAGCGAGCGGATCTTGTGGTTTTTCCTGGCATATACCTGGAACCAGTCAAACATGACCGGCTCCTTGTGGAAGGAGAATATCTTTTCCCGTTCAGGCGTAAGGGCCACATCGGGCATAAGATCTATCCGGCCGCTTTGCAGGCGATCCAGGCCCTCCGCCCATGTACCGGACACATAGCTCAGTGTCCACCCTTCTTTTCCGGCGATGCTTTCTATTATATCGATAAAGATGCCTGAGGGTTTGCCGGTATCGGAAACAAAGATCTTTGGTGCATTTTCATAGACACCCACACGGACGATGCGGTCATTGCCTGCAGCTGACAGGGTTGCGGGGTTGAACAATGACAGCAATATCAGAAAAAAGTATAAATACAGCCGTCCAGAATGGCAAACGATCCTATGAAACTGCATTGCCGGCCTCTTTTTTAGATGTTCACTGAACTGGTGCCATCGCTTTCGCCGACTAAAGACATGTTAATAATACTATGAGATAGTATATACTCAAGCAGGTTATTTGTGAACCACATAATGATCGATCGCCGCTCTTTGATATTTCACGCAGTTACTGAGGAAATCTGCCCCACTCGGAGATAAGTGTTGATAATTAAAAGAATATTAGTAAAGCATCCTTGCAATGACATTCTTCTGTATCTTGCTGGTGCCTTCATAGATCGATGTTATCCTCACGTCCCTGAGGGCCCCTTCGAGTCCCTGGTCGCGCATATAGCCGTAACCGCCGAGAAAATCTATGGACCTGTTCAATATCCTTATGGCGCTCTCGGGCACAGCCAGCTTCACCATGGAAGAGTACTGCTTCGACTCGGGGTCTTTCCTGTCATAGAGCCAGGCCGCCTTGTAAAGAAGGTTGCGGCATTTTTCTATCTCTACATACATATCCACCAGGTCGTGCTCGATGGATTGAAATTTTATTATCGGCTTGCCGAACTGCATCCTTTTCTTCGAGTAATCCACTATCTTTTCATAGCCGTAGAGCATGCTGCCGAATGCCTGCGCCGCGATCACTATCCTGCCGAGCTCGAAGCCATCAAGCACGGTCCTGAGGCCCTTGCCGCGCTGCCCGACCACATTGTCCTTTGGTATGTGAAAATCGCTGAAGACAAGCTCTCCCGAGGTTGTCGTGTTGATACCCATCTTCCTTCCCAGGTCGTTCACCTCGAAGCTTTTCGGGCCGTTACTTTCTATCACTTCCCTGTCGAAAACGATCGTGCTCAGGCCTTCCTCATCCCTGGCAAGCAGCGTGTAGAAATCGGCGTAACCGGCGTTCGTGGTGAACACCTTCGAGCCGTTCACCACAAAATGATCGCCCTTTTCCTCCATCTTTGTCTTCAGGCTCCCGATGTCGCTGCCGCTGTCCGGCTCCGTCACGCTCACCGCCGAGATGTATTTCCCCTCCACCATCGGGCGGACGTATTTCTCCCTCTGCGCATCGCTTCCGTAAATATCAAGGACAAAACCCGGGATATAGCCGAGGCTCAGGGCCATCCCCATGCCGGGCAGCTTTCTGCACATCTCTTTGACTGCCATGACATGGCCCAGCGCCCCGTACCCGGAACCACCCACGTCCTCGGAGAAACCCACGCCTATGAACCCAAGCTCACCGATCTTCTCATAGAGTTCCTTCGGGTATCTGTGCTCTTCCTCGAACTTGTGGAGGTATTCCTGATCCAACTCCTGCCGGCAGAATTCGCTTACCGCCTTCTCGATATCCTTGAGGTCATTGTCGATATACGGGTCCATAGTGAAAACACCTTGTGCTGGAATATTATGACCGGTAACCGGTCATGGGACGATCACCCCTGTGTGTCATTTTTCCCATTGTCCCGCAGTTCCACAGATTTTGCAAGGACAATCTGCCCAGGGTGCCGCGGGAACCGGCTGAAAGAATGGACCTCTGATCGCAGCTTACTGCGCGAAAATTATCTTGTCGATCTGCTCAATGTGTTCAAAATGACTATCCCGAGTAAGAAGGGTGCCGCCGGCGCTCATACAGCAAGCGGCTATCCAGACATCATTTACAGGGATCAAAGTCCCTTTTGCTGAGAGCGCGGAATAAATGAGAGAATACTTACGGGCGACCTCTTTGTCGACGTCTATTATTGAAACTCCCAGGTTATCAACAAAACGATGGAATTTATTCTCATTCTCCCTGCCCCGTTTTCCCTTTTGAAAACCGTAGAACAATTCGCCCAGGACGATCACGGGGAGGAGGATCTTCGTGCTTCGTGTTGCGATAAGATCAACTATTTCCTTCTTTCCCAGTCCGAAATCAATATAGATGTTCGTATCGAGAACAAGCCTCATTTCCATTCGTCCTCATGTATCCCTTCAAAGACCTTGAGGTTTTCTCTCAGCTCCGAGGCCTCTTCCGGGGTCAGCCAGCCGGCAGTCTTTCTGATAAGCTCCTCTCGGTTCCCCGCAAGGCCCAGTTTTTCATCGATCGCGTCAAGTATGAAACCTGTTTTTGTTTTCCCAGCTTTCTTTGCGGCCCGTTTGATCATCTCTTCTTTTTTCGGCGGGATCCGAAGGCTTACAGGCATTTTCCTGCCTCCTGTATCGCAATATATCAAATTGTATCTCACCCGCCAGTCTCCGTCAAGTTCATTATCTCCCTCGTCACACCATATATAAAAAACTGTTCAGATCACATGGATCCATCGGTTCAGCGATATACGTCTTTGCGATGACTCACCTTCACTATCCAGACAGTAAGCTCCTTATCCTGGATGGAGTAAACGATCCTGTATCTTCCCTGGCGCAGGCGGTATCTCTCGCGGCCCGTCAATTTCTCGCAACCCTTCGGTCTTGGTTCTTCCAAGAGTGCCCGAATGCGCTCAAGGATCTTCTTCAAATCCTTTTTCGGTATTATGCCGAGATCCTTCTCGACCGATGCCCTGAAAAGGATCTTATATTTTCCCATCTCTCTTCAGTCTTTTCACCATTTCGTCGTAACTAATCAGCGATTCCCCGGCCCTTTCCTCAAACGCTTTAATGTCCTCCGCGTCTTCCGACAGTGATTCTCTGACCGCCTTATTGACAAGTTCCGACACAGAACTGGAAGTCTCAACCGCCTTCAGCCGCAGCGCCTTGTGTAGTTCCGGGTCCAGATATATAGTGGCTCGTTTCACTTGAGTGGCCATAATATGCACCTCCTTATGTGCTCGAGTCACTTTAACACTATAACGTCTTGACGTCAATATGTCTCCCATCCTCGACGCGCTTGCTTTTTTGTTACGTTGAAGTAGTCGCTCCGCCGCCCCCTACATGGTCATTCCCGGAGCGGACCAGAGGTCGGCCTCTTCTTCAGTCTGCAGAAGATCCGATAACGAGGAGTAACCAGCAACGTCCTCGGGACCGGCTAACTGTTCGCCGTTAATTCCCGGCTGGTAATTCGGGTTGAGCGCATCTTCGATCTTGTGTATCCACTCGCCGACGCCATCAGCTCTATTGAAGTTGGCAAGACCTCCAAAGTCCGAATTATCGGAATATAAACCGTCGTGGTAATACTTATAGATCATTTCATCCTTCCGCTGGCTCTCAAAGCCCTTGACCTGCGCCTTCTCCCTGCAATCCATATAATAATCCACTACGGCATTCGCGTTGGCTGTTATATCAAACATGTCCTCCTTCGCAACTCCATATTGCTTTCTCGTTCCATCCAGAAATTGTCCGAAACCTGCGGCGGATTCACTTGACGCCGCATCCGGATTGAACCCCGATTCCGCGTCCATCGCGCGGTACGGGGAAAAGGAGAAGACCGAGCTCTTCATGTTCGACTTTATCAGGCTGCCAGCCATGGCACAGGACGTGGCGGGCTTCTACCTTGCCCGTTACAGGGACCGGAAGAAGGTCGTGTCCCTGGAGGTGTTCCTCGACAACGCGCAGATGGAGTTTGCCGATGCCGTCACCATCTCTCTGATGTCGGATCTCCTGTGCGAAGTGCAGAAGGTCAATGTCCATCCGGGATCGGCAAGGGCCATGCGAAACGACGTGATAACTATCATTGCGAGGGAATATTGAGCGCCATTTGCTTTGACATCGCAAGGCGGGAAAGCGCCGTTGAATACCGCTACGGCGACCCCGCGGCCCCGCTTGAGGCCAACGGCCACGTCTACGAATGCACGACGGCAGGGGTCTCAGGTCCTTCAGAACCATCCTTCAACACAGGTTCCGGATCGACGACAGCGGACGGCACCGTGGTCTGGACCGAGCGCAACCCTTCCGGCATCATGTTCAACGAGCCCATCGTGTTCGGCCACAACCCAAGGTACGGCGAGTACCGCCGGAAAAGAAAGTACGCCCAGCCGGTGAGCTATTCAGAAGGCGGCGACGTGTACGTCTACGACAAGGGCTCCTCCGCGCGCAACACGCGTGAGATCACCTTCTCGGTGATGCTCTCTACGGACCTGAAGAACCTTCTCGACTTCATCGAGATAGTCCGCGGCGCGAAATTCGCCTTCAATTTTCACGACGAAGAAGGCACTGTCCACAAGACCATCATCCTAAACCCGGACGAGATCACCTCCGCCCCCGTCTCCTACGGCTTCGAAGGCGACATCACCCTGGAGCTGTATCTGTTATAAATGCAAAACTCCGCTTGCTAAAGCAAATTACTGTTGCTCCGCCGGGGGATTCCATCCTGATCAAGTCATCTTAATTCATTTGAAGGTGGCGGCGTAAAAAAGGGGCGGGGAGTGAGGATTGGAAGTACTCTGTAGTATTAGGTTTCACTAGGAAGCGTTGTTTCTCACCCCTAACCGACGCAACCTTTGGCTATGGGGTCTTACAAGATCTCTCGCGGAACCAATCGTAGATAGATGGTTCACCATTATAGATTCCACCGGCCCGAGTCCCCTGACAGGTGAGTTGTCGGCCCCAACAATCTTCGTGAATCCTTACTTCTCCGGTACGCGGGCAGCCAACGATTGTTGGTCGACCACCCATTAGCTCTGCTCGAACGGCGTAAACTGTTCCTCTAGATGATACGCACGTTGCTGGTCCATAGTGTCTTAGACAGTTATAGACTTCGTAAAAAGAAGGTCTATCTCCGTTCTTGCATCTCCTGACCGTTCCTTTCTTCATGCTCATAACAAACCCATTGACGGTGTCGGTCTACAGTCGGACAAAACCCTTTTCGACTTTTGACAAATCTATGTGGAAACTTTGACGATGCCAAACCCTATCAGCTCTTTGAGAACGTCGAATGATTTTGCTTCCAGTTGCTCCTTTTCGAAAGAAATGTATCCAAGATCCCGAAAATTAGTCGCGAATTCGACGCCTTCTTCCTTTAAGATGACAATCCGGCTGCCATAAAGGTAACTGGAGGCGCCAAGTTCGTAAACAACGTTCTCGGATGGTCGCCATATCGCGTTACCCTCCTTGTCGGTGAATTCTTCATCTGCTGTAAAAATCAAGATTGCGCAGTTACAGGATTCCATTATCTCCTTAATCTTGGTTCCAATGGGACGACCAAGATTCGGTTCTTCTACGGCAACTTTGCAAGGAATCTTGAACTGGTCAAGAATCTTCTTGAGTTGATCTAGAGGTTTCTTGTTCTTTCCGTGTGCAACAAAGATTCCCTGTCCAAGCTCCCTGTCTGGGCAAGCCGTTTGCACTTCCGGTATTGCTGGAGGATTCAAAGAAGATTCCTCGTCCTCTACTTCAATTGCAGGTTTTGAGGCCACGTCCATTCCGTTCAAATCAATATATTGCCTGTTCTTGATTTCTCGGATTAGACCGACCGATTGAGCTGTTTCAAGAATTAACGCATAGACGGATCCAGCCTTTTCAGCCGGAACCCCCATGTCCTGTAGAACGTTCAATGCAATGTCCTGTCTTGGCAGAGGTGCATTGTCGTATTTCCTGATAAACTCGCCCATCACTCGCGGTTTTAGTGCCGCCTCACGCCTAGCGGTCAAATCATCTCCCTCCTCCAAAGGACGGAGAATCCTTCTCACCAGAGGTTCTGGTGTTATAATCTTGGCGTTATATCCACCCGACGTTAGCCCATATGCGATAGAGGAGCCACAGAGCATCCTGAATGTTCCAGATGATGGGGTCATTTTGAGTGCAGACGCCACTTGAAGAGGGGTGGCTGCTTTTCCTGCGTAATGGTCAAATATTGCGCGCGGAACCCTTAAGGCATCTTCCAACATATTACTTGGTACGTCAGTCTGAGCAATGTATCTGCGCTTTTTCTTTTCTGAAGCAGTCGCCTCGGATACTTTCTTCATCTTCTCTGTCATGAACCCTCCTCAAGATTGATCCTTTGGTTAACAACTGGAATAGCATGAGCTTATCTTTATGAAAGACTATTATTTATGACGAATGTTGTCAATACCTATAGGGCCTTAGTCGACTTCGGATCAAGGCGGCTTTGATTCTCTCTTCCTCCACAGAGTCTATTACATGGACAATTGTTCAAACAGTACTTGACATAAACATATATTATTTCGATAATTTAACAACCGAGTACAACCAAAGATTAGGTTCACCCCCAACGTCAGTTAGTATTCAAGAAAGGTGCAAATGCATGGAAATCAGTCTAAAGAATCTGAATTTTGGAGTTCCAGCAGCGGAGAGAGATGATGATTTAATTTCCTGCTTCGTTATTACCGAAAGCTATCAAAACATAACTAAGGGCAAAAAGTGCATTGTACTTGGAAATCGAGGAACCGGTAAAAGTGCGGTTTTTCGTAAGCTTGCAGATGAGGAAAAGGCAAAAAATAACATTATCATCCAGCTTGCCCCTGAAGAGTATTCCTATGAACTACTCTCAAATACATTGAGAAAGGAAATGGAAGGTTCATGGGCAAAGCATGGAGCGTATTCTGCAGCTTGGAAATATCTTATTTACGTCACGATTATGAAGAACTTATCTCATCAAGGTAAACGGTTCAAACAAGGTCCTGAGGCCAGAATTTACAACTATCTGCGTGATCAATATGCTGGCACTGACACAAATCCAATTGGAATGCTGATTTCTTACTTGAAAAGAATGGAGGGAATAAAAATTGGCAAGTACGAAGCGGCGATAAAAACCGCTGAACTTAGACGCCTCTATAGCTTGGAAGAGATCGAACCTCTTATAAACGACATAGAAGCGGCATGCAGGAATAAGAAAGTCATTGTTTTAATTGATGAGCTTGACAAGGGGTGGGATGCTTCCGAGGATGCCATCGCATTTGTATCCGGTCTGTTTCAGGCAGCCGTATCCATAAATAACAAGCTCAATAGTGTTAAGATACTGATATCACTACGAAAAGAACTTTATGAGAATATTCCTACTCTGTATGAAGACGCACAAAAAGTACGAGATATAATTGAAACGATAGAGTGGGACGAGCCGAAGCTATTAGAGCTTATTGCGCGTCGAGTTATCAAGAAATTGCCAGGATTACAATTAGATTCCTATGAAAATATATGGAATTCAGTTTTTTCCGAAGTTCTTGATTATCGTCAAACCAAGTCATTTAACTATATCGTTGATAGAACGCTTTATCGTCCTCGTGAAATCATTCAGTACTGCAATGATGTTGCTGAATATTCCCGCAGGATGTTGATTCCTCCTCCACTGCCCTTCAACTACAAACATATCGCTGAAGCTGAATATGGCTACTCCGAATCCCGACTGAAGGACATTTGCGCCGAGTACAGGTTTCAATTTCCCGGATTACAGAGTCTTATGGAAACATTTCGTGGTCAATCCTATAACTATGACCGAGAGTCGTTGGAGGATCATCTCTTAAAAGTCATTGTGGGGGAATTTCAGATTTCGAGGGAGGCTAGCTCTTGGTGTGGTTCACTCGATCCAGAAACTCTGGTAGATATTCTTTGGTCGATTGGGTTCATCCGTGCCCAAGCCGTTGGAGGATTGAAAGCAAGAAGGAGAAGTGGAAGCGAATATCTTGGCTCGCATCAAATTTCATCTCTCAATTTGAGAAATATTAAACGCTTCCATGTCCATCCTATGTTTAGATCATACTTGGGCTTAAAGGAAAGCAAAGCGTAATAAAAGGACTAAGAAACCATAGAACACTTTTAAATAAGTCATTAACCCTATCGTCCTTTAATTGCGCTATTCTGTTGTCATGCCAAGAAAATATCTGTAAAACTACACATGACCTACTCAAAAAAACGTTAATATTAACACCGAAATTATTAGACCCCATAAAAATAGATACATAAAAAACAACAGTACCGGGAAATTAAGGACTTGCTCTCCATCGAGTCCACAATAACGATACTGCAATGCTCTTTGTATCCGCAGTTTCTACAAAAAACATTGCATATTACTCCGATTGCCTTGCTTATCGCTTTCATGTAGAAGTTCTTGACAGTTTATCTTGCCATGCCTAATCTCCATGTGTTTTTCGGAAATGTACCTGTTCTATGCGGCTTTAAAGGCAGTATCTTGTTAATTTTATTAATATATTGACAATATCATTTACTGCTGATACAGTGAATTTATAACACATCACGGTATAGCATAAGCACCAATTCTCAGTAGAAAGGCGGACCATCACCTAAACGATGGTCTTCCTTTCACTTAAAAAACGAGGAGGATTGCTATGCCATACAAGCTCGTCAAGGGACAGTTCTGTCTGTTTTACACGGGAAAGAAGCAGGTTGGTTCTCAGCCGGATGGCGATTCGGTCTGGTTCAAGCCGGATAAGCCAACTCTCCTTAAAAACGTGGATAAAAGGAGCGCAAAAATTAACCCCGGAGGGATGACCCAGCTCCGGTTCGAGGCGATCGACACTCTGGAAACCCACTTTCAGGGGGAACACCAGAAGCTTGATCATGGCCTGAAAGAAAGGGACTTCACTTTAAATGAGCTTGGTTTTGATGTCTCCAAGATGGAATACTCTGGCAAGGAAAATATGACTGTCAAGTCGGCATCTCCCCATCCAGTGAAAGGCTTCATAATGATACGGTCCATCGATCCAAACGGCAGGCCGGTTTCTTTTGTTTTTACAGGCAGCACCAGTGACAGCGACGGAAAGGATGTGTTTCTTGATATTGCGAAACTCAAGAAGAGCGTAAATGCAAAATCGTGGCAACGGGCAACGCATTCCCTGGTTTCTACACCGGTCTTCCGACAGACCTCAGGAACCACATCAGGGATTCCGCTGTGTCAGCAAGGAAGGCCGGCAAGGGCCTCTGGAAGGACGACAAGACGATGAAGGGTTTAAAAGCGGCTGGTTTAACTTAACTTGAAGACGCAGTCCTGTTTCCCAAGCTCTTTCGAAGACTCGTGGCCTACTTCAAAAAAGGTAACAGCGGCCTTAGTGGTTTTGACAAGTGGCTGAGGGACAGCAAGGGAACGGATGACAAGCTCTGGATAGTCTCGAAGGCGGAAGAAGCCAACATGCACGATGTCGTAAGGTATCGGGGGGCAAGATATCAATGCTCTATCTTCCCGAGGATTTCATCATCGTGCCGACATAAAAAGCTTTCCTGACGCGGCACGCACGCCCAACGTTTCCATATAGCGAAAATCTTTACGTCACAGGCCTAGCTTAACGAAGGTGTGCCCCTTGTGAGAGTGCGTATTTAAGGTCTGTCTCTTCAATGATTGCTCCTTCGAAGTGTGCCTCTTTGAAATGTGCCTTCTTTAGGTTTGTTGCCCCGCTCAGGTCTGCTCCTCTCAAATTTGCCCCTCTCAGGTCGGCCCCTCTCAGGTTTGCCTCTCTCAGGTCTGCCCTTCCAAGGTTTGCTTCCTTAATGTTTGCCTCTTCAAGGTTTGCCCCTCTAAGGTCGGCCCCTCTAAGGTCTGCCTCTCTCAGGTCTGCCCTTCCAAGGTTTGCTTCCTTAATGTTTGCCTCTTCAAGGTTTGCCCTTCTCAAATTTGCTCCTCTCAGGTCAGCCCCTCTCAGGTCAACCTCTCTCAGGTTTGCCTCTTCAAGGTTTGCCTCTTCAAGGTTTGATCTCCTGAGAATTGCTCTCGATAGTTTTGCCCACGCAAGGTCTGCCCCTTCAAGGTCTGCCCTTCCAAGATTTGCCTCTTCAAGGTTTGCCTCTCTAAAATTTGTTCGTTTGAAGTTTGTATTAAAGAAGTCCTGCATCTCAAGGAAAGATTTAGATAAATCTAAAAAACCCAATGAGCTCAAGGCAAGCTTGTTTTGCGGGCCTTGTCTTTGACCTCTTAACCTTGCAATCCATTCCCCAAAGTCTGTGGGAGACTCAAATTTGAGCTCAGAAATCTGTTTTGTGCTCCTAGCGATGGAAAAATGAACACCTAGAAGAGCTTCTTCAGCGTTTCTGGCTAGCCTTAACTGCAGTTTAAAATCCTTATTGGCATAGGTTTTAGGAAATGGCAGCCCCTTGCTAATGGCATAATATAACAAGTCACGAACAATGTTCTGCAATTGCAGTAGGTCCTCGTGTTTTACTTCTCTAAGCCCGTTATCAATGAACCGAAGCAAGTCGAAGTCCAACCCCTTAGGAGAACAAAGTTCCGTCCACCGCTCCAACGCTTCTTCTGTAGACCAACCTTCGTCACTGTCAACCTTCCGTCTTTTTGTTTCTTTTAGGATTTGAAGTAAAAGCCTCAAGATTCTTCGCGCAGCCAAATATTCACCGAAACTCTTATGCGTGAATTCAAAAGTCGGGTCGCCATCTATTCGGCTTTCACTTCGGCGGAAATAAAACGCCGTTAATAGACGTGTAACACCGGCTTCCTCTCCCTCTTCCATACTATCAAGGTAAATTTGAATGCCCGCAGACTTGCATTTCTCCCTGATTCTAGAAATCGGCGCGGTCAATCCCTCTCCATGCCATATCGCGATGGCTATTTCCTCCAATACTCTTAGGAATTCAGTCTCTGTGAGCAAACCAACATGAACGTTTGTCCGTGATCTTTCGTAGTGACGGCGATAGACCTCCCCGATTAAATCCGCATATATCTGATTCAGTGTGGTGTCGTCCGTGAATTCTATTCGTTTCTGGTTATAACTGAGCGCGACTAAATAGTTTAGCAAGGGTTGGGCCGTAATTTCTTCAAGGCTTTCTCGCTTCAGATCGTCCGGCATTGACGAATAGGCTTTGTCAGTGGCCTTACCATAAAGCACCCACCATGGGTTTCGCTGATCCTCCAAAAGTAGCCCTTTTGGATCATCGTATTCATTTCTATAATTTACAAGATATGGTAGCACATAGCTAATTTGCTTTGGTTCCCGTAGTTTGTTTGCCACAGATTGGATCGCAATCGTCCGTCCGGTAATCAACGCTTGGCGTTGGAATCCTTGAACATTCCCATAATGAATTCGCCGTAGCACTTCATCCACAAACGCGTTCGCCGCTTCCGACGCAACTTTTCCCTGCAAGGCCAGTTCATCCAATCCGTCAAAAATGATGAACAGACGCTGTTTGCCATGTTTTCCTTCTAGGGGATTGCCCGAAAGAAATCGGTTCCCTTTGATGTAATCTTTCATCGCGGATATGAGACTGTCAGTAAGGTTAAACAGGTGAAGCGGAATATAAAGGGTGGGAATGTTCATTTCATCGGTAACATGCTTGGCCAAGACCTTGGCGAAGGTAGATTTCCCAGAACCAGGGCCACCACTGATGAAGCGGACAGCCGTGTTTGTTGAGAAGTTCTTCAGCCAGTCCATGATGTCTGTTTCAAGGTCAAACACGACTTTCCTTACCCTGTTCTCGCGTCCAAATGGATCCAGGTTCTTATCATCATTGTCTCTTCTTTCTTCGTAATATGCCCGCAATGGTATGTATACTTCTTCAACTCCAAAAGCTTCAGCAAACATCCGGTCATTCACTTGTTTTTTTAGCCATTGAACGTAAAGTTGCCAACCGCGGGTTTCTTCTGTGGCATTGGTGAAAGGGGTGTCAAAAAAATCTTTTAGTTTTACGTAGTCTTGCGGTGAGGCGCGCCATGTTTCGTTTAAAGCAGTCTCAAAATAATCAGGTAGATGGCTGGAAACTTTTATTGCATTATATTCAGAGGCTCCTAGCCCTTCCATCAAACGTGCCAGTGGAGCCATTAGGTCTTTCAATAGCTTTAGTTCAGCGGGTTTTTGAAAAAAGACCAAGTCAATGGTAACTTCTATTTGTTCCATCTCATTTTCAAAGGAGCTGAAGATTATTTCTTGTCCCTTTTTGTCTGGCGGGTTTTCGAATAAATCGCCATAATCGTGCCTCAGTTTTGAGATAGCGGAGTTTAGTGAACGGGAAATTAATAACCAGACAATTTCCTTCGCAGTGCTTTGAAGGCCAGCTTCTTTTAAGGTATCCAAAGCAGTTTCCGCGATACCTTCGAAGTTAAGGGATATCCCCTTAATCGTAACTTTTCCGATCGCTCGAAAGAGATCTTTGGATGTAATCTGGACATTTCTGTTCCATACGGAAACGGGCTTGGAAGCTTTCAAGGTGTTTGGTTCGATTGTGTAGGATTCATCGTCAATCATGCTTTCCCCTCTATCATTGAAGATTTCTTAGGCCACACTGGACATTTGTTAGAATTGGACACTTAATGATCTTCCATTTCATTTTTTACAAATTTTACCATTGCGGCTGGTTGCCTTTGTATAGTGCGTCTCCTGACACACGGGGTTTTACCACTCATATCGGTTTCTCTACCACGTCGTCTGTTCCATCGTCGCGTATATCGGGCGCACAATGTTCGTCAGAACATATTCCTGGTGGGCCTTGACAGCCTCCTGGAACTTGAACCAGTGGCTTTCCCTGTAATTGTCTTTCCACACCCAACAGCTCTCCCAACATCTCTCCTGTTCATGTCTCTTGCACCTTCTTGTTTATGCAACCGTCCCATATCTCTTGAGGAAGTATGATATTTTTGGTCCCGGGAACGCCGAGTTTTGTGTATTCCGCACAATCTTCTATGGGACCGGAAAAAGTCAGGGTTGAAAACAGAAAGAAGCTGAAAAGGGCAAGAAGGGCAGGGCTCAGCCTGGAACGCATAAAAACCTCCGGGGATTCAGGGGCCCCGATGCGTCGTTATTGCATTATGAATTCACTCGCCCCTGTATGGCTATATTGTCTGGAAAATAGTGGAGGTTTGCAAGGGGAAAGTTAGCTCGTGCAGTTAGCTTGCAAACATACAAGTCAAGCGTACAGCATTTTGTTCAGGTTGTAGATCACCGAGATAAGTGTAGTATGAGGAAAAGGTGGACAGGAGAAGTATATATATTGGAGATTCTTTTCAAAAACTGGTTATGAACAGGTTGATTTTTATTTTTATTATTTTGATTTCTTGACGGAACCTCATTATTTAACCAATGCCGAGAAAATGCAGTGACCATAAATATATGAATAAGCGGGACAAGAATTACAAAAATGAGATGCAGATTTTCATATTTGCCTAGAAAACTCCCAAAGGCAACACCAAGCAAAATACCGCCCATAAAACCAGAGAGAATCACATATAAAGCTAAATCGCTTTTTAAAGACCACCCATTGCGGGCGTATATGTCAAATTTGTTTATATGTTGCAGGCGGGAGTCACATGTGTATTTTTTTAGAAAATCTTCAGGCATCTTACTTAGGAGGTACATCCTAATGAAATTCGCACGAGAGATTGCTAGGACATCCTCGCGGCGAGTGTTGAGCATATTGTATATCGTGGCATATGAACAAAGTAGAAAAAAGATGCCAGGGATGATTATTAATTCCTTCGATTCATAATTTTTTATAGCATTCCAAAAACCGCAACTATCAAGGTTTTTTTTCAGAAGGAAACCAAAAAGAGTTATGACCCATATAAAAATAATAGCAAGATTTTTGAAGTGCCTTTCTATAGACTGTTCAAACCACTGGCCAGTCTGAATGGACTGAAAATACTCTTTAATTAAAAAATCATCCTCACGATTCATACTATTCTCCAGGTAGTTTGTTTGTGACGTATTTATGGATTCTCCTAACTTTGTCTTCGGTGCATCAGTACAATTCAACCCGCATTGAGCATTATCGGTTATACCGTTGGTTTTGTTGGTTTTTATGTTCTACCGATACTCATATTGTTTTCGAATTTTCAATAGCATATTCCTCGAAAAAATGAAAAAGCAATATGGAAATCTGTGAAATTCCCTTTATTACCGTCGATACTATTCAACTTAAGAGCACTAAAATAAATTACTGATTATAAGGAATTATCAAGACATGGCCACGTCACCGGCATTCATCATTCATATTCTCTTCCTCTCCCCATACCCATCCCCCCATCTGGCTCAAAGCCGTCAAGCTCGGCCTGATCGCCGTATTTGCATCTTCATTGTCTGACATGATGACTTCTTGCGGATCCTGATATTATTTTCTCGTGATTGGAGCAATAATTATAGTGTTACTGCTGCAACTTGTTTTTGGTTGAATGAGCACCGGTCTAAACAGGGACAACCACGCCAGTATACCTCTCCAGTTCTCCCCAGATCTCAACAAGATCCAAATGCCGCCCCGATTCAATGCCCGCATAGGCTGCAAGCTCGATGCACCCGGCGGCCTGCTCGGCGAAATCGATCCCGTCTTCATCCGTGCATATTCCCAGGCAAAGCCATTTTGACATCTCAACAGCGGAACGTATCATCTGCGCGAGACCGGGCGCATGGGGATGTTCATTCAGGATCTCTTTCGCGAGGGAGAAGTTCCGTTCAAACTTGTCCAGAGGCAATTCCGCACCGAAAAGCCACTCATCGGTCATGTCCAGGAACCATTTTTCCGGGTAAACCCTGCGCACACACAGGAGCGCGAACGCAAGCCGCCTAGCATCGGGTATCAGGGGCGCAGGGACCCTGTCGACAAGGGCAAGTCCGTTTGCCTTGAACCGTCCTATCCCATCGGGCGCGGTGTCCTTCGCAATCCCCCTCCAGATCGTAAGGTCTTCGGTTTCGAATTTCTCATAAAGGGGATTGAGAAGAACAGCAATCGCAGGATGCACATACAACGACCCTGCGCAAGCATTGTTACTGACCGTATCCCCCTGCCATTGCCATCCATCAATGTCAACCCCCTGACCATCCGTCAATAGATATACCGCATTGAATTTTGTAACCTTCCTATCCATAAAATAACGTCTCTCCTTACCTGTCTATCAGCAAAATGAATGGGTGAAGTTGCCCCGCTTCAATCCTATATTACTTCTTTCTACGGTTTTTTCACCCAAGGAACGAATACATTGACAGCTCTTTCACCATTGTCGGTTGTGATAACTTACGGGGAGCTATGATGTTATATACTTTACTTACAAGCTGATCATAAAGTTTTCTTGTCAGATTGCAGATTGCGGAAAGAAATACTGATAAGGATGGGGTTCAACATTATATTACCAGCAATTCAGATAGATTACTTCTATTTATGCAATGTCAATGCATGTCCCGTTGTCCACGTTTGCTTAGCAATATCCGAACATGCAGTATTAGATGTTTTGCCCTTGACCCGAAGCACCAAAACGCCCCGAGATACCAAGTGGGCAAGAAAGCGCCAGACTCCTTCAGGTGAGTTTGCTGGATAGCTTCTTCGAACGGTCTGCACCGCCTCACCAACTGATAACTCTCGATCCGCTAACAACCACAGTATCTTCATATGTTCCATACAAAACGGATGCACTCCAAACCAAGTTTTGCAGTAGTGAACTTGTCCCCCAGAGCCGTCGTCAGACGTCGTCCAAAACCTCATACTGGGGTTCAGAGTAAGATGCTGCTCAGCTTGCAGAACCTCTAAGATTGCCTCACCCCGCCAATCGAATCGTACCGGGTTTTGCTTCGACTTAAGGGCTTCGGAAATCTCGTGCATCATCAGCGTTTTTCTCCGCTTTCTTTCATCCTTGGTGGGTGCGAATGTTTTAAAGAAAAAGGGGGTTTTGATAGCCACTTCTCGTAAATCTTTGGAAATCATGAACGGCCAGCGCCGTGGATCATGTGGCGAAAACTCAATCCCGAATAACTCTGGATTGATATAGACTTGCGACCAAGGTCGAGTGTGGAAGGCAGAAACGTTTACGTTCAGATACGACACGCATCCGTGCTCATAAGCCCATCGGATTAGGTCCATAACACGGTCAAGGGATCGGAGAAACGCCGCTTCCGTTTCTCCGGGGAAGCCAACCACCTGGTTTACGTTAACTTCGATTCGGTTAGCAAGCAGAGTTTGAACCAATTGTACTGTCGAGTTTACGTCTATGGCTTTGCGCATAGCAACGAGAACGCCGTCGTCAAACGACTCAGCGCCGACGTTGCAAGCTCGTAGGCCCGCTTCTCTAAGCGATTCAACCTTTAAAGGGGCCATGTCCGCCCGTAGTTGGCAAGCCCAGACCGGCACTCTCTGTGACTTACGCAAAAAACTCATACCAGCGCAGAATTCATCAAGCCAACGGTCGGAGAAGTTGAAGGTGCTGTCCACGAAATACACCCGAGAAATTGAGTAAAGTCGTCGAAGTTCTTCTAGGTGTTGGATAATCTCCTTGGGCTCACGGTTTTGGTGGATTCCATGGAGACTGTGTTCGGAGCAAAAGGCACACCTTGCCGGGCAGCCTCGGCTGACCTCGTAGGTCAACGCGAAGGGTTGGTAGCGAATCCAGTCAAGGTCGCTATATTCGGGCAAGCCGGACGTCCTCAATGTGGCGAAGCTAGGCAACTCCGGATCGCCCGCTGGTAAATCCGTCAACGCTGTGTAAACACCGGGATGCACAGGACCAACTCCCTGTTCCATCTCGTTCAAGATTTGAGGCAGTCGGTCTTCGCCATCGCCTGCAATGAGGACATCGGCTATTCCCGAAGCGAGTAGGAGTCGACGCGTATGGCTACTCTGAGTTACTGAAGGTCCTCCAATTACCACGCGTGCCTTGCTAACTTGCCTTAAGCGTAGCGCGCACACAGCTATCGTGAGCAGGTTAGTAACGTAGGCCGTCATTGTCACAACATCGGCGTCCCGATTCTCATGGGCGGCCATCACGCCGCAATTGCATAAACTATCTATCTCCATACGTAGACCGCGGTATTCCACGCCAGTTTCCAACACATATTCGCGATAGACCTCGTTTGATGGGCGCCAAAATGAAAGATCCTCATTCGCACGGAAAGCTTCCACAAAAGCGCAGATGAATATGAGGTCCATTAGCTCGCCCACAAACTCTGAAAAATCCATTCTAACGCATCGCGTAAGGTTCTGAGTGTTTTGGCGGAACCGGTAGTCAATTGGGATTAGGTTTCGGCCGGCCCTGCGACAAGCAGTCTCTAGGATGGCAACGTTCAATAGCGGCAGGTTGGCACCACGGTTATGGAACTGCGGCAATACTAAATGCCTTACTATCATCATATCTCCTTTTCGATTGCCTGCCGTATTCGGCAGGCCAGGTAAGGATTGTTTTCAATACGGTGCAGGAAACGCATTATAGTCTCGAAGAATGGTAGCCGTGCGCATTGGCCTGAAAGGCGCCGTTTCTCGTGGTATTGTTCTGGAGGCAATGCGCCTGTACGGACAACCCTTGCGGGACAGCCAAAGCAGAGATAACGCGCGAAGCATTCAGCGCATGGCATCCTATTCCCCTTGCGATTAATCTCCATAAACCATTCCGGTTCGTGAAGACCGTTAGCTGCACCGAGATAGCGTGCATCATCCCTGTCGGCAAAGTGAAAACAAGGGTACACACCCCCCAAGGCTCCGAACGCCAACTTGGAGGCAGGTGAAACTGGGCACACGCGGTCGTCACGCACACGGTACATGTATGCGCTTATTGGCCGTATCGTCTCGCGCGGGAGTTGCACATCGTCCACCCTTGTAGCATGCGCAAAAATGAAAAGGGCGTTCTCGACTTTCTGCAACCGATTGAGATTTATCTCGCGAATGGTCTCGAAAGGGAATGCAAATTCCGGTGTAGTTGGCCACACCAAAGCTATTGAAACCTTTTGAACAAAAGGGAACTGGCGGCGGAGGTGGCATTCCACATCGGTAGGCAAGAAACCGGCCGATTTGTGAGCTGGGGTGTAGGTTGCCGCCAAGTCGAATTCAACACCCGAGGCTTGAAGCATTCTTATAGCCGACGAAGTATGCTCATAGCTGCCATGGCCTCGATTGAGGTCATGGATTTCCGCTGGACCATCGCAACTCACAACCCAGCGAATCCCAAACTGAAGCGACATCGCCGTTGCGTCGATGAGTACACTGGCCGGGGCGATTGCGCTTGTAAATAACGATTTTCGCAGAACCCGTATACCCGCTCGCTCCAAGCGAGATAAAATGTGACCAACAATGGGAAGATTGAGCAGGGGTTCGCCACCGATAAAGGATAGACTAACCAGTTCGGCACAGCGTCTAGAAAGCAGGTCTACCGCACGGTCTGCAATCTCTTGAGACATCATCGGACCGCTTCTTTGCCTGTGGTTCCGATGTATGTAGCAATAGGCACACACACCAGTACATTGCTGGGTAACCTCAAATACGGCATTGCCGAGACTGTGTTTGAATCCCCTGTTTGGAACTGTTGGACGGATGATATCAAGTGAGCGCCAAGTCCGAACCTGCTGGACGAGGGTCTCCACTGCGCTCGTACTCTGGCCTGGTTTGAGCTCGAAAAACGAAAAGGTACGGCCACAGAACAGAACCTTTCTCTCTCCGTCTTGAAACCACAATGCATTCTTCAGCACGTAGTCTTATCCGCCTCGGCTTGCCAGTTGCAGACAAGGATCCAATGTTACATAATCAAGTCGTCGTCTGTGTGGCCGGCGTCACATGTAACGTGCATCTCAATCGCCCCAACTTCCGGAGGTGCCGAAACGGAAACTCCGGCCAAAACCGCCTCAAACTCTTCGAATACCCGGGCCCTTGCAGGCTCATCCAAGACCTTGAGCGGCTCCTCGAGGCGCTTACGAAAATCCTTTCCCGCGGGTGGGGACTCAGCCGAGACGACAAATGTGCGCACCAGGAGACCAACCGTACCCTTGCGAACAAACACACGCACGACGGGCACAACCTCGCTCCCGATTTGCCGCTCAGGCAATCTAAGTATTGCAAGAACGTCAGATTGCGAAAACTCGAGACGCTCGTGGCGGTCCACAAATGGAATCCGGTCAAGTATCAGTCTTCTCCTATCTTGGTCTGAATAGGGAATTCCAACATAGGACACCGTGTCGGCACGAAGTTGCGCGTCATCGATAAACTTTTGCTCGCCGAAAGGGCGAAGGTTAGAGAAAAACTCTTCAAGATTCTGCATATTATCTCCCCCTAAGTTCGACCTGCACACTTTCTGGGCATGATGATGGTCAAAGAGCTACTAATTAGTTTAATTGTAACAGATTATTAGAACAATGCAAGAGGTTAATTCGGCGGCCATTACAGCGGCACCTTCCTCACCGATTTTATACGGAACTATTGAAAACCATTTGTACTGTCCAATTGAAATACTCTACCAGAATTTGTAGATTTCAGGAAGTAACTGTGCCTTTCTGGCATTTGTCATATTTTTTTTAATTTTCACACTATATATTTAATTTTTCAAAAGCGCACATTAGAATGTAGACGTTGAACGGTAAATATTTATCTGTCTCTCGGTTAAGTTGATCTAGTCTATTCCTGTTCTAGATCGAAGATGATATCAAGACAGCGAGGAGGAACCGACGCAGGTGTACTGAAGTACATCGAGAAGTGCGACGACGAAGATAACGAAGAGAGCGCTCCGATTTAGAACAGGAATTAGATTCGTTCCATACAGACTTGATCTTGTCCATAATCGCCTGGGTGACCATCTTCTGTATCATGGTCATGAGGACGGGGAAATTGATGACCTGAACGGCTGTGCCGTAGGCGCTCGTCGCAATCAAAAAGAGGATGAGAATCCCGCAGATCACTTTCCCTGTCCTCGTTCCAAAAAACATTCGTACTCTGTCTTTCATGGTTTGCCCTCCAGGATATGTAATAGCCTCCAAAACGGATATTTTTTCCGCAAAAAAAGCTGGAACCAATAAAGATTGGAGGACAATCGCAGATATGGTCCTGGCCCGTTCAGAGAAAGGCGGCAGCGTTACTGCAGTATGTCGGCACAGATACGAAACGAACGCGATCTATATTACGAGAAACTGGAAAAGCGCAGAAAGGTACGTTGGACATTACCGCACAGCCTGGGCGGTTCCCGGACTGTCTTGAAAGAACTTTTCACAACGTTGACGATACGACAGGGATTGTTCCGAAAAAGGCCCGCTTACGGCAGTCCAGCTCAGGCGAGTTTGAAACGGTCAAGGTTCATGACCTTGTTCCACGCCGCGATAAAATCATGCAGGAACTTCTCCTGTGAATCCCCGCATCCGTAGACCCCCGCCAGTGCCCAGGCCAAAGCTACTCTTCCAGCCGAGGCCCTGCTCCTCAATGGGCGCACACGTTTGTATGGTCCCGTGGTCCCGGCTACAGGGCCGGAAAAGATGGTTTCAAACTGCCTTTCCTCACCACCTGTACCT
This sequence comes from Deltaproteobacteria bacterium, assembly GCA_022711595.1. GTDB lineage: Bacteria > Desulfobacterota > Syntrophorhabdia > Syntrophorhabdales > Syntrophorhabdaceae > Delta-02. The sequence continues at coordinate 31,121 of JAKLET010000015.1, forward strand.
GATCCCCGCTATCCCCGCGTGCCGGGTGTTGTCGGAGGAGAAGTTCCCGTCGTAGCTGATATGGAGGTAGAGGTTCCCCCTGGTCTGCCAGGTGAGGGACAGTCCCGCACCGAGGGAGTCCCTGTCCGGCCTGTCACCACGCACCGTGAAGGAGGAAAGGGGATAGCCCGCGAAGGAGGCGCTGAGGGCATAGTCGTCGTCCATGAACTCATGGTCCCAGGCGAGCTTGAGCTCGGGGGTCAGGGTGCCGGATGGTATGGCGTAGTCCTTCGTGAGCCTCACGCCGAGGGAACTGATGATGGAGGAGGTGCGCTCGGGGTCGGCATCGAGGTCCAGCGCCCCGGCGCCCCTCTCCCGGAAGGAATCCCGCATGAGGTACATGCCCGTCAGGGAAACAAGGGGTATGATGTCAACGGGCGGGGTGGCTATGCGGTATCCCCCCTCGATGTATCCGCCTATGGTGTGCCCGCTGTAGAGGGCGGTGGCCTTCCTTGCAATGGTCCCGAAAGCGATGTCCCTTCTCGTGTCGTAGCGGTTGTACCCGTATGCGGCGACCCCGCTCAGGTAGAAGGGAATTTTCTTGTAGATGCCGTAGAGGGAGCCCTGGCAGCCCTGTACGGCGGCGTCTTCGGGGAGGTCCTTCAATTCGGCCCTCGTGTATGAGTACCCCAGGGACACGCCGACAAGGAGAGAGGGGGCTACCGCCTTGTCGAAGCCCGCGGCGAACCCCGCCGTGTCGTAATCGTATCGTGAGGGTATGTCGCTCCCCCTCCTCTCGCCCAGGCTCCCGTACCCTTGCGCCCACAGGCCCCAGGATGGGGCCTCTTTGCCCCTCGCGGCATTGCCCAGGGCCGCCATGAGGGTGTTGCTCGCATCGGAGCCCGCATCCGTGCGGGAGGCAAGCATGGCAGGGAGGTTTGCGAACGATGACCGGGGCCCTCCCGAGATGAACCCTCCCATCCTCTCCGACAGGACACCCATGTACCGGCCGAAGGAGGAGAGGGTGACCCCGGCAAGGGAGGTGTGGATGAGACCGCCCATCCGGTCGTAGGCGCTTCTGGCCTCGGAAGGCGTAAACCAAAGAATATTGTCTATGACGGTCTTCATGTCGCCGGTTGCGAAAGAGGATACCCTGTCGAGGGCGGATGCCACCGCGTACTGGTTGGGGGTCAGCGCAGCGTCGGCAAAGTCTGCGGCGTTGCGGGCAAAGAAAAGATAGACATGGGTGGGGTCATAGCTCAGGGACGGGGTCAGGAAGGCGAGGGTGCTCGTGACTGCTGCAAAGGCACCTGTTACACTACCGGCAGTGAGGAGCGTGTAACGCGTGGCCGCGTTAAATGTTCCGGGACCGGCAAGGACCGATACGGCAACGGTGCCGCCGTTGAGAGAAGCGGTACCAGTGACAGTGAGATTGTCGTACTCGCCTGTCGGCTTTATCTCCAATGCGTAGACCGCACCGGCACTATGCGTGTAGTTGCCTATGATCGTCATCGTCCCTATGGAATTGCCCGGGGCGATGGTGCCGTTGTTGATCACATCGCCTGTTGTGGTGCCGCTACCTTTGAGGACGCCGGTATTGACGAAGGTGCCGAAGATACTGCTTGTGGTGAACGCCCCGTTATTGATGAATGTGCCAAAGTTGCTGAACATAACGCCGGAAAAATTGACCAGCGTTCCGTTGTTTATCAACGTACCATTATTAATCAGCGTGATGTAGTTGTGCAGCGTGCCTGAGTTGGTCAGCGTGCCGTTGTTGGTCAGCGTGTTCCAGTTGAACAACCAGCCTGAGTTGGTCAGCGTGCCGTTGTTGGTCAGCGTGCCGTTGTTGGTCAGCGTGCCGTTGTTGGTCAGCGTGCGGGAATTGTTCAAAGTACCGGTTATTTCGTTGAACAATGTTCCTCCCGAGTAGTTGGTCAGCGTACCGTTGTTGGTCAGCGTACCAGCGGTGTTCAACGTCCCTCCCGATAAGATGTTCAGCGCGGCACCCGATTCGTTGTTGAGCACACCGGAGTTGTTGAGCGTGCTGGAGTTGTTGAGCGTTCCTCCCGACAAGTTGTTCAGCGCGGCACCCGATTCGTTGTTGAGCACACCGGAGTTGTTGAGCGTGCCGCCTGAGTCATTGGTCAGCGTGCCGCCTGAGTCATTGGTCATTGCACCGGAGTTGTTGAGCGTTCCTGAATTGGTCAGTGTTCCGAAGTTATGCAGGCTGAAGTCGTTGGTCAGCGTGCCGCCGGAATTTATCTGCACGGCGCCATTGTTCGTGAAAGGGGTATGATAATTCTCGCTGTTGCCCGTGATGGTAATCGTACCCGTATTCGGGTCAGGCTCGATCTGGTCGGCATGGACCGACATGAGAGCGCCGATCAGTATGATAAGAGCGGCGGGAATGAGCACCTTAAATGACGGTCTTGCCGATTTCATGGAATGATTTCTTATTCTCCTCCAACTCTGGAAATAAAAAACACCGCTGGACAGGGACCATGGAACTTTCTTAAACAGATAGCTTTGCCATGATTACGGATTATAACAGACGTGCACCCACAGATTACTTACAGATTGCAGATAATAGTTCTCATAATTTAATATTGCCGTTATTAAAGATGGGGAAGATGTCCAGGATAAGTCAATGAAATCCATAGACAGGTGTCCGGACAGACAGATAAAAGACCGTCAATCTCGGTTCCCACGTTTTCATCGGCAATCGACGTGCGTCTGTGATTATTCTTCAAATATAAAACTGGGTTTAACATACCGAATACAAGGAACTCCCTTAATGGATGTTTTGCCTATCTCAAAGAACTGGTGGGGGTTCACCGGGGATCTAAAAGAAATCTTAAAAACAAGATCATTGAAGACATTCTATGGGGACAATAAAGTCATGTTTTTTGATATTAAGCCGATGTTTTGATGATCATTGATCTTGTTTCTTTCGGGAAGATATGAAGTCTGTGTTTGCCCGCACATAAAATGCCTTTCAGGCAGTCGTGATCTGGGCCCACCCGGTGCAGACGGCCACTATTTCGCTTGCAACATCAGTGACATTGGGAGAGAATGGTATAAACGAACAGGTTCGGGAACATTTTATCAGGCAACGCTGTCTGATATGCATGGGATGCCGATGAAAAAGCGATCCATACGGGAATTTATATGCCGGGCAGTGGTTATCTTTTGTGTCATTGCCCTCTTCCTTCCTTCAATATCCTCACCGCAAACAACGGAAGAGATCAATAAGATCATCGAGCAATTCATGCAGCTTTCCCGGGAGGGAAAGTATCGGGAGGCCATTCCTGTCGCTGAAAAAATACTGGCGATCTATGAAAGGATCAATGGCCCCGAACATCGTGATGTTGCAACCGCACTGAGCAATCTTGCGGGGCTCCATTACGATCTTGGAGACTACCGGAAAGCACAGCCTCTTTATCAACGCTCTCTTGAGATCAAGGAAAAGGTTTTAGGCACCGATCATCCTGACACTGTAAACACCATGCGCGCCCTGGCAGAAACCTGTCGCTTCACCGGAGAATACGCAAAGGCAGAGCTTCTCTACAAACGTGTGCTCGCGATCAAGGAAAAGACTTTGGGGCCTGACCACCCCGAGACCGCGGCCGCCCTCAACAATCTGGCCGAGCTGTACAGATCCGTGCGTGATTACGTGAAAGCAGAACCTCTCTACAAGCGTTCGCTTGAGATCAAGGAAAAGACCCTGGGGCCTGACCACCCCGAGACCGCGACCGCTCTCAACAACCTGGCCCTGCTCTACGATGCCGTTGACGAATATACGAAGGCTGAAGCCTTCTTCAAGCGGTCCCTTTCCATTCGTGAAAGATCTCTCGGCCCTGATCATGCTCTTACTGCCCAATCTCTTAACAATCTTGCAGGGCTTTATATGTCCATCGGTGAATATGCGAAGGCCGAGCCCCTCTACAAACGGTCTCTGGCAATATATGAAAAAACACTCGGGCCCGATCACCCCGAGACGGCCACCATCGCGGCCAACCTGGCATCGTTCTACAAAACCATTGGTGACTATGCGAAGGCCGAACCCCTTTATAAACGCTCCCTTGCGATATATGAAAACGCGCTCGGACCGGATAATTACGAAGTTGCATCCATACTTGATGATCTGGCAGGGCTCTTTCTTCTTTCTGGTGAATACCAGAGATCACGTACCCTTTATGAGCGCGCCCTCTCAATTCATAAAAAAGTGTTTGGCCCCGACCACCTTGCCACCACATCGTCCCTTAGCGGTCTGGCAAAGTTCTTTCAGGAAATGGGTGATTACGCAACATCTGAATCCCTGTTTAAAAAGGTCCTGGCTATCCATGAGAGATCCCTCGGGCCGATGCATCGCAGCACTTCTGCTTCCCTCAATAACCTGGCTCTGCTCTATGTTCTCATGGGGGACCCTTCAAAAGCGGTGCCTCTCTATATTCGGTCTGTCACGATCACGGAAAAGGTCCTTGGCCCCGACCATCCATCCACCGCAATAGCCATTAACAATCTTGCAAATATGTATGAATCAATAGGCGATTACGCGACAGCCGAATCCTTATATAAACGCTCCCTCGCGATCAGAGAGAAAACCCTCGGCCCGGACCATCCCGACACCGCCAACGCCCTCAACAACCTTGCGGTGCTCTACAACACGACCGGCGATTACGGGAAGGCTGAGCCCCTCTACAAGCGCTCCCTTACGATACACGAAAAGGTACTCGGGTCAAACCATCCCAACACCGCCAACGCCCTCAACAACCTTTGCGTCCTCTATGCAGCCACAGGCAGATACGGGGAGGCTTTCGATCTGCGGCTCCGTGCTCAGCGCATCGACTCGAACCTCATCGACCAGGTGATGGGGTTCACCTCGGAGGGCCAGAAGATGAAGTTCCTCGCGACGAAGGAACACACCCTCTACGGCTTCCTCACCCTCGCCGGTCTCCACAAGAAGGATGACAGGGACGCCCTCGAGAGGGCCCTCACCGTCTGGCTCCAGCGCAAGGGCGTGGTGCTGGAGGCACAGAAGCGCTTCCAGGACGCCCTCGCCCTGTCAGACGACCCGAAGGTGGCGGAGAGGTTCCAGGAGCTGGCACGGATGCGGGCACAGCTCTCCAGGCTCATCTTCTCGGGCCCGGGAAAGGAGGGGCCGGACGCGTACAGGAAGAAGCTCGTTGAGCTTGAGGCGCAGAAGGAAAGGCTTGAGGCGGAACTCAGCAAGATGAGCGATGCCTTCGCGAAGACGAAGAAGGTGGCAAGGGCGGACACGAGGCAGGTGGCTTCCTCGCTTCCGAAGGGCAGCGCCCTCATAGACTTCGTGAGGCTCCCCATCTATAACTTCACCGCGAGGAAGGAACAGAAGAGATGGGGCCCTCCCCGCTACTTCGCCTTCGTCCTCCCCGCGGGCAGGCCGGACGGGGTCTCGCTCATAGACCTCGGCGACGCAGGGGAGATAGACAGACTCATCGGGGAGCTCAAGCGTAATATCGGCAATCATCAGGGAGACCCGGAAGGAAAAGATTCTTCCCGCATCTCCAGGAAGCTCTACAACCTTGTCTTCGCCCCTGTCAAAAAGGGGCTCAAGGACGTGAAGGAGATCTACATATCTCCCGACGGCAGCCTCAACCTCATCCCCTTCGAGATACTCAAGGGGCCCGACGGCAGATACCTCATCGAGGACCACACCTTCAACTACCTGGGGAGCGGCAGGGACATCCTCGGCTTCGGCATGGTGAAGGCGAAGAGCTCTCATCCCCTTGTCATCGGCGACCCGGACTACGACCTGGACGAGGCGGGGCAGGAGGCCTCCCTCAAGAAGCTGGGGATGGCCCCTCAGAAGAGGTCCTTCGCCGTGCGGTCCGGGGACATGTCGGCGAAGGGGTTCCCCCCTCTTCCCGGCACGAAGGAGGAGGCCGAGGCCATAGCCTCCCTGCTCGGCAGGAAGGACGCCCTCCTTTACACGGGCAAGGACGCCCTGGAAGAGGTCCTGATGAAGCACGGCAGCCCCAGGGTCCTCCACCTCGCCACCCACGGGTTCTTCCTCGCTGACCAGGACCTCCTCGACGAGAAGAGGAAGGCCCCCTACGAGAACCCGCTGGCGCGGTCGGGCATCGTCCTCGCCGGGGCCAACAGGTCCATAAAGACGGGGTCAGACGAAGGGCTCATAACGGCGGAGAAGGTCCTCTCCCTGAGGCTTAGCGGCACTGAGCTCGTGGTGCTGTCCGCATGCGAGACGGGCCTTGGCGACATAAAGAGCGGGGAAGGGGTGTTCGGCCTGAGACGGGCCTTCACCCAGGCGGGGGCGAAGGGTCTCGTCATGTCCATGTGGAGCGTGCCCGACAGGGAGACGAAGGAGCTCATGGTGAACTTCTACACGAACATACTCGTGAAGAAGATGAAACGCTCCGATGCCCTCAGGCAGGCCATACTAACGGAGCTCCCGGAGGTAAAGAAACGCTACGGCCACACCAACCCCTTCTTCTGGGGGGCGTTCGTCTATATGGGGGAGCCGTAAACATGATATCTATGGAAAGAATAAGCCGGAGGAAACAATGTCTGAGATAGTCTGTATACTTGCCGGTTTGACATTTCTACTGCCTGCGGCATTTGTGCAGGTTGATAATTCCGTTCAGACACACATGCTGAACCCGGATTTGAATTTAACATGCAAAGAAACGTTTGCGTCATATGGGGGGCCGAATGGGGAAAAGGTCTATGTTTTTGTTTGGGAACCATATCCTCCAAAACCCGGCGGCCCAATGGCAGCGACCCGGCAGTGGGACCGCATCGTGGCCGGGGAAAAGATCAAAGTGACCGAAACTGATCAGTTCATGGGAAAAAAACAGAAGGTCTTTGTTGTTCACCTGAAAAGAAGTTCCCCTGACGCCGTTATCATGATCTATGCATCGGGCGTAACGTTCGATTTCTTCGATAAACTGATCTCATCAATAAAGTACACCGGCTCGCAATAAAAAGTCAGTTTGATATTTCTTATCGAGCCGGCCGATATCTAAAATATCTAAAAATGGTTTTTCACCATAATATCTTTACTTTATATTTAGCTATATCCGCGTCTCGAGTGACAACGGGCATCTTCTCGAGAATAGCCTGACTTATAATGATACGATCAAATGGGTCCCGATGGATGAGCGGGAGGCGGGATACGTGAAGCGCGTGGCCCATCTGTATCGGGAGAGACTCGATCGCGTTCTTTGCCAGCTGATTGGGGATAAAACGATCAGGTCTGTCCGGCAGGTGGAGCCTTCCCAGGTCCACTTTTATTGCCATCTCCCATGCTGAAGCCACGCTCAGAAAGAGCTCGTTTTCCGTGTTTCTGATCGCATCACGCACACGCAAGGACAGTTCCGGGCTGTCCGTTATCCACCACAGGAATGTATGTGTGTCGAGAAGCAGCTTCATGCCTCATACTCGCGAAGGATAGATTCGGGAAGTGGTTTTTCGAAGTCTTTTCCTATTTTGACCTTGCCCTTTGCCGTTCCCGCAATCCTTTCACGGGCCTTTTCCCGGACAGGAACAAGGCGGGCAACTGGTCGTCCCGCCCTTGCGATGATTATCTCCTCGCCGCTTTCCACGCGGCTGAGCAGTTCTGACAACCTGGTCTTTGCATCGTGCACATTCACTTTCATAAACCCATAATAGACTAAGTAGTGGACTAAGTCAAGTCATGCACCTGCAGTCATTGCATCTCCCGTCCGCAAAAAAGCTTTTTCCGTGATCCAACACAAAAGAATATGGAATTATCTTCCCGACCCTCAAACTATCAAACTGTGAAACTTTCAAATTTTCTTTACGCCTCTCATTCTCTCATGAACAACGCAAGATCGTTCGTGGCCCTGTGTGCCTCATCCTGGCTCACCTCGCCGGAATCGATGAGCACCCGCAGGCTCTGATTGAGCGTCCATCCTATCTTCCCGTCTCTGAGCTGCTCACGCAGCAGATCATACCTGCCGCGCTGGATCAGGTCCCGGGCAGCGGGGCCTTTCGTATCCATAAATTCCGTCGCAAGAACCATTCTTGCCCCTTCTCCATTGGATCCGCCGGTTGATACCAGCACCTGCACCGCCGCGGCAATGAGCACATCCGTCAATTCCCGCACGATCCATTCCTGCTTGTCGGCAGGGAACATGGATGCTATCCTCCCCGGGACCTGTGTCGCCATGAGGGTGTGTATCGTTGTAAACACAAGGTGGCCTGTTTTTGCGGCTTGTACAGCTGCTATCGCTGTTTCCGGATCACGCACCTCACCGACCAGGATAATGTCAGGCCTTTGCCGCATGGCTGCCCTGAGGGCCCTCTCGAAGGACAGTGTCGTGGTCCCCACCTCGCGTTCTATGATATTGCTGATCCCTTCGGGGATATCATACTCGATGGGGTCTTCTATGGTCACGCAATTAAGGCACCTTGACCTTGCAAGATAGGCCGTGATGGACGCGAGCGTCGTCGATTTGCCGCTGCCCGTAGGGCCTGCAATGAAGATGATGCCGCCTGTCAAGCTTTCCAGGATTAGCTGAAGAAGGTCCCCGGGTACACCAAGATCGAGCGGATTTGGGGTGACAGCCTTGAGTCGTCTCATGACGATGGAAACACCTTTTTTTGTCAGACAGATATTGACGCGGAAACGGAAACTGCGCTTTTCCCTGCCGCTGCCTGTGGACCGGGTATATGAAAGATCTTTTTCCTCTCTGTCATAGAGTTGCGCCCTTGCACCGGAAACCTTGAGTATCCTCTCAACGGCATCGTCTATCTCGTACCCTTCTGGCGGCCTGTCCGAAACAGCTCTCATGCGGCCTTGAACCCTGAAAAAAACAAGGCCTTCCGACTGTATATAGATGTCCGATGCATCCTCAAGAATCGCCTTTTCGATCATTTCATCAAGATAGCTGTCCATCACGGCCCCGCTTCCATCTGATTCAGTTCGGCATTTACCTACCTGCAGCGCAGCCAGGGTGTACCGAGCAGATACGCCAGATACCTCCTCAATATCCCCGATCTGCTGTATCCTCGCTGTCTGATCTCCTCCTTTCTTTTTTTCCGCGCGAAGAGATACAGTGCGACAGTAGCGCACACACCAGTAGTGATGACAAAAACACCAAGCTGCTCCGACACATACGAAAGGAGCGACGCAACACCATTGCCGAGCATGGCCGGGCAGATACAGACGATGAGGTCTTCAATGGAGATGTTCAGCCTCGGGATGATCACGGCCGCGTTGATGACCTGGTAATTGCGGTTGTCTTGCCGGTCCATGTCCACCTACCCCGCGCTGGCCGTCATCGTCGCCTTGATGATCCCGAGTATCGCCGAGGTTGACACGAGACACCCGCCGAAGGCAACTTTCTTCCATGCACCCTGGGCACCCTGAGGGTTGTTGTCTTTATTGGCCATGACCACAAAACCCCAGACTATAAGCCCCGTCCCCGCACAAAAGGATATCGCCAGCAATCCGTACATTATGATATTGGCCAGATTGCTCAAAAACTCCCCGGCGTGCGTTGTTTCCTGTGCCCACCTGCTTTCATTGAACGTCTGCGCCGAAGTATCCCCGGCATGCATGGCGATCGAAAATAAACATGCCGCGGCGAGAGTGTTCGCCGAAACCAGTTTTTTGCACCTGTTCATATTTTCTTTTATTGCTGCCAATATCATGCTGCCTCCCTTTTTTTGTTCTTTAGAATATCGTTGAATATGGTCTTTTCGGCATCGGACTGGAAAAAGATCTCCCCCCCGTCAAAGGAGATGCCCCCGTAAAGATACCTCTCGACGGTAATTTTGAAAATCCACGATATATATCCGACGAGTGCAAGGGAAACAATAAGCTGGATCACCTCAAGGATATCGATTCCCGAAAACCCGCCGGAGAATATTTTCACCGCTATATTGTATGTACCGGCACAAAAACCTATGAGTAGAATGAAAAGCCCGGCCATCTTGAGCCATGTTCTGATCTTTTTCTCACCCGACAAAAGCGGAAAGCAGAGCGCCAGGTTGACCCGTTCCCTTCTGCCGCCATCCAGCTCAAATACCAGTGTTTCTTCGCTTTCCCCTTCGCGTCCGTGAGCAGTGACATTTTTCTGAACAGGCAATGGGATCTTTTCATCGAATTTGCCCGGCAGGTACCTGACCAGCATAATTCCTCCTATTCTATTCTGATCACCGAATGCCCCCGCTTCTTATAGAACGCCATCGCGCTGTCGCATCCCGGCTTAAAGGTTTTTCCTATGACCGCCCATTTTTTCCCGTCCTCGTGGGGCGCGCTCGTCATGAAAACATCGTCTGGTTTTTCCGAGCTCCCTGTAAACGAAAATGCTTCCGCCTCAGTAGCAAAAGAATCGATAAGAAAATAGCAGAAATTCGCACGGTCTCTGCCCATCCAATCGCCCCCGGATTCATTTGAAATGAACTGAGGCGGCGACACGATCTTCCAGACAAGCGTGGGAGCGCTGTAAATGCTGCCGTCGGCGCTTATCTTCCCCGCATTGTAGATGAGCCTTACCTGTGCAGGTCTTATGGCACCGCCTTTCGTCAGCTCGAGATAAAGAAGCTCGTCGCGGTACCTGCTGGTGAAGTCCCGCAGCTTCTGGTCCATCTCCTGCCTGCAGACCCGGATCCCTTCTTTCCTCCCTTCTTCTCTTCCCTGCTCCCTGGCATTTTTCAATGACTCCGATTCTATAGTCTCTTCCGGAACAGCACGTATGGTGGGGGCACACCCGGATGCGGCAATACAGGCTGCAATCATTATCATCACGCTCCAGTTTTGAAAAAAGGTCTTTTCCTTCATCTTGGTCCCCGCATTTCAGGCATTCATCTTTTTCCCGTTCCCATTTCCTCAACGGCGATGATGTTCGATTTTTCCCGACCACTTTCCTGTTGTCCGAACTGGCCGGGATAGTCCGGAGAGAAAGACCGCACAAAGGCCATTTCCCTTGCCAGAACATTGACAATAATCGAAGCGGCATCCTTCGATGGGGCATCCCCCTGGATCTGGTCCGCTCCGGCGCACGTCGGCGTCATATTGATCGCGGATATGAATAAAACGATACACAAGCTAACGTGCTTTTGTGAACGTCTTGCCATCCGTAATCCTCCTTACGGTTATCCCGGGGGTCCGTGAAGCGATAATGGTATTCCGGGCGTCTATTTCCACATAGAACTCATATTCTCCGGCGGGTGCTACCCTCTGGGCGATCATGTAAACATATAGGTCCGGCTGCGAAAGTTTCATCATCCGCACAAAGGGATATTCATGCGCAAGGTCTGTCAGCGAAGGATATCTCCCAGCCAAAAGAACGCCTTCAGCAGTGCCCTTTCCCGGTATGATGCGTGTGGAAATGGCCCTGACCACAGCGTCGGCCATGTCCGTTGCAGCGCCATATCCCGGCTTTCTAATATTCACGGTCAGGTCGGCCCCGCCGGAGGCGCTGTCTTCAACGAGGAGGTAGTGGTGGGGTATAACGGCGCCTCCACCTTCCTTTTCCTCAAAAACAACGACATTTGTCGATTTGAATTCTTTAATGGGAAAAATGATCAGCGAACCGCCTTTTGTCCTGACATCGAACTTTTCCTTTGCACCTATAACTATCCCCTCGGCATTAAAAGTGTAGGGAAGGTTTATAACGGTCCCATACCCGTACGCCAGATTTATCCTGGGCACAACACCCGGTATCTCATCCACATCGCGCACCATTATATGAGCAAGCTCTCCGTCTTTTTCCAGAAGTGGTTTCAATCGCTTCATTTTTTCCTTCATCTGACGGATATCGTCCTCGGGAAGGTCGAAAGGGGGAACCATAATCTGTTCAACGTTTTGCTTTTGTTCTTCGGATGCCCCTGACGGTTTTTCCTGCGCGGCCTCAGCCGCCCACGGGCTCAGAAAAACGGACAATATACAGACCAAAAGGATTCTCCACACTGCGCGCTCCTTTGTAAAGTTTGATCTCGTATGTCTTCATTTTGAGATCTTCGCTGCTTGCCTCCCCGCCGACAACACGCACGGCGTTGAGTCTGACAGAGGCAATGATGACAGCCTCCCTGCCGTTTACTTTTGAATCCTTCAACGTATTCCACTCGGCGATGACGATCAGCTTCTGATCCGACAGGGACTTGAGGTAATTATCCCTGTATGGCTCGTAAAAGGCCTTGAAAGATGCCGGATCGAAGCGCTTCGACAAGCGGTCCATGTGATCGGCATAATCGCTCTGCGACTTCACTTCAACGTAAGTCCAGCCGAGAATGTCCCTGACCGCGTCCTTACAGAAAACCTCCAGTTCCGGCCAATGTATCCTGTCCGGGTCATCGATCCCTATCAAGGACGGTCTGCCCGCGGAGTCCATGAAGACGATCTTGTCTTTTCCTTTTCCGGCGACAACTATAACAATCGATGCTATTGCAATAATGATGCTGAGAACAACAGTCGCCGCGGGAATTATCAGGAGCGCTCTGGAGGTAAGCCTGAGCCCCTTGAATATTTCTACTTCTATCGCAAGGGCCTCTTTATTCCTGTCCATCAGACCTTTTTGTCCCTTTCCCCGGATGCCTCCGTGAGCCGTTTTCCTTTTTATAGTTAATAGCAAAGAAGAAAGGACCTTTATCCATGAGTGAAATGATAATAAATTTTATCCGAAACATGCAGGTTGCCTTATCACCCATGATAAGCGTACTCGGTGTCTATTTCATAGTCATGGGGCTCATACGCCTGGCTAACGGCAACGAGACCGCGGGCGGGGGATCGGGCGGGGGCAGGATGATCATTACCGGTTCCTTCCTGACTTGCCATAAACTGATGTCGTCAATTGTGATCTCCACCCTTGTCCGATGCGGCTTCAATCCGGGAAATGTGCTGCCGCAGTAGATGCCCATACATGCAGGATGCTTGTTCTCCCGGTCACCATTGAATACCTTTTGATAGCAGGGTGCGCTCACCTTCCCGGCAATGGTTCGGCCTTTTTATATATCTGGTCAGCACAAGTTCCTTTACTGTGCCTTTCGGCGGTATATAACGTGTTCTGAACCGTCTCACCTCGTCTCCGGCGAATATGTAGCCTTCCCCCACCTCCAGTCCCGTCAGGTCCCTTATCTCCAGCCTGCTGCCCTTTTGAAAGGTATAGGCACCCTCCCAATTGCCCAGGTTCTCCATCATCCTGCCGTCATTACGAACATCAGGCATCATGAAAAAGGTTTCCCCTGCCCGCTCCTCAAGGAATCTGGCCGTGTCGGTATCCTCCACTTTCATGACGATCTTGTAGTTCGTATTGCCGATAAGCCGCTTCGCGTCCGTCTCCGAGGCCTTGAAGAGCGACGCGAGTTCCTGCACGGATATGATAACGCCGAAACCCAGTGAGCGCCCCTGCGCAAGGATCGTATCGAAGCCTTCCACGGCATACGAACCGTATTCGTCGGCAATAAGAGTGAACGGGACCGACGGCCTCAGGCGGCGCACTTCACGCCGTATCTCTTCGTAGTCCCCCTCAACCCGGGTGCCAAGCGCCGTGGTCAACGCAATCCTGAAGGCATTGAGCGTCAGCCTGCCCAGGGCCTGAAGGGTCGATATCGAATAGGACAATGACGGAAGAAGCACGACCAGGATACGGCTGTTTGACACCACGTCCACCATGTCGATCTCCGGAGCATCAGTATCGAAGATCCGGTTGAACATGCCCGCAAGAAGGTCGAGGGGGGCACCCCATTGCTGAACGAAGAACCCATATTGCCTGAGTGCCTCGCCGGCAGCAGGCGACAGCCTGCCCTGACCCTTGCTTCGGTATTCCTCCCACCCGGGCAAATCACCCAGCAAGGCCCTCAGGCGGGCCTTCACGGGCTGTCCATTGTCGTACGCGGGATATCTTTCGTCTGCTTCGAGGTCGAGGAGCTTATCGAATGAAAGGCTCCTGCGCACCTCTGCCGGCGTCAGGACATATTCCCCGAACACATCCGGGTGGTCCCTCTTGTAGACAAGCTGTGTAAGAACGGCCTTCATGAGGATCTTCCCCCGCTCCTGCCAGTAAACCTGGTCGCCTTCGGCCTGTTTCAGGAAACCAGCCATGATCTCCGCAAGAAAATCCGCATCGCCGTACGTCATGAAATTGAACGTGTGCGACTGAGACGGATTGAGGAAATTGAGAACCAGAAGATCTTCCAGACGGTCGCAGTTTACGATGATCTCATAGAGGACCTCGTAAGTATCGGTGACGTCCGACTTGCCGTCGATAAAACAGAACCCCCCGCCCAACCGCATGATAGAATCTGCGATGCTTCTGATGGCCGTTGTTTTGCCTGACCCGGTTGTACCTATAAGCATACCGTGCCGCGTTATCTCCCCGATGGGGAGCATAACAGGCATGCCGTAGTTATCCTTGCCGAGGAAAATGGCCGCTTCGTCCTTTTTCCTCTTGAAAACCGGATCCGGTGAATTGTCCGAAGCCATCAGCTGGAGCATCATGCCGGCGGCGAAGAGGCAAAACGCCGCCAGAGGACTGAAAACCGCCATAGCAGCCGAACATACTGTCACTGCCCATGGATTGATCCACCTTATCTTGAGCCACGTTTCAGAACGCAGTCTTGAAGCGGGGGCGATCTTTGCCCTCTGCGCCTGTTCATGTATAGAGCGCGTCATGTATCGGTAAATAGCACGAAAAAAGGCCTGCATTCAGAAACCGGAGAAAAACAAGGATCTGTGATCTAAGGAGGGGTTATGATTACGCTATGATCTGAATGAATTTTTCCACGAGATTTGGATCGAACTGGCTGCCGGCATTCTTTCTCAATTCTTCAAGGGCCTCTTTCTTCGATAACGGTTTGCGGTGCGGCCGCTCACCAGTCATCGATTCGTAGGCATCGGCTATGGCCATGATCCTGCTTTCCATAGGGATATCCTCACCGGAAAGGCCCAGCGGGTAGCCGCTGCCGTCCCACCATTCGTGATGCTTCAGGATATGGTCGGCTATATGGGCAAGGTCCGGATCGGAAAGGGCAATGCGGTGTCCCACATCGCAGTGCTTCAGTATCTCGGCTATGTCGTCGTCGGTAAGACCGTCCTCCTTGTGGAGGATCCTGTCATGGACACCAACATTGCCTATGTCGTGGAATCTGGCAAGGAGAAAAAGGTCCTTGAGCTTCTCTTCCGGCAGCCCTACTGCACTGCCGAGATCAGCAACAAGCTGCTGGAGGCGCTCCACGGACCGCTGAGTGACAAGGTCCTTTTCCTCGACCGTTTTTATAAGGTTCTTCACAATGACGCTGCGGGCCTGCTGACTGTTGTAAAGCTTTTCCTTGTACATCTGATTATCTGCTTCCCGATAAAGCTCCGCCATGCTCTCGCCTGGACTGGTACGGATCGCGAATCCCATGGAAATACCAAGGGGGAGGGACGGGTTTTTCGCGTTGTACTCGATCACACCGTCCTTGATCCTCTTGCAGATCTCCTCAACTTTAGGCCGGGGGCTGTTGGGGAGCAGGATGGCAAATTCATCCCCGCCGACACGGGCGACAACGTCGCTTTCACGGAAAGACCTCCTGATGATCTGCGATGCGATGATGAGAAGTTCGTCTCCTTTATCGTGACCGAGGGTGTCATTGATCAGTTTGAGCCCGTCTATGTCGCACATGATAAGACCCGCGAGTTCGAAGCGGGTATTGTCAAGACGGTGCATTTCCTCTTCGAAATAGGCCCTGTTATAAAGATTGGTCAGAGGATCGTGAAGACTCAGGTATTTCAATTTCTCCTCTGTCTTCTTCAGGTCCGAGATGTCTTTCGATATGACAGCGACATATTTGACCTTTCGGGTACCCTCTTCAAAAATGGGGCTAAGGGTGCGCAAAAAGTAAAGCCCCGCCTTGCTGCTCTTGTGCTCATACCGGCAGGAGGCAGCCGTTTCATATACCTTGTCCACACAATTCAAGAACTCACGGGTATCGTCAAGGTCGTGGAAATCACCATAGCGTTTCCCTATAATGTTCTCCTCTGTCACGCCAAGTCCTGCAAGGACCCGTCCATTGACGAAGACATAGCGGCAATCACGGTCGAACATGTATATGAAATCGTCCGTCGATTCAATTACAGAGCGGTATTTGGCCTCGCTGACGCTCGTCAGTTCCTTTGCCCTGATAATATCGGTGATGTCGACAAAGGACAGGGTGACATTTTTTGTGCCCGACACCGGGCCCTTGGAAACATAGACGTCCCTGATCGCGCCCTGTTTGTCTGCAAGCTTGAATTCATAAGTCTTGATGAAGCTGTCGGGGCTGTTCCCTATAAGCTCCTGGTATTTTCCCATCTTCATCAGGTCGCCGTTCACAATGAACTCGTTCCACTTCTTTTTTCCCTTCAGTTCCCTGAGCTGGTAACCTGAAAGCTTGACGAATTCCTTGTTGGCATTGGATATCGTCCCGTCTTCTCCGGCAATGAGGGTGGCAATCCCCGATGATTTAAAGAGAGAATGATATATGTCGTCTTTTTCCGGCGGTTTCGTGCGCACGGGTGTGCGCTTCACTGTTTTTTTCACCATGCTATCTTTATTACCTGTCATTATATCACATTCAAAGAAATGATACTATCCGCTAAGTTATTTTTTTATTGTTTTTTTCGGCTGACCTTCGATCCGTTATCTGAAGATCTTTCCGGGATTTAAAAGCCCTTTCGGGTCAAAAGCCGCCTTGACCCTTTTCATGAGCGGTATCGTTTCCCCGCGCATTTGCAGAGGCAGATAATCCATAACGGTGAGACCTACACCGTGCTCACCCGTCAGGCTCCCTCCCATGTTGACCGTTTCCCTGTATATCACCTCCAGAAGACGGTATGCCTCGTCAAGCTCGGCAAAGTTCCTTCGCCTGTGAAGGATGGTGACGTGGAGATTGCCGTCACCGGCATGCCCGTATGTCGCGATCTTTATCGCATCGCTGTGTTCAAGTCCCCTTATGAACTTGACGAGAAAAGGGAGGCTGTATCGGGGCACGACCACGTCCGCCTCGATGTGGTCTTTTTTCAGCGCCTTCAGCGACGGGAGCACTTCCCTGCGGAACATCCAGAAACGCTCCGCCTCGGCATCATCGGTCGCCAGGGCCGTATATGTCACACCCCCGGATCCCCGGCACAGAGCGGCTATCTCCAGGGCCTCGCGATGGGTCTCCCCCTCGCTTTGGCCGTCGATCTCGATGAGCACCAGCGCGGCGGCATCCCTTGCGAGGGGGGCACCGAGATGATCCGCCACGGTATTGATGGCAATATTATCCATAAGTTCCATCGCGCACGGGATGATGCCCGACCTGAAGACCGCCACGATAAGGTCAGCGGCGGACACGAGGTCATCAAGATATGCGATGATGGTACGGCGCACGCGAGGCCGGGGCAAAAGCCTGAAGATCATTTTCGTAATAACGGCAAGGGTGCCTTCGGAGCCGACAAGCAGGGAAATGAGGTCATATCCCGCTACGTTCTTGACCGTCTTGCCGCCGAGGGTTATCGCTTCTCCTCCCGGGAGGACCGCTTCGAGACCCCTTACATAATCCCGCGTGACTCCGTACTTGACGGCTCGGGTGTAGCCGGCGTTCTCGGCAACGTTGCCTCCGAGAGTGCTGTCGACGGTGCTCGAAGGGTCAGGCGGGAAGAAGAGGCCCTTCCTGGCAAGCTCGATCTGGAGATCGTTGGATATGACGCCGGGCTCAACGGTAGCGAACATGTTCTCCTCATCGATCTCTATGATCCTGTTGAGCCTGGTAAATGACATAACGGCGCCGCCTTCAACAGGCAGGGCGCCGCCGGAAAGTCCGGTCCTGCCGCCCTGGGGGGTCACAGGTACATCATGGTCATTGGAACAGCGCATGATACGCGATACCTCTTCAGCGTTCTCCGGCAGAAGAGCTGTCTGCGGCATGTATTGTCTTTCCGTGGCATCGTATGCAAAATGGGAGAGGTACTCCCGGTCAGTGACGATCTGGTCTTCCCTGAGAAATTCTCCGATCTCGCGCAGGAACCCTTCGATGGACATGATCGTCATTATATCCGCTGCAGTCGGGACGGGCAAGAAAATAAAAAAGACAAAAACATTGTTGCGTCTTCTTTTTCCTCGACATCCCCGATCCCTGCCTGTCTGCGCGCTTCAGTTATCTCACCGATGAGATCTGCCGCCTCCCTCCCGGTAACTGTTCATCCCGGGATAGGGCCCACAGATACCCCGCGGGGTCAGGAGATCGCCGATGGCCTTCGCCCTGTCGACATCCTCCTTTGCCTCTTTAATTGTGCGTTTTGAAAGGTGATTAAATCCGATTATTATCTTTAGCTTTGGCTATTGGTTATTATTGCCGTGCATTATACATATACTATATCAACAGGCGTATTGGTCACTCTCTCAAGGCCATCCTTGCGCACGACGAAGTCCACCTCGATACCGATGGCACCCTCTCCGGGGAAAATGAACTTTGGCTCAAAGGCGAAGACCATTCCCTCTTTGAGGACCATCCTGTGGCGGGGCGTGATGACAGGTAGTTCGTTTATCTCGAGGCCCAGGCCGTGGCCGATGAATGCCACCTGGCCCTCTCCGTGCCCCATGAAATGGTCCTGAAGGCCCGCCGCCTTTACCCTGTCAAAGGCCTTTGCAAAGATCTCCGTCGCGTCGGTGCCTTCCCTCGCAAAAACCATGGTCTCGTCTATGATGTCCCGGGCCACCTCGTAAGGTTTGTGGAAAAGCTCCTTCAGTGTCCCCACGGCATACACCCTCGTCTCGTCTGTGATGTAGCCGTTGTATCCGCCGCCGTAATCGACGATCACGGGGATACCCCGCTTAACGACATTGACCGACGCGCCCTGGCCGATCGCATGGGTCAGGCCGATCCCGGAGATGGGAACGTCGGCCCCGGAGGTGATCGTCGTAGAATAACCGTGAGTAACGTACACGCTCATCATCTCCTGGTTGAGCCCGCGCATCCTAAGGAATCCCTGATGCCCCCGCTTCCTTCCTTCAGCAAGGAGTTCCGCGTCGATATCTATCTCTCTCATTCCTTCCTTTATGATGCCCTTCCCCTTTTCAAAAACACGTTCCACGATCTCGCCGGACTTTCTTATCTGGTCGATCTCGAATTCGCTCTTTACGAGCCTCACGTCTTTGATGATCTGGGTAAGGTCCTCCATGGTGTCCTTGCCGAGGATCGATTTCCAACGTTCACAGAGCGCAACGGGCACGACGTCAAGCTCCATGCCGCATCTTCCGTGGAGCATCTTTTTTTCGATAAGAATGTCTTTGACCTCTTTGTCCCGTTTGATGGGGATGATATCGAGAGGTGTTTCCATTTCCGCGCGGAAAATGCTTTTCTCAACGAAAAATGCCGGGCCGTGCTCCGCCGATACCGCAAGTACTCCTCGCTGGAGCGTCCCCGTAAAATAGAATATATCAACATTCTGGAGAATGACTGCGAGTTCGATCCCTTTCCCGGTCATTTCCTTGCGAAGGCTTTCTATCCGTGATGTTATCTCTTCCTTCGGTGTGAGATCACCGGTGTTTAGCGTCTTCAACATACTTTATGATCCTCCCGGCCGCCTCTGAAACTGGCACCTTTTCGAATTCCCTGCTTTCACGCCTCTTGATCTCCACGAGACCCTCTTTGAGATTTCGCTCGCCTACCGTTACCCGAAGCGGTATGCCTATGAGATCGCAGTCCTTGAACTTGACACCGGGGCGTTCGTCCCGGTCATCGAGAAGCGCATCGACGCCTTTGGCAAGGAGTTCATTGTAGATCTTCCGTGCGGCCTCCATACTCTCGGGATGTGTCGTGTTCACGGGCAGGACATCCACCTCGAACGGCGCTATCGGCAACGGCAGTATCATGCCGTTCTCGTCGTTGCCCTGCTCGATTGCTGCTGCGACGGTCCTGCCGACACCGATGCCGTAGCATCCCATCACCATGAAGTGCTCCTTGCCGCCGCTGTCGAGGAAGGTCGCGTTCATGGACTGGCTGTATTTGAGCCCCAGTTTGAAGATATGCCCCACCTCAATGCCCCTTGTAGCGACAAGGCTTCCCTTATCACACCGGGGACACTTATCACCTGGAACGGCGACCTTCACGTCATAAAAACCTGTAACCGAAAAATCTCCAACGTTGACGTCCGCCACGTGGACATCGCGCTCGTTGCCGCCAACGACAAAATCCTCCATGAACTTCAGGTCCATGTCCGCATAGAGCGGTATGGAAAGACCGATGGGCCCGGAGAAACCAAGCGGCCCGCCTGTTTTCTCCTCAATGGTCCGCTCGTCGGCAAGTTCCAGCTCATCAAGTTTGAGGAGATTCTTGAGCTTGGTGTCATTTATCTCCCTGTCACCGCGTACGAGAACTCCTATCGACCCTTTGTCGGTATTGTAGATGATGGTCTTGAGCAACCTGTCGGGTGATATCCCGAGGAACGCCGACACTTCATCGATCTTTCTCTGGTTCGGCGTTTCTACACGCCTGTGGGCCCCTTTTTTTCCTGAAACGGCCTTTTGTGCAACACCCACTTCGGCACGTTCGAGATTGGCCGCGTAACCGCAGGTATCGCAGGATATGATGATATCCTCACCGGTCTCGGCCAACACCATGAACTCGTGTGAAAAACTTCCGCCTATCTGTCCCGTATCCGCCTCAACGACACGGAACCTGAAACCGCACCGGTCGAATATATTGTTGTAAGCCTCGTACATGTCCATATAGCTTTTACCCGCGCCCGCCTCGTCTGTATCGAAACTGTAGGCATCCTTCATGGAAAACTCGCGTGAGCGCATAATGCCGAATCGGGGCCTGATCTCGTCGCGGAACTTGGTCTGGATCTGATAAAGGGTTACTGGCAGGTCCTTGTATGATTTTACCTCTCTCCTCACCAGGTCGGTGACGACCTCTTCGTGGGTGGGGCCGAGGCACAGCTCGCGGTTGTTCCTGTCGGTAAAACGCAGGAGTTCCTTGCCGTATTTTTCCCACCGCGTGCTCTCGACCCAGAGCTCCTTCGGCTGGACGGCTGGCATGAGGATCTCCTGGGCACCTTTCCTGTTCATTTCCTCGCGGATGATCTGTTCGACCTTTCTCAGCGAACGAAGGCCCAACGGAAGCCAGGTGTAGACACCGGATGCCAGGCGCCTGATAAAACCGGCCCGCAGCATCAGGCGGTGGCTTACCACCTCCGCTTCTTTGGGATCTTCCTTGACGGTGGGAATGAACATCTTCGAAAACAGCATGGTATCTCCTTTTATAAGTGCAACGGCGGTATGAGATATGTCTTCGAAACAGGGCCGCGCCTTATATCATCGCAGCGCTTTGTTTTCAGCGGATCCATCATGAAAAACTGTGTAAATTTACCATGATTTCGGTCTGCGAGCAACCATGTAATCTGTCGGGGCGGCAAAAACCTTTTAAGCTACCGCTTCAATACGTGTACGGCAGTCGCCTTGAAAGAAGGGTAGATAATGCTTCCCCTTTCGATGGAGAGCCGTGTGAGCGACCCGGGCGTGATGAACGCCGTGAGAGGAAAACCGCAGTCCATGGTCACCCGGTAGTAAAGACCGAGGGACGTGACCTCCGATACGGTGCCTTTAAAGCTGTTGCGCTCGCTTGTCGAATCCCGCCGCGGTTCAACCGACAGGGCCACACGTTCGGGCCGGATACACAGGACAACCCCCTGGCCGGCAACGGCGTCACTGACGGCCATGATCTGTTGTCCGCCCACGTCAACCGAGATCGTACCGTCGCTTGTCTTCCCGACCACTCCGGGCAGAATGGTTTCGGCGCCGACGAAAGCTGCAACAAACTCATCCACGGGGTGGTTCATTATCTCTCCGGACGTGCCTATCTGGAGGATCCTGCCCCCGTTCATCACGCAGATCCGGTCGGAGAGGCGCAGCGCCTCCGAACGGTCGTGTGTGGAAAGCACGGCTGTGATCTTCGATCCCCTCAGGATGCGGCCGAGGTCGGTGACGATGGACTCGTGCGTCGGCGGGTCCAGGGCAGAGAACGGCTCGTCGAGGAAAATGATATCGGGGCTTACGGCAAGGCAGCGGGCAAGGCTGACCCGGCGAGCTTCTCCGCCGGAGAGCGTCCGCACGGAGCGGTCTTTCAGATGAGAGATGCCGAACAGATCAAGACTGGACAGGACGGTCTTTTCGATGTCACCTTTGTTCACATGACGGAAATGCAGACCCGATGCCACATTTTCAAAAACATTCGTATCAAAGAGGAGGGTCTCCTGGAAGACCATGGTTACTGACCTGCGGTATTCGTTTGCAGAAATGCCTGAACCCACTTTTTTCCCGCGATAGACGATCTCACCGTTAGAGATCTTCTGGAGCATGGCAAGGTTCTGGAGCAATGTTGTCTTGCCCGCCCCGTTGGGGCCTATAATGGAAAGGACCTCGCCTTCCCGAACGGCAAAGTTCCCTACATCAAGGATCACAAAGCCACGGTCCTCGACGCGGATTCTGCGTGCCACCAGGATGTTGTCCTTCTCCAGTACCATCGGTCTATCTTAGAAATTCCTTCCTCTCTGCTGGATGTGGGTCAGGATATAATTGATGCAGTATGCCATGACAAGGAGAATAATGCTGAGCGCAATGGCGACCTCAAAATTGCCTTTTCCTGTCTCCATGACCGTCGCCGTTGTGAGGACCCTTGTATATCCCTTGATGTTGCCGCCCACCATAATGGATGCCCCTATCTCGGAGATGACCCCTCCGAAACCCGCCATGACGGCGGCAAGCAGGGGGAGCCGTGCCTCCTTGATGAGCACCCAGACGCTCTGAAGTGGCGTGGCCCCGAGTGCGAGGGTCTGGAGCCTCAGCTTCTTAGGGAGCTGCTGCATCGACGCGAGGGTGATGCCCATGACGATGGGCGTGGCTATGACCGACTGGGCGATGATGATGGCCATCGGCGTGTAGAGGATTCCTAGAAAACCCAGCGGCCCGCTGCGCCACAGGAAAATTGTCACGAAAAGCCCTACAACAACGGGAGGGAGTCCCATACCGGTATTGATGAGACTGACCACGACCTTCTTGCCCGGGAATTGCGTCAGCGCTACCAGGGTGCCTATGGATATCCCGAAGAAAAGACTGATAAAGGTCGCCGTGCCGGAGACCTTGAGGGAAAGCAGGGTGATCCCCATCACCTCGGGATCGAAGGCAAAGATGAGTATGATCGCCTGCTTTATGCCCTCATAGATCAGGTCCATCTACTTGCCCAGGTTCTCCTCTTTCTTCCCGGCATCGGGAAAGAAAAGGGGTGAGCCGAACTTGTCAACGCCGAACGTCTTGATGATCGCCTGGGTTTCCGGGGAAACCATGAAGTCCGCGAAGGCTTTTGCCCCCTTTGCGTTCACCTTGGGCCACTTCGCCGGGTTGACCTCGATGACATGATAAACGTTGAGAAGGATGGCGTCCCCTTCGGCAAGGATAGGCAGATCGGTCCTTTTTTTCAGGGCAAGATACGTGCCGCGGTCAGCGAGAGTGTATGCACGTTTTTCGGTGGCGACGTTGATGGTCTGGCCCATGCCGAGGCCCGTCTGCTGATACCACTTCTCCCCTTCATATTTCGTCCCGGCCGCTTTCCAGATCACCTTCTCTTTCGCGTGGGTGCCGGAATTGTCTCCGCGGGAGATAAAAGGGGCGCCGGCTGCTGCGATCTTTTTAAAAGCCTCCGCGGTCGATTTCGATCCCTTTATCTTCGCGGGGTCGGTCGACGGGCCGATGATAATGAAATCATTGTGCATCACGATCCTTCTGTTGATCCCATATCCACCGGCAATAAATTTCTTTTCCGCATCGGGGGAGTGTACCAGCAGGACGTCGGCCTCACCTTTCTGCCCCATGGCCATGGCCTGGCCCGAACCGACCGCTATGGTCTTTACGAAATATCCCGTTTTCTTTTCGAAGATGGGAATGAGTTTATCGAGAAGCCCCGAATCCTGGGTGCTTGTGGTTGTCGAGAGGATGATGTTCTTTTCTGCAGGGGCCGCCTGGACAAAAACCGCCAGTGAAACGGCAAAGACCAGGGACAACACCGTGACCGATACTGCGCGCAGATATCTCATATGTGCCTCCTTCTTAAGTGTGCACTATTTTTTTGTTTCGCCGCGCTGGCGCCATTGCTTTGAATTGGGGAAGAACAGGGGGCTTCCGAATTTTTCCTTTCCAAAATCCCGGATAATGAGCTGCCCCTTGCCGGGGTCCGTAAGCCAGTTGACAAAAACCATGGTGTCCTTCTCATTTACGCGGGGAAATTTATTCGGGTTCACCGGGATGAGCGTTATGAAGTTGAGAAGGGCATCATCCTTTTCCACAAGCACTGCGAGCTTGATCTCCTTCTGGAGGCTGAGGAACGTTGCCCTGTCGATGAGGGTGTAGACGGAGCGCTTGTCTGCTTCCCGCAGCGTCGACGCATTGCCCTCGGAGCCTTTCTCGTAAACCTTGTACCAATCCCCGGACGGTTTCACGCCGGCCTTCTCCCAGATGACCAGTTCCGCCACATGCGTGCCCGATTTGTCTCCGCGGGTAAGAAAGTGTGCCTTTTTGTCCGCGATCTTTTTCAGGGCGTCGGCAGCGCTTTTCATGCCCTTGATGCCGGCGGGGTCCGCGGGCGGCCCTACGATGACAAAATCGTTGTACATCAGGTCGATCCTCTGTGTCCCGAAGCCTTCACTGACAAACTTTTCCTCGAGGGATTTCGCGTGGACCATGACAAGATCGATACTGCCTTTTTTCGCGATATTGAGGGTGGCGCCAGTGCCGGCCCCGACGTGGCGCACGCGGATGCCCGTGTCCTTCTCGAATTGGTCCTCGAGAACATTGACGATGCCCGAATCAACGGGGCCTATGGTGCTCGCCATGAAGACAAAACCATCCCCGGCGGAAAGCAGCACGGGGAAAGAAAACAACACGGCAAGAAAGAAAAGAACTGTTGTCTTTTTCATAAAACCCTCCTTGCTTTCGTAACAGCTTGAATATCTGTATAAGGTTTAAATTTACCATAAATTGTGCATATCGTCCAAATTAATAACCAATAGTTTACAATTACGTTATTCAAGAATAATGATCCGTTTGCAAACAAATGCAAGAAAGGGGGGGGGTTCTTTAACCGGTTATTGGGATTTGGCAACCGGTCCTTCCCCGGGCTTGGGGGCCCCAAAGCCTATTCTGCAAAAAGATCCGTGAAGGTAAAGTTTTCGCCGTCGAAGAGACCCCTGTCGCTGAGCTTCAGTTTAGGGATGACAAGGAGGGCCATGAAGGAAAGGGTCATGAAGGGGGCCCTCAGCGTTGTCCCCAATTCTTTCGCGAGCACATTGAGCCGGCTGTATTTCACCGCAACGTCCCACCCGTCACCGTCAGACATGATACCTGCCACGGGAAGGGGAAGCACCGTTTTCGTCTCATCGGAAACGAGGGAGATCCCTCCTTTTTTCTCAATGACAAGGTTCACGGCATCGCATATCATCTCATCCGACACACCCACGGCGATGATATTGTGTGAATCGTGGGCCACCGATGAGGCGATGGCCCCATTTTTCAGGCCGAACCCCCTGATAAAACCCACGGCCGGGGGAGCATCCGCATAACGGTTGACAACGGTTACCTTCAGGATGTCCCGGGAGGCATCGCAGACAGCGGCATCGCCCTCAAAAATGGGCGCCTCGAGTGACCCTCCAGTAATGAGCTGCCCTTCGATGACCTCGATGACACGCATTAACGCGGACCTCTTTCTCACGAGGAAATCTGCGGGCCTTTTGGGGTTGGCGCGAAAAACATTCATGGGAGCCGCAGGGCGGTGGACCAAACATGTTTCGCCGTTCTCGGCGACTGTTTTCCCGCGCACCAGGGTCTTAAGAACCACAAGCTCCTCGAGGTTGTTCACGACAACCATGTCCGCCGCGTCGCCCTTTCTGAGAAGCCCCACGTCAAGACCGTAATGGAGAACTGGGTTAAGGCAGGCGCATCGCAAGACCTTCATGACATCCATGCCGGCGCGCACCGCCCGCGCCGCCAGGACATTGATATGTCCCCTGACAAGGTCGTCCGGATGCTTGTCATCGCTGCAGAACATGCAATGATCGGGGTATTCTGCTATCAGAGGGCAAAGCGCGTCAAGGTTCCGGGCCGCTGAGCCTTCGCGTATCTGGACCTTCATGCCGAAGGAAATCTTCTCGCGCGCCTCTTCGATGTCGAAAGATTCATGGTCTGTTGAAATGCCCGCAGCCGCGTATTTACGCAGTTTCTGCCCGCGCAGGCCCGGTGCATGGCCGTCCACCGGTTTTCCGAGCCGCCTTGCCAGCTCTATTTTCGCGAGCACTTCGCGGTCGCCGCCTATGACGCCGGGAAAGTTCATCACCTCGCTGAGGTATCCTATCCTTGCATCGCCCAGGAGCTCTCCGGTCTGGTCCGCTCCAATGACCGCCCCTGACGTTTCGAAGGGGCTCGCCGGGACGCAGGAGGGCGCGCCGAAAACAAACGTGAAGGATACATCGGCACCGTTCTCCATCATGTAATGCACACCATCTGGCCCAAGGACATTGGCTATCTCGTGGGGATCGGATACTGTTGCGACAGTGCCCTGTACAACGGCAAGGCGGGCAAATTCTGCCGGGGTAAGCATGGAACTCTCGATGTGGACGTGGGCATCCACAAAACCGGGGATGATGTATGAATCATGCCAGTAGCGCTCCCGCTCGATGCCTGCGATAACGCCTTCCACGATATGAACGGCACCCGGGAAAACGGTTT
This sequence comes from Deltaproteobacteria bacterium, assembly GCA_022711595.1. Taxonomy (GTDB): domain Bacteria; phylum Desulfobacterota; class Syntrophorhabdia; order Syntrophorhabdales; family Syntrophorhabdaceae; genus Delta-02. The sequence goes on from JAKLET010000015.1 coordinate 57,844, forward strand.
CGTTATGGAGGTCCACTATATTACCTTTGATAGTCTTCAAGAAAGAACCCCCTCCCGGCGTTGTTCTAAAATAAACATCAAAATAAAAAAATAACCAATGACCAAAGCCCAATAACCAATTAAAACGTCCTGTTCCAAACGTTCTCTTTTTGTCTGGTCATTGGTAATTGGTAATTGGTTATTATCAGTTACCTTTGGTCCCTGTTCCCTGTTTTTTACTACTGCGCCTTTATGACCGTTGCTTCGTTGTATGCACGGGTATAGGCGTTTATGTTCTTCTGCCCCCCGGCGCTGCCAAAACGGGCGCGGATCGGCTCTTCAAGCGTGTTAAGCTCGACAACGCCGGTCGCCTTCACGAGGGCGCCGAGCATGGTCGTGTTCGTGATGGGAACACCGAGCTCTTCCTTGGCGATCTTTGTCGCGTCAACGAACACTATATTCCGGCCGGGAAAGAGTGTTTTTAGTTCTTCTGCTGATTTATTTGAATTTATAACGATGTATCCGCCCTCTTTAAGGCCGTCCGTGGGGTTTGCCGATACAACAAGCGTCGGGTCGAGTATGAGGACGCTGTCCGGCTTATAGACCTTTGACCTTAATTTGATGGGCTTGTCCGATACGCGCAGGAAGGCCTGCACCGGGGCTCCGCGGCGCTCGGGACCGAAGCTGGGAAACGCCTGTGCGCTCATACCCTGTTTTATTGCAGCCTGGGCAATGATCTCCGCCGATGTTACGGCGCCCTGCCCGCCTCTTCCGTGAAATCTGACCTCTACCATCTATGTTCTCCTTTCAAGAAACTGAATGTTTGACCCGCCACTGCGTGCCTTTCGGTGTATCGAGAAGCATTATGCCTTTTTCCGCAAGCATGTTCCTGATCTCATCCGCCTTTTTGAAATCCTTGTTCTTCCTCGCCTCCACCCGGTCATTGATCGCCTGTTCCACAAACGTGCCGTCGAGACCTGTGCGGGTGAGATGGCGTATTCTTTCCTGTGATTCCAGGGCTTCTATGCTGTCCGTGAAAAGCCCCAGCGTTCCGGCGAGCAATTCGTATATTCCTTCAGCATAAGCGATAAGCCCGGCCGTACTTTCGTCCTTTTCGTCGGCCATCCGGTTTATCTCCTTCGAAAGCTCGAAAACGTACGAAAGAGCAAGGGCGGTATTGAAATCATCATCCATGGCATCGACGAACTTCTTCGCTATCTCGTCGGCCTCCGGATACGTGCGGGGCTCCACCTTCCCGCCTTTCTGAGCCTCCATTGCCCGCTGGCGTGTGTAGTAAAGCCTGTGGAGCGCCCTGTTGACATCCTCGATGGACTGTTCGTTATAATCGACGGGACTCCGGTAATGGTTGGACAGAAAGAAAAGACGAAGAACCTCGGGATGATATTCCTTAAGAAAGTCTTTGATCGAGAGCGTGTTGCCGATAGATTTGGACATTTTTTCGCGGTCGATATTGACAAATCCGTTGTGGATCCAGTAGTTGACGAACCTCTCCCCCGTGGCCGCCTCGGTCTGTGCCTTCTCATTCTCGTGGTGTGGGAAAACAAGGTCCTTGCCGCCGCCGTGTATATCGAAGGGATTCCCCAGGTAGAGGGTGCTCATTACCGAGCACTCTATGTGCCAGCCGGGCCGGCCTGCCCCGAAAGGTGTATCCCATGACGGTTCGCCTTCCTTCGAGGCCTTCCAGAGGGCAAAATCTAGGGGATTCCTTTTTCTTTCATCCACTTCGACACGGGCGCCCGCAACCATCTCTTCCAGAGACCGCTTGGAGAGCTGTCCGTAGTTTTTAAAGCTTTCTACCGAAAAATAGACATCGCCGTCGATGTTATATGCGTGGCCTTTTTTAAGAAGCGTATCCACCAGGGCTATCATGTCGCCTATGTGCTGCGTGGCACGCGGCTCATGGTCCGGCCTGAGGACACCAAGCGCGTCCATATCGTCGTAGAAGGAACGGATATATTTCTCCCCAACCTCCTGCCAGGGTATATTCTCGGTCTGGGATTTCTTTATTATCTTGTCGTCGATATCGGTAAAGTTCTTCACATAGGTAACTTCGTAATTCTTCGAGAGCAGGTATCGGTAAATGGTGTCAAAGACAATGGCGCTTCTAGCGTGGCCGATATGGCAATGGTCGTACACGGTGACTCCGCAGACATAAAGCTTCACCTTCCCTTCGGAAAGGGGGGTAAAATCTTCTTTTTTCCCGGAGATGGTATTGTAAACCTTCAAGGCCATAGCGTTGACTGTAATATTTACCACAGGAATTGCAATGTTGTCAAAGCAATTGAGCGGTGCTGCCTTCACTGCTTAAAGAGCTGTCAAAGGTTTTAAACCGGACTTTGCCAGACTGTCCGCGCCATCGTTGAAGCTTTTTATAAGATTGGCGATGAGGTTTTGGTAATACGGCATGCCCCCTTCCGCCGCCTCGGTTATCATTTCGTTCGCATTCATGGCGTTCGCCTGGTCTCGCACGGTCCTTGTTCCCGGATCTTCACCCGGGCAAAGCCCGTACTCCTGCATCCTCAGGACCCCCACCTGGCGAGGCAGCTTGCTTTCATAAAGCATCCGGAACGCGTCGATGACAGCCAGATAACTCTCGAGTGCGTCCTCGGGAAGATCACCGATAATGCCTTCCCTGTTTGCCGCCTGCAGATAATTACAGGCCATATCAACAAAAACGGCCAGGCCGATCATGAAAAGGTCCAGTTTATCCAGCAGGGAAACGGACCCCTGAGCCCTCGCAACACCCATGACGACCGATGCTATCTGCCTTACCTGGGGCATAAAAACCCATTCCCGGGCTGTCATCATGGTGTGCTCCAGGGTATCATGGACCGCCTGATAGATCTCGTCTTCCGAAAGAGAGGCCGTGTCCTCCCCGCTGGAAAAACTTCTCACGGCACGATCAAGATCTGTCTGTTTCACCAGACTGAAAATATCGCCGAAGCGCTTTACGAGGTCCTCCTGGCGTCCCGGCGGAATACACATCAGAACGTTTTGAAGAAAATCCGGCAAGTCCTGTCCGATCAGGGACCTGGAAATCCCATACCTGCCGGATAACAGACATGATCTCTGCCGTACATATTTCTGAAAGACAGGCTCAACCTTTCCGGTTGCATCCATTTCCCTTACAAGAGAACCGTATCTCTTGGGGTCCAGTCTTGCCGCGGCCACTATCTCCACCGCTTTCCTCAGGGTGTTCTGATGGAGCCCGACCGCCCTCGCCGCGAGGGTCCGCGATTGTCCGTTCTTTCTGCCGCCTTGCGTCCTCCTGTCCGGCCCGCTGTCCGCGCCTGGCATCCCGCGGCCATTTTTAATAGATCCAGATGTCTTCCGGCTGTCATTCCTTTTCATCATGCCGGCCATTGCCCCGGAGACGATGTTCTTCTCGATATTCATCCTCAATTGTTCGGCCTTGATCGCTTCGAATACTGCGACCTTTTCGGATATCGCAAGGTCCTTTCTGCAGGTGTTCTCGTCGTGCTCTCCTCTTACAATGCTCTGTATATCGATAAAACTGTAATGTTTCCCTTCGATGAGCGATATGATGCCGAGCTGCCTGAGGGCGCAAAGTCGCCGGTATCCGGCGACAAGTTCTTTCGTACCTTTTTTGATCACGATCGGCTGGAGCAATCCCAGCTCTGATATGGATCTCATCAGGCCTTCAATGTCTCCGAGGTCCTCCCTGTGCCGTTTACCCACAATGACATCTCCTATGTCCATCTCCATGTGTCTATCCCCCTGACGGTTTCTGATTATAGATTAAGTTCCGCTTGTGTGTTGTCATTATGAGACGCACAATGATAAGCGCACGTCGTGCATATTACGGCTGTTCCTGTCTTTCATAACCACTCGTTATCCTTACGCTGTCATGCAATGTTCAAAGCAACCCCCTGTGCACGATTCGTACACGGGGGGAGCGGCGGTAATATCCGCGTAAAACTTCTATATAAAGCTCTTCACGCAATAAGCAGATCACATAAAGTGCACCATATACACCTCAGACAGGATCTTTTCCATATGGCCGCCATATCGGTCTTCTCTTCGCCTTCAGTAACTCGCCCCTTACGGTAGTCTACCCGGAGGCGAATCCGGTCATCCCGGTCACACCGCCGTAATTAACCGGGTATTACCCATTTTTCGACGGGCAGAAAATAATAACGGCTTTTATTTCCCCTTCCCCTGCGCTTGAGCTGCACGACTATCCAGTACCCTTTAAGGGTCTTGATAGCATCGAAGGCCTTTCTCCTCGATATGCCGCTTTTCCTTGCAATCTCATCGACCGATACGTGCATGGTCTTGATGTATCCCTTTTTGGCCCTCTTTGCTTCCGTAAAACCGAATAAAAGGGCAAAGAATACGCAACTTACATAGGGACCAAACCCTGCCATGTATCGATCAATGTATGTACCAAGGATCTCAGTTATCCGTGGATCTTCAATACCGGCCTCTTTTGTCATATTTCTTCCGGTCTTCAGCGCTATTCCGCCGGGGCTGCAGTCTTTCTTGAATAGAATAGCGAAGAAACGTAACTGTCGTGCCTGCGCATCACACTTGTCTCGGCCCGGTTTCTTTTGCCGGGACCGGAAAGACAACCGCGGGTGCCTGCACCTGACACCCCTGTATTATCCCGGTCTGGATCTGTTGCACAATCACCGCGCCGCCCGTACCCGGAGCGCCGGTCAAAAATGCAAGCCCCATCCGGATCCGCATTGAGCACTGAGATTTCCGGACCGTCTCCCGTTTCCGAAAGGGAAGATTGCCAGCGCAGGTCTTTCTTCACCACCCTCTTTATCCTCTGCTCTATCCAAAGGCAGATGTAGCACGCGATCTCGCCGGCAGTTTTTGAAAGATCCAGTCTGCCCTGCTTTGCGATCTGCATCAACACCACCGCGGCGTCATGCATATAATCATCGAGACGGTCCTCTCCGAGATATGCCCTGTCCATCCGACCCACTACCTTCTTTACGATGTTCCTTATGACCTTTTTTGCGTAAAGCTTTTCCACGAGCCATTGCTGACCTAAAACCCTTGCGTCTTCCAGCATGTCCGAAAACTCATCGGCGTTTACCGACCTGAAGAACGTCCTCGTATATGCCGCCGTATCCAACATGCGGTCCCTGGCATTGAATATCCCCGATGTACCGCCCTCTGAATAAGTCATAAGCTCTCCCCCTTATTTAATTATCTTTCGCTGTGTCCTGGACCGGGTCTTTCTCCTGTGCAAAAAAAACCTTTGTTTTTCCGTAGCCAAGCAATGTGAGGCGCTCTGCGCTGCCTTTCGGGAAAAGCCTTCCCACCACCGAACAGGGTATGTTGATGCGTTCCCGGACAGCCCTGAATGCACTATCAAGGTTCTCCGGCGTAGGCGAGGCCCTGATAACAGAAACAGCTTCTCCCGTGAGATATCCGCCCGTGATACCGATGAACTCTTCAACGCCGGTTTTGCCCGATGTGTTTATATTTTCCCGTTTATCGTAAAGGATATCCCTGGTCCTTACCGTTGAAATAATCATGAGCGACCCCGCCAAAATAAAAATAATGATCGTCAGGTACCGTGCGGTAAAGGCCGTCTTCACAGACACCTTCCGTACGGTATTTTTCAGGGCAGGGGTGTTGATCGTCCTGTATCCGCTTCTCCTGCCCGCTTCTTTGTCCATTATGGACATGATCTTTAAGATCTGACGATGTTCCTTTTCAAAATCATCGCTGAAAAAGCATACGCTGAATATTTTTGCCTGGACACTGAGAATGGGAAGGTCCAGTTTATGGATCACCACGGGACTTTGTGACGCAAGATACGACAGCAGACCCAATATTACTATGCCAACCGCGCAATACACCCCATGATCCCCGACCCTGTTGCCCTGTCTTTCCACGGCAATCCCCCCTTATCGTTCAAACGGGAACAACTGATATGTGATTGTAAATGCTTGTTTGAGAAATAACTGTAAAAGGAAATTTATTAATATACAAGACAGGATATCTTGTCAAGTTCAAAAATACTTCCGCGGCATCGGCCCCTTCCGGTGTCATCAAAGACCTTGCGGCCTGACCGGAAATCCACTGTCATGCGTATTACAACACGAAGGCGGAGGAGGAATATCAGCTATTCCAATATTTACAGTAATGGAATGAAGAGGTGGCAATGTCAAAAAGCAAAACGGCCCCTGATGGGAATGCGCCGTCAGTTTTTCCAGGGTCTTCCGATGAAGGCGGGACGTCTGCCGAAAGGCCTCCTGCCGTTCCGGAAACATTTGTTGCCAGAGGGTCCGGGGATTTCGAGGTCGTTCTGCCCCGTGCCATAATCGAAGAAGCCCTGGGAAAGCTCATGGAGACCACCGGCGCACCCGAATTTCACGACGCGATGGAACTTGTATGGTTCAAATCCGATCCGGAGAGAAACCCCGGCGTCCGGGAACTGGTCTCCATGCTGCTAACCCTTTATCGATGCAGCCTGGACGGGAATGTAAAACCTCCGGTAAATCTCGAAGAGCTCTATGTTGAAAAATATCGCGGAACGGTATTGGAGAGGCGCCGCGCTCCCGGTAACATGGCTCCCGGACCATAGTGTGCGCGGACATGACCGGCGGCCCTGCGATCGGAAACCCCTGGCATCGTCAGATCGACCGGCTCCTTCTCGCTGCTATTATTCTTTTTCGGAGAACACATCTTGCAGATAAAGAAAGTCGTTACGGCATTTATCTTCTTTGCCGTCTGTTCCATCCTTGCGCCGGCATACGGAAATTGCCGCCAGGACGATGATGATAGCGCCGCACAACGATGCACGGCAATGGGGATCGAGGCAATGAAACGCGATAATCCCGACAAGTTCAGGGATTTTCAGCACACGCTGCGACACATAAGAAAGGTCAACAGAAAGCAGGATACACGGGTGTCCTGTTTTGTGGCAAAGGCGCTGGTCGACCACGTTCACTGGGAAAAATACCGTTTCAGTTCAGATGAACACCGGCTCAATTTTCTATCCGTCCTGATGGGCATCATACGCGTTGAGAGCGCCTTCGATCCCGAAGCGGTCAGCCCCAAGAACGCCCGCGGTCTCATGCAGGTCCACTGGCCCACATGGAAGAGATGTTTCGCTTCTCCCGGCGAGGCACATGATCTCCATAAAAACCTGCTCGTCGGAACGGGTATCCTGCGTCTCTGCATGCGGCAGTCGGACAACGACCTGCGACGCGCCCTTTACAAATATCTGGGCGCGAAGGACGACCGTTACGCGGACATGGTCATAAGCGGCGCGCTGGCATTCAAGAAAAGTGTATTGCTGAACCCTTTGAAAATAAATATCGGGGAGGAACAGAAATGAAATATCCAAAAAGCATTATTCTTCTGGCGGTTACGAGCCTTCTGTGCATTTGCGCGGGGGACGGGCATGCCATTGACTCCACAGGCCTGACAGGTGTAAATGACCTGAAAGGGATGACGGCGGATACCAACTCGGGTAAGGTGGAGTATGTTGAACCGGGAACGCACACGTTCCCGGTCCCCGACGGCATCGGCAGGGTCTGGATCACCTTATCCGCAGGAGGCGCGGGCGGCGGCGGCAACTGCCTGTGTGCAAGCTCATCCTGCGAGATCGGAAGCGTGGTTGACCATGGCGGGGCCGGCGGTGTGGGCGGCTACGTGAACCGGCAGCGCACCACCGTAACACCCGGGTCCAGCGTGACGGTGACCGTTGGGGCAGGGGGAACCGGAGGACAGACCAATTATTACTGCCGCCTTAATTGCCAGCCGGGCCAGGGGGGAAACACCTGCTTCGGCAGCATCTGCGCCACCGGCGGGCGCGGCGGATGGGCAAGCGCCCCGAACAGTTATGACACCAGTTGCGGCCGTCCATGGAAGGAAGACGGAGGACCAATCCCCGCAGGCGGCTCGGGCGGCGGCGCACCGGGCGGCAAAGGCGGCAATGGATGGGCACGCATTGAGTGGTAAGGCCGGGCATATGAAAACGCAGATAAGGAACATACCTCTGCGCCTTATTCTTTTCCTTCCGGCCATCGTCTGTATTGTCATGGCGGGCCGGCTCGCCTGCGCTGAAGCTGTCTATATCATATCGCCACCGCAAGATAGCGGCAGGGCTGTCCTCATGTACAAAAGCGTCCGGTACAGCAACGAGATCATCCCGAAACCAACCTGCGATCCTCCAATGATCCCGAAGATATTCGTAACACCGGTACGTGCGCTCGGCGGCATCGACGGCATTAAAAACCCTCTCGTCCCCATTGCGGGCGTGAGCACCTACGCCGTGGACACCGGCGACGGGACGTGGACTGTCAGGGGACAGGTAAAGACCGCCGGGGACGCAACGATAGAGGACCCCCGGGGGGTTGCCATGATCGTTGAAACGTACTGCTGCGTGAACGAGCTCTGCGACTGATGTACTGTGCAGATCATCGCAACGGTTGTCTTTTCCCGCAGCCGGGAGTAAAATGTCCTAAAACCAGCCGGACTTGCCATGCGGGCAAAAGGAGGCAGACCTTATGAACAAAAAAATGTATGTCTTTTTGTCGGTATTTTTCCTGGCACCGTTCTTTTTTTACGGATGCGGCATCCAGGTGCCGGCGGATAAAGCACAATATGTCGGTGAATGGCAGTCGCCCGAGATGTACCTGCTCATCACACAGGACGGCTCCGTGAAATACAAACGCATTCAGGGCGGGGTGACAAAATCCGTTACGGGGCCGCTGCGCGAGTTCAAAGGGAACGATTTCGTCGTCGGGCTTCCCGTTATCTCGACGACATTCGTCGTCTCCAGGCCGCCCTATGAAGAAAACGGCCAATGGAAGATGGCCGTGGATGGTGTGACGCTCACCAGGACCGGATAGACCGAAATCCGCATCTCCGGAAATATCACGCATTTCCCAGCAGGTCTGCGATAACGGGCAACGCGGATGGCAAGGCCGGCACCGCAGGCAAGATCAAAGAAGTTCACTCACGCGGTGGCCGGGGGTGTGAGGTTCAGCCGGCAGAAGAGAAGATGAATTGATAGTTTTAAAAAGGGGTTTTTATCTGCGGCGGCCGGGCGGCACCTTCGGAGGTTGGCTGGTCTTGAAACTCTCCGAATGCGGCAAGCCCGAAGGCTCTCTGGCTGCCGGAGGAGATCCGGAGGTGGAGGAGGGAGGCATCTGATGGGAAGAAGACCCTGACGACCGGGAAGCTGAGGTCCCTGTGTTTTTGCCGCCGCGCTTATCGGGATCCATGAGGTGCACCGACACACTCTGTTCACCCCTGGTGAGAATGATACTGTCATTGTTTATCTCCATTACCGAGTAGCCCGCATAAACGCTCCCCTTTCTCAAGACGGTCTGTCTTTTCCCCCGGCCGGGGGATGTCGTCGGGTTCTTCTTGTCCTCAACGAAGGCGACGAGTTCGTTTCCATGCCGGATCACGCCGCAAAGGAAAAGCTCCGGCTTCGGCAGCTGTGCCTTTACATCGATAGGAACTGTCCTCTGGGGATGGAAAAGGTTCATCTCGCTTACGACGGCATAATCGGTGGGAAGAAGCGCCACGGCCATCTCGCCGGGATCCTCCTGAGGTACCGCCCTTTTTTGAACGATCTGGGGAAGCCTGAAACGGCAGCTCGCGCGTGTTACAGGAAAGATAATGCTCACACATGCCAGCACCACGGCAGATGTCAGAATAAGATTGAGGGGGGTCACTCCGCGCGAGATGGACCGAAATATCTTTATCATGTCATCTTCCCTCGCCCAACGAAGAGAGGCGCAGCTTTACCATGAGTTCCCTGGGTTCGCGGAAGTTGCGCACCCGCGTGTCCGCTTCACGCACAACTATATAGGGCGTGTGGGTCTCGATCCCGAATAGGACATCGCTCAATGCCCTCATGTCGGGCATGACGGCATCGACGCTGATGGTCACGACCCGGAATTTGCCGAGTTCCTCCGTGTTTTCAACGCGCTCGCTCGTGATGGATCCCCCCCGGCCCGTTATCATCCCCTTCACCGTCTCCTGGAGCGTTGCCGCGCTGAGGGCCAACGTTTGTGCTTCCATGATCTTTGACCCGGCGGCTTTTCTCTTCTCTTTCAAGATCTCGATCCTCTTTACAAGCTGCGGTCTTTCGGCGATCATTTCCATGCACTTCACGAGGGCCCTTTCCCGTGCCGCAGCCGTTTCCCTGAGAGAGACCATTTCCCTGCGTGCCTTCACAAAACCATACTGGTAGACGGTCAGGCCTGCAAGGACCGCGATCACCGGGACCGCACACATGAGAAGTCTACTTCTTTGCTTCATCTTTCTTTGCCGTCCCTTCCTTTTCGTTCTCCTGCTTTTTAAATCCTTCCGGTTTCATACGGATGACGAAACGCTCCGCATTGAGCCGTGCGTCTTTTACCGTCGGCGAGGCGAATTCAACCTGCTGGAACAGGCTGGACTGCTCCAGAAGGGAGAGTACCCCCGTCGCGGAAGCGGCATAGCCTTCGATCTCCACTGTCTCCTCCGTGACCCTTGTCCTCGTGACCCATGCCGTCTTTGGAAGGAGCAAGGTCAGTCCCTTGAGAACATCGAGCGACATGGGCTTCGTCTTCTTGAAATCATCTATCCGATCTATCTCTCCCTGAAGGGTTTCCATCTCTTTTTTCAGCCGTTCCACATCCGTTACGTCCTTCCTGCGCACCTTTATCTGCCCTTCGATGGCGCTGATTTTTCGCTTTTCCATCTCAAGCGGCACAACAACATAGGGGATCACCATCGCGACAAGGAGCACGGCAAGTATCAGCGTGGTAATAAAGGGGGCCTTGTCTTTCCCGCCGGCATTATCGCCTGCAAGATCGATGCTTTTCGCACCAGGCTTCAGGGCCGCGTAAAGCATGGCCGCCGGAGCAAAAGGAACGTCCTCCTCCTTTGTTTTAAAAAAAGATCTTATGTCGCCGTTCCCGATCGGCCTGCCGGGAGTCTCCGGCAGCACATCTCCGGCCATGATCCCGGCAGGCGTTGATATCAGCTCCGGAGGGAATCTTCTTTCGGTCAATGCCTTCACATATGGGCCCACTGTTGCTTTCCTGGCGGCCATAAGGGTTATGGAGAGCTTCCCGTCCGCCTGAGCGCCGGCGATAAAATCGTACATGGCATCGGCGGCATCAAGGGGGGTGAGTCTGTCGATCTCATAGGCCATAACAGACCGTATGTTCTCTTTTACGGTGGAAGGCAACTCCACCCTCCTCACCACAACCCACTGCCCGGGGATGCCAAGCAACACCATCGATCCCTTGCACTTAAGTTCCTCCACGGCAAGGAATGCGGCGGAAGCAACATCATCGGGAGCGGGAAATTCATCCTTTTCAAAAAAATACCTTTTCGATCCTTTGAGCCGCAGGCGGTTGAGAAAGCGCTCCCCCGACGCGGCGGACATGCCGCCTCGCTCGATACAGAGCGCCAGACAGCGCTGCGGCATAATTATGCCCTCCACCAGGTTGCAGTTGAGGGCTGCCCGCGTTCTCAGGCACAAAGGCGCGAGCCTCACCTTTGCGTTCTCAAGGTACGCACGGCCTTTGAGGAAAAGAGGGCTCAGCCTGATCGATCCGATCTTCATCTCGTCATCTCCGCGGGGGTCTTGTAATAAACGTATTCGTACGTCCCTTCCGCCTGTATGACGACTATCGCCCGGACGCCGTGACCCCTCCTGTCTTCTTTCCTGAAACCTGTCGATTCGATGGCATATCCGGGAGACTCGGCGGTATCGATATAGGAAGACACCCCGTTGTATCGCCCGCCCATGACACTGCGCACGTCATCAAGAGTTTTAAGTTCGGCCTGCTTCCTGCGATCGATTATCCTATCCGCCGTATCTTCCGTTACGCCAGGCAACGCCATGATCACTTCTTTCGGTGCAACGTTCACGTTTATCCTCGACGCATCCCCATAAACGGTAACGAATTGGATGAGGCCCTTTCGGTCCTTCGTTCCGAAGAGGATATCAGGCGTCACGCCCTTCACGAGAAGGAGTTCCTCCACCGTGTCGAAGGGAGCGTTCTTTGCCTTGTATGGATTGGGAAGCGATCGATAGTAGTCGTCCTCCGCTCCGCTCAGGCGATGGAGGGGATCCTTGTCGACCCAGTCGAGGGCTGAATCGACGATGGTGTCCGCCGCCTCCTTCGGCACACCAAGGTTGACGAGGAGATTATCGAGGATGATCTTGTTCTGTTCGTCCATGGTGTTGAGATTGATCCTGCCCGCTTCATTGAAGATCCTGACAACGTACCTGTCGTCTCCGACATCGCCCTCGATGGCGCTGCCGTCAACCCGGAGGGTTTCGCCGCTGTCGGGAATGGTCGTCTTGTTCAGATTGGCCTTCCGATAGTAGATCTCCATGATGGCCCTCTCCAGGCCTGCCTGGGCGACGAATCTCTTCGCGAGGGACTCTCTGAAATAAAGGGCGGCCTTCGTCTCGGTCTTCGCAAGAAGAGAGAAAGACATGACGATGACCATGAGGATGATGACCACCCAAAGCACCATGATAAGGGCAAAGCCTTTTTTATTATGGAGAAAGTACGGAGCTTTTCTCATGCCGTCTTCTATGTCGCAAGGGATCTCAAGACCGTTTTCTTCGACCGCACCGGTATGGTGAGAGAAAGCTTTCTCGCGCCCTTCTCGAGATGCAGCTTCACCTTTTGCGGAAGGTTCGTTCCATCTGCCAGTTCATCCGACCAGTCTCCCCCATCCCCGCTTTTTGTTGCGTCCACCTGGTAATACTCGAATCGGATGTTGTCGAAACCGTCGAGGAGTTTCGTTTCCCTCCTGTTTTCCATGCCGACGGTGTTCTCCTGAAGATAGAGCACCCGCTTGCCCTTCGGATCGGTCTCGATCCTGTAGGACACGATGACATACCCTTTCCTGCCGCGAAAGAGCGAGCGGTTCGACGCGAAGGTCATCGAATTCCTTGAGCCGATGAACACCAGCCTGCTGAGCCCCTCTTCCTTCACCGCAATGGGAAGACACGACTGCAGCTGGGAATCGACAAGCCTCAGGGAGACCCTGAATCGCCCAAGCGAATCGGCCTTTTTCTCACCACCCTCAAGGGAGCGATACCCGACGCGCATGGAGGCGGTGAGGATGATAACGATGATAGCGACGAGGACAATGGAAACCATGAGCTCCAGAAGCGTAAAACCAGACTGCCGAAAAAGACAGTTTTTACGGACCTTCATTTTTGATCGCCTCCCTCTTTACTGCCTTCAAGGTCTTCATGAAAAGCGATCTTTCCTTCATGCCTTTTTTCCATGATACGTTCAGCGCCACCTCGAGTATCTTCCATGTAAGGTCTTTCGTCCGTTTCTCGAGCGTTTCTGTTATGGTTATATCCATCCGGTAACCTTCCTGCGTCGTCTCGCTCGAGAGGCCCTCCTTGAGCGAGGCGCCTTCCAGCACCTCCCTCATCTTTGCATCCGCCAGTGCCGTTGCCGTGACATAGTCATCGGAAACCCGGAGGGTCTTAAGGTTCGCTGAAAAAAGCTGGAGTATGACGGTGACCACGACCGTGAGAATAACAAAGGCCACAAGGACCTCAAGGAGCGTGAACCCGCCGGAGCCGATGAAGAATCCATTCTTTTTCCTGCTTCCTCTCTTTCCAGCTTCAGGCCAGTACTTAGCTTTCACTTTTCATCACCACGGAACCCACGATTGGATCGATCTCTATTCTGAGTTTCCTTTTCGCGTTATTAAGAATGATCTCGCACGCCTCCACTGATCCCGACGCATCGGCGGTGATGCCGTACTTTCCCCTGGAGAGGCTTCCGGCAACAGGATCTATTATGGTTATGCTGATGCCTTCCGGGATCACACGCCTGACCCTGCCGTCCATGGCAAAGGTCCTGCCGTCAAGGTCTACGGTCACCGTTTGCCCATCTGCCTTGTTCATCGCCTCGATGCGCGCCATCCTGATGAGGCCGGATAGTTCCCGTCCGGCGGCACTGAGTCTGACCGACGGAAGATGGTTCGCGAAGTGCATACCCACGAGACCGAGCATGAGCACCATGAGGGTCATGACGATCACCAGTTCTAGAAGTGTAAAGCCTCCATCCTTTGCTTTCAAAAGGGCAGCTCCAGTATGCCGAATATGGCGACAAGCATGGAGACGACGATAAACGCGATGACGAGTCCCATTGTCAGGATGATCGCGGGCTCCAGAAGGCCCATGAAGCGCTTCACCGAGTCCTTGAGGCTCTTTTCATACGTCGCCGCCACCTTGAGCAGCATGGTGTCGAGCTGTCCCGTTTCTTCACCCACCTTTATCATGGACAGTGCGAGCCGGGGAAAGACCTTCGCCCCGGCAAGCGGCCCGGCGATCCCCTTGCCTTCCTTCACGTCCTTTGCCGCCGCCGCGACAGCGGAGGCGACTATCCGGTTCCCGATGACATCCTTTGAGTTCTGCAAGGCCTGCAGGAAAGGAACGCCGCTTTTAATGAGTGTCCCCATGGTCCTGCAGAAACGGGCCGTTTCGAGCTTGCTCACGATCTCCCTGATGAACCGCAGCTTCAGTTTATCCCAGACGATCGCGCCGCGTTCGGTCTCGATAAAGCGCCATAATATGAACACGCCGGAGACAGCCGCAGGAAGCAAAGCCCACCAGATATCTCTCAGGACGGCGCTGAAGGTCAGGATCACCTGTGTGGACACAGGCAGGTTCCCGCCCATCTCTTTGAAAAGGATGGAAAAACGGGGGATGACAAAGGTGAGGAGGATGATGATGGAAACACTTCCTGTAACTGCAAGGATCACGGGATAGATCATGGCCGACCTGACACTGTCCTTGAGTTCCCTGGCCGTCTCGAGGAACTCGCCGAGCTTGTCGAGGACAATATCGAGGACACCTCCCGTCTCGCCAGCCCTTACCATGTTCACGTAGAGCCTTGGGAAAACCTTCGGATGGTTCTTCAAGGCATCAGAGAAGGAATTGCCGTCGCGTATGAGCTTGAGGACGGAATCGATCACCTCCTGTATCTGTTTGCCTTCCGAGACACCGGAGAGGATATTGAGACTCCTGTCGAGGGGAAGACCCGCGCCGATAAGCGCCGAGAGCTCCGTGGTGAAGGTCAGCAGATCGTCCTTTGATGAGCGCAGCGAGACGCTCTTTTTAAGCCCTTTCTTTGGCAAAGCGATCTTCAGCGGGATGACACCCGTATCCCTGAGACGAGCGAGAGCAGAGCCTTCGTCAGGCGCCTCGATGACACCTTCGACGATGGCGCCTTCAAAGGTTGTCGCCCTGTATGAATATACGGCCAATCAATCCTCCCTGGTGACCCTGAAGACCTCGTCGAGCGTGGTTGTGCCCATCCTGATCTTTTCCATTCCGTCTTCGAGGAGCGTCGCCATGCCGGCCTTTCTCGCCTGGGCTCTGATCTCTCTCTCATCGGCCCCCTTCAGGGTAAGCCGCCTGATGTCATCATCGACAATGAGGAGTTCAAAGAGGCCTGAGCGTCCGAAAAACCCTGTATGCGCGCAGGCCTCGCAGCCTTCTCCGCGGTAAACGGGGATGCCGCTGTCCATGCCGAGGGCCACAAGTTCCTCCACCTCACCGGATGTGCCAGCTCGCCGCCTGCAATCGGGACAGATCACCCGCACAAGCCGCTGCGCGAGGATGCCCCGGATCGTGGACGACAGGAGAAAATTCTCCACGCCCATGTCAAGAAGACGCGTTATCGCGCTTGGCGCGTCGTTCGTGTGAAGGGTAGAAAAAACAAGGTGCCCTGTCAGTGCCGACTGGATGGCTATCCGGGCGGTCTCCAGATCACGGATCTCACCGATCATGATGATGTCTGGGTCCTGCCTGACAATGTGGCGCAAGGTGCTCGCAAAATCGAGCCCGATCCCGGGCTTTACCTGGATCTGGTTAACACCCTTCAATTGATACTCCACGGGGTCCTCCACGGTAATGATCTTCTTCCCGGGTGAGTTTATCTTGTCGAGCGCACCATAGAGCGTGGTTGTCTTGCCGCTGCCCGTAGGGCCCGTCACAAGGATAATGCCGTTGGGCCTGGAGATGAGCCGGTCGAGCGATGCCAGCATGGCCCGGGAGAAACCCAGCCTGTCAAGATCGATGACAATGCTCTCCCTGTCGAGTATCCTCATGACGATGCTCTCTCCATGCACGATAGGTATGGTGGAGACCCTTATAGCGATCTCTTTCCCGGCAACAAGCAGTTTTATCCTCCCGTCCTGGGGCAGCCTGCGCTCGGCGATGTTGAGCTTTGCCATGATCTTGATACGTGAAACGATGGCTGCCTGAAGCCTCTTTGGCGTTGATTCCACATCATTAAGGACACCATCTATGCGATAGCGCACCTTCATCTCGTCCTCGAAAGGCTCAATGTGGATATCGCTCGCCCTTGATTCGACTGCGCGGGTGATGATGAGGTTGACCAGCCGGATTATTGGGGTCTCCGATGCAAGGTCTTTGAGATGGCCCAAGTCCTCCTCTTCATCATCCCCGATGAGCTCGTAACCTCCCTTCTCCTCGATCCCTTCTATGATCTTGTCCAGGTTCCGCTGCTCCCTGCTGTAGAAACGCGATATGTGTTCATCGATGACGGCCGGGTCCCCGGTATGGACCAGGACATCACCCTCGGATACTACCCTGAGGGCGCCCACAAGCTCCTGGTCGGCGGGGTCGGCCATGATGACCTTAAGCGTGTTGTCCTTCCATTCAAAGGGGATGATCCTGTTCTCCCTGATGAAGCGTGTCGATATGCCGTCCATGACAAGGGGTACCCTGGGAAACTCCTCCGGTGATAGATAGATTATCGTTTTGCCGTTCACGGGTCCTCAAAGATCTCCGAATGGGTAATTTCATGCCCTTTTGCTGTCTGCGCATTTTTTTTATGCGACGAGTCTTTCACTCTCACCTGCCCGTTCGGTCCGGCATCCTTTGCCACCTCATCCATTTTATTTCCGCCGGCCTGTCCTTTCTTATCCTTTCCTGCTGAACCGATACTGCGGATAAGCTCTTCCTTCTTCAGCTTCCCTTTACCCGTTCTCGTTATATCGTCGATGTAATTTGAGGTCGTTTTCTGCGCGTCCTTTCGGCTTTTGATCACGCGGGGGGTCAAAAGGATGATAAGTTCCTTGCGGTGGTTCTCATCAGTCGTGTTGCCGAAGAGGTAGCCAAGAAGCGGGATCTTGCTTAAGTAGGGGATGCCGGAGCGCGCTGACGATACATCCTCTCTAATGAGTCCGCCGATGAGGATGGTCTGGCCGTCCTGCACGACAAGGTTCGTCGTCGTCTCCGTCTTCTTGACGATGATGTTGTCCTCGCCGTCAAAGAGCTTGATCGTATCGTATGAAGAAACCTCCTGGGCAAGTTCCAGGGAAACAAGACCGCCTTCATTTATCCGGGGCTTCACCTTGAGGATGATACCAATGTCCTTGTACTGGATGGTCCGCTGGGGGGATACGGTGGTAGAGGCGAACGTCTCTGATGTCACGATGGGGACCTGCTCTCCCACCTGGATGCGCGCCTCCTTATTGTCCGACACAAGTACGTGCGGTACGGCGAGGAGTTTCGCCTTCGATTGTGTGGCGAGCATGTCGATGACCGCCTTGAAATCATTACCGACGGTACCCGCGAAGGTGAACGTCCCGCTGCCTGTGGTGCTCGTCGGTGTGGCGCCGGGCATGTTGAACCCGACCGTGCCGTCAACCGCACTGAGAACACCGTTCATACCGCCGGGCTTGAACTGAAGAGCCCATGAAACGCCGAGCTTCAGGTCGTCCTTGAGGGTTATCTCGGCGATGACCCCTTCGATCACGACCTGTCTGGGGATGATATCGATCCTTTCTATGGCCTCTTTGATGACCTCGTAATCCTCCGGCGTGGCAAGGACAATTATAGAGTTGAGGTTCTCTTCCGCGATGATCTTCGTTGAAGGAGATATAATAGCATCCCGCGTCAGGGAGCCTCCCGCCGTGGACATTCCGCCTGTATTCTCGACAGCGGCAGTCCGTGCAACCGGGGCCGGGGCTTGTTTTGGTGCAGTTGTCTTTCTACCCGGGGAAGATGGCGCGGCAATGGATGGGGTGGCCGTGCCGCCGTGTCCGGAGGTAATAAAAACCTGCTGCAGGATGCTCGCGATGTCCCTGGCCTTGTTGTTCTGAACATGGTAGACAAAGATCTGGGGTCTTTTCTGTTTTGTCCGTTCGCTGTCAAAGAGGCTGATAAGCTTGAGGAGCCTTTTTACATTCGCGTCCGTGTCGACGATTATGATGTGGTTTATGTTCGGCACCTCCACCACAACGGCGCTCGTCGTGATAAATGGAGCGATCAGCTTGATGACCTCTGCCGACTGACTGTACATGACCGGTACGACCTGTATTATCGACTTGCCTTCTATGACTATCGAATCGGGATCCCTCCCCAGTGTCACTTCCGCGGGTTCCCTGGAGACATCGCTGATCGGGACGATCCTGTAAAGACCGCTTTCTTCCACCACGCCCATTCCGTTGAGCCTCAGTATCACCTCCATGACGGCAAGCACCCTGTCCGCGGCGACAGGCGTTACCGAACGGAATGTAACCCTTCCCTTCACCCGCTGGTCGACCACGTAATTCACCCGGAGTATCTCGCCGAAGATGGTCTGGATCACCTGGTAGGCATCGGCATCGTCGAAGTTAAGACTGACCGGGCCGCCAGCCCTGGGGGCACGCTTTCTTTCCGGTGAGGAAGGTTTCGGTCGCGATCCATTTTTTATTTCATTGCGTTCCTGCTTTTGCGGCTCATCCGCTTTTTTAACCGCCTGGGATTCCCCGGGCAGCGTTTTTTCTTCCGTCCGGGCTCCCTTTGTTGTCTGCCGGGAAACGACCTGTTCAGTTGGAACGCTGTCGGCATATGAAAACAACCATCCGGAAACAAGGAAAAAACATAGGAAAGCAACAGTTCTCTTCAAAGGATCATCATCTCCCCGATCCAGTTCGATGTGATGTGTTTTGCGTGGTTTTTAATGAAATAGCACTGCCTGTGAGTTGGACCTTCTGACGCCCTCCGACTGTCTTATGGGGAGATAATAAAATCATTAATGTGGCAGCACGTTTCCCCGTTGTCCGGGTACCCATGGATATTCACGCGTCCATGGATCGAAGCATCCTCCTTTATCGCCAGGCCATTCTTGAAAGAACCGAGGATAATATTAATTCCTGTTCGTGGGCGTGGGAATTCAAATGGTGCGGTTCGGCCAGATATTGCTTCTGATAAGCCACGATACCTTTGCGCGCTCAATACCGTATCAGATACAAAGCATAATTGTTACCGAAACGCCTAACACTGTGACGAAAAGACCATTCATGGGAGTGACAAAAGAGGGCTGAGTGGTTAATATCTTCCGTGAATCAAAAACCCCCGGACATTAATAAACAGATCAGGGAGGGCTTATGGATCTTAAATATAAATACTGCAGGGACAGGCGAGGCTTTACGCTCGTTGAGCTCCTTGTGGTCATGGTTATCGTGGGACTTCTCGTCGCCCTTGTAGGCCCGAAGGTATTCCCTAAACTTGGCAAAGGCAAGCAGGCGGCAGCCAGGGCGCAGGTCGAGCTTCTCGGTCAGACCCTGGACCATTTCCGGCTCGATGTCGGACGCTATCCCACAACCCAGGAGGGCCTGGGTGCCCTCGCTGCAAATCCCGGAGGACAGAACTGGGAAGGGCCGTATCTGAAAAAAGGGCTTCCCAACGACCCCTGGGGAAAACCCTATCAGTACCAGTCTCCTGGATCTCACGGGGAATTTGATCTCTATTCCTTCGGAAGGGACGGCACACCCGGAGGAGAAGGTGAAGACAAGGACGTGACAAACTGGGAGTGAAAAAACGATACGCGATGGCAATCGAAATGACGATGGGCGGCCCCAGGGCTGCCCATCATTTTTCTTGTTATCGGTTCACCGCTTACGTTTCATGTACTTTCCCCATGGCCAATAACCCGTGAACCATTTCCCGCCTCTTACCAATTTAACCTCAGTCCTCCCGTGAAACCGTGGCTTACCTGGTCGTTTGTGAGCGCCAGATCATAGCCCACGAAGAAGTTGAGCCTGTCAGCTTTCCTTCCCGTGAGGTTCAAAGAGAAAACCCCCGCATCTCTTTCCGCGGTGTCGGAGGCGATGACGAACGAGCCTGCCGGCGCGTCTGCGAATCGTGCGTTGATATTAGCCTCCGTGTCTCCGAATTCGTGAAGCCATTTGACACCCAATTCGGGGGTGAGGAAGAAGTCCTTTGCCGCCTCGATATTCCGTGAAATCTTCACACCCAGACCACTCTGGAGAGAGTCTGTGTTGTTGCTGTCCGTGGCAAGATTCAGAGTCCCGGCACCTGTCTCCATGAAGCTGTCTGTGTGATTCCGCATCGCCAGGACGGAGACAAGGGGTGTCACGGTATAACCTTTCCAGGACACCTTGTAGCCGCCCTCCAAGTAGCCGGATATGTCGTTGCCGTCATAGGAGCCCCTGGCCACGCGATGGATGTTGCCGAAATCAATGTAGCGCTTCGTCTCATAGCTGTTCTTGCTGTAAGCAAAAGCAGCGTCCACATACCACATCTTGCTTGCGGGAACGTATGAACCGTATATCGCTCCCTGCATACTGTCGGCGTCAGAGTTGTCCTGAGCCTCTTTCATGTCGACGTTAGTTTTCGAATACCCGATGGCCGCGCCCACACGAATGCCCGGACTGACGAGATAGTCAAAACCCGCGATCGCTCCGCCTATTGTGTAGTCATACCTGGATCCCGCGTCACTGCCGTGACGGTTGCCTGTGACGCCGTATCCTTTGATCCAGGCACCGTGGGCCAACTTCTGCGCGTCCCTTTCCAGCGAAAACCCTGCGTCAGATGTCACCGGACCTCCCGAGACAAGCATTGTCAGCGGGTTCGACTCGCGGTCATTGAGCCCAAGGAAGCCAGAGACTGCGGTCCTCGCGGTACGACTGAAGAGGTTCTGATAAAAACTGCCCTGTCTTGCGGGAGCGATGGTTGCCGAAACCATGTGGCTCGTTCCCGACATTTGATCGAGGGCAGAGGTGACGCCGGTATCGCCCATGGAATCCAGTTCATCCACAACGGTTATAATGTCGCCGGATCCGGAGCCATTGCTGTATTTATCGTCAATGCTTGACGCCACCGCGCTTTGATTGTGCGTACGGGCTGCCTTCCTGAAGTTCGACCTGACATCGACATAGCTGTTTTTCGCGTCATAGGAAAGGGACAACTCCCTGTACCTCGATTTGAAGTCAGACGTGACTGAACCGTACGTACCGCTAAGGCCGTTGGCCGTTTCGATGATCGTATGTTTGCCCCCTTTTATTCCCTTTGCAACAACAGTCAGACTGTTGCCGTTCAGTACCGCTGTGTCGGCGACCGTTTTAGCGATCTTTCCGTCTGTACCCGCCCCTACCGTGTGAATTGCACCAGCCTTCAGGGTGAATGCCCCGCTCACCTCAAGGGTGCCGCCGAGCAGGGATACACTGCTGCCGCTTGAGACTGTCAGATCTCCGCCCAGTTTCCATGTACCTTCCCTGGACTTCTCTATGGTCTCGAAATTGAGGAGGGTGCCTCCCATGATCTGGCCGGAACCTTCAAGGTAAACCTTGTCTGCGATGCCGGATACAACTGTTGGATCCGCCGAATAGTCTCCGTCCACATTACCCATTATTGTCGAGCCGTCGCGCAGATAAGCGGTGTCGTCCCCGGCACCCATGATGACGGCATAGCCGCCCGTTCCGTTGATCATGCCGGCGTTGTAGAGGATGTCGTTCCCGCTTCCGCGAAAATGTATGCCCTTGGCCCCCGTAACGCTCGCACACTTCTCATTTCTCACTGTGCCGTTATCAATGGATATACCCGCGAGTGAGGTACCGGTAATAGCAGCGCCCTCCCTGTTCGTTACGGCGTTGTCGGTCCCCCTCATATATACACCGTAATTACCGCCGCTTATTCCGCCTTCGTTGATGACCGTTGTTTCTGTCTTGGCTCCAGCCACTCCAATATTGGCTCCGCTCATGGCAGCGCCTTTCTCGTTGACAACGGTGCCGGAAGCCAACTCCACAGCTGTCACTCCCTTGATCATCCCTCTGTTCGTCACGTTACCGCTCACATCAGAGGCGGTGGTTTTGTCGTTCGATAGCCAGATCCCTCTGCTTGAGCTGGATTCAACATTTATCGTCGCGCCTTTCTCCACGGTCACGTTCCACCCGGGCGTCTTTCCGAGGATACCGTAAACTTCCGTCGTCTCCACTATGGACGCTCCCGGTGTCACGGTGACCTTCGTGTTGTTGCCAGCAGAATTTGATTCATCTTCAAGGATGACCGCTTTGCGAGCGCCGTCTATCACAACCTCTGAGAAGGAAGGTGTGACCATCCCAGGTGCCGTCAGCAAGAACAAGCAAATGCCAACCATAACGCTCTCTTTCAATTTACTTTTCATTTTTTAAGCTCCCCTATTTTTGTCCTTCGGGCTTGTGTGGGGCGGGTCAGGCCCGCCCCTATCTTATTTCCGTTCTCGATGTCCGTTCAGAACCTATTACCGTTTGAATGTGACGTAGATCGTGTGGTTGCCGGTTACGTTCTCCATGGTGTAAGTCCTGCTTGTCCATGGCCGGGCCGGGCCGTTGTCCAATGTCACCGTGTCTACTTCGAAGGTCGCATCGTTGGGCGTGAACTCGAATGTAACGCTCTGACCTTCTTTGGCTATTGCCTTCGTGGGACTGATGCTGCCGCCGTCACCCGCGGAACCCGTGATCGTATAGAACTTTGACGTGGTGAAGGTGGCGATGATAGAGCCGTCCGCCTGGACGTTCGTGCAGGAGTATGTGTACGATGCCTGGCCCGACGCGGCCGTTATGGTCTCGCTCGTTGTGCCCCTGGTTACCGTCAGGGTGTCTATGAGGTAGCCGGTCCCGACCGACACGATGAAGTCCCTGCTGCCGCCCTGGCTGACCGTCTGAGCCGTGCTGGGATTGATGCCGCCGCCCGTGCCCGCAGAGGGTGTGATGGTGTAGGTCTTTGCCGGTTTCTGCTTGAAGCTTACAGTGATCGTGTGATTTCCGGTCACGTTCGAGAAGGTGTAAATTGTTGTTGCGCCCCGGGATATGTTGTCCACCAGCACGTCCTCAACCTCGTAGCCATCAACAGGTTTCATGGTGAATGTCTGGCTTTCGCCGGAGGTGACGGACACGTCACCCGAGGGGGTGATGCTGCCGTTGCCGCTTGCGGTTGCCGTGATCGTATAGGTGATCGCCGGTTTCTGCCTGAAGGTGGCGATGATAGAGCCGTCCGCCTGGACGTTCGTGCAGGAGTATGTGTACGATGCCTGGCCCGACGCGGCCGTTATGGTCTCGCTCGTTGTGCCCCTGGTTACCGTCAGGGTGTCTATGAGGTAGCCGGTCCCGGCCGACACGGTGAAGTCCCTGCTGCCGCCCTGGCTGACCGTCTGCGCCGTGCTGGGATTGATGCCGCCGCCCGTGCCCGCAGAGGGTGTGATGGTGTAGGTCTTTGCCGCAGACCTGAAGGTGACCTTGATCGTGTGCTTCGCACTCAGGGCGGGAAAGGTGTACTGGTTGTTCGCAAAGGCCACAGGGTCACCATCCACCGTCACGGCGTCCACCACGTAGCCGTCGGCAGGTGTAAACGTGTACGTCGGTGTTGTGCCGCGGCGATGTGATGTTTCACCTGGATCGCTGATGGCGCCGTTCTTTCCCGCGTATGCGGTGATCGTGTATATGTAAGTGTCCTTCCTGAAGGCGACGCGTATCTCGTGACCCGCGCTCAGGGCGGGGAACGTGTACTGGTTGTTCCTGAACAACACGGCGGCACCATCCACCGTCACGGCGTCCACCAGGTATCCGTCGGCGGGCATAAACTTGTATGTCGGTGTTGCGCCGGGGCTGTATGTTTTCGCACCCGATGGTTCTATGGCGCCGTTGTTCCCCGCAGACGCGGTAATTGTGTAGGCCGCCTGCTTGAAGGTGGCGCTGATCGTATGATCTGCATCCACTTTAGCAAAGCTGTACATGTATGTGCTTCCTCCCGACGCTCCGTACACAGTGTTCCCATCCACCTTCAGAGCATCTATTCCATAACCATCATTGGCTGTTATGACGAAGGTCTTGCGGGCACCACGCGCTATATTCTGTGACGTTCCCGGACTTATCGTACCGTTCTGACCTGCCTGGACCGTGATGATAAACTCCTCTCGTTTCTTGAAGGTCGCTTTTATCGTGTGATTCCCGGTCACGTTTGTAAAGGAGTGGTCATATGTGGTTCGCCCCGATGCTTCGGCCACAGGGCTTCCATCCACCGTCAGCGTGTCAATGGCGTAGCCATTGGAGGTATCTGCCGTTATCTTAAATGTTATATTGCTGCCTTTCATTACAACCTGGTCCCCGGGGCTGACGCTGCCGCCATTGCCCTCCAGGACCGTGATGGAGCAGGTTTCTTTGAAGGCGGCCTTGATCGAACCGTTCGCCTGCACATCCAGGAAGGTGAACATGTATGATGTCCGGCCGGCCGCCTCCTTTATGGCTTCACACGTTGTACCCTTGCACACCGTCAGGGTGTCTATCGCGTAGCCGGTATTGGCAGAAACGATGAACGCTTTACTATTTGTGCCGCGGCCGATAGTCTGGGCCGTGCCGGGGTTGATGGTGCCGCCCGAGCCCGCCGAGGGTGTGATCGTGTAGGTCTTTGCCTTGAAAGTGGCCTTGATCGAACCGTTCGCCTGCACGTTCGTGAAGGTGTACGTGTATGATGCCCGGCCGGCCGCCTCCTTTATGGCTTCACACGTTGTACCCTTGCACACCGTCAGGGTGTCTATCACGTAGCCAACACTGGCACTTACGGTAAACTCCTGGCCATTGCCGAAATAGATGCTCTGATCCCCGGGGTTGATGGTGCCGCCATTGCCCGCTGAACTGGTGATGGTGAACAATGCCGTCTCG
Organism: Deltaproteobacteria bacterium; assembly: GCA_022711595.1. GTDB lineage: Bacteria > Desulfobacterota > Syntrophorhabdia > Syntrophorhabdales > Syntrophorhabdaceae > Delta-02. Next base: position 82,783 of record JAKLET010000015.1, read on the forward strand.
AAAACAACCTTCAGTTCATGATCTCCGGCCACCTTCGAGATAGTGTAAGTGTTCGTCGACCATGCATGGGAAACACCATCCAGGATCACCCGGGCAACCCGGTAGTTCAGAGAAGGCTTAAAGGTAAATGTCTGGTCCGCACCCGCTTTGACCAATACCTTGCCGCCTGGTGTGATGGTGCCGTTCTTATCTCCAAAAACCGATGTCTTTATTTCATGCTTGTAAGGACAGAGTTTCAAAATGGTAAAATTGGAATTCGGTTTCGTGCTGTCAAGAGTGGGGAACGTGTACTTCGAGTCTTGACCCTTGTCACCCTGCCATGTCGCATCACTGGTACCGGCAACAATAATGTCTCCCGAGGGGCTTGTCGCCAGAGAATAAGCCCGATCGTTACCCGCGCCTCCCCAGAACGTGTGCCATCTGGATTGGCCATTGTCCGCGTCAAGACCGAGGACCGCCATGTCGGTAACAGTACCGAGCTTGCCTGAGAAACGATGAAGGGCGTACCCGTCACCGGATATCTTCCAGGCACAGTAGCTCTCTCCTGCCACATACACCGTTTCGCCATCGCCGCTCAGTGCCATCGTGCGCGGGACATCTTCATAGTGAAGCGCGCCACGGAAGGTATGCCATCCGTTGGCCCCTTCGTTGTTCATCTTGACGACGGCAAAGTCAAAGTTCACGCCTGGAGTGTGCTCGTCCACCGGGGCCCTTTCCTTGACGTTCCAGCCCGACTTGCTGTACCCGGTGAGGTAGTAGCTGTTATGGTCGTCCGTCAGCACCGCCGTGGCCCAGTCATCATCTGGCCCTCCGAAGAAGGCGTGCCAGTGGTATTCCAGGTCTTTCCTTGCAAGGCGGGCGATGAACATGTCGTACCCGCCGGAATGCGAATTGCGGGGAGAAGCGTTGTAGTGAACATGGTTGTCGTACTTCCATTCCTTGCTGCTGGATCCGGCAACGACCGGAAAACCGTCCTTGTCGATGGCGATGGCCTCGCCCCAGTCGTTCGACTCGCTGCCGCCGAGAAAGGTGTGCTTGACCCATCCTCCGTCACTGGCCCTGAGCGCCATGACCCATGCGTCGTTTGAGCCCTGATAGGCCCGTGTCGGTTGGCAGAGCCTCTCTACCCTTTCCATGTCGTCTTTGGTCACATACTTATCTGACTCGCCTGTCAGTTTGGGCCAGCATCCGAAGAACTCGTAATCGGCCTTCCCTGTGAGGAACACGTATTCGCTGTCCGCGGCAATGCCGTAGACCTCTTCATCTATTTTTTTGTCTTCATCAATTCCCGATTCCCCGTGGAACGTGTGCCACAGATACCTGCCACTGTCTGCATTGAGGGCCAGGACATAGACATCGGCAGATACAAAACTATAGTTGTGACCATAGAAACCCAGGAAACCATCCCGGAAATAATACGTTATCGCCCTGGAATGCTGATTCACTGCCGGTTCACCTTTTGGTCCAGCCCAGTTGTCCCGGCTGGTACCCGTGATGTAGAGCTTGCCCCCGGCTATGGCCATACCCCTGACGCTGTCGTACTCAAGCCCTCCGTAGTACGTGTACCAAAGCAATTTGCCATCAGTATCGAACTTGGCCACCATAATGTCCTTGTTATCTTTGGCGCCGCCGCTATGCCAGTGCAGCGGTTGGCCGGGATTGCCGTACGCCGGATCGGTTTCCTGACTCGGTTTCCATTTCATGCTTTCCGCCGCGATAAAGATGTTCCCCCCTTCATCAACCGCAACGGAACTTAAGGTCTCCGCTCCCTCGATGGCCGATCCTGTGAACAGATGCCATAAATAATAGGGATCCACGGCCTCCTTGCCGGACGCATCCCTCGGAAGCGCCGGCAGCAGCAGCAAAAGGAAAAGGGACGTGAAAAAATAACTGATGAAGAACCGGCTGCTTCGTTGTTTCATGAGAACTCCCCCTTTGGAATTTTTTCGCTGGAACCCGCCCCTTTCTGTCATGGTCAGTGACCGGCTGCTGCCCTCTTTTTGGCGGTTTCCTGAACTTTGGTTTGTGAAACAATTTAGGTGAAACATGGCTGCGGAAAAACAGGTATGTGCCCAATCCGCCGCAAGGAGGGATAGACGGGGCATGGCCATATGAACCCGGGGGTTCTGCTAGCCCTTGTGGGCAGGTAACAATCTTCTTGTAAATTTACGATCATTGAGCAACAATAGTAGGATCATGCGTGTTATTTTCCGGCCTGCATGCCCATGATACGGATCGTGGAGGTATGGTCGCATGCCATCGAAAAAAGAACCCGACAGTTACACCACAGACGCATGCGGTAAAGACAAGGACCCGGCGACCTGCAACCGCACCGAATTCCATGACATTGCCGAATTCCTTCCCCAGCCTTACTTTGAAACAGACGAACTGGGAACGATCATATTTGCAAACAGCGAGGCATCCGCCATGTTCGGCTACACCCGGGACGAAATAATCTCCGGGATCCCAGCCACTTCGATGCTTGTACCCGAAGACAAGCAAAGAGCCCTGGAGAACATAGGGAAAATCGCCGGCGGGCAGCAACTGAAAGGTACAGAATACAGGGCCAGGAGAAAGGACGGCACCGCGCTGCCCGTGATCATCTATGCAACACCCATCATCCGCGAGAACAAGTTCATGGGAATCAGGGGGCTTGTGACGGACATCACTGAGAGCAAAAAGGTCGAGGACCGGCTGAGGATCAGCGAAGAACGTCTGAAGACCCTCATCGGATCTGTCATCGACTACATATATATAGTAAAGGTAGAGGACGGGGCCCCCGTCTCCACCATCCACGGCCAGGGCTGCCTCAACGTCACCGGGTATACATCTGAAGAATACGCGGCCGATCCGGAGCTCTGGTACAGCATGATTGTCGAGGAAGACCGGGAGGCGGTCATAGAACAGGCATCCAGGGTACTTTCCGGAGAGACGGTGCAGCCCGTGGAGCACCGCGTCACACACAAGGACGGCTCCATACGATGGGTAAAGAACGCCCCGGTACCGCGATTCGACGGTGAAGGCCGCCTTGCTGCCTACGACGGCATGATCACCGACATCAGCGAACGAAAGCTGGCCGAGAAAGCGCTGCAGGAAAGCGAAGCAATGTTCCGCGCTCTTTCCGAGGACAGCACCTCTGCCATCTTCCTTATTCAGGGAGAAAAGTACCTCTATATCAATCCCGCCTTTACGGCGATCACCGGGTACACAATGGATGAGCTTGCCGGTATGAATTTCTGGGACATCATTCACCCCGACATGCGTGAACTGGTAAAAAACAGGGGCATCAAGCGCCAGAAGCACGAGGAAGAGCCGTCGCGATACGACCTTAAGTTCGTCACAAAGACCGGCGAGGTAAAGTTCGGCAACTTCGGTGCAACACTCATCGAATTTCACGGCAAACCTGCGATACTTGGCTCCGTACTGGATATAACCGAGCGCAGGCAGGCAGAGGAGGAACTGCAGAGGCTTGCCCTCGTGGTCCGGCACAGCAGTGAGCTTGTTAACCTGTCAAGACCCGACGGGACAATGATCTTTCTCAACGAGGCAGGCTCAAAGATGCTGGGGATAAAGCCCGATGGGATCGGGCAGATAAATATCATGCAGGTCATACCCGGTCACCTGCGGGAAAAGATCGAAAAAGAGGTCCTGCCGGAGCTATTAAACAACGGTTCGTGGAAAGGAGACCTTCAATATCTCAACCTCACCTCCGGCGAACTCGTCGATGTGAGCACGACAACATTTATTATAAAAGACCCGAATGACGGGAAACCCCTTTATCTGGCCAATGTCTCACGCGACATAACCGAGCGCAAGCAGGCGGAAAAGGCCATCCAGGAATCGGAGGAGAAATACCGCAGCATCACCGAGGGATCGATCGTCGGCGTCTACATCATACAGGACAATCTTTTCCGGTACGTGAACAAGAGATTTTGCGAGATCAGCGGCTACAGCTATGACGAGATCGTCGACAGGATGTCGCCCGCCGATTTTGTGCATGAGGAAGACCGACTCATCGTCGAGGAAAATTTAAGGAAACGCCTTCAGGGCGAGATCAGAAACATTCAATATAAATTCCGCATGAAATGCAAGGACGGCCGAATTGCCCGGGTCGAGGTCATCGGCGGCATTTTCAGCTACCTGGGAAAACCGGCGGCGATAGGCACCTTGCTTGACACCACCAAGGAAACCTTGATCGAAGAGCAGCTGCAGCAGGCCCAAAAAATGGAGGCCATAGGTCAGCTTGCCGGAGGGATCGCGCATGATTTCAACAACATCCTCACCACGCTCGTCGGCTACTCCAGCCTCCTCCAACTGGGGCTCGAAGAGGCCGATCCCCTCCAGATGTACATCGAGCAGATCATCTCTGCTTCCCAGAAAGCCACCAATCTCACCGGGGCCCTTCTGACCTTCAGCAGGCAGCAGCCGGCAAACCTCCTGCCGCTTGATATTAATAATGTTATCAGGGGAACCGAGAAACTGCTCAAAAGGCTCCTGACAGAAGATATCGCGCTGGAGGTGCTCATTGCCTCCGACGAAGCAACCGTCATGGCCGATGCCACCCAGATCGATCAAATCCTGTTCAACCTCGTCACAAACGCGCGTGACGCGATGCCCGGCGGAGGGAGGCTCATCATAGAAACCTCCGCCATGATGGTGGATGATGAATTTATGAAATACCACGGTCTGGAAACACCCGGGAAATATCATGTGCTGAGCGTATCCGACACGGGCTGCGGAATGGACGAAGAAGCCCGAAAGAAGATCTTCGACCCCTTTTTCACCACCAAGGAGGTCGGTAAAGGAACGGGTCTTGGACTGGCAACGGTCTACGGCATCGTCAAGCAGCATGGAGGCCATGTCACCGTGTACAGTGAGCCGGGCAGGGGCACCACCTTCCGAATCTATTTCCCGGCCATACAGGCGGTCCTGAAAGAAGAAAAGATCCTTTCACCGGACATCCGGAGAGGCACCGAAACGATCCTGGTGGCGGAGGACAATGAAGAAGTGCGTGATCTCATGAAAGACATACTGACAAAATTCGGATACACCGTCCTCGAAGCGATGGACGGACAGGACGCGATAAACAGGTTCAGACAGCACAGCGGCATAGACCTCCTGATCATGGACGCGGTGATGCCTCGAAAGAACGGGAGGGAATCATATGAAGAGATCCGCGCGATAGACCCGGACATCAAGGTCATCTTCGTAAGCGGGTACACCAGGGACATCGTCCTCGACAAGGGCATTGAGGAGGGCAATTTCCATTTCATCCCCAAACCCCTGTCGCCCACCGTGCTCCTCCACAAGGTCCGCGCGGTGCTGGACGGCAGCGGGAAAACCTGATGAAAACAATATTGACAAAGCAACATCTCTGGAAATATGATATCATTGCCGTGGCAGAGGCAATCCGATACGTCTGGTATCTTTGCGACATATCATGACTTTGGAAATTAAAAAGGGCATCTTCCCCCGGGAAAAAGGTGTCCTTTCGATGAGGCTGTTTTAAATGGACAAGAAGAATGTTCCCCAGGACAAGGGTGTCGTCGAGCAGCTTGGCCTGGTTTTTTATGCCGTCGACGAATCGGGAAAATATGTGCAAGAACAATCGTTTGGATGGGAGCCGGTGACCATTGCACACGAACAGGCATTTGAGGCAATGGAAGAGAGACTTGCCCTGGTCGGTGAAAAGGTGAAAAAAGGTGAGCTCAGTCCCATCGCATATTACATGGAAAAGCACCTCATGGACGCGAAGATGCTCTCGAATTATATCGGGATTTCCCGCTGGAGAGTGAAGAGGCACCTCGACCCCAGGGTGTTCCGGCGCCTCTCTCATTCCCTGCTGGAACGCTACGCAAAGGTCTTCAGAATATCGGTCGAACAGCTTGAGAAAGGTGAGGAAAATGGCTGATAAGGCAGAGATAGACTTTACCCACCACACCTCTGCCCACTGCGAGAGCGGCACCACATCCAATCTTCTTCTCCATTACGGCATCAGCGCCTCCGAGGCGCTTGTCTTCGGGATGGGATCCGGTCTGTTCTTCGGCTACTTCCCTTTCATCAAACTCAACGGCCTGCCTCTCATCACGTTCCGCAGTCTCCCGAGGAAGATCATCAGGAACGTTACGAAACGCCTCGGCATAAAGGTAGAGATCACCACATTCAAAGACACCGAAAAAAGTATGGAGGCCCTTGACAGTGTGCTCCGCAAAGGCGTCCCCGTGGGCCTCCAGACAAGTGTTTACTGGCTTCCCTACTTCCCCCCTCCCATGAGGGAGCATTTCAACTCCCATTTCATCGTCGCCTACCGCATAAACGGGAGCAGTTACCATATCAGTGATCCCATCTTCGACAAACCTGTCACCTGCCCCAGGGAAGATCTCATCAGGGCACGTTTTTCCAAGGGCACCTTTGCCCCCAATGGCAGGATGTTCCATTTCACGAGCGTCCCGGAGCAGGTCGACCTCGCTTCGGCAGTAGTCAAAGGCATAAAGGAAACCTGTTTCTTTATGCTGAAAGTGCCGATCCCGATCATGGGCGTCAGAGGGGTCCGATTCTTCGCTAAAAATCTGAAGAACTGGCCCGAGAAGCATGGGGACCGCAAGACACATCTCTTTCTCGGCAATGCCGTGAGGCTGCAGGAAGAGGTCGGGACAGGGGGCGGGGGCTTCCGATTTATGTATGCCGCCTTCCTCCAGGAAGCTGCAGCCATACTGAATGACAACCGCCTGCTCGATCTCTCGAACAGGATGACGGCCATAGGAGACAGGTGGAGGGACTTTGCAGTTTCCTGCGCCAGGATATACAAGAACAGGGCCTCAGAAAAAGACAGCTTTATCCTTCTGAGCGAGATCCTCCTCGATTGCGCTGACAGGGAAGACCGACTGTTCCGCGACCTGTCGGAAATCGTGCGATGAGCTCCGCTGAACCATCAAGAGAGGCTATCCTGTCGGCACAGGACCTGGTAAAATTTTACCCCGGCTCGGATGAGCCCGCCTTGAACGGACTTACGCTTTCCATCGGCAATGGCGAGGCCTTCGGGCTTCTCGGCCCCAACGGCGCAGGTAAGACAACGGCCATTTCCATCATGAACACTCTTCTCAAGGCCACAAGCGGAAGTGTCACCATTTGCGGCATGGATGTGGCGAAACACCCCGGAGAGGTCAAAAAGCTCATCGGCTATGTCCCCCAGGACATCGCCCTTTACCCGGACCTTTCCGCGCGGGAAAACCTCCGGTTCTTCGGGCGGATCTACGGCCTTAAGGGACCGGAACTTAAAAAGAGGATAGATGAGGCGGCCGGGTTCGTCGGCCTTGAAGGCAGTCTCGACCAGCGCGTGTACACCTTTTCCGGCGGGATGAAACGACGGGCCAACCTTGCCGCGGGGCTTCTTCACCGTCCGAAGGTGCTCTTTCTTGATGAACCGACAGTGGGGATCGACCCTCAATCCCGCAACCTCATCCTTGAAAAGCTCTCTTCCCTGAAAGACAGGACCGCCATGGTCTACACGACACACTACATGAGGGAGGCGGAAATTCTTTGCTCCTTTGTCGCCATCATGGACTCTGGCCGCATCATCGCTGAAGGTGCGCCGGAAGACCTGATCAGACGCACCCCCACCTGCAAGAACCTGGAAGAGCTTTTCATAAACCTGACAGGTAAAGAACTGAGGGATTGACCTGCTGCCATGATGAAACTGTGGTCCTGCATAAGAAAAGAACTCCTCCTGCTCTTCAGGGACCTGACCGGCCTTCTTGTTATATTTCTCATGCCCCTCGCGCTCGTTGTCGTTGTGACCCTCATACAGGAGAACGCCATGAGATCCATGGGGGAAACAAAGACAAGGGTGCTCTTCCTCGATATGGATGGAGACACCGTTGGGCTTCAGATCGGCCAAACGCTTAAAAAGTCTTCCTCTTTGGAGATGGTCGAAAAGACAGCGGGGAAGAATGCCGACATGGAAACAGCCAAAAGGGCCGTCGCGAAAGGCGATATCCAGTTTGCCGTCATCGTCCCTGCGGGAACCACAAAGGCCTTCATGAAAAAAGCGCGCCTGTCGGTGGAGAGTTCCATTCTTACCGATGAGTCGAAGGGAAAGGCGCGGGAAGGAACTGCCGGGGAGACTGCCCCTTCGCTGGTTGTCTATTTTGACCCTGCCCTCACGGAAACGGTCCGTTCAAACGTGGCCAGTCTGCTTGAAAAAGCAATCATCGGCATGGAGACAAACGAAAAGATGAAGATCTTCTCCGGGATGCTTCCGGCAAGAATGGAGAAAGTCGCCAAAAAGGCGATGGGGGGCTTCTGGTCGGAAGAGAATAAAAAACTGATCCCCAGGGCCCGCATCGAGTGGGACGACGCGACGATCATGACTGTCCGCGAGGAGGTGGCCCAATACGGGAAGTCCGTCAAGCTGCCCGATGCGGTTCAGCAGAACGTTCCCGCATGGACGCTCTTCGGCATGTTCTTCATCGTTGTTCCCCTTGCAGGTTCTCTCATACGGGAGAGGCAGTCGGGCATGCTGTTGCGGCTCTTTGCCATGCCCGTAACGCACCTCACCATCATAACGGGCAAGGTCATCTCCTACGTTATCATCTGTATGTGCCAGCTTGTACTGATCATGGCAGCGGGTATGTTCCTGCTCCCCCTCCTGGGCACCCACGTTCTCGATATCGGGTCGTCACCCGCTTCAATCCTGATCATCACCATCAGCGCGGCGCTGGCGGCATCGGGTTACGGCATCCTCCTCGGTACCGTGGCGCGCACATACGAACAGGCCTCGATGTTCGGCGCCGTGTCCGTGGTCATCTGTGCCGCGCTTGGCGGGTTCATGGTACCCGTGCATATCATGCCGAAGGTCATGCAGAGCATAAGCGTCTTTTCTCCCCTTTCGTGGGGGCTTCGCGCGTTCCTTGAGGTTTTCGTCCGGGGCGGCGGCATAGGCTCCGTTCTCCCCTATGTGGCGCTGCTGCTGATTTTTTTCCTGACCACAACGCTCGCGGCGTGGTTTTATATATACCGAAAGGGATGGATAAGGACCAATTAAAGAAATAAGGTGGATTGCCAATGAAACTGTTCGAACAACCTGGGCTGGAATTTGAAA
>JAKLET010000016.1 GCA_022711595.1 Deltaproteobacteria bacterium
CCTTGCAAGCACAAATATCCAACGCTGTATAGCGGTTAAAATACACACATGCCGGCGCACCGAGAATATACGTCTTTCCAAGACGCGCCGCAAGGAACATGGCACCGGGAGCAATGGGCGTTCCATAAAAAATGGTCCTGGCGCCAGTCGCCTCAATGCCCTCTTTCGTCACGTCATCGGGATCCACGGAAAGTCCCGCCGTGGTGATGACCACATCGGCACCTTTCTCCACAAACTCCATAACGGCATCCTTGATCATATCGATATCATCGGTGACCACTTTTTTACCCATAACAGTGGCGCCGTAATATTCAAGTTTCCTGTCCACAATGTCAGATCTGTCAGGGATCCTTCCTTCATAGACCTCGCTGCCGGTTGCAATAATACCAACGGAAACCTTTTTGAACGGCGCGATGCGTACAACGCGTTTTCCCCGAAAGGCTTTCTCGAAACGTGCAAGGGCCTTTTCATTCATATAGAGGGGTGCGATCCGGCACGCTGCAACGTTATCACCGGCCTTTACGGGATACCTGTTCGGCAGGGAGCTCACAAATATGTCCTTCACGCGGTTGACCGCGTACAGGGCTTCAATGTCTACATAGAAAAGCCCGTTTACGTTGCTTTTAATGACAACCTTGCCCTCTTTCGGAGGGGCCATTTCCATATGCCTGCCGCAAAACAAGCTCGCTATCCTTGCCCCTGCCTCATCTTCGTGGACACCTTCAACAACCTCGTCAAAAACATAGAGGTGCCTTTTCCCGAGATCAAGCAGTCTGCCAACATCCCCCTTTTCAATAACTTTTCCTTTTCGAAAAGCTACGTCCTTCTTCCTGCCGGGAATGATCTCGGTTATATCATGGGCAAGTATGCTGCCAATCGCTTCTTCAACCTTCACCTTTTTCAACTTTGTATCCTCGTTCTCTCAGAATATCGATATCTTCAAGCGTGTCGATATCGAAAAGGACATCCTCGTCACCCTCTATAAATAACACATCTGACCCATGTTTTTCTATAACTTCCCGGAGCCCTCTGTCGCCCGTAAGACCTTCCATGTCTGCCTCGTAGGGCGCCATGTCTATTAGCACAGGATGGCCTTTCAGACCACCGAACACGGGCACGACGATCCTCTTTCCGCCTAAACCGAGCCGATCGACCATAACGTGAAGCATTTCCTTCTTTATAAAAGGCTTGTCCCCGAGGTGGATGAAGACCGCCTTAGCGCCTGCGATAAAGGGCAACGCCGCCCTGATGGAGCTTGACATCCCCTTGATGCGGTCCCTGTTGTAAACGATCCTTACAGGCAATCCTTCAAGGGCTTCGGCAACATCCGGCATATCACTTCCGGTCACAACGATCACCTCGCCTAAAGACACCTCGACAAAAGGGATTACAGCCCTGCGCACGATCGCTTCCCCGTCCACTTTCACGGTGAGTTTGTTGAAACCGAGCCTTTTTGAGGCACCTGCGGCAAGGACTACGGTATGTATAGTTTTCATATTGTCTGAACCAATGGTCATAAACGTTCCCCGGGCACCCCCGCCGTCGCCTTCGAATCGACCGGACGGTGCGCCTGCGGGTACTCAATCTCCCGGCAGGACCCTGTTCAGGCCTTCTAAGAGCCTGTCGACATCGATACCGTGCACTCTGGCGCCCTGCTCGATACTCTCGAAAAGTGCCGCTTTACATCCGGCGCATCCCAAACCGAAATCATCGAAGACCTTGACCGTTTCAGGATATTTCGCCACGACCTCACCGATGGGCGTCATTTTGTCGATCATCCCTTCCCCTTCTCCGACCGTTGCCAGGTGAAGCCCCGGTATGTTCCTGTTTATTTAAAAAACCTCTGCTGAAAATATGAAGATATCGATGTCTTTCGATTTCCAGGCATCTTTCGGCAAGCCGGCCTTGAAACATGTATACTCGATAAAAGCGGTCCTGTCCCATTTCTGCTCGGTGGCAACCTGGGGGAGCAAAAGACCGGAATGCATGCCTTTTTCGATATAGATCCCGTGGATACCGACTTCGATCTCGTTTATGTCCTCTATCTTCTTCATGGGCGTCAGCACCGAGATCTCGATATCGATATCAGCCCACTCATCCTTGCTGACAGGGCTGAATCTCGGGTCGTGAAAAGCGGCCTGGACCGCCATGTCCTTCACGGTTTCGTGAAGGGGCAGATATCCCCTGATATATCCGATGCAGCCCCTGAGCGATCCCCGGTTCTTTATGGTAACAAAGGCACCGCATTTTTCCTTCAAATTATCTGTGAGCTCAACGGGAACAGTGTCTTTGCCGAACAATATGCCTTCGATCGACTCTCTCGCGAGCTTTTTAAGCTGTTCTCTTTCTTCCTGTGAAAGGTCCATATGACTTGCCAGTTTTCATTGTCCTTTAAAAAAAATGGCCGATACATATCCGACAACCGCGCTCCTGTCACCGGACACGTCGCCCGAATTTGCATAATTCAGCACCTTGCTTTGATCGGCCCCGAGTCTTTTAGATGTCATCATGGTGGTGATCATGGGGCCTGCCCCGCATGCCTGCGCCCTCTCGGACATCGTGTCCTTTATCATCCCCTGAACATCGAAATCTTTCAGATGGTCAACTGCAACATTATCAATCTTCACGGCGGCCTCATAAGGGTGGTAATGCGAGAGGTCGGTACTGCCCACAATAAGAAAACGTTTGGAAGAACCCCTGATGACCTTTTCAAGCGATGCGGCCGTCCTTTCATAAAGGGTTTCGTCCTGGGCACCCATCAACAGTGGAACAAGCATGAAATCATCGAACACGCACTGAAGGAACGGCAATTGCACCTCAAGCGAATGCTCCGGCCGATGCACATTTTCATTGGATGCAATGACATCGCATGATCCAATGAGCTCATCCGCAGTCGTTTCATCGATCCCAATCTCACCAAGCGGCGTCTTGAAGCAACCCCTGCCCCAGACAGCAACGCCCTCGAAGTACGACCTGTGGCTGGGTGCTATAACGATCACCGTGTCGAATCTCTGACGGGATACCGCCTTGTAAGCGTACGCTGCCACCTGTCCGGAATAGACATATCCGGCATGGGGTGAAATCATACCGTACACATCGCAGCTGCAAGGACCGACATCCGCGTTTTCCAGATAGGAGGCAACCTCCCGCTTGAGGATGCCGGGATTGTCGGGATAAAACATCCCGCTCACTGAGGGCTCTCGTACATTCAGCATATCTAGTCTCTATGAGGTTCATTATATCACATCTGGCCCCTGTGGGGAAAGCAGGGCTTTTTTCTCGACCAACCCCGCTGTTTCTTATGGTATAATAGGTACCGTGTCCCGCACAAACAGCCCCTCAAGGAAAATCATGCACTACCGGCCGGCCGTTAAGGTTTGTTTTTTCATCGTTTCATTCTTCATCACCTCCCTTTTTTTCTATGTATCCGTTATGGCCGGCGATATGATAACCATCGGGGCACAGGAAGATGTCCTCATCGAGCCTTATGGGATCAAGGTGCCGGCCCGCATAGATACCGGCGCAACCACAACGTCTCTGGATGCGCGTAACATCAAGGTAACAGGGGGCTCGGTCAGTTTCAATATACCTGAAAAATTCGGCGGCAAGCGTATCACTCTCCCTGTTAAAGCATGGAAATACATCCGCACTTCACGCACGCGGGACAGGCGTCCCGTCGTTGAAATAGACCTCTGTATCGCATCGAAAACAATTCATGCACGAGTAAACCTGAACGACCGTTCAGGCATGAATTACCCCATGATAATCGGCAGGAACGTCCTTGCCGGTAATTTCATCGTAGATGTGTCAAAACCACAGGACCCGGCATCCACGAATTGTACAAAGGAGAAAGACCGATGAGACGCCCTGCGCTGGTGGCCGCCGCAGCGTTGATGCTCATATCCCTTGTCGTCGCAGCTTACAAGGTCTTTTCACTTGGTTATCCCCTTGTCCCTTCCGCTCCTGTCTATGTATGGAACCTGAAGTTCGAGGGCGTGCTCCATGGCGTCGGCAAGAACACACTCCTGCTTTTATCGCTGCCGTCAGAAGAACATGGCCAGATAGTTATTGAAGAATCCATCGGTTCAGGGAACCTCAGCTTCAGTCTCCTCAAGGAATATGACAATCGAATCGGGGTCTGGTCGGGAAAGACCGACGAAAGGGGCGAGTATATCTCGTACCGTGCATCCGTCCTCTTCCAGCACAAGGGTGCAACAGTCCCGAGACCGCCTCCGCCCGGGCCCTATCCTCAGAACGTATCCGTTGAAGACCGGATGGCTGCCATGGAAATGACAAAGGAGTGGCTTCTGCTCAACACGCCTTCAAGGCTCCAGACCGTTCTGCGCTTTCTTAAAAAGTCCGACATTAACAAACCCGGAGACAATAACATTGCCCGCCTTGAAGAGGCGCTCACGAAATACGACAACCTCACAAGGCTGCTCATGCTCCTCACCGCAGTCAACATACCCTCCAGAACCGTGGAAGGCCTGAGCCTGAGCGAAGGAACAACAGACAGAACTCTGGTCTGGGTTGAAGCCTGGACTGGTCAGCGCTGGGAGCACATCGATCCTGCCAGAATGGAAGGTATACCGGCAAAGTCCCTTTTTATACCGCTCAGCGCCGGAGGAATGTCGGCGGTAAGGACCTCGGGGGGAGAGCTCACCCAGAAACGCTTTGATCTTCACCGGAGCATAATGAGCCGCTGGCTTCCTTTTCTTGAACGCGTCAACCGCTCCGGCCGCTTTCTCGACAGGTGGTCCCTCTTCCGCCTTCCCCCCGAATTCCAGCAGACCTTCAGGATACTCCTTCTCGTACCCCTGGGCGCACTTCTCATCGGTATACTCCGCAACATCGTCGGGATCCAGACGTTCGGCATCTTCATGCCCGTCCTCATGGCCCTTTCCTTCAGAAGCACCGGTCTTCTTTACGGCCTCACCATCTTCGCCGTCATCATCCTTATCGGCTACATGGTGCGGCGGTACCTGAACAGGCTCAAGCTTCTGCTCATCCCGAGGATGTCCGTACTGGTGACCCTTGTAATATTCTGCTTCACCCTGCTCGCGCTCATCGGGAACAAGTTCGGCTTCCGGGAATTCATGGCCGTCGGCCTCCTTCCTTTCGTCATTCTCACCATGACGATAGAGCGCTTCTTCGTGGTCGTTGAGGAGCACGGCATGAAAACCGCCTTTCAAACCGCACTGGGAAGCACAGTCGTCGCGGTCACCACATACCTTTTCATCGGATGGGAACCGCTGCAAATCACTTTTTTCGTTTATCCAGAACTGATGCTCTTCATCATGGGGCTTCAGATCCTCGTTGGCCGGTACACAGGCTACCGCCTGTCAGAACTGGTACGGTTCCGCTCCTTCACAGGTGACGGCTGATGCTGCAGCGTTTCCGAAAACTGCGGGAGGCCGGCGTTCTCGGCATGAACACCAGGAATGCCGGGATCATCATGACATTCAATCCGCGCTCCCGTTTCCCCCTTGTCGACAATAAGGTCATCACAAAAGAGCTCGCTGCCCGGCACGGCATTCCCACGCCTGTCCTTTACGGTGTCATAAAACGGCATGGTGATATAAAGAAGTTGGACTCCATAACGGAAGGCAGGGACTCCTTCGTGGTAAAACCCGCCAGGGGGTCCGGCGGCAGCGGCATCATCCTTGTAACGGAAAAAAAGGACGGCGCTTTCTTCACCCAAAGCGGCAAAAAGATAACCATGACAGATCTCATCCAGCACATAACGGACATTCTCTCCGGGATTTTCTCTCTCCAGGGACAGGATGACAGCGCCATCATCGAGACCCTGATAAACCCTGACGATGTTTTCGCGTCCGTTGCATTCCAGGGAGTGCCCGATATCAGGATAGTCGTGTATCGCGGTATGCCTGCCATGGCAATGGTTCGCCTGCCCACCCGTTCATCGGACGGGAAGGCAAACCTTCACCTTGGCGCGATAGGCGCCGGTATCGACCTGGCAAGCGGTATTACGACAACGGCCGTCCACAGGTCTGTCATTGTGACCGATCACCCTGATACGGGCAATCCCGTGAGCGGCATCAAGGTTCCCCACTGGGAGAAGATGCTTCTCATGGCCGCCCGCTCGCTGGAGATGACGGGGCTTGCATACGTCGGAGCCGATATGGTCCTTGACCGCGATGCCGGGCCGCTGCTTCTCGAACTAAACGCTCGCCCGGGTCTTGCCATCCAAATGGCAAATAGATCAGGTCTCCTGAAACGGATCTCCCGCATCGACCTCGCACCGGACGAGGCATTCTTAACACCGGAGAGCAGGGTCGACTGGGCGCAAAACCATCTCTAAATCCCTTTTCACCGCTCCAGAGTTTCATTATTTAAAAAACTTATGCAGTTTCATTAAAGGGTGATGTTCTTTGTGTTCATCCCGGGGACTGGATGGAACTTCTCTTACCTCTGCAGCTCTTCCTTCAGGGCACACCCAAGCTTTGCAAGCGTGTAAGGTTTCATGATAAAAGACCCCGCGCCGAGATCCTGGGCCGCAACAACATCCTCGCTCTTTGAATACCCGCTTGCAATGACAACCTTCTGTCCGGGATGGATCTCTATGATCTTGCCGTAGGTTTCCAGACCGTTCATGCCCGGATCCATGATCATGTCCAGAAGCAGGATGTCGGCAGAATGGTCCTTTAGATATTCAAGGGCCGCCTCGCCGCTTGCTACCACATGGGGTCTATAACCGAGTTTTGTCAAAATAGCGGAGGCAACTTTTCTCTGATCTTCGAGGTCGTCAATGACAAGAACAGTTTCACCGTTTCCCCGGTAGTCTTTAAAAACAGGTGCGGCTTCGCCTTCTGATATGACGTCGCGGATAGCTGGAAAATAAAGGCTGAATTCCGTTCCGTCCTTACCGGTCCTCACATCCACATAACCCTTGTGGTCCTCCATGACATTCCACACAATGGTCAAACCAAGGCCCGTTCCGCTTCTTCCCATTGTTTTCCTGGTATAAAAAGGCTCGAATATACGCTCAAGGTCTTCCGATGAAATACCATCACCATTGTCACTAACAGAAAGGACCGCGTATTCACCGATCCTGATATCGCTATACCCCCCCAGGGGCCTGTCGACATATCGATTGTCCGTTCTGACCTGGACCAGTCCTTCCGGCGTGTGCCTTACCGCCTCAACCGCGTTGTACACAAGGTTCATAAGTGCCTTGCTTATATGGACATGCGAACCTTCAATATTGAAGAGATCCTCTGCCAGGTCCGTTCTTATTTCAGCGTTTCTATACACCTGAAGTGATCTCTGGTGCTCATGGGAAAACAGATACTCATCGATGATCGAGTTCAGGTTCACAGGTTCCCTGGGGCTGGCAGCACCCCTTGCGACAGTCAACAGGTCACCGACAACGGCGGCGGCCCTAAATCCGGCGTCCCTGATGGTTTCAAGCGCGTCACGGTGTTCCGGGAGCAGCTGTTCGTCCATGAGAAGCAATTCGGGGTAGCTGGCGATACCCGTAAGGATATTGTTCAGATCATGCGCCACTCCACCGGCAAGAAGCCCGACCGCTTCCATTTTTCGGGCGTGGGCAAGTTTTTGTTCACTCTCGGCAAGCCTGCGGTTCAACTCCGCTACCCTGATTTCATCCTCCAGCTTTTTCTCGAGGTCTGCAAGCCTTTCTTCTGATTCCAGTTTTTGCAGTGCCTGAGTCGCCAGAACGGAAAAACGCTTTGCAAGGGTCACATGGTCCTTGGAAAAATATGCCCGATCCGGATGCGTGCATACCATGACCGCCTGTTTTTGTGCCGTATGTATCGAAAAATGAAGTGCTGAACGGGCGGCAGTCCTTACCATTTCGGGCTGCGCTGCCCATTCACCAACGAGGTTCGTGTCGAATACCGCGGCGGGATTACCCTTAATGACCCGTTTCAACATGGCCGCCGGACGCCAGACGGTCTGCATGAAAACGGCATCGGAGGAGGTCAGCGGTACGAATACCCCGTCATCGTTCTCAAGCAGAACAAAAGCCGCTTCAAACCCAAGGGGTTTCTTCATGGCATCGAAGAGCCGGGTGAACAAAACCTTCGGGTCTTTGCTTGCAACAAGGACCTGAAGGCCTTCCAGGAGTGCTTCGGCCATTTTGCGGTGAAGGATCTCTTTCTTTCGTGCTTCTTCCAGATCGAGCAGGGTTTCCCGTAATTCCTCCGATGCGCCCATGACTCAGTCAGCCTCGATATGCCCGAAAAGAAGGGTTGCTATCATCAGATTGCCGTGGCGGTTCTCTCCCCCTATGAAACATCCCTGCTCTCCCAGGGTAAAGGAACAAAGAAATGTTTTGTTCTTGAGAATGTTCTTCAGCCCTGAGACGATCTGGTCCATGCGGTCCTGAACGGCAAGCATGCACCCTGCACAAAAAAGGACCAGGGCCCCCTCTGTATTGTCATGCGTGAAAGGGGCCGCGTCAATGGCCGCCTTGACAACTCTCCCCGCCCTGCTCGCCAGGCTGTCCGGCGTGCCTTTCATAAGCACAACCTCACCTCCCTGCTGGATCTCTGCGAAAAGCTCCAACCCTTTGTCGGGAAGCACCGCAACGGGGTAAGAAAGCTTATAATAGGAAATACCGCCTACATGTCCGACGGGATGGCCCAGTGGTGAAAATGTAGTTGCCGGCACGAGGCTGCCGCCATGGCGCAGCGTTTCCCCGATGAGACCGTCTGTCCATTCATTATATACGGCCGCCGCGGGCATGCCGTTTATTTCGTGAAGGATACGGCCGGACACACGGGTCGCCTCGCCGCTGTGATGTGTCGGCTCATAGCCGCTGTGGAACGAATAGCTTACATCCCCTGAAGTGAAGAGAACGGCAATCGATATCCCGTCATGAAAAACAGAGTTGTTACAAAACTGTTGCCACCGTCCGCTCATGTCGTTATCGGCCGATGTGCCTCCGAGAATAGGGACTGTGGCGCCAAGATAAGCCTCGATAGCGCTTATTGTTATCTCCTCATGACCGGGACAGCTTGTCATGACGATAGCTGCCGGCAGTTCGCCCGGCCTTCCCGCCTGCTCGAGGGCCTGCGACAGTGCGGATGCGGCGGCCTTTGCCGGGTCGCCGCCCTGCCTGGCAATACCCACGCCATAGCTGCCATCGGGGTCGAACAGACCGAGGATGCCAAGTCCGAGCCCGTCCCCCGTATGGAAACCCTCTTCTGTGATAACACCCATGCAACTGGTCCCGCCCTGCAGGGGCACACCCGGTGCAAGATAACCCAGACGGGCCAGCAGGGCCTCATTGTCGTAATCCGACGAACTGTGTATGAACATGAGATGGGGCAAAGCGCCAAGCTTTTTCAAAATCATTTCAAAAGCTTCATCTGACGCTTTTGCTGGATCAGGGTTGGTTGACCATCCAGATGCAAGCTTCATGGCAAATACCTCAAACGTCGTATAATTTACCACTTAGTCGCAAATCATGTCAATATACTGACACCCTTCCTGTTCTCCACGGGCCTGTTCGGGCACCGAGGGAACCATTCGGGACGCACCCTTCCCGCCCGGAAGCCCTGCCATTTCTTTCTTATTTACATTTTAGGGTTAATTTGCTAAAAACAAAGGGTGTAGTTTCGGTGTTGCCGCCATGATCCGAAAACTCCTGTATAGCACCACCCCTGGAGTCATCATCACAACAAGGAAATCGCGGATATCACGCAAATTCCATGGAGGTGCATGTGGATATCGTTACAGAACGCCCTTTGGATCCCGGGGAGATATTCGAAAAGCTCCGGAAACACAACACGTCCGGATCAGCAATCTTCCACTACTCAGTTGTGAAAAGCCGGATAGGCGAGAGACGATCATCGGGCATCCGTTTCGAGCAAAATGGCGATCTGAAAACAGAATTATCAGAGATCGAGGCAGATATCAGAAACCGCTGGAGAGTCGATGATGTCCTCCTGGCCAGACGGATCGGCCTTCTGCATATCGGTGACCTGATCTCCCTGGTGGCCGTGAGCTCACCGGCAAGCAATGATTCATTCGAAGCGTGCCGTTACGGTCTTACCAGGCTGACGAAGATGAGCTGCATCAAAAAGACCGAGCTTTACCTGGATTAAGAACCATACGCACCGCTCTGGCGACCCTGCCGATGAGTACATGATCCAAAAGGAGACGAGGTTTTGTTTTTTAAAGTCAAAACATCCGAAGAGGTCCTCGAGATATTGCAGGATTTCGACCCTGTCGGCACTGAAACGATCTTCACAGGAGACGCTCTTGACCGCGTCCTGAGCGAAGAGATCGTTTCCGAAGAAGACCTGCCGGGTTTTCCCAGGTCTACCATGGACGGTTATGCTGTCCGTGCCAGGGATACCTTCGGCGCCTCTGAAAATCTTCCGGTCCTTCTCGAGCTGACAGGAGAGGTGCTCATGGGCCAGGTGCCGGATGGCACGATTACACCTGGTAAAACAATGAAAATATCAACGGGCGGTATGATCCCCGATGGCGCTGATGCCGTGGTAATGCTTGAATACTGCAATTTCCTTGATGAAAAGACGATCGAAGTGAACCGCACCGTATCACCCCTTGAGAACGTGATAAGGCCCGGCGATGACCTGAAAAAAGGAACAGTGGTACTTGAGAAAGGCGCTGTTCTCAGGCCGCAGGACATAGGCATCCTTGCGGGCCTGGGTATACAAAAATTTCTCGTCTATAAAAGACCGAGGGTCGCAATAGTCTCCACGGGAGATGAGGTGATACCCATCGATCGAAAACCCGGTCCCGGACAGGTGCGCGACATAAACAGCTATACCCTGAACGCCTTCTGCACTCAGGCCGGTGCAATTGCCGTCAATATGGGACTATGTAAAGACAGTTTCACCGACCTGAGGGAAACAGTTCTAAGTGCCCTGGACACAAACGACACCCTGTGGATATCCGGAGGCAGTTCTGTGGGAGCGCGAGACATGACAATAAGGGTCCTGGAATCCTTTGACAACATGGAATTGCTCGTGCACGGCATAGCGATAAGCCCGGGCAAGCCCACCATAGTCGCCAGGATCGATAACAAGGCCGTGTTCGGACTGCCGGGCCACGTTGCTTCAGCCATGGTTATCGCTGAGGTTTTCCTCGATCCATTTTTGTCACGACTGTCGGGACAAACGAACACATTAGAAGGCAATCATTTTTACCAGCAGGCCGAGCTTGAACGCAACATGGAATCTGCCAGCGGAAGAGATGACTACATAAGGGTCAAACTGGATAAAAGAGGCGGACGTTTTTTCGCGGAGCCGGTTTTCGGTAAATCAGGGCTGTTATCCACACTGGTTGAAGCGCACGGATTATTAAAAATAGACAGGAACACTGAAGGCCTCTACAGGGGGCAGATCGTTGATGTAATGCTCTTCAGGCCTTTTAAGGGTAAGGCATAGACGATGAAAAGGCATGTATATCTGGCAATGAAGGGACTTGAAGAGGCCCGCGGAATCTTCTTGAAGGTGTGGCATGGCAAGAGGACCCTCCCCGAGGAGATAAACGTCGAAGACTCCCTGGGACGCGTTACGTCAGAGCCGGTATTCGCAAAGGTCTCCGCGCCGTCATTTCACTCGGCTGCCATGGACGGCATTGCCGTCAAGGCCGAAGAGACATACGGGGCCACCGAGAAAACACCCAAAACCCTCAGAATAGGTGATAGCGCCCTGTGGATCGATACCGGTCGCGCCCTGCCTGAAGGCTATAATGCCGTTATCATGGTCGAAAAGCTGCATCAGCTTGACGAGAGGACCGTTGAGATCCTCTCCCCTGCTTATCCATGGCAGAACATAAGAAAGGTGGGTGAGGACATAGTCGCCACCCAGCTCCTGCTCCCCCAGAACCACGTGGTCCGTTCCTGCGACATGGGGGCGCTTGCCACAGCGGGCGTTTTTAAGATAATGGTCCGGAAAAGACCCAGGGTGATTATAATTCCCACCGGCACAGAGCTTGTCCACCGCAGGGACATAACAGATCCTGCCCGGTTAAAAAAAGACCAGATCATTGAGTCCAATTCCATAACCCTGTCCGGGCTGGTCCGCGAAGCACATGGTGAACCCTGTGTTTTTGATATAACTCCCGACAATGAAAAGGACATACTGGATGCCCTTTTGAAGGCACTGGACTCCAACCCGGACCTTGTCATTATAAACGCCGGGTCATCGGCGGGCTCAAAGGACTACACCGCCGACATAGTGGCGCAGGTAGGGGAAGTCCTTGTTCATGGCGTTGCCATGATGCCCGGAAAACCTACCATCCTCGGCGTTATCAAAGAAAAGCCCGTCATCGGTATTCCGGGTTATACCGTCTCTGCCATCATGGCCTTTGAACAATTTGCCAGGCCCCTCCTTTTCGGTCTTCAATGCCTCACTGAACCAAAGGGCATATGCGTCCCTGTTAAACCATCAAGGGATATCCCTTCGAAATTGGGCACAGAGGAGTTCATCCGTGTGAATATCGGAAAGGTCGGTGACCGGCTCATAGCTACGCCTCTTCCAAGGTCGGCAGGGTCCGTAACCACTTTCACGAGGGCGGAAGGTATCATACGGATCCCTCCCTTTTCCGAAGGTGTCTCTCAGGATGAAACGGTAGATGCCGAGTTGCTGGTAAGCGATGAAGAGCTGATGAACACGGTGGTCGTGATCGGCAGCCACGACATCACTATTGATATCCTTGCCGATGAGATCAGGCAAAATACGGCGAGAAATATACGGATATCATCGGGTAACGTTGGAAGCCTTGGCGGCCTTATGGCGATCAGGAAGGGGCTGTGTCATCTCGCCGGCTCTCACCTTCTTGACACACAAACCGGCGAGTACAACGCCTCCTATATCAGGCAATACCTCAAGGGCATCAGGGTAAGTCTCTTCCGCCTCGTCCTCAGGCAACAGGGCCTGGTCATTCAGAAAAACAACCCGAAGGGGATAAAGGGGTTCATGGATCTCACCCGGGACGACATCTCTTTTGTCAATCGGCAGGCAGGCTCGGGCACCCGCATATTGTTCGATTATAACCTTGCCCGTCATGGCATAATTCCTGAATCCATAAAAGGCTACGCTCATGAAGAATTTACCCACATGTCAGTGGCAGTGGATGTACTGAGCGGCGCCGCGGACTGCGGTATGGCCATCTACGCTGCAGCGAAAGCGCTCGGCCTGGGGTTTATCCCCATGCACGAAGAGCAATACGACCTGGTAATTCCGACGGCAATCCTTCATGATCCCAATATCGAGGCAGTGATCGACACGATCCGCTCACGGAGGTTCCGCGACAGGGTCGCATCCCTTGGAGGATATGACCCGGCGAGGAGCGGGGACCTGCTTATAGAGATAGGCCCCTGACAATCCCGGTAGAGAAGCCGGTCATAACCGTTTCCAGGACAGAGATGTTTTTTCGCATGGGCCCTCTTTCTTGTTCATGGCGAACTGATAACCGCAGAGTCGATGCAAAACATACCTTGTATGCGCGGAACGTATTGTGTTATATATATGCCGTGGTATGACTCGCAAGTACAGGACAGATGACCAGCCAGATATGACGGTGAAGTACAGAAGAAGCGCAATCACCATTATTTCGGACAGCGGGCGGCAGCGGAAGCAGATATTTTTTTGCCGTTCGTTATAGTCATATAGCTATAACGCAAGCTGGTGAAATAATGTGACAGGCTGGCTGTCCTGGCAGGGAAACGCATTATTGTGCCTGGAAAGATTGACGTGGTCCGCTTCGACGCCTTTTGGAAATAAAAACATACGGGAGGAAAATGTAAGATGAAAAAGATCACCATTAAACTGTTTTTGTGCGTATTCTTCTTCGTGCTTCTGACCGGTTCGGCCATTTCTGCCGAACTCAACCTGTCCGTTGCGGCCAGTATGAGAGACGCGGTCACCGAGCTGTCGGACAATTTTGCAAAAAAGAACCCCGGCGTTTCATTCCAGAAAAACTTCGGAAGCTCAGGCGCTCTGGCAAAACAGATCGAAAGCGGCGCCCCTTGTGACATCTTCTTGTCCGCTAATCTGAAATGGATGGACTACCTCAAGGAGAAAAAGCTGGTAGATGCCCGCTATACAACCACCTTCGCTTACAATGAAGTGGTCTTTGTGGGCAAGCCGGAATTGAAAATAAGCAAACTCCAGGATGTGGTGAAACTTGAGAAGATCGCCATAGGGAGCCCCAAGAGCGTTCCGGCCGGTGATTACGCCGAAAAGGCCATTAAGAAAGCCGGTATCGACAAGCAGCTCGAGAACAAACTGGTCATGGCCAAGGACGTCAGGGAATGCCTGATGTATGCCGACCGCGGTGAGGTCGATGGAGCGTTCGTATATAAAACCGACGCGCTTCTCGCCAAAAACGTGAAGACCCTCTTCACTGTTCCGCAGGACCTCTACCCAAGGGTGACCTATCCGGCCGGACTGACGGCTGACGGGAGCAAAAAGAACGAGGCCGTGGCATTCTATAAGTATCTCCAATCAGACGAGGCGAAAAAGATCCTTGTCAAACACGGTTTTGCCGTGAAATAATTTTCCATGTTCGGCTTTACCCACACCGATTACCTTGCAATGCTGTTGTCAGTCAGGGTCGCCGTCGTGGCGACCCTGCTGTCACTTCCCTTCGGTTTTGCCGTCGCGTACCTCATGACGTATCGGAAATTCAGGGGCAAGGTTATCCTAGATGTGATCGTCAATCTTCCCCTGACACTTCCGCCCGTGGTGATCGGCTATCTTCTGCTATTGCTCCTGGGACAGCAGGGATTCATTGGGAAAATGGTGCTCCAGCCGCTGGGTATAAAACTTATCTTCACCTGGAAGGCTGCGGTCGTTGCCACGGCGGTGGTGGGTTTCCCTCTCATGGTGAGGTCGATCCGGACCGGCATGGAGACGATCGATGTGAGGCTCATTCAGGCCTCCCGGACCCTTGGCGCCGGATGGTTCGACACCATAGCGACCGTGATCGCACCGCTTGCAATGCGGGGGATCATCGCGGGTTCGGTCCTCATGTTCGCAAGGGGGCTGGGTGAATTCGGGGCCACCATCATCGTTGCCGGGAACATCCCCGGTGTCACCCAGACCATACCCCTTGCCATTTACGACTATGTCAACACGCCGCGGGGAGATGCCATGGCATTGTCCCTCTGCGTTGTTTCTATCAGTATCTCGGTGGCCATGCTCATCTTTCATGAGTGGCTGGGCAGGCGCATGGCAAGGAGCGACTGATATGGACCTGCGCGTTTCGGTACAAAAGAGATTCGGAACTTTTACCATCGACACGAACTTTAATGTAGAGGGTGAGCGCATTGGCCTGTTCGGCCCGTCTGGGAGCGGAAAATCCACCCTGGTAGGGCTCATCGCGGGTCTGTACCATCCGGACAGCGGCGCAGTTTTCCTTGACGACGCGGAGATCTTCAACAGTGAAAAAAGAGTGAACGTTCCAGTGGAACACCGGCGCATCGGGATGGTCTTCCAACGTCCCCACCTCTTCCCCCACCTGAGCGTCAGGGGAAATCTTCTTTACGGCTACAGGCGCTGTGAACATAAGGACCGGAAGATCAAACTGGACAGTCTGGTCGAGGTCCTGCAGATCGGCCACCTGCTTCACAGGGGGGTACGGAACCTCTCTGGAGGCGAGAAACAAAGGGTGGCCATAGGCCGCGCAGTCCTTTCCAACCCCAGGCTGCTCGTCATGGATGAACCATTGTCTGCCCTGGACGACAGCCTCAAGTTCCAGATCATCCCGTTCCTGAAAGGCGCCTGCGAGACATTCAATATCCCCTATCTCTTCATCTCCCATTCCCTGACCGAGATGAGGATCATGACGGACAAAGTGCTTCGAGTGGTCGAAGGGCGCGTTGCCAGCCAGATGTCGCTGGAGCAGCTGGCGAGAGCATATATGGGTGAAAGCAAGGCAGGCTATATAAATCTTCTTAAACTTCGATCTCTGGACCGTCTTGGAAACCTTTACGTATATGACTGGGGCGGCCAGCGATTGTTCATTTCCGGGGGCAGTGACCTGCCGGAGGCGTTCTTCGAGCTTCCATCCACGGACATTATTCTCTTCAAGCGCCATCCCGAGGCGATCAGCGCGCGCAATCTTCTGCAATGCCGTGTAACGGACATTTTCGAAACAGGCCACAGGCTCGGGGTGGAACTGGAATGCTCAGGACAGCGCCTCGTGGCAGAGGTTGTCAGGCAGGCGGTTGAAGAACTGGGGATAACGAAGGAAAATGAGGTCTATGCCGCGATAAAGGCAACCGCATTCAGGCGGCTGGGGTGAAACAGGACACACCGCCAGCTACATGCTGCCTGTATATCACGTGTTTTCGCATAAAAAGATGTTCACATACTCTCGAATACTGCTGATTTCACAAGGTATGCACAATTATCTTCGGAAACAATCCGTAGAAAAATACGGTCACTTATCCAGCCGTTGCCTGGCTGCATAAGTGACCGAAAAGATTTAATCGACGCCAACGATCACATTTGTGGCTTTAATTACTGCGTACACGTCCTTGCCTTTCGCAAGACCCAGGCTCTCCGCCGAAGATTTCGTGATGATGGAAACAACTTCGGCACCGCCGGCGATCTCGATGATCACCTCCGTGTTGACCGCACCCGGCGTGATGGCCTTTACCTTGCCCTTTAATAAATTCCGCGCACTGATCTTCATGTCTTCTCCTCCTTACCTGTTGGAATGTTAAAGTTATTAATATATTTAGACCCATATTGATGATCTGTCAAGTGACCGTATCGGTAACGGGCCGTAAAGACATTGATCCAATGTGTTGCAAAACAATAACACCCGCTCTTTCGTCCGGGCACAATGTGTCCGCCAGTTGACAGAAAAAGGCGGCGGGCTATAATTAGTCTAAGAGACCTGCGAATAATCCTGCAACAAAAGGAGGATGGCCATGAAGGACATTCACGCTTCTTTTAAAAAGTTCAAAAGAGAATTCCCGGCTATTTACAAAACCCATGAAGCCCTTGGGAAAGAGATCCATGAAAAAGCGGGCCCTCTGCCCGAGAAGACCAGGTGGCTCATCAAAGTGGCGATCTCATGCGCAAGCAACCACAAAATATCCCTTGAGACCCATATCGCAAAAGCAAAAGAGGCCGGGGCGACAAATGATGAGATCATGCACGCCCTGCTGCTTACGATCCAGACGGCGGGGTTTCCAACGTTCATGGAGGCATATTCGGTCTTCAAAGAAATGCGGTGACAGTGCGCAGGCCGATGTGTTAATCTTCGTCTGATGACGTGCATTGAATTAAGGCCTATCGGCGTTATCCGCTCTCCATACAAGACAAAGGAGGAAACACCCATACAGGGTGTATTCCGGCCCGAAATGACCGGCTGGGTCGAACTTTACCCTGGTTATGGGGAAGGGCTCAAAGATATCGAAGGCTTCTCTCACATATTCCTCATTTACAATTTCGACAGGGTATCGGCACGGGCCGAACTGGTGCGGCCTGTACTGCTTGATGACCAACCCCACGGGATATTCGCCTGCCGCTTCCCGTCGAGACCCAACAGCATAGGGCTCACTGTCGTTGAGCTCTTCGGAAGGGAGGGAAGCAAGTTAAAGGTCGGGGGAATAGACGTTCTGGACAACACCCCGCTGCTTGATATTAAACCATACGTCCCCCGTTTTGACTCTTTCCCTAAAGCAAACGAGGGGTGGTTCAAAGGGAAGAATGAAAGACCCAAACCCCCCGGACGCGAGTAAGGGGGCTCGAAGGCAATATTTTTGTCGTTTTTCAGGCAGATCTTTTCAGCGGGTATTTAACGAGATACTCCCTGGCTTCATCCATGTTCCTCACTTCGGTTGTCTGTACAGTTTCTATACCGTTTGCTTCAAGCACGTAACCGGCGCCGGTGGTTAAAAAAGACTCACTTCTTGTCAGGAGCGCATTGACGCCCCGTTTAACAAGGACCACGGCTGCCCAGATATCCCTGCCCTCTTCTTTTCCCTCAACAGGGTTTGAGACTATGTCCTCCCGGATGATCTTTCCCCGGGATAGGCCGACCTCGAAAAATCCCAGCATCGGCGCAGCGCCGAAGTCCTCCGAAAGGCGGCCGCCGTCATGGGTAAGAGGCGCCGCCCAGGTGATCGTGTCCTGCGGTTCCATGAGAAACTCCACATCAACCCGGTCCACATGCTCAAGCTCGTCTCGGATCGCGTTTTTAACGTTCAAGGCAATCTCGTCTGCTACATTCAGATCGGCTGAATCTGGCACAAAAGATATCTTGATGAAACGATAGCTCCCGGAATTGCGGCCATCGACCCTTGCGATCCTTTTTACACCGGGTATACCTCCGGCATACTGCCATACCTGATCTATGATCTCCTTCTCAATGGAAGCATCCAGGAGCACTCTGAGCCCGTCGAGAACTATTCCGATCCCCGACCATGCCAGGGCGGCAACAACGATCAATGCCGCGATAGCGTCTGTATGCGGTATCCCGATCATCTGGAAACAGACGCCCGCCACTACTGCGGCGCTCGCCAAAACATCTGTCCATGAATGCTTCGCATCGGCCTTGAGGCTTGGCGAGTTCTCCAGTGTGCCTATCTTGTTCTTATACCATGCCAGCACCCCGGTAATGAGCACGACACCCCCCATGACGCCGATGACAAGCCAGGGCTGTTCAATGGGCCGCCCTCCTTCGAAGATGCGCTCAAGCGATTCCTTCGCCAGTTCCCAGGCGCTCATGAGGACCAGTATCCCTATTGCCACCGCAATGACGTTCTCGAGCTTGTGGAGACCCTGAGGAAAGGAACTGGTATGGCGCTCCGAAAGCTTCATTCCAACAAGAACAGCGAGGGAAGCCACCACATCCACCACTGTATCGATGCCTTCAGCGAGGATGCCAACGCTCCCGCTCAGACGCGCAGCAAGCAACATCGCTGCCGCCATGAATATGGAACAGACTATGGATATGAGTTCGGCCTTTTCGGCTTTTTTCATCATGGCATCCGGTCCCCGGAACTCTGAAGTTTTTCCATTGATCCCAGCGCCACGGTCTCTATGTCTGCCTCCGCTGCCTTCTGTGTCCATGGCAAAAGGTCTACCCCGTATGCCTCGAGTGTTTGTGCTGCATCTCCCCCCTGGGACGTCCCCCGGAAAATGATGGCATCCACGCCCTGTCTTGCCAGCAGGACCGCAAGCCTGACCTCATCGCCCGGTCTTTCGCCGGTAAAAGGGTTTTTAACGATTCTCTTGGCGATCACACTGCGGTGCGCCATGTCAATATCAATAACAGCAAAATCCGCGGCTCCAAAAAGATTATCACCGATTGATTTGGCGGTTTCGTCGAGGGGTATGGCGACATATTTCCTGTCACCTCTTTCCTGACCATATTCGATGGAGATATCATCGATGTTCCTGATCCTTCCCCTGATCTTTTTCTTGAGATCATCAGTTATGCCAGAGGCAGCTTGAACATCGTACTGATAGGGGACCAGCTTGAGGAAGATAAGCCGATAACTCCCGGAATTCCTCCCGCTTACCTCAGCAATGTCCCGTATTCGAGGATCTTCCCTGATTATTGTTTTTATCTCCTCAAGGATATCTTTCTCAATTGATGCGTCAAGGAGCACCTTGATGCCGTTAATGGTGATTCGGCCGCCGCTTATGAACGCGATCAGAGACACGATCAATGCGGCCGCAAGGTCTGCGGCGTGAATGCCGGCCGCCGAGACCCCGACGCCAAGGGCAATGATGAACATGGCAGCCGAATCAACGGCGGAATGCCGCGCATCTGCCATGAGACTGGGGCAGTTCTCCTGCTTCGCAACTCTGTTCTTAAACATGGCAACCGCAAAGGCAAGAATGGACGCGAAAAGAAGGACGGGTATGGCCTTTCCAGGCTCGGTCATCAGAACTTCACCCGTCTTCATTCTCGTAAAGACAAACAAGCCCAATTCATAGGCGCCGACAAGGATGAGGATCCCAATGCCCGTCGCAACAAGGTTTTCAAGTTTGTAGAGTCCCGATCTGAAATGTTCTGTATGTCTTTTTGACAACCGTATACCGGCGGCAACGAGAAACCCGGTCACAACCCGGGACACGGTGAGAAGACCGCCCGCCAGGAAAGAAACACTGCGGAAGCGGACAGCCAGCAGCAGGAGAGCCACAGCGAACAGGGCACTCAATGTCGCTGTGATAATGACCGTTCTTTCCGTTCTCTCCATTGACATCGATCACTCCCCTTCAATCCCGGGCAAGCGATGAACAAACACTTATATTACTTGAAACTTATCATATCCGTTCGTGTAACCGTCACCTGGGTCGAGACCCTGGGAGCGTTGAGGAGGTGCCATACGGTATACTGCTCCGGATACAGACCCTCCGCGGAGAGACCGTCAACGGGAAGGATGACCGTAAAACCCCTCAGCGCAGCTCCGCTCGCGGTGTAGATCACCGCTCCATGGGCTGCCGTCCCCGTGATTATGACGGTCTTGATGCCCTTCTGCCTCAATATATTTTCCAGGTCAGTCCTGAAAAATTTATCAGGCCCCGATGTTACGGAAAGTTCGCCGCTCTTAGCGGCCAGCGCCGGTGCGACATCACTTATTACGGATCCTGCGGTGAGGCTGTACACCACAGCCGCCCCGCTTCCGCGCACTTTTTCTGCAAGCCTGGACACCGCCGGTATGGATGCTATGCACCTGGGCCGCCTTTCGTTGTTACAGACCTGCTTGTTGAAATCCAAAAGCAGCAGCGCCGTCGATGCCCTATCGAGGACAACGGGTTTCAATTCCGGAGCAGGCGGTGCCTTAACGTCCTTCCAGGCATCCACAACGTTTTCACCATAAAGCGCCGCGGCGCCCGCAGGTAAAAAACAGATCAGGGCAACTATTGACAACAAAACTCTTGAGGACCTTTTGCTTTTCATTTCCTATCTCCTTTCGGGCCGGCATTGACGGCACGCATCCTTGATCTATCTTTTGCCTGCAAGAATGTTCTGAACAGTCGTTCCAACCCGGGCCGGATCTTTTACAACGGTGATGCCAGCATCTTCAAGTGCGCTTATTTTTTCAGCAGCCGTGCCTTTCCCTCCCGAAACAATGGCCCCTGCATGGCCCATCCTCCTGCCGGGAGGCGCTGTGATGCCTGCGATAAAGGCCACAACTGGTTTCGTCATGTGACGGCGGAAATACTCCGCGGCATCCTCCTCAGCGCTGCCGCCTATCTCGCCTATGATCACGACCGCCTGTGTGTCTTCGTCCTTTTCGAACATGGCCAGCAGATCTACGAAGTTAAGCCCTATTATAGGGTCGCCTCCGATCCCCACGCATGTAGACTGCCCTATTCCTATCTTCGTTAGCTGGTCAACGACCTCATATGTAAGGGTGCCGCTGCGTGACATAATGCCAACCGGTCCAGGCGCGTGGATATATCCTGCCATGACACCGATCTTGCACGAACCCGGAGATATTACGCCCGGTGTGTTCGGCCCGATGAGCTTTACGTCCCTGCCCTTCATGTACTGCCTGACGGCTATCATATCGAAGGTGGGTATCCCCTCTGTAAGGCAAACCACCGTTTCCACTCCGGCGTCCATGGCCTCCATCACGGCATCAGCAGCAAACGCCGGCGGTACGAATATCGCCGAAGTGTCAGCTCCGGTGGCCGCCCTTGCATCCTTCACTGTATTGTAGACCGGTATTCCGTCAAATGACCGGCCGGCCTTCCCCGGCGTCACCCCCGCTACCACCTTCGTCCCGTAGGCAACCATCTGGCCGGTGTGGAACGCACCCTCTTTACCGGTTATCCCCTGGATCAAGACCTTTGTATCATTATTTATAAGTATGCTCATAATTTCAATTGACCGATGACCAGATCTCAATGGCCAATAAAAGAAAGGCCCGATCCGGCCGCTTTTTCATTTCTTTGGTCATTGGCGCCTGGCTGCCGGTTATTATCTTATTCCTTCCTTATACCCGTTGATTATCTCCCCTACCTTCTTCGCTGCATCCTCCAGTCCTGTTGCCACGGTAAAGGTTAATCCTGATTCCGCGAGTATCCTCCTGCCCTCTTCCACGTTTGTCCCCTCGAGACGGACAACAATGGGCATGTCGATGACCAGTTCGCGGGCCGCGTCGACCACTCCCTGCGCAAGGGTATCACAGCGCAATATCCCTCCGAAGATGTTAATGAAGATCATCTTTACATCCTTATCATATAAAAGGATCCGGAAACCCTCCTTCACCATTTGCGACGTCGCCCCGCCTCCCACATCAAGAAAATTGGCAGGCTCTGCGCCGACAAGCTTGATGAGGTCCATGGTCGCCATGGCAAGCCCGGCACCGTTCACCATGCATCCGACGCTCCCTTTCAGTTTGATGTAATTGAGATTGTGTTTCGCCGCTTCCACTTCAAGCGGGTTCTCCTGGCCTATGTCCCTCAGGGCCGCTGTCTCGGGATGACGGAAAAGGGCATTGTCATCGACGGTAACCTTTGCGTCGAGGGCGACAAGGCTGCCTTCTTTCGTGATAACAAGGGGATTGATCTCGGCGAGAGAGCAGTCCTTTTCGATGAAGAGCCGGTATAGCCCTATAATGATCGCCATTGCCTGCCTGGCAAGCTTCTGGTCGATCCCCAGACTGTAAAATATCCTGTTCGCCTGGAAAGGCCTGAGCCCCACACAGGGGTCTACAGCCTCGGTGATCACCTTGTCCGGCTCCTCACGTGCGAGTCTTTCTATCTCCACCCCGCCTTCGGAACTGGCAAGTATCACCGGGCATGCCTTCTGCCTGTCGATGACAATCCCGAGGTAGATCTCCCTGCCTATTTCCAGGACCTCCTCGACAAGGAGGGTCTGTACTGGCTTGCCTTCTTCGCCCGTCTGGGTGGTAACAAGCACCTTCGAGAGCATCTCCGACGCCATGCGGCCCACATCTTCACCGCTGCTGGCCGTCTTGATGCCGCCTGCCTTCCCACGGCCTCCTGCATGGATCTGGGCCTTGAGCACGAACGGCCCTCTGCCGATCTTTCCGGCGGTCTGAAGCGCCTCTGTGTATGTCTTCGCTATCTGCCCTCTCGGGATTGGGATGCCGTATTCCTGAAGGAGCTTTTTTGCCTGATACTCATGTATCTTCATCTTCGAGCTCGGAGGGTGCTTCGGGAAAAGTCAGGCCTTTCAATTTCTGTGCAGCCTTCATGCCCGCCTGGAGGGCATCACGGTTCAATTTCTCCGTACCTTTCGGGACACGGGCAAGGACCGCTGTTTCAATTGCTTTCGGTGATACGGCGGGAGTCAGTCTGGCAATGGCACCCAGGCCGACGATATTCGCCACCATTTCGCGTTTGAGATTCTCGCGTGCGATCCGGGTAAAGGGTATCTGGTAGGCCCTGGGAACCGGGATCTGCCTCACAAAGGTGGAATCGACGATCAGAATGCCGTCAGGTTTAAGGTCCATGTAATAATCATCGCAGGATTTTTGTGTCATGGCAACAAGGAGGTCGAGCTGCATCGCCTTTGGGTAGTCTATCTCCGTATCGCTCACAACCACCTCTGCCTTGCTTGAACCGCCTCTCGCCTCAGGACCGTAGCTCTGCGTCTGGGCGACAAACTTCCCGTCGTAGATACCTATGGCCTCGGCAAGGATGATGCCCATGAGGATGATGCCCTGGCCGCCCGAACCGCTCAAACGTATATCGTAACGGAAGCTCATGTTATTTTTTCTCCACACCCTTAGACCAGCTCCTGACCTTTTCGTATTCATCCTGATAGGCCGGAAGTTCCCTGTCCACGAGGATGCCGATCTTGAACTTGTCCTTCAGCTGTGCCTCCTTCATCTGGGCTGCCTTTTCAACGGTCACCGCATGGTCCCGCTGCCATTGCATCATCTCTACGGCGCTGCCCATCCTGTTCAGCCTCCCGAACTGCGTATGGCAGTGGGATATGATCTCCACGACAGAGAACCCGACCTTATGGAAAGCCTTCTCCATGAGGCCTTCAAGAAGCTTGGCATGATAAACGGTCCCCCGCCCCACAAAGACCGCACCAGCCGTAACGGCAAGTTCGGATATGTTGAAGGAGTGTTCGACATTGGAATAGACGGTTGTTGTCGATCTCATCCCGTAGGGAGTTGTCGGCGAATATTGACCGCCTGTCATTCCATATACGCTGTTATTGACAATGATCGCCGTGAGGTCGATATTGCGCCGCGCTGCGTGAATGAAATGGTTCCCGCCGATGGCAACGGCATCTCCGTCTCCCATGACGACGATCACCTTGAGCCCGGGTTTGGCCAATTTGACGCCAGTCGCAAAAGTGAGGGCCCTTCCGTGGGTCGTATGGAGCGTATTGAAATCGACATAAACAGGGAGCCTGCCGGTGCATCCGATGCCTGAGACAAGGACTATCTCGTCCTTGTCGTATCCGGTATGGTCTATGGCCCTTATGAGGGCGCCGAGCATGATGCCTATGCCGCAGCCGGGACACCATACATGGGGGAACTTCTTGTCATGGCGCAGGTAATTGTGGATCAATTTGGTCACCTCGGCCATCAGAAAACCTCCTTGATCCGGTTTATTATCTCCTGGGGCGTTATGATCGAACCATCCACCCTGTTGATGGTAAAGACCTTCGCCTCGCCCTTGTTCACCCGCTTCACTTCCCTGGAGATCTGTCCCATGTTCATCTCCGGGACGATAACAACCTTCGCCTGCCTGAGCACCTTCTCTACCTGGCTCCTCATGAAAGGCCATATCGTGTTGAGCTTGAGCATACCCGCCTTAATGCCCCTTTCACGACAATCCGCAACTGCACGCTTCGCGCTGCGGGCGACACAGCCGTAAGCAATGATGGCAACATCCGCATCGTCCGTCATAAAGGATTCGCCGATCTGAAGATCGGAAAAGTTCTGGCTAATCTTTCTGAAAAGCCGCCGGATAAAAGGGTCTATCTCATCGGGGCGGGATGTCGGGAAACCCCGTACATCGTGGGTAAGGCCGGTCACATGATAGCGGTACCCTTCTCCGAAGTTCGCCATGGGAGGGACTCCCTGCGGTGTGTCCTCATATGGTATATACCACTCAGGAGGGACCGTCGGTTTCACCCTGTTGAAGATCCCCGGATCTTCCTCGTCGGAAATAGCAATCTTTTCACGCATATGTGCCACAACCTCATCTATGAGAAGTATGACGGGTATGCGGTATTTCTCGGAATAATTGAAGGCTTTTATTGTCAGGTCGAAACATTCCCGGACCGTTGAAGGGCACAGGGTGATGATGGGGTGGTCTCCGTGCGTCCCCCAGCGGGCCTGCATAACGTCGCTCTGCGAAGGTGAAGTGGGAAGACCCGTGCTCGGACCTCCTCTCATGGCGTTCACTATGACGCATGGAACCTCCGCGATGATGGCAAAACCCAGGTTCTCCTGCATGAGGGAAAAACCGGGTCCGCTCGTGGCAGTCATCGATTTTACTCCGGCAAGAGACGCACCGATCACCGCGCCAAGGCTTGCTATCTCATCCTCCATCTGTATAAAGGTACCGTCAACCCGGGGGAGTCTTACGGACAGCTGTTCGGAGATCTCTGTGGCAGGGGTTATAGGGTAACCGGCAAAAAAAAGACATCCCGCGCGAAGGGCGCCTTCAACAACAGCCTCATTGCCCTGGAGCAGCAGTTCCTTCAGGACTTTCTTTTTCAAAGGATTCCCTCACCTTTTTAGCTTCATCCTTCTTTTGTTCCACCGTTATGGCGAAATCCGGGCAGCGTATCTCGCACCAACCGCAATTGAGGCACTTTTCGGGATCTTTTATGTAAGGATAGCCGGCTTCATCGCGCGCAATCACCCCTGCAGGGCAAAAGGCTGCGCAAATTCCGCAGGCCTTGCACCAGGCTTTGTAGATATCAACTTTTGGCGTTGCTTTTTTCTTCCGCGATTCGGCCATGAGAACGTGATAGAGCAATTACACGGTAAAATGAACGAACACTCTTGTCAAGCATTAAAAACCGGTCACCTCATATTCGGTGGCACCACCGACTGTAAACCGGTATTTTTGATCATCTCCTTATGATATCTGAACGCAGATTCTATCTCACCTTTCATTCCCGGCGGCAGGGCCTTGCCTTTCAGGTGATCCTTCTGGATATTGGACAAGGTCATATTGAGGCATTCGGCCATTGCAAGGGCGAACATCTCCGTGCCAACCGAATCTTCGAGCCTGATCTTGCCTGAATCATATGCAAACACTCCTTCAAAAGGATCGAGGAAATGATGGAGTTCAGATCTGTCGACGCGGGCTTCCATGAAGCATTTCTGAAAAGTCCCCTTGCGCGTGGAATCATCGACGAATTGTTCTATCTTGACAAGGATGCGCTGAAGGGCGGACAGAAATTCCCCGCGGATGTTCTCGACCCCCTCATCGGCCTTTTTACCCTCAGCGGGCGCGGCTTCCCTGGCTGGTCTCGGTTCCTCCCTGGGTTCGGCAGATGCCCGATTCATAGCTGCAGCCGCATCCATCGGAGGCTTTCTCGGTTCCAGCGTAAACTCCTTGGAGCCATATGCCGGTTCCTTTACGGCGGCAGGCTCCCTTGTGACAGCAGGCTCCTTTGCGGCGGTCGGCTCTTTTACTTCCATCGGTTCTTTTGCCGGTTTTTTTGCCTCTGCTGCAGGTTCCCTCATTGCAGATGGACGACCGGAGCCGTTTGCTCCGGTACCGGCTCTTTTCGCCTGTTCGGAAAGGCCCTGGCTGCGGTAGACATTAAATACCGCGCCGTCCTTGACAGCTTCTTCCAGCGCCGGCTCAACTGCCTCGCGTTCAAAAAGGCTCGTCTGTCCGGAACTCGAAATAAGTTTCAAACCGACAACCTCACCTTCCCTGAAGGAGAGAGTCCCGATCTGTTTTTTTTCCTTATTGAAGATCTCGATATATCCGGTATGCTTTTCGTTGTTCAGCTTGATGACAAACTGGTCCATGCGTATAAAATCCGTGCTGAGGTCCTGGAAAAGGAGCTCCGATTTCAGCGGACCTGTTGCCAGTTCGATCTCGGCTGTCGTCAATTCAAAAACATGGAGAACTCCCTGCGATTGCTTGGCAAGGATAAAAAGCTCCGAAAGGGCCTCATCGCCAACCTTTGCGGGCGGATCCGAATCGATCCCGATAGCCGCGTTCACAACCTGTCCGGCGGCAACAAAAAATACGCCTTTCTTATCGACCGTCTCGATCTCGACAACCCCGGAAAAGCCGTTCGCTTTTAAAGTAGAGAGGAGCTGCGGCACATCGGTATATTCCGCAGAAAGATTCTGGTGAATCGTTTTTCCTTGTGGGTATATCATGGTATTTAACCTCTGTTCAATTAATTGGGGTACATATAAAAAAGCCACCGGGCTTTTTTCATACTACCTTCTTTTCTGAAGCCTTTCGATCGCCGAACGTACGCTTGTCTGCATCCTTTCGATCGATTGCGCCAGAACCGCTATCTCGCCGCCGCCCTTCACATCGACAGTCGCTTTCAGATCACCCATGCTGATCTTGTCTGCAACCTCCGAGAGATGGCGGATCGGACGGATGACCGATGATGAATAGATATAAATAACAGCAAGTAATACGATAAGGACCACGGCAATAATGATCAGGATAAGTCCGAACCTTCTGTTGTACTGGGCGGTATAGGTCTGCTGCAGCTTGGTCATTGTTGTGGTGATAGCCTGCGCAGGCTTGGAGAACTCATCGATATAAGTCGTTGCGGCAACGACGAGGTTCGTGCCCTTGACAGGGACATTGGCCATGTATTTCTTACGTATACTGCCGTTTGGTTCTTTCCAGTTGTAATACCCGGCTACAGCTTTTCCCGTGAGACCCACTTCAAGGATCTTCCAGAATTCCGGAAGTTTGGTTGCAAGACCGTGGAGGTCCATGCCAATCATATTAGGCTGGGCATGCCAGTAAGTAATAGCACTGGTGCTGTGGACGGCGGTATATCCAGTTTCACCGACCTTCTGGATACATATCTCCTTCATGACCGGGTCATTGCGGAGCTGTTCGATAGAAGGGGCCTTCTTGAAAGATTTGTAATAGATCTCGATCTCTTTTGCGACGGCCTCGGCCTTCTCCCTGATGACCTGTTCACCGAGTTTATTCAGGGAGGTCGTTGCCTCTTTCAAGCTTGCAGCGCCCAGTTCGTTCATGCTGTTGGACCAGATACCCCTGATGCTCGTAAATTTGAATGCACCCAAATCTACGTTCAAGAAAAGTACACATCCCAAAAATGCGAACGCCAGAAGGATAGGAACAAAGATTCCTGCTATCAGCTTAAATAACAACCCCGTCGCTATCTTGTTCTCACTTGCCATGGAAACCCCTCCCAAATTATGATTTATTTCTGTTTACGGGCAAGAAACTCCGTCATGGACCTCGTGAACGAAGCTCTTTTTGTCTTATCGGTTATCTCTTCTCCTACCGACTGCACGAACGGCGGCAATCGGTCTTCGGGAAACGCATCCCTCGATTCGCCGAAATCGGCCAGTTTGTCGTCAATGATGATCGAGGCTATGGGCCCCATGACCTTTCTCAGTTCCGTTTCGATAATGGGAAAGAAGTTTCCATTGACGGTCCTTTTGATCTGGATGGTCTGATCCGCCTTCTTTTCCGATGCCCTCTCAAGGAGGCCATCCTGCGCCATCTGGCACAGGGCCTTCGATGTCTCGAAAAGCGGCCACTGGAGAGTTTCTGCAATTTCAGCAACAGACTTTGTTCCATTGCACAGGGCCAGTATCTTCCATTGGCTCGCGTGGATGTTCTTGTCCTCCGGACCTCCGTTCAGGGGGATACGAAAAACAACATTGGGTGAAGGAATATATTCGCGAATGGCGTTCCATTCATTTTCACGGTTTGTCCAGATCATGAGGAGCTGTTCGGTGGGCATAAATACTGTCTGCTCATCCGTGGAGGCTTCCCAGTCGAACGTGGCCCTGCCCGAGCCCCATTCCATCATGGCAAGTACCGCGTCTTCTCCTGCAAGATCTCCTGTCCTCGCGTGGATAATGTTCGCTCCTTCTATATACAGCTCTCCAGTCTCGTTGCCCTTGATCTGGATCATGCCGGACTTCTTTTTGTCCAATAAGGGTTTGATCAGGTCAAACAGCCTTGTTTTCGTAAGGTCACCAATGAAATCGTTAGGCATAAGCGTCTCCTTTCACATATTAGGTTTTAAGAATACGTTGCCACCTTACCATTCACATTGACGGAGCCCTTTGTACCCTTCGGGTCCCCCCACTCCGCATGATCTGACAATAAGAGAGCAGCATGTAACATAAATCAAACCGCCGTTGCTCGCCAAATTTCTTCCAAGACACCTCAAGCGGCCGGATTAAATCGAAAAACCTAAATAAATCCGAACGCTTGCCTATTCTCATTCTTTTTCATTCTTCTAAATATACAACAAGGTTCTTTTGTTATACCACAAATAATATTAAATGCAAAAATATTTTTTGATATCCCGTATCTCATGTTTTAATATTTAATACTTTAATATTACTTAACAAACCATTTTTTCATCTTAAAAAACAATAACGATCACGTTACGACAACATTGATCAGCCTGACCTCGAAATAAGTGCTCGCTATCGATCTCGGTTCACCATTCGAACCCGTGGCCGTCTGAAGGACCGCGGCGTATCTCCCGGGTTCATAAGGCGATGTGGAGAATGTAAATACGCCTTCAATGGTATCGCCTTTATAATGAGCCTTTGGGGCGGTGAAAACCTGCCTGGTCTCGCATGAAACTGGGTCGACAATGGCCAGGCTTACCGTAAGATTTGATTCATTCACACCGGCGCCTACGTTCGTCAGCTTGTAGGAGATAGTTTCAGACAATCCTTTATAGATCAGTTCGGGTTGGGCCGTTATGGTGCCGTCAACTTCACCGGATACCGCCTGTTCGATCTCGGCGGCCTGTTCTTCCGGCTGAGCGGGGGCTTGCGCAACACTCTGCTCCTCCTCTTTGCCGGCATCTTCAACCGGTCCGGAGACGGCCTCAGCATCAGCGGCTTCCCCGGTCTTTCCCTCTTCGACGCTATCCTGCGCCTGCGGCGGCGCCTCTTCTATAACAAAAGCCGCGCACGCTTCGTTCACCTGTTTGCGGTCCTCATAGGCAACGAGGCGGGCCCGATGATCGCCTGCGTTGGTCGCAACAAGCTTGAAAACAAGCCCGTCTATCGTCTTCTCCCCGCCCGGATCAATTTCAATTCCGGCGATGGTTGATTCCTCTATGACAACCCCCTGGCCGTCTTCGATCAGGACCTTCACGTCAACTGTCCTGCCGCGCTCGCTGAGGTTTCCGACAGTCCCTGCAACGGTGATATCATCATTTGTCTTATATTCCGCCCTGTCGGTCGTGACGGTGGAAGTAAATGCCGATTGGATAACACAGATATTTGAGGGACCGAATTCCCGCCTGACCGTTTTCCCCTCGCTGTCCGAGTACACAACATCAAGGCCGCTGATGACCTGTCTGTCCTCGCCGGCCGCAGGGTCCTTCACGAGGACATTGAAAAAAACCTCTTCACGCTGGCCCATCAGGATCTTTTCAAACCGCCATTCGACAACTGTTGTGCCCTTCTTTGCGACAACGCTTTCAGGTTTCCTTGAGAAAGAACCTTCGTCCAGCTCGGCTTTCGGATCGCCTACAGAACTTATGAGCCTTACATCACGGGCCGGATCGACGGGGACGGCCGAATA
This sequence comes from Deltaproteobacteria bacterium, assembly GCA_022711595.1. Lineage (GTDB taxonomy): Bacteria > Desulfobacterota > Syntrophorhabdia > Syntrophorhabdales > Syntrophorhabdaceae > Delta-02. The sequence goes on from JAKLET010000016.1 coordinate 30,693, forward strand.
GTATATGGGCGTCGAGAAATACATTGTCCCGAGATCTTTTCCATCTCCGGTCCATATCCAGCTGGCATTCAGGTCGATGCCGAAACGGGTCGACCATGGACCGAGACCATTGCGGTAGACCTCTGTGACCTTCTCCTGTTTTACACCGAAAGAACCGCTGAATGCATTCCAGCAATCTTCGCCTGTGAGCAGTTTTTGAGTGCCGTTCATAAAATGAAAATTTCTGTCGTTGACGGTAAAATCACCGATAAAAGCGGCCACGGGCCCTGCCATGTCGGTACATTTCACATGGAGATAATTGGTGACACCGGGAACCAGGGCAGCATTTACGGAATACACAGAGGACCAGCCCTTGCCCTGTCCTATGAGACTGCCTTCTGTAAATTCATCCTGACTGATGTAAAAATAAAAGGAGTCATTGGCCGCAAGGTTAGCAGAAACCGATAAAGAGGTGAAAGAGGATATCCGCATCACTTTATCAGCATACGAAGGAACCATCCATATGTCCTCTCCATCGAAGACACCGCCGGCGAAGGCGTTCACTCCTTTAGTAAAACCGGCGGGCCATTTATCGTATTCGGTCGTATCTGACGTGTCCTTATCGATCCTTATCACCCTGTCGGCGTTGAGCGGCACCATCCATACAGAGCTTCCATCGAAGACACCGCCGGCGAAGGCGTATTCGGTCTTTCCCAGGCCCTGAGGTCTCTGATGACATCCGGTCATCTCCCCGGTTTTCGTGTCTATCCTGACGACGCGGTCGGCATAGTACGGTATCATCCATACGCATTGTCCGTCGAAGACACCGCCGGCGAAGGCGTATTCAACAAGTTTCAGTCCTTCCGGCCATTTGTTGTGCCCCGTCATCTCACCCGTGGCTGTGTCTATGCTGACAACGCGGTCGGCATTGGCAGGGACCATCCAGATGCTCTGGCCGTCGAATATGCCCCCGGCAAAGGCATACCCGCCCTTTTTGAACCCGGCAGGCCATTTGTTGTGCCCTGTCATCTCACCCGTGGCTGTGTCTATCCTGACGACGCGGTCGGCATAGGACGGGACCATCCAGATGCTCTGGCCGTCGAATATGCCCCCGGCAAAGGCATGGCCTCCCTTCACGAACCCTTCCGGCCATCCGTCGTATCCTGTCATCTCACCCGTGGCTGTGTCTATGCTGACAACGCGGTCGGCGTTTGAAGGGACCATCCAGATGCTCTTTCCGTCGAATATGCCTCCGGCAAAAGCGAGATTCCCTTTGCGGAACCCCTTCGGCCACTTGTTGTAGCCGGTCATGACCCCGGTGTCTTTATCGACTTTCACAACGCTGTCTGCGTTGGCAGGGACCATCCAGATGCTCTGGCCGTCGAATATGCCCCCGGCAAAAGCGAGAACGCTTTTGTAAAACCCTTTCGGCCACTGGTTGTAGCTGGTCATCACTATATTTTCTTCAAGGGGCTCTGGAGCGATCTTTCCGCTGTAGCCGAACCCGTCCTGATTATATATCGGCGGGGACACCTTGTTGATCACAGCCAGCTTGTCAAAAGACGGCAGAGGTTTTCCATCCATCGAAGAAACATCGCCCGCGGTATAACTCAACTGGACCGCCCGGTACTGGTCCAGGGGCGAACCCAGGACAATGTTGATCTTCGTGATATCCGATCCCTTCAAGGCCGCTCCGGCAACAGGCACGGAAATATTGTCGACGACAACCGAAAACTGGTCCTGTTTGCCTGACGGATCATTCATGGCCTTATCGAAGGCAACAACGATGCTGTCGCCTGCGGTGTTCGTCATCGCTGAAAGGACAGCGGGATTCGATACCACCCCCATGCCTTCAAGGCGGATACCCATCCTGACCTTTTTATCGCCGTCGGGGGTTATCATCCCGGGTTCGAGTGTCTTGTGGACCTCTATCTGCATTACCGAGCTCACCCGAACGGCCGCCTGCGCATGGGCATAGACGATCTGATCGGCGGAGAGGATCTCCGTTTCCACGAGATACTGACCGCTCTGATCGAATGTGTATGTGAAGCTGGGCAGGTCCAAAACCATAAGAGGTTCAGACATGGCCAGTTTGAATTCCATCATGCCGTTGTGGACCGGTTTGCCTTCGGTGTCCTTTATCGTGAATCTGGCCGCCAACGGCGCATCGATATTTGACCTGTTGTTGAAGGAGATGGTGGGGACAATGCTGCTTGTCTCGTTGATGTCAAGGTACTGGGGGTTGACGGATAGCTTCATCCCGTCTATCGACACGGTGGGCACGATGTCGATGGCAACCTTCTTCTCATCCAGAATGTCTCCTGTTGAAGCATCTGCAATGGAAAGCTCAACCGAGTAGGCGCCCGGCAGATGCCTTTCGGTGTCCCAAAGAAGCACTGCCGTCTCAGAAACGGAAGGTTCGAGCTTGAGCAGTCCGCCAGCTTCTGGTGAGGCGGAGCCGATGATGTGCGCATTACCGTCCATAACCCGCGAACTGATCTGGAGGTTCACTGCGGCATCACCTTTATTTGAGATCTCCGAGCGTATCGTAACGACATCGTGCGCCCGGTATTCTTTTTTGTCGGTAACTACCGATGTCGCAGCAACTGTCTGAATTTTTGCCGTGGGCTGCTGTGATACGCCGGCAAAGGCCTTCTCGATTGCCGCGCTTGAGGCGCTGCGGGACGAAGCGGGACTGATCCGGGGCCTTTCCTGCTCCCCGGGCGCTGCCGATCCTTCCGAAGTGAAGGAGGAACCCAATTTGCGCCTGGTGACAAGAGAAACCTTTGTTGTCCTTTCTTCCTTTTGAGGCGCCTCCGTCCTGGCGGCGGTCGCCTTATCCTTGTTGGTTTCACGAGAGGTCTCATCTTCTTTGGCTGCACTTGCCGTAAGTCCATCCTGAACAGAAGGAGCCTCATCAGGTTCGTCGACGGAAGGTTTCCCGGTTTGATCTGCATCCCGTGAAAGCGCCGCTGCATCAACCTCGGGTTCAGCGGCAGCCTCCACCGCCGGATCCGGGGATGTTTTAACCGTTTCGCCCTCGGCCGCGTCGGCCATCTCCTGTTCATCCCCGGTTTTTTCCTGGGGTAAAAGGACAGGTTTAGACTCTATGCAGGAGAATGCCTTGAGCACCAGGGCCGTAGAAGACGGATCGTCGTTCCAGGAACCGTTGCGAAATTGAGAGGAAACAAGATAATTGGTCGCGTTCCCCAATACGATGGCGTCGCTTATGACGCTTGCCAGCGCAATATAGGCGTTTGCCGTTTCAAGGACCGTCGACAGGTTCGACCCGAACCCGCCGTCAGCATTCTGTTTGGACAAAAGATAGCCGGCGGCCCTGTTCAATACGTTTTCAATCTCCTCCGTCTGAGGATATTGGAGGAGCGCGAGCATGACGGTGGCCGTCACATTCACGCTGCTTTCATCGTTCCCGGCGGCTCCCCATCCTCCGTCCTTGTTCTGAACGGTCAACAGATAGCTCATGGTCGTATTGACCGTGGCCTGATCAGACGGGCTTACCGCTCTAAGGGTTTCGGCGGCAGATGCACCGCCATGGGGATCTTTTCGGGAAATGTTCTTCATGATATGGCCGACCGCTTTAAGCGGCGGACACGACCGCTGTATATGTGTGCATTTGCTCTGTTAAACGTAGAATTCGAGCGATTTTTTTGAGTGACGGTCTCGTTCTTGTTTACATAAGACGGAAAAAACACCTGACCTCACACTATCATGAAGATCAATTCTTCATGCGTTCCAATATCGGAATTAAACAACTTAATGAAGGAGGTTATGCCATTTCCACCAAGAAGCTGTCAGTTCCCCCCAACATTTGTCAAAAAAATACATTTTTGTGAATGACTATTATATTAACAAGGAAGGAAAGTGTCAAGATAAATGTTATTCAATGTAATATTATTCGGGAATTCCATCTACGGCAATGAAAAAAACATTTTGTCGTTCACGGTGAATCTATGACAAGCGTTACGGGGCCATCGTTTACAAGCATGACATCCATGTGGGTCTGGAACACACCTGTCTTGACATGGCCCACCCTCTTTCTTAACCTTTCCACAAACATTTCGAAGAGGCCCTTCGCATCGGCGGAGGCCATGGCGGTGCTGAATGAAGGGCGCCTGCCCTTCGAGCAGTCACCATATAACGTAAATTGTGAAACAACAAGGATCTCTCCCTTTACATCGAGCAGGGACTCATCAAACTTTCCGTCTTTCTTTTCAAATATCCTGAGGTTGACGATCTTCTCGATCATCCAGTCTATGTCCCGTTCGTTGTCATCTTTTGCGATGCCGAGGAGGACGAGGATACCCCTTCCTATCTCACCTGCACAGACACCATTGACGTCTACTGATGCATTTTTAACACGTTGAATAACAACTCTCATGTTATACCTCCATTATTCAAGTGTATCTTTATGTTATCATAGCTATTATCAATAATAAAGGGCCCCAAACTGAGGGGGCCCTTGCTTTATGACCGCATTGAGATCCTTGTCTCTACCTGAACATTTTTATGCTTTATTTTTCCTGCGCCTCTTTTTCGCGCTTTGCAGCTTCGACTATCTTTTCGGCGATCTGGCCGGGAACTTCTTCGTAGTGGGAAAACTCCATGGTGAAGGTCCCCCTGCCGCCGGTCATGGACCTCAGGTCCGGGGCATACCTCAGCACCTCGGCCATGGGTACCACCGCCTTTACGACCTGGTTGCTCCCCTTGGTCTCCACACCCATGATCTTGCCCCTGCGTGAGTTCATATCACCCATGATATCGCCCATATTCTCGTCGGGCACGATGACCTCCATCTTCATGATCGGTTCGAGAAGGGTTGGCTTGCACATCTCAAGTCCTTTCTTGAAGCCCATCGAAGCAGCGATCTTGAACGCCATTTCAGATGAATCGACGTCATGATAGGAACCGTCATATAAAGTGACCCTGAAATCGATCACAGGAAAACCCGCAAGTATGCCCTGCCCCATGGCCTCCACAATGCCCTTTTCCACGGCCGGTATATACTGCCTTGGTATCGCACCGCCCACGATCTTGTCGACAAACTCAAAACCCTCGCCGCGCGGCTTGGGGCCCATCTCGAGCCAGGTATCACCATACTGGCCTTTTCCGCCGGACTGTTTCTTATATTTCCCCTGTACCTTTGTGGTGCCCTTGATCGTTTCCTTATAAGGCACCTTCGGCTCTTTCAGCTCTACTTCGACACCGAATTTCCGTTTCATCCTGTCAATGATGACCTCAATATGGACCTGCCCCATACCGGACAGGAGGAACTCTTTGGTCTGTTCATCGCGGGAATACTTAATGGTCTGGTCTTCCTCGATAAGTCTTGCCAGAGAGGTGTTGAGCTTGTCTTCGTCTCCTTTTGCCTTTGGTTGCAGCGAGAAGGAGATTACGGGGTTTGCAACAGTGACGCCTTCATAACGGATGGGAAATTTCTCGTCGCATAAAGTGTCGCCCGTCTGCGTTTCCCTCAGTTTGGCTACAACGGCGATATCACCCGGGCCGGCAAAGCCTGCCGGTTTCTGTTTCTTTCCGACAAGATAGAAGATCTGGCCGATACGCTCCTTTTCCTCCTTAAGAACATTCAACGCCGTCATATCGGGGTGTATCTCTCCCGAATAGACCCTGAACATGGTAAGCTTGCCAGCGAAAGGGTCGGTAATGGTCTTGAATATGAAGGCACTGAAAGGCTGGCTTGCCGACATTTCCCGCATCATTTTCTCGCCTGTTTTGGGATTGGTCCCTTCCACCTCTTTCTTGAATAAAGGGGGCGGGAAAAGTCTCACGACGTTATCAAGGAGCATATTGATGCCGATATTCCTGCCGGCAGACCCGCAAAAAACAGGAACGATCTTATTGGCAAAGATGCCTGCCTTGAGGCATTGTTCGATCTCTTCGGGCTTTATCTCTTCGCCGTTGAGGTAGCGCTCCATGACCTCATCATCCACCTCCACGGCTGTTTCCACCAATTTTTCGCGATATTTCTGTGCAAGATCGAGCTGCTCTCCGGGTATGTCCGTGATATCGAAACCGCCGGAGGAGTCCTTTTTGAATATGCAGGCCTTCATTGTAAGCAGGTCGACCACTCCCTGAAAGCTTTCCTCCTGGCCTATGGGTATCTGCAGGACAAGGCATGTCTTGTCTGTGAAATTCTTCTGAATATCCTCGATGGTCCTTACAAAATCGGCCCTTTCCCTGTCCATTTTATTGATGAATATGCCTGCCGCAACGGAAAATTCATTCGCATACTGCCACACTTTTTCCGTCTGTACCTTTACACCGGAAACAGCGCTCACTACAATGATCGCCCCGTCGACTACACGCATGCACAGTTTTGCGTCGGATATAAAGTTGTCATCGCCGGGCGTGTCAAGGAGGTTGATCTTGTTTTTTCCCCAATCGAAACAGGCGAGGGAGGACGAAATGGTGATCTTGCGCTCCACTTCCTCCGGTTCGTAGTCCATTAAAGACGTTCCTTCATCGACGCTACCGAGTCTATTGTTCTCTCCCGCAAGAAAGAGCATGGCATCGACGATCGAAGTTTTACCCTCTCCTCCATGGGAAAAAATACCAATATTCCGGATTGCATCAGGTTCGTACTTTTTCATGGAAACTCCTTTCGGGATAAAAAAATCGTTTAAAATCGAGTGAATTTAACATGGCTTTCTCTCAAAAATCAAGAACTAAACGGTCGCGGGGTCTGCCCGGCAAACCTCGTGACCGTATACGGGTAAACGGGGAAAAGGGCATGCGGGGAAAAGACTTTGTTTTAATCTTTAATACCCCGTATACCCGTATACCCGTCTGCTCGTATTCCCTTATTCCGTCTTGACTCCCCATTGGTTTTATGTTTAAGTAATAATTTCAAATCAGAACGAGGATAACAGGATGAAAAGAACATATCAGCCTCACAACAAAAGCAGAAAAAGAACGCACGGTTTCCTCGTGCGAATGAAAACCGCTTCAGGCCGGGAAGTGATCAGGCGCAGACGGGCCAAAGGCAGAAAGAGCCTCGCCGTCTGAACCGGCCCATATGAAGCATGCAGGGGATCTGGCGGCAGCCTCCCGAAATGAATGCTGCCAGCAAAATAGACCTGATGATCCGCACCTTTACAAAACGAGAGAGACTCAAAAGGGGGGACTTCCGTGGTACAGTATGGACAAAGTGCTCAGAGACGGCCCACTTCGTCCTGCTCGCCACAGACAACCGGTGCAGCGTCAGAAGGTTTGCCGTCACTATACGTAAAAAAACGGGGGATGCAGCAGTGCGCAACAGGGTGAGGAGGATCGTGAAAGAATTCTTTCGTTTGCATAAAAACCTCTTCAGGGATGATTCTGACAACCTTATCAGGGTCAAGGGACTGCCCCAAAACCTCACCATGGCCGAAATAGGCCCGGAATTACAAACCCTTTTGTCTTCAGGGAAGATGCGCACAAGCATCAGGTAATGAAAAAGATTATTATTTTTCTTGTCAAGTTATACAGGGTAACTTTTTCTGTATTTCTGCCCGTACAATGCCGGTATTATCCGACCTGCTCCCAATACATGATCGAAGCCGTCGAGAAGAAAGGCGCCTGGAGAGGTATGCTTCTCGGGTTTAAAAGGATCCTGCGATGCAATCCTTTTTTTCCCGGAGGATACGACCCGGTACCATAACGGAGGTAATGAATGGACAAACGCACCATTATCGTGCTTGTGCTGACTATGGCAATGCTCTTCATCTTTCAGACGTATTTCATGCCGAAACAGCCTCAGCAGCAGCCGCAGACGCAGACCCATCCCGCGCCTCAGGGCGAAACACAAAAGCCATCGGAAAAAAAGGACATACCTGACAAGACCACCTCAGGGACCCCCCCGCCTGTCGCAGCCCCTCAGGCAACGGATAAAAAACCCATGAAAACGGTTTCCGTGGAAACCCCTTATCTTAATGTCACTCTCACTGATCTTGGCGGCGGCATTTCCAGCGTAAAGCTCCGGAAATACAAGGCAACCGTCAAGGGGCCTGAAGAAAAGGAGATTATAGAAGACGTAAAGCCCTATGTATACAACCCTGTCGTCTTCCAAAACAATGCCTTCGACAGGACCTATTTCCAGCCGGATAAAAGCAGGTTGACCGTTAAGGACGCACCGGCATCCGTCACCATGACGGGAACCCTCGATAACGGGACAAAGCTTAAAAAAACCTACACATTCCATCCCGATTCGTACACCGTCGATATCAATGTTGAGGTTCAGCTTTCGAATACTCAGGGGCTCTACTCTGATTTCGCCATTATATCCGACAAGAACGAATCCAGTTATGTTTTTAAAGGCCCTTTCGTTTTCAACGGAAAAGGGTTGAAACAGATAGAAAAGATCGAAAAAACACTTGATTTCAACAAAGATTACCAGTATGCCGGGTTCGATGACGGGTTCTTTGCCTTCATCTTCATACCCACGGGAAACACGAAGCCTTCCCTTTCAATCGGCAAGACAGATAAGAACATACCCTATATCCGTCTCGCCCCCGGAGCAGACAAGTTCTCCGGCACGCTCTATTTCGGCCCGAAGAAAAGCGATATCCTGGCAAGTCTCAATATAAAGGCCGAAAAGGTGATCGATTTCGGCTGGTTCGACATCATCGCCAAACCGCTTGTCTGGCTGCTTGACTTCTTTAACAGGTTCACTCACAACTACGGGATCGATATCATACTTCTGACCCTCCTCATCAAGATCATTTTCCATCCTTTGAGCATCATGAGTTTCAAGAATATGCACAAGATGCAGGCAGTCCAGCCTGAGATAAAGAAACTGCAGGAAAAATATAAGAACGACAAGGCAAAGCTCAATCAGGCTCTCATGGAGGTTTACAAGTCACGCGGCGTCAACCCGATGAGCGGGTGCCTTCCCATGCTGCCGCAGATACCCGTTTTCTTTGCTCTTTACAAAGCGCTCTCAGGGGCCATCGAGCTTCGTCACGCCCCCTTCCTCTGGTGGATAAACGACCTCTCGGCGCCTGAAGACCTTTTTTCTTTCACCGTCATGGGATACTCCATACCCATAAGGATACTACCCATCATCATGGGCGCAACACAGGTCATTCAACAAAAAATGACACCTACCAGCGTTGACCCGATGCAGCAGAAGATGATGATGTTCATGCCCATCGTCTTTACCTTCATCTTCTGGGGATTCCCATCCGGTCTCGTACTGTACTGGCTGGTCTATAACGTTGCATCCATAGCACAGCAATATTACTTCAACAAGAAGACGCGGTAAGGAGGAGTTCATGGACACGCTCGAATTTGAAGGCAAGACCTATGAAGAAGCCGTCAAAAAGGCCTCTCTGGAACTAAAAGTTGAGGAAAAGGACCTCGATATAGAAGTCAAGGAAGTTGATACAAAGGGCATCCTTGGTCTCCTTGGCACGAAAAAAATACGGATAACAGTAAAAATAAAGGGACAGGAAGAAGCGGAAAGGGTCAGCGGAAGCAATGATGAAACTGAAACACCCGAGGAGTTTGGAAGGAAGTTTCTCAACGACTTCGGCAATTACATAGGGCTCGATTTCCAGATAATGGTCACCGATGTCAGTGAAAAGATCGACCGCATGCTTTTCCTCATCCAGTGCGACAATGGTGATGTGCTGGTCGGCAAGGATGGCGAGATACTTGAGGCGCTCCAGTATATCCTCAGGCTTGCCGTGGCTAAAAAATTTAAACAAAACCTTAAAATATTAATAGATATAAATGGTTATAGAGAAAGAAGAAAAAAAGCTTTAACTATAATGGCTAAGAGATTGGCAGATAAGGTAAAAAGAACTGGAAGAAAGCTTAAAACCGACCCCCTGAACCCCTACGAACGAAGGATCATACATACGCTCTTTAAACACAACAAGAGCGTCACCACTAAGAGCGAGGGTGAGGGGCACATTAAAAAGGTAATAATTTCCCCGACAGGAAATGTACAGGGAAGCAGCCGTGGCAATGTGCGTGGAAGACGCTGATACCATCTGTGCCGTCTCGACACCCCCAGGAGAGGGCGGCATAGGCATAATAAGGATCAGCGGCCCTGAAGCCCGGGTCATCTTCGATAAGATCTTCAGACCAAAGAACAGGAACCTGGAAAATTATCATCCGGCCAGGCTCTACCTCGGCCACATCATCGATCCGGCGGATTCCCGACAGATAGACGAGGTGTTGGCGGTTTTTATGCCGGCCCCCGGGACGTACACCCGCGAAGACATCGCCGAGATCCATTCCCACGGTGGTTTCGCAGTCCAAAAGGCCATACTTGCCGTCATCGTCAATGAAGGCGCCCGTCTTGCCAGGCCAGGCGAGTTTACGAAAAGAGCGTTTATGAACGGCAGGCTGGACCTTATTCAGGCAGAGTCTGTTCTCGACGTCATCAGAAGCGCCACCGACGAGGAGCTGCGCTATGCCCTTTCCTACCTCAAGGGTGACCTGTCGAAAAAAATGGGTTCTTTCAGGGAGATCCTGAAAGGACTTCTTGCGGAGGCTGAGGCATCGATAGATTTCCCCGAAGAGGACATCAATATAGACCTCTTTGGTCATCTTCAGCCGCTTGAAAAAATGCAAAACGAGATTGACGGCCTCATTTCCTCATACTACGAAGGAAAGGGATTGAAACAGGGGTACGAGGTATTGATAGCCGGCAGGGCGAATGTCGGGAAATCAAGTCTCCTTAACGCCCTGCTTTCCCAGGAGAGGGCTATCGTCACGGACCTGCCGGGGACGACGAGGGATCTTATAGAAGAAGCGGTCTGCCTGGACGGGATCAAAGTCAGGCTCATCGACACCGCTGGTATAGGAACACCTCAAAACGCGGTCGAAGAGGAAGGCATCCGCAGGGTAAAACAGAAGGCCTCCGAGGCAGATCTCATCATTTGGGTTCTTGACGGATCGCAACCCTATAAGAACGAAGATGAAGACGTATTTAATACAATTAAACCATATAATTATATAGTTGTAAAAAATAAATTGGATATTACTCAAATATTTAATGATAACACATTGATATCAAAAAATATTAACGAATGGTTAGAAATATCAGCAAAAGAAAGGATAGGCCTTGAAGCATTGAAATCGATATTATTATCAGCACTTACAAAGGGGGGCCGCAGCAGCGGCGGCCTGCTCATAACCACCGTTCGTCACCGGGATATCCTCATGAAGGTCTCGGCCAATATAACTGCTGTCATAAGAGGCCTTAATGCGGGGATGCATATTGAGCTTGCTGCCTTCGAGCTCAGAGAGGCACTTCACCATCTCGGTGAGATCACGGGGGAAACCTGTACCGAAGAGATCCTCGGCGACATCTTCAGCAGGTTTTGCATAGGCAAGTAAGGCGGCTTTGATCAGCCTGAGTGACTATGTTATAAAAAGCGCTTGAACAGCTTTAACGTCAGATGTAAAGAAACCGCCAATTTCTTGAAGATATTCCCTTGAACGTTCAAACAGCTCGAGCTGCTTAAACTGTTCAAGCTGTTTTTACTTGCTCCTCACTCTCTCCACTTTCCCTGAGGGGCTCTTTTCAAAGCAAACATTGTCATAGAGAACGCCCAGGATCGATTCCTGGTTATAGTAAGACCAGGGTTCACCGTCGCTGCGGACCTCAGGTTTTTCGGTCTTGGTCGCCACATCGTACTCCTTTGTTGCGATAATGCGGTATTTGCTCGATGAACAATCAAGCTCTATGAGGCTTTTCACCTTGTCAAATTCTTCGTCGCCTTTACCCTTTTTTACTATCCGCTCCCATACCCTGACAATGCGTTTTCCGGGCCTCTCGATACTGGTGGAATCGTAATAGTATCTCTGGTTTTCACTTTCGAAATACACCTTCCATGGCCCGGCCGGTGCCGGTGTCTGGGTCTGGGCCGGCGCCTGTGCCTGTGCAATACACACAGCCGCTGCCAGGACAAAGAAAGCCGCGATGAACCCCCGCAATATCCTTCCCCTTATCTTCATGGTCACTCCTTATGTTTTGTGTACCTCATTATCCCTTTTTCGGGCCGCATTCGTCAATAAGGATGATTGCGGTTATCCTGTTCGGGTGCCAGCGGCGGTGCCGTAAAGGGTTGTGCAAAATCGTCAGCAGGGAAACGGCCCAGGACAGAACTCATAAAACTCATCCATATGGGAAGACATACCCTTGCCCCGCTTTCACCCCTGCCAAGGGACGTCCTTGCGTCAAATCCCACCCAAACCCCTGTGGCGACATGCGGCGAATATCCGACAAACAAGGCATCGTAGTAGTTGCTTGTCGTCCCCGTCTTCCCGGCCACAGGATACCCCACCGCAGAAGCCCCTTTTGCAGTTCCATACTGAACAGGGCCCTTGAGAAGTATGTTCATGGCCGCAGCTACATTCTCGGGGATGGCCCTTTCCTTCTGCACGCCATTCTCCTCCAGGACGGTCCCGTCCCGATCAACCACTTTTCTGATGAAGATCGGTTTGACGCGGCTCCCCCCGTTCGCGAAAGCGGCGAAACCCTTGACAAGTTCCACAAGGGTGATGTTCGATGAGCCAAGCGCAATGGAGAGGTTGTCCTCTATATGGGTCTCTATGCCAAGGTCCCTTATGGTCTCCTTGACGGGGGCGATGCCGATCTCTTCAAGGAGCCTCACCGTTGCCGCATTCTTCGAATATGCCACGGCATCGCGTATCGAGATCTCTCCCACGTACTTGCCGTCATAGTTCTTCGGGGTCCACGATCTGCCTGCGCCGATGGAGTAGGTTTTGGGTTCGTCGAGGAGCATGGAATCAAGGGTAAACCCTTTTTTGAGCGCCGTTACATAAATGAAGGGTTTGAAGGCGCTGCCGGCCTGCACTTTTGCCACTGTCGCCCTGTTGTAAGGGCTTTTTTCAAAGTCTCTGCCCCCCACGATGGCATAGACATATCCCGAGTTGACATCGATGCTTACAAGGGCCCCTTCCACTTTCAGGCTCCTCACAGGTTCGAAAAGATGGATCTTTTTCTTGTCCACCCCGGTACAGAGGCCCTTTATCACATCACCCGGCTTAAAGGGAAATGAATCGATCTTCAGGATCCCCTTCTGTTCGCCCGCGTAGACCGAGTATCCTTCCTTGATCCTTTCCGAGACAAGCAGATCGTAGGTCTTTCCGGACGTCACCGGCGTAAGCCTGATATCCCGCTCCTGGGCCTTCCTGTAATCATCCCATTTTCTGCGTTCCATGTGGTAAACGACCGTATATTCGCCTTTTCTGCGCTCATACTGCGAAAGACCCCTCTTGACCGCATCTTCGGCAATCCTCTGCATCTGCTTGTCGACGGCGGCATATATCTTCAGGCCCTTCCTGGAAAAAACCCCCTTGCCGTACTTTTCTTCAATGTAACGGTAAATGTGGTCCTTGTAGTAACTGTCTGAAAAGACACCATTGTCTTCCCTTATATGGGGCCTTTCCTTGAGCATTTGCTGTTTTGCCTTCTGGGTGATGAAACCCTTTTCAGCCATCTGTTCGATGACATATTCCTGTCTTATCCTGGCGTTCCCCGGATGCTTCTTCGGGGTATAGCGCGAAGGGGCCTGCACGATGCCGGCAAGCAGGGCCGCTTCGGCGGGGGTCACCTCCCAGACGTTCTTCCCGAAGTACACTTGCGACGCGGCCTCGACACCGTAAACTCCATGGCCCATGTAAATATTGTTGAGATAAAGGTTCAGAATGTCGTTCTTGTGGAGATAATTTTCAAGCTTGTATGCAAGTATGGCTTCCCTGACCTTCCTGCTCAGGCTCTTCTCCGGGCCAAGCACCAGCGACTTGATGACCTGCTGCGTTATAGTGCTTCCTCCCTGGGCCATCCTGCCGTACATGACATTTTTAACGAAGGCCCTGAGAATGCTCAAGGGATCCACGCCTCCATGCTTGAAAAAATCGGCATCCTCGGCGGCAAGAAAGGCCTGCTTGACGTGTTTCGGTATCTTGTTGTATTGAACGAAGACCCTGTTGTCGGGCACGAAAAGATAGGTCAACTGGTCGTTGACATCGTAAACGCTGCTCACCGGTTTGTTCTTGAGATGCTTCAAGGCCACGACAGAAGGTATATCGTTGACCAGATAAAGGATAAAACCGGCCGCAAAGAGCACCAGGGCGGTAATAAGGATGACCAGCAGAAATGTATACGACCTTGAAGATCTGCTCTTTTTCTTCTTCAAAATATGATCACGCCTTTTCTGACATCATAAGTTCCCGAAACGGTTATCCTCAACTCAACAATGGATGTGAAGGTCAGAAAGCACATGGTCCAGAGGGGGTCGTCAAGAATGCTTCCCAGGGAATGGAGGACATCATTCGTTCTCTGTATGGCCGGTCCCAGTTCGCGAACGGGCAAACGAGACATTGTGGCACCGAAGGGAAGCGCCAGGGTATGGATGACATGCCCGTCATCGACGATAGCGATGCCTCCTTTCATGTCAAGGACCGTATTGGCGGCAAGGGCCATGTCGTCATCGTCGAAACCATGGACGATAAGCCCGTGCGTCTCGTGGGCCACCGTGGACGCAATGCCTCCAGCCCTGGCCCCGAAACCGCGTATAAAGCCCTGTCCCCATCTTTTGCGTTCTCTGCGGGTATAGAGCACCTTGCGCACATCGCCATCCAGGTCGGGCATTATCATATTTCCCTGCCGCGGCAGATCCACATCGAGGCGTTTTGTGACGGTACGGTCAACAATATCGATAACCGGGACCGCCTCCCGGCTTTCCCTTTCGATCAAAAAATCTGCTGCAGTCGCCTTCTCCGGAAAATAGGGGTTATGCTCAGTCCCGACATGCGGGATGGGCGAAACGGCCCTCTTCAGGGTCCCGTCTTCGGCTGCAAGGGTGCCACGTTCAAAAACCTTGACGGGTGTAGGATTCGCTAGGTTTTCGAGCAGGAGAATGTCCGCTATCCTGCCCGGGGTCAGGCTGCCGATATCATTATCGAGCCTGAAATACCTCGCCGGATTGAGAGTTGCCATCCTGATGGCATCTCCCGGATCGAGGCCGTAAGCGATCGAATCCCGTATGACATGGTCCATGTAGCCTTTACCGACCAGATCGGCAGCGAATATACCGTCGGAGACAAGGATGATAGTATCCTTCGGCAGATCTTTTATGGCGGGGCAAAGCTCCTTGAGGTCGCTCCTGATTGAACTGTGACGGACCATCGTATAGAGCCCGAGCCGTATGCGGTTCTTCAGATCGGCGGGGCGGATCGATTCATGACAGGACGTAACGCCTGCCGCGACAAGGGCGTTCAAGCGGTCATAGGACGC
Organism: Deltaproteobacteria bacterium; assembly: GCA_022711595.1. Classification (GTDB taxonomy): domain Bacteria; phylum Desulfobacterota; class Syntrophorhabdia; order Syntrophorhabdales; family Syntrophorhabdaceae; genus Delta-02. Next base: position 45,967 of record JAKLET010000016.1, read on the forward strand.
GCCGAGCGTGTGGCCTTCTATGTTCTTCCCCATTGAGCGCGCCATCAGCATCCGTTCAAGTATCTCGTCCTCGTTCTTCATTATCCTCATATACGGTGACAGTTCGCTCACTGAGACACATTCGGGATAACGGGAGAAAAGGCTCCAGATATCATAAAGGGAAAACATCTCCCCGCCCTCCACCTCGGGATATGGCGGATAAGTCGCAGGTACGCCCCACAGGTATTTCATGTTGAAACGTCCCGCCTCTTTTAGGACCTCCAGGAAACCCTTGAAACCAATGGAATTGATCATGTCGTGGCCGTCGGAAAAGACCGTTGTCGCCCCGCGGGTCACAACAACGTCAGAGAACGTTGCGGGGTTGTAGAAAAGGTCTCCGTGCCCGTGTGCATCTATATAACCGGGTACCGCAACAAGCCCCCCTGCATCCACCACTTCCGTATCCGGCCCTATCACGGCCTTCCTGTCCCCAACATATGCTATCCAGCTGCCGTGGGTCCACAGATCACCCCGGAAGGTCTCCCCGGTGAACACGTCAAAAACAGATGCGCCCTCGATCACAATATCCGGCGCCTGATCCGCGTTTGCAACGGCGACAAGCCCCTTCAGATCCTTCAATGTCTTTTCGATCATATTCTTTTCATTCTTCCTGTCATTGTTGAACGATTACGTTCAATGTAGCCTAAAAAACCCTTCTTTGGCAAGAAATTAGAAAAAGGTTCAAGGCTCAAGGATAAAAGACAGTTCCAGGGAAAACCTAAAAACGTGGAACTTTTAACGTGGAACTATTTTTTAAAGGTCTCTTCGCACTGCATGACGCTCACGAGGGCGACGATGCTGATGACGAAGTATATCCAGAGCATCTGTCGGTAAGCGAAAAGGGGGTAAGACCCGGAGGCATTACCAGCCCTGTCCAGGACGAAACCCATGAGCGGCTGAAATATGATGGCACCGATGAACGGGAAGAGATTGACGGTACCCATTGACGTCCCGGCTATCTCGGCCGGGAAGAGTTCCTTTATCGTGACGATGGCAAGGACCCCGACTGAACTGATCGTGACACCCATGAAGAAAAAAAGCACATAAAGCGCAGCAATGCCGAGACGGTCAAAAAAATAAAGAGCGAAGGCAAAACACAGGACGTTGAGCGCCGATGACCAGACAAGTATCTTCTTCCTGCTTTTGAGCGTCTTGTCGGAAAGGTGGCCTATGATGGGACTCACAAAGATCATGGCGAAGGCTATCATTGAGAGGATGTTGCCCGCCGTGCTCTTGCTGAGCCCATAGACATCGGTAAGAAACGGTCCGGCCCACAGCCCGAAGAACCCGAAGAGCGCCCCTCCACGCATAATGAACCAGATCGCGATGCTCCAGAAAGATCTGTTCCGCAGGATGACACGGAGGTCATTGAACACGTTGCGCCTGGCCTGAAAGACTGCCTCGCCTTCCTCTATGATGGACGGGAGACCTTTCTTCTCGGGTGTATCCTCAACAAATCTCCATATGAAAAACACGACGGCCAGGGACAGGATGCCCACGATGACCGTTGCTGATCTCCATCCGAAGGCCTCCGACAGAACGGCCAGCGGTGTGGTGGCCGAATACCACCCGATGCCGCCCACTGCCATCAGTGCTCCCGAGACCCTCGCCATCTGGGCCCCATGGAACCAGTACGCGAAGATCCTCATCGTCGACACGAAGACCGCCGACAGGCCGAAACCGACAAAGGCACGGGCCACCGCGGCAATGCCGAAATACGGGGCCAGGCCGAAACCGATAGCTCCGATGGAGGCGACAAGGCTGAAAAGAACAATGGTCTTCTTCGGTCCCCATGAATCGGAGAGGATTCCCACGGGGACCTGCATCAGACCGTATGGGTAAAAATATGCCGAAGCGAGCACACCGAGGGCGGTAGCCGATATGTTGAAGCTGTTCACCAGGTCCTGCGCGACGACCGCCGGTGAAACCCGATGAAAATATACTATCAGGTATTGCAGCGCGAGGATGACGAAAAGATACCACCTGTGACGGGTCACCGAAAATCCCTCTTTATATCAGAACCGATAAATTTTTAATCACAACAATACTTTGCAAGACACATGCTTTTTAAGTAAAATAGAATGATTTGTCAAGAACATGTGAAAAAAACGTAACGGCCGACGCAAAAACCATCAGGAGCCTCCTTGATGTCGTGAAAGGCAAAACCCCGGCCGATTCCGTTATTGTCAACGGAAAGATCGTCAACGTCTTCACCAATACCATCGACGAAGGTCTCGCCGTTGTCACCGGCAACGGCTTTATTGCCTCCGTCGAAGAAGAAGGAAAGGCCGCGTCCTACCGCCCGGAGAGGGTCATAGACGCGAAAGGCCTTTACCTTTGTCCCGGCTTCATAGACGCCCACACGCATATCGACAGTCTTTATCCCTTCTATGCCTTCGCCCCCTGGTCGATCCGGGGCGGCACGACAACGGTTGTCACGGAAACAAGCGCTGTCGCCTGCGCCTGCGGTATGGAGGGTGTGGAAGCCTTCACGAAAAGTACGGCCGGTTACCCGGTGCGCTGCTTTCTCCTCGCCCCTCCCCTGACCCCGCCGTTTCCCGAGATGGAAGGTTCCAAGGGCCTGACGCTGAAGGAGTTCGGTCGCTTCCTCAAGAGAGATGACGTAGTGGCCATCGGTGAGGCATACTGGACACGCATAGTCGAAGGTGACGCGCGCATCCTCAGACAGGCCGGACTCGCGATCAAAGGAAATAAAAAGCTCGACGGACACGCCGCGGGGGCCCGCAATAAGCGCCTCATAGAATACGTCCTCACGGGTATCACCTCCTGTCATGAATCGATAACGGTCCAGGAGGCCATGGAAAAGCTCCGTCTCGGCCTTTATATAATGATAAGGCAGGGTTTCGTGCGCAAAGAACTGCCCGAGCTTTCAAAGCTGAAAGACATCCCCATAGACACAAGAAGGCTGATCCTGACCTCAGACGTTTTCGACGCCGTCATGCTCATGGAGGAAGGCTACCTCGATTCCATTGTCCGATCGGCCATTTCTTACGGCTTCAAGCCCATAGAGGCGATCAAGATGGCCACAATAAACCCCGCCGACTATTACGGCTTAAGGCACCTCGGCGCCATAGCGCCGCTGCGCCATGCCGATATATTGTTCCTCGGCAGCCTTGATGATGTCGACGTACGGCACGTCATGGCAGACGGGGAGATGGTATTTGAAAACGGACGCTTCACCGGCACCGCCACCCCGCACAAATACCCCGAAAGGATATGCAGCAGCGTCCCCGCAGGCAAGATCAGTGCCGATGACCTGAGGATAAAAGCGGACAAAGCAGGAAGAGATGTCCGGGTGATAAAGGTCCTCAACCAGACCATAACGGAAGAGATCAGGTGGAAACCATCCGTAAGGAACGGTTATCTTGAAAAAGACCTTAACCTCGACATCATCCCAATATCGGTTATCAACCGGTATGACAGTTCCCGGAAGGGAAAAGGCTTCATAACCGGCACCGGTATCAGCCGCGGCGCCATTGCCACAACGCTCATCTGGGACACGGGCAACATCCTCACTATCGGCAGTTCCGAAGAGGACATGGCAGCGGCGGTGGGCAGGCTCATCGACGTCCAGGGAGGTACGGTCATTGTCAAGGAGGGGAAGGTCATCTTCGAATTCCCCATGCCCGCCTTTGGCACCATGCCCATCGGCACCATTGAAGAGATCGCCGCAAAGACAAAAGAAATGGAACAAAAGATCCGGCATATCGGCATCACCCTGGAAAGGCCTTTTCTCACCATACAGACCATACCCTTCTGCGGCCTTCCCTTCCTGCGCATCACCGACAAGGGCCTCGCGGACATCAAGAACCGCCGTCTTGTCCCGCTTTTCATAGACTGACAGGTAATGGGTGATGGGTCATTGGTGACAGGAACAAATTTCTTTCGTTTGTTTTGTTTCTATAGTTACTCTTGTTTCTTTGGTTTTTCAACCAGACAAACCGTATAAACCGAACAAACCGGATAAACCATAAGAAGTTATTTTTTAGACGAATGTCCCGCGACGTGCAGGCCCACAAGGCGCGCGACGAACACGGCAATGTAGATCTGCCCGGCAAGGGCCTGGAGCGTGGAGAACACTTTCGCCGCGTATGCCACCGGGAGGATGTCCCCGTATCCCAGCGTGGTCATCGTGGTAAAGCTGAAATAGAAGAAATCCGTCCTGCCGACCTCACCGGTGAGACACTTGAATGCGTTCGGATCGAGCATCCAGAGGAGCACGTAGATAAACTGCCACCATACACCCAATAAAATGTACACGGAGATGCCGCCCTTTATGGTGTCGCCGGTCACCATCCTTTCAGAGAATATCCGCCTGACCATAAAGGTGATAAGGACCAATAACATGAGGATGTAAACCAGCATGGCGATGATACTGACCGATCTGCTCTTTAAAAAGAAAACGGTAAGGCAGTGGAAGGTGAGCGCCAGGAAGACAAGGACCAGGAAAAGATTGAACAGGCCCCGGGACGCCTTCAATATCTTCAGCATGATGATGAAAACTACCAGGGAAAGGACCGCTTCGACAGCGAAATGCAGTGGAGCGTTGTTAACGGTGATGATGGAGATTACGCTCAACGAAACGAGGAAGAACAGGAGAAGGGAGTATTTGTTCTCCACGATCTTTTCAATATCACCGATTCGCATTGACATCCTTGTTGGATGATGTTTTTTGGGCATTGTGAATGTTCCTGTAAAAGTTCCCCGCTGAAAACTGATACCGCGCGCGCCTTTTTTCTCAGTTCTTTCCCGAACCGCCCGAGAATGATGTCTTGCTCTCCGTACCGTTGATGAGCCGCGAGATGTTGTCCCTGTGGCGGACAACGACAAGCGCAGCGATGACGGCACTCATCACCACGAACTCACAGGGCGCTCTGACAATGTAAAGCGCCACCGGTATGACTATAGCGCCGGTCAGCGACGCGAGCGATACGTATCGCCATATGGCAAAGACGATGGCGAAGACGATGAACGCCCCGATGACGATCGCCGGGCTTACCGCAAGATAAACACCGAGCGCCGTGGCAACGCCCTTCCCTCCTCTGAACCTGAGGAAAACCGGGAAAAGGTGCCCCAGGAAGACCATGAACCCGGCAAGGGCAATGACATAGCTCGGGGTGCCAAGGCATATAGCCAGTATGACGGGGATGAACCCCTTGGCGGCGTCGCATATGAGTGTGATGATCCCGAGCTTTTTCCCTGCCGCGCGCATGACATTCGTCGCGCCGATATTGCCGCTGCCGGTCTTTCTTGGATCGACACCCTTCAATTTCGACAGGATGACCCCTACCGGTATGGAGCCCATAAGGTAAGCGAAAAGGACCAGCAAAACATAGACCAGGTTTTCGGAGATCACAAAAACAGGATAATGCGAAAAATGCCACTCTGTCAATCCAGAAGACAGTTTCAGCGTCTGAATGTTTGAAAGTTTGTAAAGCAATGCAGAAAAACCAATTCCTTCAGTTGAGACAGTTCATAAACATTCAAACTATAAACTTTCAAACTGTCTTTACAGGTTGACAACCCTTGATGTTTGTTATTATAAAGAATGGGTGCCTGGGTGGCGGAATAGGCAGACGCAAGGGACTTAAAATCCCTCGCCCGTATGGGCGTACGAGTTCAATTCTCGTCCCAGGCATTGTTTGTTACCAAGGTTCTGTACTATACCGAATTGTCCTGCCGATAACAACAAAATCATACAGCTGCTAATTCTCAGGGGGGTTGGAAAATTTCTAAGTCCCTGATTTTCAAGAAAGTGGATCTTAACTAATCTTACAGTAATCTTACAAATAGCTTTGAATACAAGGGGTTTTGAGGGGTTTGGAATTTTGGGCGGCGCGAACCTGAATGAAAAACCCGTTTAAAAGAGGTTTGCAAAATATTGTTGAAAAGTGGGGTTTGTTATCAGGAGGTTTGCAAAATTTAAAGTCAAACGTATTGTCGTAACGCATTGACTGTGGCTGTATTGTGAGAAAATATGAGGTCAAAGGTGTAAACTGAAGGTGTAAACTGAAGGTGTAAACCTCATCGAAAGGTGTAAACCAGAGCTAAGTTGAGGTAGGGATTACATTCACGAGATTGGGCTCCAATAAGAACACGAAAAAAGGTGTAAATCCGACTACGAGGGGGGGTCATGATCAATATTCAGTTTTTGGCCTCAAAACGGTTTAAAAAGGTGCCTGGATATTTCACAAGCTTCTCATTTCTCATAATGGCCGATACTTTACAATGCTTATTGACATTTATTGAGTACAATATCAGAATAGAATAAACATATTATAGAAGAAGGCAGAGTTGAAAAGCGAGGCAATTGAATTATTTTAGGGATTCCGAGCATCCCCCGGGCCTAATGATTGTTGGGAGGATTTTTATGAATGGAGCGTCGCAGAGCATTTCCAAGCAAGAAAAGGAGGGTTTGAGCTTTTTGGAACGTGACTTTAACCAGTGCTTTCAGCAAATGCGGCAGTATGATTCGCAGATTGTTGACATCCTGAAATTCATGTTTACGGCATATAGTGCACTTATTGGCGTAGCATTTGGTTTATATCAATTTGGTCGAGTAGAAGGTAAAGACCTATCGCTATCGGCGGCATCCGCACTCAGTGTAGGCCTGTTAATTGGTCTGTTCATGTTAGGTCTTACAATCAGAAACCGAGTCTACTTTGTTCGAGTTGCAAGATATATTAACGAACATAGAGGATTCTTTCTTAGCTATAAACCATTGGGATTCGAAAACAAAGCCAAAATGTATGCTAACCACGAACAGCCGCACTATTTCAATTGGAAAAGCTCGCACTCATGGTTGTGCTATATCGAAGCGGTATTGAACGGTACCCTCTTGACCTCTTTGGTATATATCATTAAACCATGCATGTGGCGGGCAATTGTTAGCGGCCTTTTCTTGCTCTCACTGCAGCTTGTTGTAGCCGTTGTATACTTAAGATCTTGTGAGAGAAAATCACCATCAGAAACTGTCTTTGGAAAGAAGTAACATATGTCAGAACTTAAAATATGGTTTCTGGACGTAGGTCATGGTGATTGTGCATATGTCGAGCTTCCCAACGGAGCACGGATGATGATTGACTGTGGTGGGTACGATCACTGGCCATCAAGACTGCTCAGCCACTACAATGTTACTAAACTTGCCAATCCTGCCCCTATCCCAAACCATTCATCAGAATTTGCTTTAGATATGCTTGTCATTACGCATCCACACGGCGATCATATTGCCGACATTGAAGCAATTCACGACAAGATAGGCTTTTATATGTTAACAGGTAACTACAAGGCTTTCATAGACACTATTGCCCTCGAACAGATCGATTTTCGGAAGCGCGGCCAGGCTGCTGCCAAAAAATTTGTCGAAGTAGTGAAAAAGTATACGGGTCCGTATGTTGAGGATAAAGATCGCGTGTTATTGGCAAGACCTTCATGCACAGTCAAAAAGGCGCGCTTCATTGAATATGAGAAAAGTGTAGATTTTAACGATCTGAGTTGGTTTGTATCATTCGAAATTGGAACCAACAAAGTATTATTCGTTGGAGATATGACGTCAGGCGGGATTAAGAAAATACTCGATTCAGATCGAGCTAAACAATTTAGGGACTTTGTTAAAGGAACGACTATATTAAAGATTCCACACCATGGTAGGGAAAACGGCTGCTCTGGAGAAATGTTCGATGCATTTGGTGATAAACCCCTGTTATGTGTAGCTTCTGACGAGGTTCTAAATGATAAAAACGAAGGAACTTCACGCATCGGATGGTACTCTGATCGAGTAAGTGATCAAAAAATCAATATTGATGGTAAGATGCAAAATAGAAAGGTTCTAACAACCCGAAGTGATAAGGATATTTTTCTAGGGGTTTCCGAATCGGGGGAGCTACGTATTACAACAAACTGCTTCAGAGACGTTCGAGACGAGACAGGTGAGAACAAACAGCAGAGATAATTGTTAGGGATATTAACGCAGTAGAATAGTCTTAAGAATTTGCTCTGCATATTGACCTGAAAAAGGCAACTAATGAGATCATGCCACATTTGGATATTCAACATTGGTCGCGGTTTCGCTTCCGTAATAAGAACGCCCAATAACAAATGGATTATGATCGATTTGGGCGCCAATGATAAGTTTAATCCGGTGAATGATTTTATGGTGCCTTGCTTCAAATACCTTTGTATGGAGAAACGACAGGATAAAAAGTATCAGATTTCACAACTCATAATCACCCATCCGCACGATGATCATCTATCGGCGATAAATGATTTTAATCGAGCCTTTTATCCAAGTCTATTTACTGTTCAAAATGACTTGGATCACCCTGCTCAGTCGAATGAATCAAAAATCAACTGGGATCTTATAACAAATCCATCAAGTGATTTGACGGATTACTTGAGAAAAGAAATGCTCCCCGGAAGACAGCCTCCATTAAGAGCTACAGATGAAGATAAATCTGAAGGCTTTGTGTTTCAAATCTACCATCTTAAACCATCTACATGCGAGAATGATAAAGAACTTCTAAGGGCAAATTACAGCAATAATGTTAGTATAATGGTCAGATTGAACTATAATGGTAATGTTATTCTTTTCTGCGGCGATATGATGAAAGATGGCATGTCAAAAATAATATCCGGTAATGCTGCTCTGAAAAATGCGCTGTCCAATTATGGAGTAGACTTCTTGGTGGCCCCCCACCATGGATTAAGGTCTTCATTTTCTACCGAACTTTTCGCTACTATGAAAAATGGACGCACCAGGGCTCTCAATATAATATCTGAAAAACCAACAAACAAGGATTCGAATGAGATTGTGGACACCCGGTATGAAAGCAAAGACTATTCGGGCGGACACCAAGTCATAGTTGATGGCTGGCCGGAGCAAAAAAGACATCTTAAGACGTCGGCGTCTGGACACATTCGAATTGATCTGTTTCAAAACAAACGAGCGGTCGTGGTTTCTGGCAAGAGCGCTCTGAAAATTCCATAAGAGGACTATCAAAGGAATAGAGGTCAGAACTAATATGGTAAATCTTTCTGATGATAAAAAAACTGAAGCATAACGTCGATGTATCGTCAGCTAATTGTTTTCGAGGGAATTGGACCTGTGCGTTTGGCAGCTTACTATGACCAAATTGTCAGCATCGATAACTAATAACCCACAGGAATACCTTGGCGGCAGAGAGAACTCGTTTTTCAGTACAGCACCCCTCAGCGCTCTAACCGTGCCACGATAGAGATGAAAAATAATCGGTTTCAACTGCTAAACAAGATACTATACTGGATGATTGTAGGTTTTCAAGGAGCTGAATAGATTGACACTCATTATATCAAAATAATAAAATTAGACAAATGGTAGGTAGAGATGAGTTTTAATTCTTAGCGGAAGGACAACTTGGCCGAACTTAAACCAGAAAATCTTCAGATTATGCAGAAGAAACAAATTCGATCTTTCTCAACAGATCGAGATGAACTACGCAAGCTTTTAGATATTCTTCAAGAGAGGGTTTGCGCTGCAGCTGAAATCGAGGAGAAACATCTGCCCAGAATTGCAGGCCAGTCCGACGAGCAGTACGAGCAAGCTAAGAAAGACCTGAGGAATGGTTTTCGTCTGTTTATCACTCTTTCGGGTACAGATGGAAGAAAGTTAACTGGAAGTATTGACGAAATATTTGATTCACCAAACTTTCCGGAAGATGTCAAAGACCTGTTTTTCAACAGTTGTACGACGCTTCAGGTCCGATACAACTATTATCCTAGAAATATGATAGTCCTGTTCCTTGATTTTGGAAAACCCACAGTGCTAAATTTCTCCATTCTTCCTTCACAGGAAACGCGAAACGAAAGCAATGTCGAAGTGAGCGGTAATGATATCACTTGGGTTAACGGCGTGTTTCAAGAATTTGTTAGTTATGTTTCTCGGCATCCTTCCACGTTCCCGTGGTTACACCGACACTCAGTGTATGATGTGTTGGTCTGGTTGTTTGGGTTACCCCTGTCTTTTTGGATTTGCAGTCGAATCTCTGGTTTCGTTGAGACCAGACTCTTTGCAAACTCTCCATTCCTTCGAGCAGCGTTTTATGTCTACGTTTTTTTCTTTTCATTAAGTTTACTAAGAGTGGCTTTCCATTATGCAAGATGGATTTGGCCTTTAACTGAGTACAAAAATCCTAAAAACAAGGCTTGGAAACACAAGACCGTTTTAGCGACCGTTTGCCTTGCTTTGGTTGCAAGAATCGTTTATGACTTATTTATGTGGTTCATTAAATAACCACAAACTTATTTTTTGTGTGAAAATGGAAACGCTTGGGTATTGCTCAGGCCTTTGTGTTGGCTGCCTCGTAAGATTAGTAATATTTTACGATTCAGGTGGATAAAAACGCGATGTCTTCCCCTTTGTAATACTCTTAATCTTGCCGAGGATAATCGCTGAATGTACAAAAAAGTTTATTTCCCGATGCTTACCATTAACAACCATTTCCTTAAATAGGTCAGTAAACTTGATGCCGGGCTGGCGTTTTACAATCGAGCTAATTTCTTGAATAATGTTCCCGTCCAGTGGATATTCAGGATCTCGCAAAATGAAGTCCTTGAACTCTTTTTTGGCCTCGTCAAATTCTGTCCGTAAATAGCCTTTCTCATGCATGTGCTTTAGTGCGTACATACCCAATAAGCAAGCCTCTCTCGCAGCAGTTTGATCACCGTTAAGCTCATGTTGTCGTGCCCTTAATAAAGACTCCAGCGCTTCTCGCCTGTGCTCCTCTATGAGCAACCTTTTTATCTCGTCTTCACTCTTTTTGGGCACAAAAGCGTACAAAAGGGCCTTTACAGCCTCAATTTTTGTCTCGTCATTCTCGGCAAAAATGTAGGATAGAGCGAATAATATTCCCTCGATATCTCTATGGTTTATCTGAAGGACCTTCCTGATGGTGCTTAGGGCTATGCTGACTCGTCCCGAAATCAATAGCTGATTGATTTCACCGATTATTCGTAATCCTTTCGAAGAGTAACGGGAAGCCTTATCATACACCTCACCCTGTCCTTCTTCCAGCCAGCGCCTGTTGAGTCCCAATGTACGGCAAATGCTCAGAATCAACTGTTCCGAAGGATTCTTTTTACCAGCTTCCAGTTCAGATACATATGGTCCTTTGATTCCCAGCAATTTACCAAACTCTTGCTGACTTAAAGAAAGCTCCTTTCTAAGATTATATATCCGTTTTCCAATAGTAATCATAGCTGTGCTACTCTTTTTTTCTTGACATAATATAGCTGAGTTACTATTATGTCAGTGATGATGACGTATTCGAATAAGAAAATCAAGGCAGTCATGGCCTTAAGGGGATTGACCACATACAGCATGGCAGTCGTGATTGGTGTCAGCCAAGCCGCTATCAGTAGGACACTTGCTGGTAACAGAAAGAATCCTTGTCTTCGCTTAGCTATTTCACAACTGTTAGGCATTCCCTTCAATGTCTGGAAAGATCTCGATGCAGAATTGAGAACTACCCAGAAGGAGAAGTTTCTGTGAGATCCTGGCATACATTCTGGTTCATGGTCGCGCAATTCATATTGACACAAATCAAACATGAATTGATTGTATCAAATGCTCAAGGGGGTTTCAATGTCAATTAGAAATAAAAAATTGCATACTCCTTTATCAAATCAGGGGGATCTCTTTGATATCCCTTTGATGGAAGGGTCCCTCGATGTTAGTCTTTCTTTCCGCGCGGCCCTCTCCAGGGTCTTCAGCAAATGTCAGGACAGCAGATACCAGCTTGCAGCAAAACTCAGCGAATACACCAAAAGAAATATCTCAAAGGATTCCTTGGACAAGTACGTGAGTTCCAACTTGGATTATGCCCTCCGGGCTGAGGATCTCCCGGCAACGATAGCGGTTACAGGCTCCCTAGACCATGTACAGGCCCTTCTTGATCCCGTTGGCTGCTCCGTTGTGACTCCCGAAGATAGTAGGCTACTCAAACTTGCTCGGTTGACACAGCAAAGAAACCACCTGAGTATCGAAATAGCTCGGCTTGAAAACGAAATCGGAATCACGAAGAGATAGGTGAGTGCCTCTGTGAGACAGGACAGCTTTGAACGCAGCACAAACTGCTCCGAGATATGGCTATCGGCTAAGAAAGCCGCGAACTTAATCGGAGTGTCCAAAGTCGCCTTTCACAAACACAGAAAGACCGGTCTGTATGTTGTCGAGGCGAGACGTGGCAACGGCGGGGAGCAATACTATGTCCGGCTAGATTCTCTTCCGTTGCCCGCTCAGGCCAGATATTACTCATTCCTTTCACACCCTCAAGCCGTAACCCACAAAGAAACCATCAAAGCCGTCTCTTCCGGGGAGCCCTCCTTTGTCCAGGGACGGGCGGAGCGGATGCTGCCCGTCCCTGTGTCCCCGGATTCCATATTTCCCGATAACCTCAAGACAATCGCCCTGGCACGTCTTGACCTCGTCACCGCATGGCGGGATCACCGGCGTATCTTCGGAAGCTCACACGGATCGCGGCTAAAAGCCGATGCTGATTTCGAAAAAACCTACAACATGGGCCTTATTCTTTCCCAGGTTTTCCAGGTCCTCGGCAAGGTGGACATGAACACAATCTACCGCTGGCACCGGGCGCTCGCCGGGTCCGCCGACTGGACCCTGCTTGTCCCGGACTGGAACACCCTGGAGAGAAAACAGCCCTCCCTCTCCCCCTTAGAAAAGAAAACCTTCTCCGACTGCCTGCTGCACCCGAACCGCCTCTCCATCGGGGAGGCCGTAAAAATGACAAAGATCGCCCTGGCACAAAAGAACATCCCCTCACCGTCCGCTCCGATCACCTTCAGAAGGTGGGCTCAGTGGTTTAGAAGCAAAAACAGTCATGTCTGGACCCTCATGCGCGAGGGCGAGAAGGCCCTTAAAGACAAAGAGATCTTCTCCATCACACGGGACATCTCGAAGCTCGAAGTGGGAGATGTCCTCGTAGCCGATGGCCACAGGCTCAACTTCCAGGTCATCAACCCCTTCACCGGCAAGCCCTGCCGTGCGACGCTCATCGGCTACCTTGACTGGAAATCCTGGAACCTTGCAGGCTTCGAGATCATGATCGAAGAGACCACCCAGGCCATAGCATCAGCCTTAAGAAACTCGATCATCAACCTGGGCAAAACCCCGAAGATCTGCTACCAGGATAACGGCAAGGCATTCCGGGCGCGGTTCTTCACCGGGTCTGCGGATTTCAATGAGGCGGGGCTCTCGGGCCTTTTCGGGAGGCTCGGGATAACACCCAAATATGCGCAGCCCTACAACGCCCGGGCGAAGACGATAGAGCGCTGGTTCAAGGAGTTCACGGGCAAATGCGAAAGGCTCCTTCCCTCCTTCACGGGAGCCTCCATCGAAGATAAACCGGCCTGGCTCAAGCGCAACGAGACCTTCCACAAGATCCACCACAACGGGCACGTCCCGACGATCCGCGAGGCCGTGAAGATGATAACGACCTGGGTGAGGGAATACCTGGAGATGCAGCCCTGCCCGCACGTGAAGGGAAAGACCATCGGCGAGGTCTTCGCCGAGGGGCGCGGCCCTGGCGTTGAGATAGCGGAGCTCGACGAGCTCATGCTCGCGACGGAGGTCAAGACGATCCGAGCGAACGGTATCAGGTTCCTGGGAGCGGACTACTACAACGACGCCCTCTTCGGTTTAAGGGAGCAGGTCTTCGTCAAGTACTCCCTGTCCGATCTCTCGAACGTGAGGGTCTATGACCGGCAGGGGATCTTCCTGTGCATCGCCGAGAGGACCCAGGCCGCTCACCCCATGGCGGCGCTCCTCGGGGACGCGAAGGACGTCGCTCAGGTCAAACACCTCATCGGCAGGCAGCGCTCCCTCCAGAAGGCGGTTGTTAAGGCCGCGAAGGAGCTCATACCGGGAAGACGCAGGTCCGAGCCCTGGTCCGAGATCGTACCCCTTTCACCGAAAACTATCGAAAAGCTTGAAGAGACCACGGCGGACACGCGGGATATCGGGAACTTCCAGATCCCGGAGTACATGCTTAAAAGCAATCAGGTCAATGCCCCCGAGCCTGTTCCCGCAATTCAGGAGAACAACCGAGACCCGGAACCCGTCGAGCGGCCCATGTTCGACAGCGAGACAGAACGCTATGAGTGGCTTCAGAAGCACGGCTGCCAGACTAAGGAAGATGAGAACTGGGTTGAGTGGTTCAAGACGACCAAGACCTATGAGAACTATTTCGGCTGGTTCGAAAAGCAGGCCGAGGAGCTCGTGACGGGCATGACCGACTGCGGATACGAAATACACAGGTAAGAAGAACCCCGTGATGGTGTGAACCGTTGACGAGGTCAATCCAATGCATAAAAGGAGCAGAACCGATGAGACAGATCTTTGCAAGGACTTCAAATGTATCTTCCTTCGTTGCTGCCATGGAACGCCTCCAAAATAAAGACGGCGATCTGCCTGGCATGGCCCTTGTCTTCGGGGAACCCGGCCTCGGCAAGACGAAGACGGCCCTGTGGTGGGCGCTCCAGAATGGCGGCGTCTTCATCCGGACGAAGAAGCTCATGACTGGCCGTTGGCTGCTCGAAGAAATCGTTGCCGAGCTCGGCGAGTCCCCGGCCTATCGGACCTCCGATCTCTTCCGTCAGGCCGTAGAGCAGCTCCTCTCCCGGCCCAGGACGCTCCTCATCGACGAGGTTGATTACCTCGCCTATGACGCACGGGTCCTGGAGACGCTCCGGGACATCCACGACGTGGCGGGGACCCCAATGGTCTTTCTCGGCATGGACAAGGCGGACAAAAAGCTCAGCCGTTACCGCCACCTCTGCGACCGCTTTGTGGAGGTAGTCAGGTTCAAACCGTTGTCGAGGGATGACGTGGCGTCCGTCGCAAAGCAGCTCTGCGAGGTGAGGCTCACCGGTGACGCCATTGACTTTATCCATGCCGATGCAGATCGGTTCCGGCAGGTCCTCAAGTGGTTCTACAAAGCAGAGGCGCGGGCTCGGGCAAATAACCTGGAAGAGATCTCCGCCGCAAATCTCAAGAGGAAGGAATGATGCTTAAGGCAGTCATGCGCGCGTGCCTTTCCTTCGGTGAGAGGTTCTTTTCCGTTTCGCAGATCGTCGAGGCGACAGGCATGGAGAGACAGGCGGTCCGCCATCGGCTCTGGAAACTGGAAACAGCCGGTCTTATAACCCGCTTTCGCAGCAGCGAGATTCCGACAGAAAGAGGACGGCCCGTGAAGGAGACCTACTACCGGACGACAAGCCTCCTCATAAAGCGATTCAACGAGGGAACGGGGCGGCCGGTCTCAAAGATAATCGGCTGGGACAGGATGTGGCAGGCCGTGCGTGCGCTTCGGCGCTTCACCCGCAGCGACCTCGCGCAGATCTGCGGACAGAGCATGGCCAACGTCACTTACTTTACAAAAGCGTACCGCCGCGCCGGATACCTGCGCTGTCTGGGGAACGCAGGCTCGCGGGGCGTCATGTGGATACTCGCGAAGGACCCGGGATCGAAGCGCCCCCCGTACAAGGGAGGAACTCATGTGGATTGAGATCCTCAAGAAGGAAGTAAAGGCCCGTGGTCTCACCCGTGTCGCCGTCGAGCTCGGCGTCTCCAAATCCACGGTGAGCCTCGTTTGCAATGGCAAGTATCCGGGAGGCACGACAAGGATCGAGGAGAGGATCAAAAGGATCTTCGGGACAAACGGACGCGTCGCCTGCCCCGCCCTGGGTGAGATCGCCCCGGAGCGGTGCGCCGACACGCACGCGAAGGCGCGCTCGATAGGCATGAAGGCAAGCAATCCTGAGACGCTGAGGCTTTACAGGACGTGCCTTAACTGTTCGTTGAGGAGGTAAGAATGAGTGGCAAGATGATGACCCGGGAACAGGCGGGAATGATCACGGTCTTTACCGGCGATCTCAAGCTGTCGGATAAGCGTTACAAGCTGATTCTTGCGCGAAACGGCATCGACCCTGACGGGGACATGACATCGCGGACAATCACTTTCGAACAGGCCGCAGGCGTCATTAACTCCCTGGAGGAGGTTTACTTCGAACTCCAGGGAAAGAAGATCACAAAGGAGCAGACGCGCAAGATCCACACCCTGGTAAGCGCCCTTGACCTTCCCGATGAGGTCTACCGCAAGGGCCTGAACGACCTCTTCTGCGTGGATACGTCGAAGGTCCTCACGGCAAGGCAGGCCGCGTACCTCATTGATGTCCTAGAGATGGAAGGCGTCATGAACGGCGTCTGGAGCAGGCGCGAGTACCGCGACAAATACAACGAGCTCGGGCGGCGTCCCGACATGGCGACCCCGGCACAGCTCCGCAAGATCGAGGCCACCTGGAACGGGCTCTATCCCGAAAGCAACCCGGAGATACGCCAGAGAAACATTCGGACCTTCCTCTTCAGATTTTTCAAGGTCTCCGATTTGAGGTTCCTGGACCAGGAGACGGCGAACAAGGTTCTCTATGCCTTAAGGAAGATGACACAGAGGAAAGAGGTCGCCCCGAAAAACGCCCTTCAGACGCATTTTGGGGGGAAGGCCGGATGAAACCACACGGACCGGAGCAAAAAACGAAATTAAACGAGTTTAAACGGGTCTTGGCCGATTTTGAAAGAGGTCCGAGATCGGCAAGATCGAGAATACAGACAAGGAGGGCACGGTGAAAACGGCAGCAGCACAACAGACAGACCGGGAACAGACCCCTTCGGTGAAAGAATGTGTGACGAAACAAACACCACAGCAGGACGCGGACCTCGGCGGGCTCGCCGAGGCGATACACGAGGAGCGTCGCTCGGCGCAGATGAGCGTCTATTCGATAAAAGCGGTCCTCGATCTCCTCGACATGGTGAACTGCTCCCTGCCGGGAGAGCTTGAGGAGGTCGATCTCGGCGGGATCATCCATACGCTCAGCGGCCTTATCGTGAGCACCCTCGACAGCCTCACGGCTATCGAGGAACGTACGAGAGAGATCGAATCGACCCTTAGCAACCTAGCCTAGGCCTGGCCAGCGTTAAGGCAGATTAAAAGGAGGCAACTAATTATGAAAGACATCAAGAAAATGGAGTCGGAACTTAAAACGGTACAGAAGCGTATCGGCGAGATCCCGCCTGAGAGGAAGAAACTTGAGGAGCGCCTTGAGGCTGCAAAGAAGAACCACTCCCGCATCGAGTCCCGGATCACGGAACTGCGAAACGAACGCCAGGATATACTCGTTGCCGAGGGCGATCTCGAAGACGTGAACACCCGTTTAAAGGAGATCAGAAAATCCGGAGAGATCCTCGAAGACGAGATCGAGGGCCTCTCGCGCAGGCTCACAAGCCTGGAGGTCGAAGAGACCCGCCTTGCTGCTCAATCGAAGGAGCTCGGTAAGGAGATCTTCAAGGAAAAAACAATCCGTCCCCTCGTCGTCGAGTACAACCGTATCGCGCCGGAGCTTGCAGAGACCCTGAAGGGTTTTCAGGCGGCGATGGAAACATACATAAGAACATTTGACTCCCCTGGCCACAGAATACTTCTTGATCAGCAAGCGAACGCAGGTCCCAAGTCGCTGCCGGGAATCTGGCTGCCCGGAGAGGAGCCCGTACCAGAATATTACAATGCTGCCGTAGAAAGCGAGAAGCTGGCCGCACAAGAACGCGAAAGACACGTGAGGAGCCAGTATCCCGATTGCAGGTGTTTCCGGTGCACCAGCTACGCCGGGGTATTACCTGATCTCACTATCCGGTGCGGCCTTCTTGGTGGTGAGGTTCCCCGGGAGATGCTCGCCGGGAAGACCCCGGCCCGCGACAGCGAGGCGGCCCGGCAGTTCTTCCTGCGGTGCAGTTTCACCCCTGTGAGCTGATCAGAGAAAAAAGCCAGGTCCACTGGCATGGGATCTGGCTTGAAGGAAATGGGGTGTGAGTCCTTTCGGCATGTCTATCTTATCATACCGGGAGGAAATATGAAAGAAACAGGAGACAGGCAGCTCTTGAACTTGTTTATCAGGGACGTGATGAAGATACCGCTCATGACGAGGGAAGAAGAAATATCCGTAGCACGAAAGGCCTTTGCCGGTGACGTGACGGCGCGCAACAGGCTCGCATCCGCGAACCTGCGCTTTGTCCTCGCGCTGGCCTTCCGATACCGGGACTCGGGCACGTCGCTCGCGGAGCTTGTCTCTGCTGGATGTCTCGGAGTCCTCATCGCAGCGGGCAGATTCGATCCCGATGTGGGCGTGCGCTTCACCAGCTATGCGGCGTACTGGATCAGACAGGCCATGCAAAGCGTCATGTCCCGGGAGAATGACTCTTCCACGGTCTCCCTCGATGATCCCGCACCCGGCGACGAACAAACCACCTTTAAGGATCTCCTCGCCGACAAGGGGGAATCCTTCGAGAACGCCCTCAAGGATTTCGACGTGGACCGGCTTTTCGAACATCCGGGTGTTCTTACCGGGCGCGAGAGGCGGTGTCTGAGGCTCCGATACTATGAGGACAGGACCTTGAGCCAGACGGGCGAATCCCTGGGGATCACGAAGACACGGGTTTCCCATATCGAGACGCAGGCGCTCCACAAGCTCAGGCGTCATCTCGCGCGCTCCGGCACCGACGAGGAGAAGGCCCTCCTTTGCAGGAGAAGCTTCAATCCTATTGAGGGGAGAGCATAGTGCCCGGACAAACCGAGATGAAGAAAAACTGGCTCGCGATCATCCACGTGGGAAAGACCCAGCTCAACCTCACGGACGGTGAGTACCGCGAGCTTCTGAAAACGCGCTACGGCGTGACGAGCGCCAGGGATCTCGCCCCGGCTGAAGGGAAAGATCTCATAGAGTATTTCAGGTCCATCGGTTTTCAGCCCCATGACAAAAAAAAGACCTGTACCTTTTGCGCGCCTCGGCCGCGCCGCGAGAGGATACCCGAGGACGTTGTATACAGCGCGAGTCCCCAGCAACTCGCCCTTATCAGGCGGCTCAAGGATGACATACGGTGGTACACGGCAGACGGGTTCACGGGCTGGCTCAAGCGTTATTTCGGGATGACGGAGATCAGGCTTTCGACCGAGGCGAGTATGGTTATCACCGCAATGAAGGGCCTCTGGAGAAGCCAGCACAGATGCACGTGTAGCCTGATAGAAAAAAGTCGCAGAGGAGCGACGTGATGAAGGACATAGAGACTGTATGCCTCACCATACCGTTAAGGAGAAGCGTGATGAAGAACACAACACCCGAGGAGATGATACGGTACGCCCTTACAAGCGGCAAGATCGCCCCGGACCAGGAACAATGGGCGAGAGACTACGCGGCGCAGGACCCGAAGGGCTTCGAGATCTTTATGAGCAAGGCCGTCGCCGTCCCTCCCGTCACACAAAGACCCGCGAAGGAGAAGGAGGTCGACGAGACGCAGCGAATGATCAACGCCCTCTTCGGTATCGACGACGAGACGTACCGGCAGCATGGGTCCGCAGGACCTCAGGCGGGTGAAGGGAAAGATGCCGACGAGACGCAGCGGATCATCAACCGGCTCTTCGGGATCGAGGAGTCCAGGTGCGGAGTAAGCGAGAAGGACCTCGACGGGACGCAAAGGCACGTAAATTCCCTCTGTGGTGTCGATGATGAAACCTTCCTCAAGCACGGCGGCAAGAAATGAGCGAGACCATCAGACGGCACAGATGCAGAGAGAAAATGCAATAAGGAGGTATCAAGTGATTGAGCCGACACAGGGTATGGCCGGAGAGATGCTAAACGATGTTACGATCGAGGATCTCGCCCCAACACTCCAGATGCTTGCCGGTATCGTGGGGCTTGAAGGTGCGCTCAGGATCTCGGCGGAATACGGCGGAATAAATATCTACATCCCGAAACTTGAAAACTCGCTTGTGAAACCCCGCGAGCGCGCTATTGTAAGGGCCTTCACCGGGGAGAATTACCAGGACCTGGCCAAGAAATTCAAGGTGTCGGACAGATATGTGAGAGCCGTTGTGGAAAAAGCACGAAAGGCCATTAGGAAGGCCATTGGAGCCACGGTGAATGACCGTCTGCCTCTATAAGAACAGATGCCCTATGGAAGGTAAACAGAACGTAACCATCCGGTTCCTGGAAACCGTAGGGTTCTGTACCGTGATATCAGGAACCCAGGCTCATTCCTGTGGATTTATGAATCGCCTTGAGAATGTTGGATGGTCACTTCCCCGTGCAAAAGCCCACCTGTCTTTGCCGTATCGGGGCACGGCCCACGGCATCGACACCCGTAGTATAACACAACGGAGTTCTGAGGGGAAATGAGCCTCGATCAGCCAGCAATAAAGACCATTCAGGCAGCCAGGGTCTACATGCGCTATTCCCAAGCGGAGTTCAGCGAGTTTCTAAAGGACCACTACGGCGTGCTCTATCCTGAAGACCTCACGGCCGAGCAGATTTATGATCTGCTTGCCTTTCTCAGGCTCTTGGGATTTGGCAAGACAAAGAGAAAATGGACCTGCACACTCTGCAAGCCCAGGCAGCGGGACGGAAGCAAAAGAGAACCTATCTCTCCCGGTCAACGGGCACTTCTCCAAACGCTCAGGGACAGGGTACTGTGGGGCCAAGAAACGACGTTTAAAACATGGTTAAAGAGGTATTTCGGCATCACGGATATAACCACTGGTGGCGATGCCTCAATCATCATTGTGGCCCTCAAGGGCCTTATCCGAAGTCAAAAGGGTAATTGCCAGGGTTGCACCTGGCGGTTTGATATTGGAGTCAGCGGCGGTTCTGTTCCCTAAACTGCCGTTGACCATAGAAGGGAAAGAAGACATGGCCATTCGAGCATGTGAAAAGTGCAGAATGGGCATGATTTTTGCGCCTTTAAAACAGGGAAGAAGTTTTCAACAATATTTTTCAATTCTCTTGATACAAATTTTTCAAATCTTCAGATAATGCTAAGTCATACTCTGCCACGGAGTGGATGTCTACCATATCACCTGTGTCCGGCCGTCGTATCCTGAACTCCACATCATAAGGACGGCCGTCCTCGATCAGCCCCTTGAGCGCCCTGTCGAGCATTTCCCGGTATTCAGGGAGCGGCATCTTCTGGATCTCCGGGATCGTCCATTCACTGCCGGGGAGGCCGTAGATCCTGCGCGCTCCCTCGGACGCAAACACACGGTTCGAGCTCATATCGAATTCCCAGTTGCCGGAGTGTGAAATGATCTCTGCCCTGGCAAGCCGGTCCTTGCTGACCGCCAGTTCCTCTTCGGCCTCTTTGCGTGCCGTTATCTCGGTGAACATGCCGCATACGCCCCTTATCCCGCCGTTGTCGCCCCGCAAAGGGAACTTTATGGAGATGAAGAATCTCCTTCCCCGGCCGTCTTCAAGCACCTCCTCTTTTTCCAACACCGATCCTGTTTCGATGACTTCCAGGTCGTTCAGGCGGAATTGCCTGCCCGTGGGCCCGGGAAACAATTCCTCATCCGTCCTGCCGATCGTATCGCCGCGCTTCAGTCCCGTCACCCCCTCCCATTTGCCGTTCACCATTTCGTATCGCCCTTCGCGGTCTTTCACGCAAATGAGGGCCCCGCTGTATTCGATAAGATCGAGCAAAAAACGGCGGCTCTTGTGCAGTTCCTCTTCCTCGCAAGCCCGTTCCGATTCCAGTCGGGTCAGTTCCCTGATCTTTTGCTTCAAAGAGGATATTTCGCCGATCAATTCGCGGTCTGTTGCAGAGAGGTCCTTCACCTGGTCTCCTTACGGCTGGAAAGAGTACATGAACACGTCTGTATATCAAGAATATTATCGCAGGGATGGGAAAGTGTCAATTAAGTGTCGGATTTATGGGCCGATCCGCGGAAACAGGATGGTGCTTCCGACAAGGCCCCGGATCGCGCGGTTTTTCATTTATGCCCCGCCCTTTACGGCCGCTGCCAATCTGCCATGATAAACTCCAGTATTTTCTGCGCGCGGTCCGAAAAGAGATGGATCCCTTCCCAGTTGGGCCGGGAGACGGTCTTTTGCATGAGAAGCGCGTCTTCCCCGAACCACTGCGGGAGCACACCGCCGAAAAAGTAACCCTTCTCCTTCAGCAGTTCCGCGGCCTTGCCGATCCATGGCCAGGACAGCTTGAGCCACACCTGTATCACTTCCGCATTCCGGTCCAGGGCGCGTTGTTCTTCCGAAGCCAGAACACCTTCAAGGTCCGCTCCTGCCTCATGGACGGCCAGGCGGGCCACGCGGGCAAAATCGAATACCTGCGTATCTATCAGTGTCTTTCGTGATGAAGGAAGGTCGTCCTTCGAGGGGATGAAAGACCGTTTGTCGTCAAGACCCTCATATATGTATTCAAGGCAGCGGGCGTATATACCGGGAACATACAGCGTATGCGGATTGGGGACAACGGTGATGAACATGAGCAGCGTCGATACCCTTCCTGACGCGCTCTTTTCCTTGTCGTAGGCCTCTGCGGGCATGAGATCAGCCTCGAGGGCCGTTTCGACGAAGGGCAGATTGGCAAGCGCGGCCTTCTGGATATACACGTGGTTGCAAACCGGCTCACCGAAAAAAACCTTCAGGCCTTCTACGCCCGACATCATCCTGCCGACATACCTGAAGATCATACCCATGACACCGGCGTTCCTGAAGGCGGGCAAGACCGCCCCGTTACCCTTCTCGTAAACACCTTTGTCGGGCGCCGCCCGGAACAGGGAGCTGTACCCGACAACCATATTGTCCCGGCTGCGAACAACGATGGGTATATTGTCGCGCCTCTCGAAGGCCTCGACAAGCCCCCTCGGATCATAGACTATCTTTGCGGGATAACCGTCGCCGTACACTTCGGTGAAAAGCTTCGCAACACCTTGTGCGTCATCAGGTCTGAAAAAACCGACGCTCAGCTCCTCTTTGTCCATATCTTCCCTCTGATCCTGAATTTTTTTTTCCATTCTACACTTGCCCGTCCGGCTTATCAACCATTTATAAACAATTCCGCCCTTTCATGATGTCTAACTGCAGTGAAAAAGCCCTTCATTTTCAAGCATTCGAGCCGTTCAAGCATTCGAGCCGTCTTATGATCATCTCCCTGTTCGCCGAGCCCGGCGGGACCATGGGGAAAACATTCTCGCCATAATGGATGGGAACATCGATGATACGAGGCCCCTTTTCTTTCAGCATCTGTTCTAAAGATCTGTCCGGGTCTATCGCGTCTTCAAGATTGATCCCCCTGATACCGAACTGTCGGCCGATGGCGGCAAAATCAAGCTTTGTCTTGAACTTAGATGCGATATAGTTGCCTCCGAAAAACAGTTCCTGCTGCTGTCTCACAAGGCCCAGATGCTGATTGTTCATTATGATGACGGCAACATCCAGCCCAAGGTCTGCAAGTGTCGCCATCTCCTGGATGTTCATCTGGATCGATCCGTCCCCGCTGATGCAGATGACCTGTCTGTCCGGATGGGCCAGCGCGGCCCCTATGGCCGCCGGCAGACCGAAACCCATCGTTCCGAGCCCCCCCGATGTAAGCAGCGTCCTCGGCCGGTAAAACTTGTATGCCTGCGCGACCCACATCTGGTGCTGCCCGACATCCGTCGCAATGATCGTGTCCGGTCCGGAGGCGGCACCTATTGTCCTGATCACGTTCAACGGGTTCAGCGGATCATTCACCAACGGATTCGGAAGGGGATGTTCATTTCTTATCTTTCCGATCCGTCCTGTCCACTCTTCACGGCGATCGTCCCTGACAAGAGGCAGGATACATTCGATGGCCTCTTTCACATCAGCCACGAGAGCAATGTGGGACCTCTTGATCTTGTCGATCTCCGACGCATCGACATCGATATGAACTATCGACGCTTCGGGGCAGAACTCTTCCACCTTGCCTATTGCCCTGTCATCAAAGCGGGATCCGAGAGCGATCAAAAGATCTGTTTCATCAAGAATATAATTTGTGCAGGGCGCACCGTGCATGCCGAGCATGCCGAGATAGAGAGGGTCGTCGGGGCTGAACACCCCGAGCCCCATGAGCGTCAGCGTCACGGGGATGGAATTCTTTTTTGCAAGTATGGAAAGGGCCTTCGCGGCCCCCGAGGCCGTTATGCCCCCGCCCGCGTATATGAGTGGCCTCTTTGCACTGTTTATCAATTCCGCGATTCCTTCTATCGCGGATCGATCCATCCCGCAGCGGACCGGGCCCGGCGCCTGCGGCCATATGTCAAGTTCGATCTCCTGCAGCTGGATGTCTTTCGGTACATCGATAAGGACCGGGCCCGGCCGGCCGCCTTCGGCGGCCCGGAAAGCCTCCCCGATCAGCCGGGGCAATTCCCGGGCGTCCTTGACAAGATAATTGTGCTTTGTAATGTTCATGGTCATTCCGAAGGTATCGACCTCCTGGAACGCGTCTGTACCGATCATCGAGGTCGGGACCTGCCCGGTGACCGCAACAAGCGGCACTGAGTCCAGCTTCGCGTCCGCGATCGCCGTGATGAGGTTCGTAACGCCCGGTCCGGAGGTGGCAAGGCACACGCCCGCCCTGCCGGTTGAACGTGCCATCCCCTGCGCTATAAAACCCGCCCCCTGTTCATGGCGCGCAAGGATGTGGCGAATACGGCTCTTGTGGAGGGCGTTGTAGACGGGGAGATTGGAACCGCCCGGGATACCGGCTACGATGCTTACACCCTGCCTCCTAAGTGCTTCAATTATGATTTCAGCTCCTTTCAGTTTCATCATGCGCTCCTCTGTTCGGGAATAAAAAAAGCCCCTGACGGTCTCGCACCGTCAGGGGCTCTGAGGTATCCTCTATCAGGGCTACCCGGGACCCGTCGGTGCGAACGTGCACACGATGACGAGCATTACAACGACGAGCATAAGGGTATCGCCTGCTATCCTGCCGATATCTGCTTTAAATATTTTTTTCGTCATATCCGCCTCATTCATATCAAAACAAGATCAGTTTATAAGCGAATGTTTCCGCAGTCAAGTTTTTTTTGAAAGGACAGGCATGGTTGCGCTCAATCGCATAAACCGTATACAATGAAGGAGATCAGATCAAGACCCGGGGGTGCCTTCTATGCGTGTTCGAAAAAAAGAGATCAGAGACACATCCGTCATTGCCGGCCTTCTCAGGGAGTCTGCCGTGGGAAGGCTCGGCACCATAGGGCCTGACGGGCACCCCATGATCAAACCTTTGAACTTTGTATATCTCAACGGTCA
Source organism: Deltaproteobacteria bacterium (assembly GCA_022711595.1). Lineage (GTDB taxonomy): Bacteria > Desulfobacterota > Syntrophorhabdia > Syntrophorhabdales > Syntrophorhabdaceae > Delta-02. The sequence continues at coordinate 71,191 of JAKLET010000016.1, forward strand.
CATATATTTCCACAGCGCGCGCGAGGGCGAGAAGATCGAAGATATCAGGCGCGACAGCCGCGTCTGTTTCGAGGTCGATCTCCCCATGGGATACGTAAAAAGCACCTCGAGCCCCTGCAAGGCCGGCTATCGCTACCGAAGCGTCATCATAAGGGGACGGGCATCCATCGTGGAAGAAAGGGAAGAAAGACTCGCGGCCCTTAAGGGCCTCATGGAAAAATACCAGCCCGAAGGCGGGTACGGCGGCTTTCCCGAAGAAAAGCTCGCCCTCACCGCGATCGTCAGGATCGGGATCGACGAAATGAGCGGCAAGGAAGATCCCCCTTGATGGTCCCCGCCCTGCCCCATCGCGCCCCTTGACATACCGGCAGCCGGATTGATACGATATGCGGCGGCCCATATCGAAGGCCGCTGAATGGTCGGCCCTGCCCGATCCCCAGATCGTTTGAACCGGAGGCGTCAATGAACATAGGCATCCTTGAGCATATGGAAGCTCCCGAACTTCGGGAATACCTGCGTTTCCTTCTCTGGCACTATCGCGTAGTGGACGGCTTCTGGTTCCTGTGCGTCGAGAAAGAGTACGGCAGGAAGGCTGCCGAGCACTTCGACGAGGTGGTCTGGGGAAAGATCGCCGGCATGTCCGCGAAGGACCTGGTGAAACGTTTCAACATAAAGGAAAGGGGGCTAAGGGGTCTTGAAAAGGCGTTCCAGTACCTGCCCTGGACCATGATCGTCGGCTACCATGTGAGCAAGAACGGTGAGGACGAACTGCTGGTCACGGTGCCCGAATGCCCCACCCAGGTGGCGCGCGTAAAACACGGGCTGCCTGAATTCCACTGCCAGGATATGCACCAGACCGAGTTCGAGTCTTTTGCCCACGCCGTGGACCCGAACATCAAGGTCGAATGCCTGCTTGCGCCGCCCGACCATCCCCCGGACCTCTTCTGCAAGTGGAGATTCACCCTGAAAAAATAGTTTATACGGTTTGTCTCGTTTGTATGGTTCGTATGGTTAACAACCAAAAAAACCAGAAAAACCAAACAAACCGTATAAACCGAATAAACCGTATTCTCATTGATACTTGAACGGCTTGGGTAACAAAGATACAACAAAAAACATGATCATGCGCAACAGGAAAGAAAGCTGAAGTTTCCGTAATGTGCGGAAGGGGTTATTTGCTCGTCCCCTCCCTGCGCGCGGCTTTTGGTCCCGCCTGCGGCGTGATTACTCACTAAGACTCGGAATTCACTCGATCCGCGAACTCGTCCCGTCAAAGACGGGACTCAGACACACGGACCGTCCTTGCGGAACGTTCTTCCTCGTCAAGTGGGTACCCAACCGTGCTCGAAGTCGCTTGCTCACAAACAGCCCCCTCCGCACTATTTATGCTCTTTTTTCCTGAAGCCTGCAGACCTGACAGGCTTCACAGCGCAGAGGCTTTCAAGGGGTAATTGCATATTGCTTTTCTTATAAGACAACGGTACGATATCCAGGAAACAGAAAATTACCCAAAGTGAGATCGATCATCGGGGTCCATGGTGGTTTGCATGAAAGTTAAATTCATAATCGTTGTTTCATTGGTCCTCCTGTCTGTTCTACGGTGTTCGTATACCCTGGCATCCGATTGCACATCCAGTCCTTTTCTCAAAAGATATCTGGAGTCGGGGATAGCTGATATAACTCCTGGCGGCGTGGTCGAACTTCGATTCATTGCGGATCTCCACTCAGCCGACTGTGGCGCCCCGGATTGTTATGGAACAAGAATTCGCATTTACATGGAGCCGATTGCGGCAGGTTCCTGCAAGTACAGTAACGCGGTCGTGGAAACTGAGGACTTCAATCGCTGCGGCACTGAAATGGAAGGCCAGAAGTCCGGCAAGGTAACAGAAACTTTTTTTTCGGGTAAGGGCACATTCGATCTGGGGGATCCTCAATTGATCGAGGTCAGATTCTTAAGTAAATCGAAAACCCGGGCAATTCTTATTTCTTTGCAAAATCTTTTCTATTATGAAAACATGAAGCCCGGAGGGAAACTTAATACCAGGCTCCCGGACGATGAGGATAATGAGGAGGAATGCTGCTGGGGAGCATCAACATCCCAGTGTTCATTCTGCATAAAATGAACACTGTCAGCTGTCCCGTAATATGCTCAATAAAACCGGATCCACATTGACAGTCCTTTACCGAAGTCTTATTATGGCATTATCCCATAACATCACCGGAACACAAAAAGGAGGCACCAAATGGCGGACAAGGTCAAGATACTCGGTTTTGCCGGAAGTCTCCGCAAAGGGTCTTTCAACAAGATGCTCCTGAGGGAGGCCGCAGGGTTTGCCCCGGAAGGGGTGGAACTGGAAGTGTTCGACCTTGAGGGCATACCACTTTTCAACCAGGACCTGGAGAACGACCCCCATGAAAAGCTGAAGGAATTCAAAGCAAAGGTGAAAGCGGCGGACGGCATCCTCATAGCGACACCGGAGTACAACTATTCCGTCCCCGGCGTCCTGAAGAACGCCCTCGACGCGGCATCGAGGCCCTACGGCACAAACCCCTTCGAAGGCAAGCCCGTGGCAATCATGGGCGCATCAATCGGGATGCTCGGCACGGCGAGGGCCCAGTACCACCTGCGGCAGACACTGGTATTCTTCAACGCCTTTCCCCTGAACCGGCCGGAGATCATGGTGCCTTTCGCTGAAAGCAAGTTCGACGAGAACGGGAGGCTCAAGGACGACATGACACGGGACAAGGTGAAGGAGCTCGTCGTCGAACTGGTGAAATGGATCAAAAAACTGAAGTAGAAGATCAACATCAAAAATGTACGCGGCCTGCTCAGACCGCGGCCTTTCCATGGAGGGCGGGGAATGATACCGAAAACGCCTGACGATACGTTGGCATGGATAGTCAAGCTCATCGGGGACTTCACAAGATCAAACGAGAATACCCTGTGCAATGCCGAAAATGAGCCTGCATGGAACGAACCCCTCGTCGGCTTCTCCAGCGGCGGCGACCCCCTCTACCTTGAGATCAAGGGCCTGATAGGGGACTTCTACTGGACACCTGCCGAGATCTTCCGGATGACATTTCCCTCCATTGAGGCCGCACCGGAAGACCTGACCGTCATAAGCTGGGTATTGCCGCAGACGGCTGCCACCAGGCGCGATCAGACGCGGGAAAAGAAGTTCCCCTCGGAGCGCTGGGCGAGGTCAAGATCGTTCGGCGAAGAATTCAACACAAAGCTTCGCGCGCATGTTGCAGCCTGTCTGAAAGAACGGGGCCATGAAGCGCTTGCCCCGTCCGATTCCCCGCTATGGGGACGAAGGGATTCCAGATCGTTCGGTATCTCTTCGAACTGGTCTGAGCGGCACGCCGCATATATCTCCGGTCTCGGGACATTCGGCCTCTGCGACGGCCTCATTACGCCGGCCGGGAAGGCCGTGCGCCTCGGCTCCGTTATCGCGCTCATCCAGGTCTCCCCCACGTCAAGGCCTTATAAGGACCTTCACGAGTATTGCCTCTTTTATTCCGCGGGCACATGCGGAAAATGCATCGAACGCTGTCCGGCAAAGGCCATATCGAAAAACGGGCACGACAAATCCAGGTGTGCGCCATACACCGGCAAGACAGGTCGCCAATACAGTATCGAACATTTTCACATCGACACACCCGCCTGCGGCCTTTGCCAGGCCGGGGTCCCATGCGAATCGGGGATACCCGTCAAATAAAAATATATTAATCCTTTTATATTTTCATTACATTCGCCGATAACTCATAAAATATGGCTTTCAATAACGCCATAACATTGAAATCATAAAGGGGAGCCATTTATGAGAACTTTTAAAAACTGGTCCATTTTAACAAAGATCATGAGCATCTCCATATTCACCATTCTCCTTATTGCTTCTGGGATGCTGTTCTATTTCATCCCTCTTGTGGGAGATAAACTGATGGATGAAAAGAAGGCTGCCTTAAAGAACGTGGTCGATGTCGTGATCTCGCTTTCGGCAGCATACGACATACGCGTCAAAAAAGGCGAGTTCACCCAGGAAGAGGCCCAGAAGAGGATCATATCCAACATGGTAAATATGCGCTACATGAATAATGAATATTTCTTTGCTTTCGATATGAATAAGACAATTGTGGTGCACGGGGCCAACCCTCAATTGGTAGGCAAAGACATAACGGAATTCAAGGACCCTCATGGAAAGTACTTCGGCAGGGATATGCTGGAAGTGGCCAAAAACAAAAGTGAAGGGTTTGTCGGCTACTCCTGGCCCAAACCAAAAGAAACCGCGCCGTCGCCAAAGATCACCTATGTAAAGAATTTTGCCCCCTGGGGATGGGCTGTCGCAACCGGGATCTATGTGGACGACGTGAACGCCCAGATCTCAGCGCTGCGCAATAAAATAATGGCCGCCACAGGGGCGGGATCGATCATCATCCTCGTGATCGTATACTTTATCGCTCGGATGATAACCAACCCGTTGCAGCGATGCGCAAAACTTGCAGGCTTTCTCGCACAGGGCAACTTCTCCGGCCACGACCTTGCCGTGAACACCCTGGATGAGGTCGGCATGCTTGCGGGAGCGCTCGATAAAATGAAGAACAGCCTCAATGAGCTTCTGAACACCACTATGGGGAACGTTTCGAGCTCGTCGCTTCAAGTCGCGTCAGCGTCCGAGGAGCTCTCAATGACCGTGGTATCCATAGCTGAACGCCTGACGGACCAGACAAAAAGGGTTTCCCAGATAGCCACGGCATCGGAAGAGATGTCCCAGACGGTCCTCGACATTGCGCGAAGCACGAACAAGATAGCAGATTCGGCAACAGAAACCTCGACGCTTGCCAAGGAAGGTGAAGAAATTGTGGGACGGTCCATTGCCGAGGTGAAAGAGATCGCTGAAACGGTCGATATGTCGGCCGAGATCGTGCGCATCCTCGGGGACCGCTCCGGGCGCATTGGTGATATAGTCAACGTCATAGAAGACATCGCCGACCAGACGAACCTGCTGGCCCTTAACGCCGCCATCGAGGCGGCCCGCGCCGGTGAACACGGAAGGGGTTTCGCGGTCGTCGCCGATGAGGTCCGCAAGCTTGCCGAACGAAGCGTGAAATCGACCTCCGAGATAAGGGACATGATAAAATCGACCCAGGATGAGGTTTTCAAGGCCATAGACGCAATGGAGAACGCATCGAGCAAGGTAAGCGCCGGCGTTGAGCTCTCCGCAAAGACAGGACAGGCGCTTTCGGTTATCGTCGCCAAGGTCAGCGATCTTCAGCTTAACGTCCAGCAGATAGCTTCAGCCACGGAAGAGATGTCCACAACTTCCGGCGAGATCAGCAAGGATATAGAGGCGGTGGCGGCGGTGTCCCAGGAAAGCAGCGACGGCGTATCGGAGATCGAACGCGCATCAACCGAGCTGTCACGCCTGTCCTCTGACCTGAAAAGTGTTGTAGAGAACTTTAAGCTTTAAAAAGATCCGTGAAGCGTTGAGAAACCGTAAAGCGTAAGGTGTAACCCATGTTTCCGGATTATACCCTCTTCACACCTTACGCCTTACGGCCTCATTCACGCTTTAGGGTTTTTTTGCTTCTACAAGGCAGTCCATCTTATCTCCGGTCCTGAGCAGTTTGGCATCACGAAAGCCTGCTTTTTCAAGACCTCTCTTTACCTCGGCAAAAGTGTAGGTGCTTCCGCCGCGGGTGTTCACGAGCATGTTGATGGCAAAGAGCGTTCCGGCGGCGGGGGCCGTCCGGGAATCGTCCATGATATGGTCACGGATGAGGATGGCCCCGCCGGGTACGAGCGCGCCAAATGCCTTGCGGTAGAGCTCAACGTTCTCCCTGCCGTCGTTCTGATGTATGATCGCGGAAAGCAGGACCAGGTCGTATCCTCCCGGGAGCTCGTCCTTGTAAAAATCACCTGCAATAAGGTCCACCCGCTGCGAAAGTCCCTCTGCCGTGATCCTTTCCCGCGCCATGGAGATGACGGCATCAAGATCGAATATTGCGGCCCTCATGAGCGGATTTCTGCGTAAAAATGAAATGGTGTACGTCCCGCTGGCGCCCCCGATATCGAGAAGGTTCCGGAAGGGGCCCAGGTCGTAAGAACCGGCAATATCCGCCGACAGGTCGCGCCCGACAACATCCATCGCGCCGATGAATGCGCCAAGCGTTTCCGGATGCATCCGGCTTGCATGCTTGCGCCTGCCCTTCATACCTTTCCTTACCATGCCTGTCAGATCTCCCCAGGTGTCCCAGAGCCTGCCCATGTGGAGCACCATGGGAAGGACCGATCCCGGATGGCGCGAAGAAAGAAGCATACCGCTTTCGGTGAGTGAATAGACACCTCCCTCTTTATCGAGAAAACCAAAGGCGGTAAGGGCGTCAAGCACCCTGGCGAGCGCCCGGGTGTTGAATCCAGCCCTCTTTGCCAGTAGAGCAGAGGAGGCGGGGGTATCGTCAAGGAGGGTAAATATATCGAGCTGCGCCGCCGTGAGTATCACCCTGCTCTTCATGAATGCGGTTGTGTCGGCCATCAAGGGGCCGTGAGGTCCGTGTTTAATCATCTCTTCACCTGCCTGAATTTATTTAAACGGTTTCGACGTACGTCGAAGCAAAGGTGTCATTCGCCCGGTCATACGTCAAAGATGAATTCTTTTTACAGTTTGCGTCATCCTCTACCGGAAAATCGCTCCGGTAAAAGCTTCCCCGGCTTTCCTTTCTTCCCAGGCTCGCCGTGAGGATCGCTCTCAACGTAAAAAGAGCGGCGTCGAGATCCGCCTTCAAACAAACCTGGCGGCGGCCTTCCGGTATGATGCCAGCAAGTTCCGATCCTATCCGTGCTGTAATTTCGAGCCCTTTTTTCAGCCCCTGTTCAGACCGCACCACGCCGGCATGGTCCCATGCCGCCCGCCTGATCTCATGTCTGATATCTGAGAGCGTCCTTTGGGCGCCCTTCCGAATGGCACCCCGATCTGCCTGACGGCCCTTTTCCGCCTGTGCGCTTGCGCTTCGGCCCCGGCCCTGCCCGTTGAAATGCGCGGCATTGCGCCCTGCTGTCGTCCCGAACACAGCGCATTCCATCAGTGCATTGCCGCCGCGCCGGTTGGCTCCGTGGAGACCCCATGACACCTCTCCGCAGGCAAACAGGCCGGCAAGGCCGGTGCGGCAATCCTCGTCCGTTCTCACACCGCCCATCATGAAATGCACGGCAGGCGAAACAGGAAGGAGCTTTGTTTTAAAATCATGTTTTATCAATGAAAGCAGGCTCAAAGGGTGCTCTCCCCATAATTCATCGGGGACCCTGCGATAATCGAGCAGCACCGCACCCTTGCCGGCCTCCCCACATAGCAGTATGGACAGTTCGTCACGCCTTTTCATGGCCGCCTCGCTCAGGCTGCCGAGGCCGTATTTCTCTATTAAATTCTCTCCGGCGCTGTTCACGAGCCTCACTTCCTTATGAAAAGGCGGATAGACTATTGTGTCCGGCAGATGTTCACCGGAAACAACGATCGGGAAGAACTGCACGAACTCCATGTCCATCAGGGCAAGGCCTGCCCTGGCTGCAAGGCAATAACCCTGTCCCATGATATTTTTCTGATTGTCATTCCTGAGGTAGACGGCACCGGCCCCTCCTGTCGCGAGGACGACGGAGTCCCCGTTAAAAACGATGTCCCTGCCCTCTTTGTCGATCCCTTCCACTCCCGTCACGGTCCCTTCTGCCGCCATGATCCCGGTTACGTACAGATCGCGCACGATATGGATCTCCCTGCGGGCCCCTGCCGCTGCGGCAAGCTGTTTTACCAGAGTTACACCCGGGATGGTGCGGGCATTGGGCGGTCTCACCGCATAAAGACTGTCCGATATGTTCATCGGAACACCGAGGCCCCTCATTATCGCCATCACCCCGGGCGCTTTTTCCGCAACGGTTTCGACGGTCCTTTTCCTGTTCAGGTACCGGCCGATCTCCATAGTGTCCTTAACATAATCATCGGCGCCGTAAGAATCGGTTGTTCCGGTAAAGAAACCATTCGATATGGCCGAGTTTGTCCCGAGCCCGACAGAGCCTCTGTCGATCAAGGTAACTCCGGCGCCCTCTTCGCATGCCGCGATAGCGGCGGCCATTCCCGCAAGTCCCGCTCCGACAACTATGACCCTGTTTCCCATGTCCTCGCCTTTCTTTCTCAGAATCGTCTATTATAACATGCCTTCAGCGGATAACAAAAACCATGCTATTGAATTATTTTTCAGACCGTGTAAAACTTAAACAAGATGAGATCGGCAATGCAGAACCTGTCGGCCCCGGCCCTGTTTCTGGCACTCTTCTTTTTTGCATCAGCGTCCTGTTGCGCCGCAGACTGGAAGTGGTACTATTCCACGGTATCGACGCAGGACAAAAGCGGCAGCGCGCTGACCATCAGGGAATTTTTCGACGCGGGCACCATTGAAAGAACACAGAAGGGGTCCATGATATTCTGGACCAAAGCCGTACTTGAAGGCGACACGTCCGGCGGGATAGATACCATCGTGCGGCACATCGAGATAAACTGCAACGAAAACAGCTACCGCACACTGAAAACGGCCCGATTCTACAGAAACAAGCTTGTAGATGAGTTTCCCGTGACCGCTGAAAAATGGGAGGGGTTCACCCCTGGTTCAAGCTGGGACGCCTTCTGCGAGGCCATCCTCAAAAACCCGGACTGAGTGTGACCGCCTGACCCTCTTAGCCGGGATCATTGCCCTCTCAATCTGTCTGTCATGTCCGCAACGGCCTCATCGGGCAGGGTCATGGGAACACTTTTTATTTTGCCTGAACCAAGATCGAGACGTTTGAGGTCGATCTTTCGGAGTGTAAAATTATCATATGTGCGAAAATAGAGCACCCTGTTGGTAAGGTCCCGAAAACTTGACCATTGTGTTGTCTCGCTGGCCTCAATGGTACCGTCAGGCTTTTTGTCCACGATCATTCCCTTCACTATATGGAGCGCGCTCACGATGTGCTGGGCAAGGTTGAGGGTGCCGCGGGCATCTTTCTGTATGTCGGCGAAATGGGTCATCACCGCGAGGCGTACGAAGCGGCTCGGGGGAGTCAGATCGCCGGGAAGCCCGAACATGCCCGCGCCGTGTCCCGTCGGGAGCAGCTTCACGCCTGAAAAGTTACGGGTCTTGCCCGGATCTGGCGTCATGCCCGTGTAGTTCCTCAGGTTCGCTATCATATAAGGAAAACCCGGAGCGTTGGTCATTATCCCGAGAGGATTGTCGTAGATGTTCAGCCGGCCGTTGTCATACTCAATAACAATGCACCCGCCTTTCGCGTCATAGACGATAAAGTGCGCCGTCGGCACAATCCCCATCTGTTCTATGCGGTTTCCGAAGACCCTGAGCTTTGCTATCTCTCTTTTGACATCGGCAACAGTGGAAAAACTGCCAAGGATCCAGGCGCCTGTCATGGTGCTTGCCAGCGCGCTCCCCGTCTCCTGCGGGGACACATCCTGCCATTTCATGTCCGTCTCATACCAGAGCGTGCTGAAGGCGAGACCGGCTTCATTGAGACCGTCCGTAACTATCTCCTCGCGCCCGAATATGTTAATGGCCGCATAGCCATAACGGTTTCGCCACTTCAGCCCCGCTTTATTTCCTGGCGCCGGACTTGAAAAGGCCACCCCTCTGGGAACAACAATAGCGGCATAATTCAGATCATAACCGAATTCCATTGTCCTGCCTGAAATGATGGTCCCATCCTCTGCAACGACGCGGAACACCGAGCAGGCTTCAGAAGTGACGCAAACAGATACAATGGCCGTCAGGATAACCAGAAATAAAACGATTGACCTGAACATCATGATTCCCTCCTTCATTTACCGGCTTTATAAATGTCCTTGAACTCATCCACGAGCAGGATATTGAGAAGGTCCCTGATCTTCTCGGGCGGATCGCCGAACCAGTAAAATTTGCCGTCCCTGGCAAGGACGCTGAACGTCTGCTTTTTCACCGGATCATAGAGGACGATCACCTGGCTTTCGTCACACATGTGAGGCTTGCATGAAACAACGAGGACGAACTGCTCCCTGAAAGCCCGGACCATTCTGTTCTTGCTCGCAGCGGTCCCCGTCAGCGACTTCACCCATTCCTCAAGCGCACCCTGGCCCACCATTTTAGTGTACGCATTCTGAAAATCTTCGATCTTCAGTGTATCCCAGGGATATACGTCATACTGTTTCAATTGTTCAGGGAACGCGACATATTCGACGACAATCTTGGATTTGCCGCTTTTTTTCTTTGCGGGCTGTTGTTTTTGTGCAGACTGGGCGTAAACCAGGGTATGACCGGCAAGGAAAAGGAAGACCATTGCCGGTATGAACAAAACCATTGCCTTTCTCATAATGCGCTCCTTGTTTGAAACCGGGTCCGGGTCCGAAAGCGGATCCCCGGTCATATCTCCAGCAGGTGGCCTTTTTGGGTAAGCCACAATTTTCGCTCTTTGTAATCGGGCATCAGTTTTCCCACATATTCCCAGAACCTCTTCGAGTGGTTCTTTATCCTGATATGGGCCAGTTCATGTATGATGATATAATCGATGACGGAATAAGGCGCCATGACAAGGCGGTAGCTGAAAGACAGGCTGTTGTCAGGCGAGCACGAACCGTAACGGGTCCTGGCGCTTGAGATCCGGATGCCGGAGGGCTCAAGGCCCAGTTGCCTGCCGTAATGGGTGACGCGCTCCGTGAAGATCTCCCGCGCCCTCTGCTTGTACCAGTCGATGAACAGTTGCCTGGGGTCGGCATTATGGTCGCTGCAGAGCTTGAACACACCCCTTGAAAGAACAAGCTTCTTTCTCACTCCGTCGATCATTTCAAGGGGAAACTCTTCTCCGAGATAGAGGAACCTGTCTCCGGGAAGAAAGAGCCGGGGTGATTTCATCGCTCCCGGTGTGCTCCGGTATTCGCTGAGCTTTCTCGTGATCCAGTCGATCTTTGACCGGAAGAACCTGTCGATCTCGCCCTTTGGCGTCTTCTCGGGGACCAGGATGACAGCGGTGCCGTCGCGCTCGATCTTCAGTGTCATGGTGCGTTTGCGGTTTTTACTGCGGACTACCTGATAGTGCAGGAAATCAGCATCCTTGAAGAGAGAAGCCTGTTTTTCCACTTTCCCCGTTGAGTCACGCATGATCGTTGTGGCCCCGGGTGGCCCGGTGTTGTTCAAATCTCCAGTTCTTCACCGAGATGGGTCACATACGTCCTGAGCCCCAGCTTGTCCCTGACCACCTTTTCAAATTCCAGCGAGACCGATTCCTCGCCGTGCACGATAAACACCCTGGGATTGTTCTTAAAGGTACTGAGCCATTCTATGAGTTCACCCTGATCGGCGTGGGCCGAAAACCCGCCGATAGTATGGACCTTCGCCCGTATCGCCATCTCCTCGCCGAGGATACGGGCCTTTTTCGCGCCGTCGACTATGTGGCGCCCCAGTGTTCCCGAAACCTGGAAACCGGTGAAAATGATACTGCATTCCGATCTCCAGATATTGTGTTTGAAATGGTGGCGTATCCTGCCGCCTTCACACATGCCGCTGCCGGCGATGATGATCGCCCCGGATTTTATCCTGTTTATCTTCTGGGATTCTTCTATGGTGGCCGTGAAATGGACCTTCATCCCCGCCGAACCCTGGAATTTGAAGGTATTCGAAGTCTCGGCATCATAGAACTCCGGGTGGGCCATATAGATCTTCGTCGCCTTGTCTGCAAGGGGGCTGTCCACGTATACATCGAGACCCTTGAGCCTTCCTTCCCTTACAAGGCGGTCGAGGATAAAAAGTACATCCTGTGTCCTGCCAACCGCAAAGGAAGGCATGAGAACATTTCCTCCCCGCTTGAAGGTTTCTTTAATGGCCTTTTCAAGTTCGTCTATGCTCTCTTCCAGGCTTTTGTGGAAACGGTTGCCGTAGGTTGACTCAACAAGGACATAATCCGCCTCGGCGATATGCTCGGGGTCCCTGATGATAGGGTTGCCGTTTTTGCCGACATCTCCGGAAAAGACGATCTTCTTATCCTTTGATCCGTCTCGAAACCATAATTCAAGGGTCCCCGAACCGAGAATATGCCCGGCATCCACGAAACGGTACCTGACCCCGCCGCCGATATCTTCGAGGGAATTATAATCCTTTTTTTCAAAATAAGGCAGGCAGGCCTTAACATCCTCTGAATTGTAAAGGGGCTCGAATACTTCATCCCGCCCGGCCCTTAAGGCCTTCTTTGTGTGCCACTCGGCATCCTTCTCCTGGATGTGCGCGGAATCGAGGAGCATGATCTCCACCAGTTCGGCCGTGGCCGACGTGGTCAGTATCCTTCCCTTGAAGCCGCCTGCTACGAGCCTCGGTATCATCCCGGAATGGTCGAGATGGGCGTGCGTGAGGAGCAGGCATTCGATCTCCTCCGGCCGGAACTTGAAAGGGGCCCAGTTTACCTCATCGGCGTTTCTTCCCTGGTACATACCGCAATCGACAATGATCTGCGTATCGTCAGTCAATAAATGGAAGCATGAGCCGGTGACCCTTCTCGCCGCCCCCAGGAACCTGATCCTCATCTGTCACCTCTCTCATAAGAACACATGGAAGATATCTAAAGAAGCTTAGGCTAAAGCCATCTGATTATACACAGAGAACTGTTTTTTTACAAGAGGATTGAAAAACGGTTTATATGGTTTATATGGTTTCTTTGGTTTGTCTGGTTTGTTTGGTTAAAAACCAAAGAAACCGTTTCTGATTCAGCTGCAGGTCGTCAGTGGACTGGGACAGAATGTCCTCGGAGCCATCCATCCTTTCATTTTCTTGTGTTCGATCAATACCCATTTCCCCCGGCACCCGTGAAGCTTCACCTGATCATCATTGGAGATCCTCCCTATCACGCGGCTTTTCTCGTCCGGCTCCGAATACAGCTTTGAACCGCCGCCCACTCCGCTGCCTGCGAGCAGCGGGGCGTATAGCCAGCCTTCCCCTTTAAAGAAAACCTTTTCTTCATCGCCTCCTTCTTCCACGGCCCGGTCGATGCGGACCCACTTTCCCTGCGAACCGGTTATATGCACACCCACACCAAGACCTTCCTCGTTCTTGTTCGGTATGTGTCCGATGACCTTGTGCGCGGCTCCCGGCCCCGAGCGGACGTTCGTCCCCTTCGGGTCCGGGTCGTTGAGGTAAGCTTCGGCATCGCATCCGGTGACCTGTTCGCCATCTGTCTTCACTTTCGGGGGAGCAGGTGTACTGTCCAACGGAAAAACAAGGGCGAAACACGCAAAAAGGACACATGAAATAAAAATTGTGACAGATCTCATATCGATCTCCTTTCCCGGGGTCTGCAACAAACTATTATTTAGCGAACGTGTATGTCAATTATAACGATTTACGGGTCTTTTTCACAACAGAGAAAAGAAAGACGGTTTGTCTGGTTTGTTCGGTTTGTATGGTTTGTTCGGTTAAAAACCATGGCCTATGATGACTTTAGTGGACACCAAGGTTGCGGTATAATAACCGGATGGAGGTGTCAACATGGAAAGAGCCCCCAAGAGGGTGTACACAAAGGAGTTCAAGGAAGAAGTGGTCAAGATGGTG
>JAKLET010000017.1 GCA_022711595.1 Deltaproteobacteria bacterium
ACGGAGGTCCTCTATGGGTAAGAAAAAGTTTGAACGGACGAAACCACATGTGAACATAGGAACCATCGGACATATAGATCACGGGAAGACCACCCTGACGAGCGCCATCACCAGGTGTCTTGCCCAGAAGGGTATGGCCGACTGGATCCCCTTCGACCAGATCGACAAGGCGCCCGAGGAGAAGGAGAGGGGCATCACCATCGCCACGGCGCACGTGGAGTACGAGACGGACAACCGCCACTACGCCCACGTGGACTGCCCGGGCCACGCCGACTACATCAAGAACATGATCACCGGCGCGGCGCAGATGGACGGCGCCATCCTGGTCGTGGGAGCCAACGACGGCCCCATGCCCCAGACCCGTGAGCACATACTGCTCGCCCGTCAGGTCGGCGTGCCCTGCATCGTCGTCTATCTGAACAAGACGGACATGGTCGACGACCCCGAACTGATCGAGCTCGTCGAGATGGAGCTCCGCGAGCTCCTCACCCAGTACGAGTTCCCCGGCGACGACATCCCCATCATCAAGGGGAGCGCCCTCAAGGCCCTGGAGCACGGCTGCGGCGACCCCAACTGCCCGGACTGCAAGAGCATATACGAGCTCATGGCGGCCGTCGATGCCTACATACCGGAACCGGCACGCGACACCGACAAGCCCTTCCTCATGCCCGTCGAGGACGTCTTCACCATCTCCGGCCGCGGCACCGTCGTGACCGGCAGGATAGAGAGGGGCGTGGTGAAGCCCGGCGACGAGGTCGAGATCATCGGCTTCCGTCCCACGGCAAAGACCGTCACCACCTCCGTGGAGATGTTCCGCAAGATCCTCGATTCCGGCATGGCGGGCGACAACGTCGGCCTCCTCCTGCGCGGCACCAAGAAGGACGAGGTGGAGCGCGGCCAGGTCATAGCCAAGCCCGGTTCCATCACCCCCCATACGAAGTTCAAGGGCAAGGTGTACATCCTCAACAAGGAAGAGGGCGGGCGCCACACACCCTTCTTCTCCGGGTACCGTCCCCAGTTCTACCTGAGGACCACCGACGTGACCGGTGTGGCAAAACTGCCCGAGGGCGTGGAGATGGTCATGCCCGGCGACAGCGTGACACTGTCCGTCGAGCTCGTCACCCCCATCGCACTGGAGACGGAACTCCGTTTCGCCATCCGTGAGGGCGGCAAGACAGTCGGTGCCGGCGTCGTCACCGAGATAATTGAATAAAGGGGAATTACAATGCGGCAGAGAATCAGGATATGCCTGAAAGCATTTGATCACAGATTGCTTGATCAATCCGTGAAAGAGATTGTCGATGCGGCCAAAAAGACGGGTGCGCAAGTTATCGGACCGGTCCCGCTACCGACAAGGATACAGAAATTTACAGTCTTGAGATCGCCGCACATCGATAAGAAATCACGGGAACAGTTTGAGATCCGTACACATAAAAGATTAATGGACATCGTCGATCCCACACAGCAAACGGTTGATGCCCTGATGAAGCTCGAACTGGCGGCAGGTGTCGATGTGGAGATCAAATCTTAGGAGCAGGTTATGGCAGTTACAGACGTGTTGAACATACAGGGTGCAAAGGTTGGAGAAGTAGAATTAAAGGACGAGATCTTCAACTGCGAAGTGAAACAGCATCTCATACATGACGTAGTGAAGATGCAGCTCGCGAACCGCAGAAGGGGAACTGCCAAAACAAAGGGACGGACGGAAGTTTCCGGCGGCGGCCGCAAGCCCTACAAGCAGAAAGGGACAGGCCAGGCACGGCGCGGGTCGTCACGGTCACCGGTCATGGTGGGCGGCGGCACCACGTTCGGGCCACAGCCGAGGGACTATTCATACTCTGTACCGAAAAAGGTCAGGAGAAGCGCGCTCAGGTCCGCACTTACGGTAAGGAACACCGCTTCAAACATGAAGGTCCTCGACAAGCTCGAACTGTCCGACATCAGTACAAAAACCTTTTTCGGCATTGTCAAGACATTGAGCCTGACCAAACCCCTTTTCATCATCGACCAGAAGGATGAGACGGTGGAGAAATCGGCACGGAACATCCCCTACGTAAAGGTGTTGAGAGTGGAAGGGCTGAACGTTTACGACATAATCCGCCACGATCAGCTCATAATGACACTCGAAGCGCTGAAGAAAGTTGAAGAGGTGCTGGCATCATGAACGAATATGACATCATCCTGAGGCCCATCATAACAGAGAAAAGCACGCTCCTCAAGGAAGTTGGGAACCAGTATATCTTCGAGGTACAAAGGAGCGCAAACAAGATAGAGATAAAAAAGGCGATCGAGAAGCTCTTCAAGGTCAAGGTACTTGATGTCCATGTATCCAACATGGAAGGAAAGAAAAAACGGCTGGGACGCTTCGCGGGAAAACGGTCAGACTGGAAAAAGGCCATCGTCAAGCTCGGTCCGAAAGATAAAATCACGATTTTTGAGGGTGCGTAATGGGCGTGAAAGAATATAAGCCAACATCCGCCGGCAGGCGTTTCATGAGCGGTCTTACCTTCGACGAGATAACGAAGGACAAACCGGAAAAATCCCTGCTGAAGTCAGTAAAGAAGACAGGCGGAAGGAACCACAGCGGAAAGATAACCACCAGGCACATCGGAGGCGGGCACAAGAGGCGCCTTCGTGTCATCGATTTCAAGCGCGACAAGTTCGAGATCCCCGGAAAGGTTGCAGGGATAGAATATGACCCCAACCGTTCGGCGAACATCGCCCTTATTCATTATGCGGATGGTGAGAAACGTTATATCATCGCTCCTCTCGGCGTCAAGGCCGGAGATACGGTGGTTTCAAGCATGAAACCGGATACGGAAATAAAGGAAGGCAACGCCCTTCCCTTGAAATATATCCCGCTGGGAACCTTTGTCCACAATATCGAGATGAAACCCGGCAAGGGCGGGCAGCTTGCAAGGAGCGCGGGAAACTATGCCCAGATCGTGGCAAAAGAAGGGCAGTACGGTCATCTGAGACTTCCTTCGGGCGGCGTAAGGCTCGTGAACCTGACCTGTATGGCAACGATCGGTCAGGTCGGCAATATCGATCACGAGAACATCACCGTCGGCAAGGCGGGAAAGCCAAGATGGCTCGGCGTGAGGCCGACGGTTCGAGGCACCGCCATGAACCCCGTCGATCACCCTCTGGGTGGCGGTGAAGGAAGATCGAAAGGCGGCAGGCATCCTTGCTCCCCCTGGGGACAGCTGGCCAAGGGCAAAAAGACCCGGAAGAACAAACGTACAGACAAGTTCATCATCAAACTCAGAGGTTAGGAGGTTTTCGTGGCACGTTCTCTTAAGAAAGGGCCATTTTTAGAGGAAAAGTTAGCAAAGAAGGTCGATGAGGCCAAAGAGATCAAGGGCTCAAAGGTCATAAAGACCTGGTCACGCCGTTCGACGATCACCCCTGATTTTATAGGACTCACCTTCGCAGTCCATAACGGGAAGAAATTCATACCTGTTTTCGTGACGGAAGAAATGGTCGGCCATAAGCTCGGTGAGTTTTCCCCGACAAGGACTTTCCACAGTCATTCAGGCGACAGAAAATCGAAAGTGGCAAAGAAAAAGGATTAATAATTATGGAAATCAAGGCCAGAACCCGAATGATACGTATATCCCCGCGTAAGGTGCGGCTCGTTGCCGACCTTATAAGGGAAAAGAACGTCAACGACGCCTCGGGGCTTTTGACTTATATGCCGCAGAAAGGCGCCTTTATTCTGAAGAAGCTCCTTGACAGCGCAATAGCCAATGCCAGGCAGAAAAAATATGTCGACATAGACAACCTGTACATCAAGACGGTCATGGTTGACGGCGGCCCGGTCATGAAACGTTTCATGCCCAGGGCAATGGGGCGCGCGACAAAGATACGCAAGAGAATGAGCCATATAACGCTCATCTTAGATGAAGCATAAACTCGGAGGTTAAATGGGTCAGAAGACAAACCCAACAGGTTTCAGGCTCGGGGTCATCAAGACCTGGGATTCGAAGTGGTTCGCGGCACGCAACTATGCCAAGTTCCTCCACGAGGACCTGGTCATAAAGCGCTTTCTTAAGAAAAAACTGTACCAGGCCGGTATATCAAAGATCGAGATAGAGCGTGCTGCCAATAAAGACAAACGCGCAAAGATAAACATACACACATCAAGGCCCGGTCTCGTGATCGGACGCAAGGGCGCCGAGGTGGAGAACCTGAAAAGGGAACTGCAGCGGATCACCGATAAAGAGGTGATACTTAACATCACGGAAGTGAAAAGGCCCGAAACGGACGCGCAGCTTGTTGCCGAGAACGTGGCGTTACAGATCGAGCGCAGGGTTTCATTCAGACGGGCCATGAAAAAGAACGTGCAGCAGGCATTGAAATTCGGTGCCAAAGGGATCAAGGCCATGTGCGCCGGCAGGCTCGCGGGAGCGGAAATGGCAAGGACTGAATGGTATCGTGAAGGCAGGGTACCCCTGCAAACCATCCGTGCAGACATAGACTACGGATACGCCGTTGCTTCCACAAAATACGGCGTAATCGGTGTAAAGGTCTGGATATTTAAAGGAGAAGTATTTCAGGAGGCTCGGTAATGCTTGCACCAAAGAGGGTAAGATATAGAAAACAGCAGAAAGGCACCCTGAAGGGTGTTGCGCATCGCGGAAATGTGGTCAGTTTCGGCGACTTCGGGCTTCAGGCCACGGAGGGCGGATGGATAACATCCCGCCAGATTGAAGCGGCCCGTATCGCCCTTACAAGATATGTCAAAAGAACAGGAAAGGTCTGGATCAGGATATTCCCCGATAAACCCATAACGAAGAAGCCTGCCGAGACCAGGATGGGAAAGGGAAAAGGGCCGAGCGAAGGATGGGTGGCCGTAGTGAAACCCGGCAGGGTCCTCTATGAGATCACCGGCGTTCCCGAAGACAAGGCGCGCGAGGCGCTGAGGATCGCTTCCTTCAAACTTCCCATCGGCACCAAGTTTATCGCGAGAAGTGAGGAATAATGAAAGCGAGAGACCTGAAGGAACTAACGAGAGAAGAACTGCTGAAAAAGGAAAAAGATCTCAAGGAAGAGCTGTTCAATCTAAGATTCCAGCATTCAACGGGACAGCTTGAGAATACGGCACGCATGGTCCTGTTGAAAAAAGACATCGCCAGGGTAGAAACCTTCCTGAGTGAAAAGGAATTAAAGGCTTAAAGAGGTTCCCATGGAAGCTAAACGCGAAATAAACAAGCGAAAGATGGTCGGTAGGGTCATCAAGGACAAGATGGACAAGACGGTTGTGGTCGAGGTCGAGAAGTTCCTCAAGCACCCGAAGTATCACAAATTCATCAAGAGGAAACTGCGGTACAAAGCGCACGACGAGAACAATTCAAGCAAAGCTGGCGACAGGGTATTGATCGTCGAGGCACGGCCTCTCAGCAAGGACAAACGCTGGCTGGTGAAAGAGATCGTCCGACACGAAGAGCTCTTCCAGGTCAAGAACGAGGTGGCAAATGATTCAGGAGAGATCTAAGCTCGAAGTGGCCGACAATTCCGGCGCGAAGAAACTGGGATGCATCAAGGTGCTTGGTGGATCACGAAAACGCTACGGAACGGTGGGAGATATCATTGTGGCTTCCGTTAAAGAGGTGATCCCCAATTCGAAGGTGAAAAAAGGCGAGGTGGTAAAGGCCGTTATCGTCAGGACGAAAAAGGAGATCAGAAGGGTCGACGGTTCCTACGTGAAGTTCGATGAGAACTCGGCCGTGATTATAAACCAGTATAATGAGCCGGTAGGCACGCGCATCTTCGGGCCTGTCGCCAGGGAGCTGAGGGCGAAGAAGTTCATGAAGATCGTGTCGCTTGCGCCCGAGGTTGTGTGAGGTAGAAATGGAAAAGCTTTATCACGTCAAGAAAAATGACCTTGTGATGGTGACGGTCGGGAAAGACAAGGGAAAGACCGGAAAGGTCCTCAGGATCAACAGAAAAAAGGACAGATTGATCGTCGAGAAAGTGAACATGGTGAAGAAGCACATGAAGCCAAGCCAGAAGGCAAAGGGCGGCATCATGGAGAAAGAGAGCTCCATTCACGTCTCGAACGTCATGATATATTGCGAAAAGTGCACGAAACCCGTCAGGACCGGCACGAAGATCCTTGAAGACGGAAAGAAGGTCCGTTTCTGTAAAAAGTGTCAAGAGGTCATTGATAAGTGAGCGGGAGGCAGTCGTTGAAAACATCCTATTTTGAGTTCTACGAAAAAGAAGCGAAACCGGCGCTGATGAGGCGGTTTCAATATAAAAACATCATGGAAGTGCCAAAGATCGTGAAGATCACCGTGAACATCGGTCTTGGCGAAGCCCTGCAGAACATCAAGGCTCTCGATGCGGCCAGCAACGATGTCAAGCTGATCACCGGCCAGAAACCGGTTATCACCAAGGCAAAGAAATCCATCGCCTCATTCAAGCTCCGCGAGGGGATGTCCGTGGGGTGCATGGTCACATTGAGAAGAGAGAGGATGTACGAATTTTACCGCAAGCTTGTGACGGTCGTACTTCCCAGGGTCAGGGACTTCAAGGGGGTTTCCCCGAAATCCTTCGACGGACGCGGGAATTACACCCTTGGGCTGAAGGAACAGATTCTTTTTCCCGAGATCGATTACGACAAGATCGACAAGACCAGGGGCATGAACATAACGATCACGACAACGGCAAAGACGGATGAAGAAGGCCATGAGCTCTTAAAGCTCATGGGCATGCCTTTCAGGAGTTGACGGAGGAGTTTAATGGCAAGGAAAGCAATGATAGAAAAGACGAAGAGGGCGCCCAAATACAAGGTGCGTGTTCGCAACAGGTGCGCCGTATGCGGCAGGCCCCGGGCTTTTATCAGAAAGTTCCAGATGTGCAGGGTATGTTTCAGGTCCTATTCCCTGAGGGGCGAGATCCCCGGTGTTTTAAAATCAAGCTGGTGAGGTGGCAAGATGGGTATGGTTGATCCAATAGCAGACATGATGACGAGGATCCGCAACGCCATCACGGCGCGTCACGAGACGGTGGACATCCCTTATTCGAATATGAAATTCTCCATATCGAAGATCCTTAAGGAAGAAGGGTATGTCAGGAATTACAAGACCTTTGTCGATGAGACAAGGAAGAAGTTCCTCAAGGTCTATATCAGCTACGATGAGAACAGCAAGAGCGTTATCACCGGCCTCAAGACTATCAGCAAGCCGGGAAAGAGGGTATACGCCAAGGTTGCCGATATGCCGAAGCTCAGGTCAAGGATCGGCATCGTTGTCATTTCCACATCGAAAGGTCTCATGACTGACAGGAACGCGATCAAGAACAAGGTTGGAGGCGAACCCCTCCTCATGGTCTGGTGAGGTGTACATATGTCGAGGATAGGGAAAAAACCCATTATATTACCCCAGGGCACGAAACTGGAACTCAAAGAAGGCACGGTCTTCGTGACCGGTCCCAAGGGTTCCCTCAATAGACCCTTTCTGCCGGGGCTCAGGCTCAACATTGACGGTACGACGGTCACGGTCGAGCGCACGAGTGAAGAAAAGACGATCAGGGGTTATCATGGACTGATGAGGACCCTCATAGCCAACATGGTTGACGGCGTCTCGCAAGGTTTTGAAAAGAAGCTTGAGATCGCCGGCATCGGTTACCGTGCGGAACTTCAGGGCGGGAACTTCGTTTTTTACCTTGGTTATTCGCATCCCATCACGTTCACGCTCCCGCAGGGCATCACCGGCCAGGTGGAGAAGCAGACGCAGTTGTCCGTCCAGGGCATTGACAAGGAGCTCGTTGGTCAGGTTGCAGCCAAGATACGCGCGCTGAGAAAACCCGATGTCTACAAGAACAAAGGTATAAGATATGCGAATGAGGTCCTGAGAAAGAAAGCAGGCAAAAGCGGGAAATAAGGAGTAGCGGTATGCAGAGAAAGGACAAAGTAGAGGCCCGCGAGAGACGCAAGCGGAGAATAAGGAAGAAGATCCAGGGTACAAAGACCAAGCCGAGGCTCACGGTCTTCAAAAGCATCAAACAGATTTACGCGCAGCTTGTTGATGATTCTGAGCAGCGGGTCCTTACAGGGATCTCATCGCTCAATAAGGAGATACTTGCCGGGTTGAAGAGCGGCGGGAACAGCGAAGCCGCCAAAAAGGTCGGTGAAGCGATCGGAAAAAAAGCCCTTGGGCTTGGTATTGCAGAAGTGGTCTTCGACCGCAACGGTTTCAAGTACCACGGAAGGATCAAGGCGCTTGCCGACGGGGCACGTGAGGCCGGGCTAAAATTTTAACGGGAGGTTGTGTTGGTTGAAAGAAAGCGAATAGACGCAGGCGATCTCGAATTGCAGGACAGGCTTGTCTACATCAACCGTGTCGCTAAGGTCGTCAAGGGTGGCCGGAGGTTCTCTTTCAGCGCCATCGTTGTCGTCGGCGACGGTAATGGCAAGGTCGGCTTCGGACTTGGTAAAGCCAACGAAGTGCCCGATGCAATACGAAAAGCCGTTGAAAGGGCCAAAAAAAGCCTCATAGAGGTTCCCGTAAATAAAGGTACCATCCCTCATGAGATAATGGCGAAGTTCGGCACGAGCCAGGTATACATGAAACCGGCACGCGAAGGCACAGGCGTTATCGCCGGCCGCGCAGTCCGCGCCGTTGTCGAGGTCGCGGGAATTACGAATATTCTCACGAAATGTTACGGTTCCCGGAACTATCACAACGTGGTGAAGGCAACCATCAGGGGTCTCTCGCAGCTTAAATCGCCGGATGTGGCGTTGAGGCAGAGGGGCAAATTAAAAGGTGAGGAGGGTTGAGATGGGCCACCTCAAAATAAAATGGACAAAGAGTTTCATCGGGTGCCCGGAAGACCAGAGGGCAACGGTCAGAAGTCTCGGTTTCAAAAGGCTCAATCAGGAAAAGACCGTAAAGAACACGCCGGAGATCAGGGGCATGGTAAAAAAGGTGATACACCTTGTTACAGTACTGGAGGATGCTCGGTAAATGAAACTATCAGACCTAAAATCAATCCCTGGATCGAGAAAGGGCCGTAAGCGCGTTGGCCGCGGTACCGGTTCGGGCCTCGGAACGACGGCCGGTTATGGGAATAAAGGACAGCGCTCAACGAGCGGCGGAACGAAGGGAAAGAGCTTTGAGGGCGGTCAGCTGCCCCTCACGAGAAGGATCCCCAAGAGGGGTTTCAAGAACCCTTTCCGCAAGGAGTACGCAGTCATCAATGTTGGCGACCTCGCAGTCTTCAAAGGCAAGGAGAAGATCGGCATCGAGGACATATTGAGGGCCGGATTCATAAAAAAGATGAAAGACGGCATCAAACTCCTCTCTGTCGGAGACATTGATTTTTCCATCAAGATATCGGTCCACAAGGCATCACAGAAGGCCATCGAGAAGATACAGGCCAAAGGTGGTGAAGTGGAGGTACTCGTCTGATGGGAGGTTTCCAGAATATTGGAAAGATCCCCGAACTGAAACGCAGGATCATCTGGACACTTGCGCTGCTGGCGGTATACCGTGTGGGAGTGCATATACCCACACCGGGTATTGACGGGAATGTCCTTGCAGGCATTTTCGAGCGCGCAAAGGGGACCCTGCTGGGATTTTTCGATATGTTCGCGGGCGGCGGCCTTGAGAGACTCTCCATCTTTGCTCTCGGCATCATGCCCTACATCAGCGCATCGATCATTTTACAACTTTTGACCGTTGTCATACCGACCCTTGAAAAGCTTTCCAAGGAAGGCGAAGCGGGAAGACGGAAGATAACACAGTACACACGGTACGGGACCGTCGTCATAAGTCTTATCCAGGGCCTCTTCATTGCCATAGGTCTTGAGCAGATGCGCGGGTCCGGCGGCGAAGCGGTTGTTTTCAACCCCGGATGGAGTTTCCGGCTCATGACGATGATCACGCTTACCGGCGGGACATCGTTCATTATGTGGCTCGGCGAGCAGATAACGGAAAAGGGCATCGGTAACGGGATTTCGCTGATCATTTTTGCGGGCATCGTGGCGAGGATGCCCAATGCCATTGCCGGCACCATGAGCCTTGTCAATTCGGGCGAGCTAAACTGGTTTGTCGTGCTGGTCATAACCGCGATGATGCTTGCCGTTATCGCCTTTATTATCTTTATGGAGACATCGCAGAGAAGGATCCCCGTGCAGTATGCGAAACGTGTTGTCGGCAGGAAAATGATGGGCGGACAGACGACGCACCTGCCGCTGAAGGTTAATACTGCCGGTGTTATCCCGCCGATCTTCGCGTCCTCGATCATCATGTTCCCGGCAACGATATCGAACTTTATCACTCATCCTTATGCCAAGAAGATAGCGGAGCTGTTCACACCTGGATCTGCTCTCCACGAGGTCTTTTACATCGGATTCATTATTTTCTTTTGCTATTTCTACACCGCCATAGTCTTCAACCCAGACAGTGTTGCGGACAACATGAAGAAATACGGCGGGTACATCCCGGGTATAAGGCCGGGCAAAAGGACATCTGAATATATAGACAAGATACTGACGAGAATCACCTTTATAGGAGCTATATATATTTCATTTGTATGCGTGTTACCCACGTTGCTGGTGAAGAAATTTAACGTACCCTTCTATTTTGGCGGTACAGCTCTTCTCATTGTGGTTGGCGTTGCCCTTGACACCATTCAGCAGATAGAGTCCCATCTTATCCTGAGACACTACGACGGACTGGTAAAGAAATCCCAGAGGATCAAAGGGAGGAGATAGCTTAAAGGGCATGGTCCGGTATATACCCGTTCTTTGCTCGATAAAGCAGGGCAAGGAAAGGGTCAGATAGTTGTGAAATGATCTTTTTAAAGACAAAAGCGGAAATGGAGAAGATGAGGATTGCCAGCAGAAAGGCAATGGAGATTCTCCTATATCTTAAAGATTTTGTAAAAACCGGAGTTAGAACGATAGAGCTGGAAATGATCTGCGAAGATAAAATAAGAGAAACAGGCAATATGAAGCCGGCATTCAAGGGATACAACGGGTTCCCTTATTGCCTGTGCATATCGGTAAACGATGAGGTTGTTCACGGAATGCCTTCGGAGAGGACGCTTAAGGAAAGCGACATCGTGAGCATTGACTTCGGTCTTCTTTATGAAGGTTATTATGGAGACGTGGCAATGACATATGCCGTTGGAGATATTTCAAAATCCACGCGCAAACTTCTCGAGGTCACCCAGGATGCCTTGAACCGGGGCATCTCAGAGGCAAGGGAAGGCAACCGGCTCCACGATATTTCGCACGCGATCCAGCGGCACGTGGAGAAGGCGGGTTTTTCAGTGGTGCGGGAATTTGTTGGCCATGGCATCGGGCGCAGCCTCCACGAAGAACCCCAGCTGCCCAATTACGGGGAGAAGGGAACGGGATTGAGGTTGAAAGCGGGAATGGTTTTTGCCATTGAACCGATGGTTAATATGGGTAAAAGCGATGTGTATATCGGTCAGAACGGATGGACGGCCGCAACAAAGGATGGAAGCCTTTCTGCTCATTTTGAACACACTGTGGCCGTGACAGACAACGGTCCGGTGATACTAAGTAAAATTTAGAGGAAAGATGCCAAAAGGCGAAGGTATAGAAATAGAGGGAACTGTCATAGAACCGCTGCCGAATGCGATGTTCAGGGTGGAACTTCCCAACGGGCACAAAGTGCTCGCCCATGTATCGGGAAAGATGCGCATGCATTATATCAAGATACTCAGGGGAGACAAGGTCGTTGTCGAGCTTTCACCATATGATCTCACAAGAGGCAGGATCATTTATCGGGTCAAGTAGGAGGATAGTATGAAGGTGAAGCCTTCCGTCAAGAAAAGATGCGACAAATGCAAGATCATTAAACGAAAGGGTGTTGTCAGGATCATATGCGAAAACCCCAAACATAAACAGAAACAGGGCTAAGGAGGCAAAAGGTGGCACGAATTGCTGGTGTTGACATACCAAGGGAAAAAAGGATCGAAGTGGCCCTGACCTATATTTACGGCATCGGGAGAACACTGTCGATGCGGATCCTTGAACAGGCGGGTATCGATCCGAGCAAGCGGACCAACACCCTGCTGGATGAAGAGATAGCGAAGATCAGGGACATTCTGGAGAGGGAATACAAGGTTGAAGGCGACCTGAGAAAAGAAGTGAGCATGAACATCAAGAGGCTCATGGACATAGGGTGCTACCGGGGCTTAAGACACAGAAGAAGCCTTCCCGTCAACGGACAGAGGACGAGGACTAACTCCAGGACCCGCAAGGGCCCCCGGAAGACTTCGATGAAACGCAAATAACGACGAGGTGGTGCATACATGGCGAAAACCAGAAAGAGCGGAAAGAAAAAGATAAAAAAGAATATCCCCGTCGGTGGAGCATATATACAGTCGAGCTTTAATAATACCATCATCACGATCACCGATCCGCAGGGCAATGTCGTATCATGGTCAAGCGGCGGGGTCGTGGGCTTCAAGGGGTCAAGAAAGAGCACGCCCTTCGCTGCCCAGCTTGCGGCGGAGAACGCGGCGAAAAAGGCCATGGAACACGGGCTCAGAACGGTTGACGTCTATGTGAAAGGTCCGGGCGCCGGTCGTGAAGCGGCCCTGAGGGCGCTGCAGAGTGCGGGACTCAAGATACACCTGATCAGGGACATTACACCGATCCCCCATAACGGGTGCAGACCGCCGAAACGCAGAAGAGTTTAAAGGAGGCAGGAATTGTCACGATATGTCGGACCATCATGCAAATTATGCCGCAGAGAAGGCATAAAGCTTTTCTTAAAAGGTGAGCGTTGCTTCACTGAGAAATGTGCCATAGAAAAAAGGAACTACCCGCCCGGACAGCATGTCGACACCAAGGGGAAGGTCCTTGAATACGGTCTCCGGCTCAGGGAAAAGCAGCGCGCCCGCAGGATCTACGGACTCAGTGAAAAACAGTTCCGCAGGTTCTTTACCATGGCGGAGCGTAAAGAAGGGATCACGGGAACGAACTTCCTTGTTTTTCTTGAGAGAAGGATCGACAACATGGTCTTCCGCTTCGGCTTTGCCACATCACGCAAGGAAGCCCGCCAGCTTGTATCGCACAAGCACATAACGGTCAACGGCAAGACGGTAAGCTCGTCGTCATACCTGGTAAAAGTGGGCGATGTGATCGAGGTGAGGCACAAAAGCATGCCAAGTGTCGTAAATGCCCTCGAATCAGTGGTACGAAGGGGTGTGCCCTCATGGATCGATCTTGACAAGGATAATATGAAGGGCACCATCAAACTCTATCCGACCCGTGAAGATATTACAATGCCCATTAAAGAGCAACTTATTGTGGAGTACTATTCAAGGTAGTTATTACCCCAAGGAGGGTACATGCCTATGTTTGAAAAGAACTGGCAGGAGCTTATCAGGCCAACCAAGATTGAGATTGAAAAAAAGGAGAGCGCATACGCGAAGTTCTCCACCGAACCCTTCGAGCGGGGATACGGCATTACGATCGGCAATTCCCTGCGGAGAGTGCTTCTTTCCTCGATCATGGGCGCCGCCATAACGTCGGTCTGGATCGATTCCGTCGATCATGAGTTCGCTACGATCCGGGGCGTGAAAGAGGACGTTACGGAGATCATCCTCAACCTTAAAAAGGTTGTGCTCAGAATGACCGACGATAGGCCCGTAGTTTTAAAGATCGATGTAAAAGGGAAGCGCGAACTGAAAGCGGCCGACATAACACATGAAGGCGGAGTGGAGGTCGTGAACCCGGATCTCCACATTGCCACGCTTTCGAGCGACGCGAAGCTTTATATGGAGATGAAGGCAAAGCTCGGCAGGGGTTACCAGCCTTCCGAGCAGAATATCGATGAAAATGAGCCCATCGGGACCATCCCGATCGATGCGATCTTTTCGCCCATCAGGAAGGTCAGCTATAACGTCACCCAGGCAAGGGTGGGCAGGCGTACCGACTATGACAAGCTCTCCATGGAGATCTGGACGGACGGCAGCGTCGATCCTCTTGATGCGTTATCCTTTGCGGCAAAGATCATCAAGGAGCAGATGCGTATTTTTATCAATTTCGATGAGGTCGAAGAAGCAGACACCATTGAAGACAGGGGTCAGGAAAAGCCTGATTTCAATGAGAACCTTTATCGCAGCGTCGATGAACTGGAACTCTCAGTGAGAAGCGCAAATTGTCTGAAGAACGCGGATATTAAATATATAGGGGAGCTGGTCCAGAAGACGGAACAGGAAATCCTCATGACGAAGAATTTCGGCAGGAAATCTTTAAACGAGATCAAAGAGATCCTTTCTTGCATGGGACTTCGGCTTGGTTTAAAATTAGATAGTTTTCCCGCCAGGGAAGACCTTGATAAGATGGTACTCAAGAAAAAAGATCACATGTAGGGGTTGACCATGAGGCATCAGAACAGAGTTAAGAAGATGAATCGATCGAAGAGCCACAGGCGGGCCATGCTCATGAACCTCGCCAATGCCCTGTTCGATCATGAAAGCATAAAAACTACAGGTCCGAAGGCGATGGAGCTGAGAAAAGTGGCAGACAGGCTCATCACACTTGCAAAAAGAAAAGACCTGCACTCCATGCGCCTTGTTTTCGCGTTCCTGAGGAACAAACAGGTCGTCAGGAAGCTTTTCAGCGATATCGGTGACCGTTATGGCGCCATAAACGGCGGATATACGCGTGTTGTCAAGATCGGTCTGAGAAAGGGCGATAGCGCCCCCATGGCCATCATCGAACTGACACAGAGGAAGGAAGCGGAAAAGGAAAAGGCCAAGGAAAAAGAGACCAAGAAGGCGAAAGCACCGAAACCTAAAAAAGAAAAAGAAAAGGCTGAAAAGGCACCGGCCAGAAAGAAAGCGGCCAAGGAAGCCAAGGAAGCCAAAGAAACCAAAGAAACCGAAAAAGAGGCAAAACCGAAAAGGGTGAGAAAACCAAAGGCTGAGCCAAAAGCGGAAGAAAAGGCTGAGTCAAAGGTAGAAGAAAAAGCGGAAGAAAAGACGGAATAGTATCCGTAAGAGAAGATATTGGGAGATCGTTCAACGGCAGGACAACGGACTCTGACTCCGTGAATTGGGGTTCAAATCCCTATCTCCCAGCCAAATTAAAAAGGCTGACCGGTTTGGTCAGCCTTTTTAATTTGGCTGGGAGATAATAGGAAAAACAGTTTCAGCCTTTTCTACAGGAAAAACTAAAAAAGACTTAATGTTTTTAAACCGTTTCATAAACACTCAAACACTCAAACTGTTCTTCCCATAACCAATGACCCATCACCTATTGCCTTTCTTCTCAAACACCCTCTTCATTTTCTCCACGATCTGAGGTGATTCAAGTTCGGTTATCCCGAAAAAGAGATAGGAGAAATTATCCGCGAGTATTTCCTCGGGATGGATGGTGTAATCGGTGTTCTTCCCTATCTGTTCATAGAATCCGCCAAGCTCGTCTTCAGAATATAGCTTTGGTTTTTTGCCCTTGATCGGTGTCGGCTTGCGTCCCGGGCCATTGTCCCTGGCGACGGCGAGAAAGGCGACCTGAAGGTAGTCAAAGAAATGTTCGCTGTGAGCTTTGCTGTATTTTTCCACGCTGGAGTATAGGATCGGCACGACCCAGAGATTTTGCTTGTCCGCCTTGACGCGAATGCAGTGGCCGTTCAAGGGGGAATCGGGGTTGGTTATCTTCCTTGATCTCAACGATACGGGAAATTCGAACTGAGGACATTTTTTGAAACCGATGGTTTCGTAAAGCTCATCACGGAGCTGTGTGTCCCGGCGTGTTATGATATGGAAGAGTTCGTGAGAGATCAATTTGTACAGGGACACCACATCACCCATTATCTGCCTGGCGGGGATAACGATGGCGTTGCCGCGGGAATAGGCAACGCCGCCTTCTTCATTGCCGGTTGTCTTCACAAGGTAGACCCTGTCAGGCAAAAGAGAGGCGAACCGTTCGAGCTTCGGTTCCATTGACGTGATGATCTGCCGCAGCCTGTCCTCTTCATCTTTTTCCCATGAAAGAACATTATTGGATATAAACTCAAGGAATTCATTTTCCGATACGTTCTTGTCCGTCCTCGTGCGGCAAGACCTGTCGAAAGGGCTTAATTGTTCAATGAACATATCCTTTGCGGTGAGGATGCCCCTGCCTTCCTCCACGTTTGCGAACACAAAGAGCATTTTACCCGCAGCGCGGGCGTCTGTGATGATGACTCCGCATATGAAAAGAAAAACCGCTATGATGATAACCAGTGTTTTTTTCATGTTCCGGCTCCTAAAGTAATAAAAAAAGCATTAACCAATAAAAAGGCAATGACCGGCCAGGAAGA
Source organism: Deltaproteobacteria bacterium (assembly GCA_022711595.1). Taxonomy (GTDB): domain Bacteria; phylum Desulfobacterota; class Syntrophorhabdia; order Syntrophorhabdales; family Syntrophorhabdaceae; genus Delta-02. The sequence continues at coordinate 16,299 of JAKLET010000017.1, forward strand.
CAAAAACCGGTGACAGCTTTTTGTTGGTCATCTATCTCATGTAATGAAGAGATTCTTTGTGGAAAAATTCGGGTCGCTGGTCAGGTTTACCCCGAGGCGCCTCAGGCCTGCTTCGTCTCCGGGGGTGGGTATATGCGTCATATGCACTTCGCAGTCGCGGAGATCCTTAAGCTTTTCGATGGCAAGCTTTGCGGCAGGGTTTGTCATAGTGCTGACGCTTAAAATGATGAGGGCCTCTTCGAGGTCGAGGCTTACGGACCGTTCCTTGAGTATCCTTGTTTTGAGGTCGCGAACTGATTCCGTAAGGTATTCCGGCAGGAGGGTGAGCTGGCCGGGGATTCCGGAAAGATGCTTGATCGCGTGGATGATGAGGCTTGCCGCGGCATGCATCAGGGGAGAGTTGCTGCCCGTGATGATTGTCCCGTCTTTCAGTTCGATAGAGGCACCGCAATAGATGCCCTCGTTGCCCTTGTTGGCGCTGCTGCGTGCATCTTCGGCCGCGTTGCGCGCGGGCATGACAACTTCGCGGTGCTCGGGGACAAGGTTGAAACCCTTGATAAAAAGCTCCGCTTTTTGGACCGTATCTTTTTCGGCAAAGCCCATGGCATACTCGCAAAGGTACCGGAAGTACCTGCGGATGATCTCTTGCTTCGAGGCTTCTTTCACCACATCATCATCGGTGATCGCGAAACCGACACGGTTGACGCCCATATCAGTTGGTGACCGGTAGAACGATTCGCCGCCGGTGATCTTTTCCATTATTCTCTGCAGAACGGGGAACACTTCCACGTCCCGGTTATAGTTGACGGATATCTTCCCGTACGCCTCCATGTGGAAGGGATCGATGAGGTTGAAATCCTTGATGTCGGCGGTAGCAGCTTCATAGGCGACATTGACGGGGTGTTTTAACGGAAGGTTCCATACCGGGAATGTCTCAAATTTGGCATAACCTGAACGTATCCCGCGATGATGATCATGGTAGAGCTGGGAAAGGCAGGTGGCCAGTTTTCCGCTCCCCGGCCCCGGCCCCGTGACGATCACGAGAGGCTTGTCGGATTCGATATATTCGTTTGCTCCGTAACCTTCATCGCTGACGATGGTGTCCACATCTGTCGGGTAACCCCTGGTAAAACGATGGGTGTACACCTTGATGCCCCGCCTCTCAAGCTTGTTCTTGAAGTGAACGGCCGCGGGTTGGTTATCGAAGCGCGTAATTATCACACCCAGGACATTTATCTCCCAGCCCCTCAGCTCGTCGATCAGCTTAAGGGCGTCCGCATCGTAGGTGATGCCGAAATCGGCTCGGATCTTCTTCCGCTCGATGTCCCCGGCGTATATGCACAGCAGGAGGTCCGCCTTGTCTTTCAGCTCGGAGAGCAGGAGCATCTTGGCGTTCGGGTCATAACCGGGCAAGACCCTTGAGGCATGATAATCATAGAGAAGCTTTCCCCCGAATTCCAAATAAAGCTTATCGTCAAACCTTTTGACCCTTTCCAGTATCTCCTGCGTCTGTTCGTGAAGATACTTTTCGTTGTCAAAGCCTTTTTTCAGGATCATCCAAGCTTCCCCCTGTATTTTTTATTGTTCTGTTTTTTTCGATACTGCCCTGCGGCGCCCTTATTTCCGGCCTGCTTCACCGGTCATCTTTGCCCATGAATCGCGAAGCGAAACGATCCGGTTAAAGACCGGTTTGCCGGGCGCGGTGTCCTTCATGTCAGCGCAAAAATAACCAAGCCGCTCGAACTGGTACCTGTCCTCCGGCTTTGCAGCGGCGAGGCCGGCCTCAACGTAGCAGGGATAGACCGTCTCCAGTGAATCGGGATTGAGAAGAGACGTGAAATCATCTTCGGAACCAGCAGGGTCCGCCGTTTTGAAAAGCCGGTCATAAAGGCGCACCTGTGCGGACAGGGCGTGACGAACCGAGACCCAGTGGATGACGCCGTCCACCTTGCGGCCATCCGGCGGCGGCGCGTTCTTCGTTTCAGGATCGAAGGTGCAATGGATCTCGGTAATCCTGCCCGTTGCCTCGTCCTTTACCATGGAGGCGAACTTGATGATGTAGCAGTTCCGCAGGCGGACCTCTCGGCCGGGACCGAGGCGTTTGTACTTTTTCGGCGGGTCTTCCATGAAATCATCGCTTTCGATATAGATCTCCCTGGAAAAAGGTACCTTTCTTGTCCCCATATCTGGTTTCTGAGGATGATTGGCGCACTCGACCTCCTCCGTTTTGTCGTCCGGGTAATTGTCGATGACAACCCGAAGAGGTCTCAGGACGGCCATGGCGCGCGGGGCGCGCTCACCCAGGTCATCCCGGACACAATGCTCAAGGAGGGCAATATCGACAAGGTTATCTTTCTTGGCAACGCCTATCCTGGCACAAAAGTCCCTGATCGCCTCCGGCGTATATCCGCGCCGCCTCATTCCGGCGACGGTGGGCATTCGCGGATCATCCCATCCGCTTACGTGATGACCCTCGACGAGTTCGATGAGCCTGCGTTTGCTCAGCATCGTGTAGCTCAGGTTGAGACGGGCGAACTCTATCTGCTGGGGTCTGTGACCCTCGATCAGCTCATTGACGAACCAGTCATAGAGCGGACGGTTGTTCTCGAATTCAAGGGTGCAGATGGAGTGCGTGATGTTCTCGACGGAGTCGGAAAGGCAGTGGGCAAAATCGTACATGGGGTATATGATCCAATCATCTCCGGTCCGGTAGTGGGGGGAGCGCTTGATCCGGTAGATGACGGGGTCGCGCATGGTGACGTTCGGAGACGCCATGTCTATCTTTGCCCGGAGCACGTGTGCGCCATCGGCAAACTCGCCCGCCCTCATTCTGGCGAAAAGGTCGAGGTTCTCCTCGACAGAACGGTCGCGATAAGGACTGTTCTTGCCCGGCTCGGTGAGCGTTCCCCGGTACTGCCTGATCTCGTCCGCGCTCAGGCTGCAGACGTAGGCCTTCCCTGATCTGATGAGAGTCACGGCGAACTGGTAGATCTTTTCGAAATAATCGGAGGCAAAGAAAAGGCGGTCATCCCAGTCAAACCCGAGCCAGCGGATATCATTCTGTATAGATTCGACAAACTCCAGAGATTCACCGGCCGGGTCGGTATCGTCCATGCGCAGGTTGCAGGTACCTTTGTATTGAGAGGCTATGCCGAAATTAAGGCAAACAGACTTGGCATGCCCGATATGAAGGTATCCGTTGGGTTCCGGAGGGAAGCGCGTGGCGACGCGGTTGCCATGCTTGCCGGTTTGAAGGTCGTTGTCGATGATCTCCCTGATGAAATCACTTTGCTGCGGGTCATCCCGATGTGTCATGGCTGGTTTTCCTTCGATTATTTTTTTGTTTTTTTAACTATAAGCTTTGTTATGGATCGACCTTTTAATACCATAAACAGCCATTTTTTTCAATGTGTTGTAGTTTTCCGGAAAGCCGGGGACAATATGGCCGCAGGGCTCGCCGGCGTCGTTAACAAAGGGTACGCAATCCGTTTTGTATATAATGGGCATTTAACCCTCCAACCCCGTGAATACCCCTGGGGGATCGTCTAACGGCAGGACGCAAGATTCTGGATCTTGCTATCGAGGTTCGAATCCTTGTCCCCCAGCCAATCCAAAAAGACAGTTTCGAAAAAACCGTGAACCGCGAAACGTAAAGCGATAGGCCTTATCTTTGCACCTTACGCTTTACTGTTTCATTCACGCCTTACGGTTTGAACGGTGGAAATGCTTTTCGGGCGTCTTGATTTTTCCCGGTCAACCGTTTTATGCTTGGTTATCATGAAATTGTACATACTCGGGACAGGAACTGCGATACCCAGGATCGAACGGGGGTCTTCGGCGTACCTGGTCACAACGCCCGGGGTAAACGTGCTCATAGACGTGGGGCCGGCAGTGGTGAGGCGGCTGCTGGAAAGGGGTTACGAGGTCGATGACGTCGATGTCCTGGTTCTCACGCATTTTCATGTTGACCATACGGCGGACCTTTCGACCTTTTTCTTCGCCTGCAATTACGGAAATGTGACAAGGACAAAACCGCTTACCATAATAGGCGGCAGGGGGATCGCCGGGTTCTACCGGGGCCTTCAGGCGATCTACCCCTGGGTCAGGCCGAAACAATACGGGCTGACGGTGCGGCGCCTTGTCAATAATTCCATGAAATTCGGCGGGGTCACGATCACCGCCGTTCCTGTGAACCACAACCCGGAGAGTATTGCTGTGAGGCTCGACGGCAAAAGATCTATCACCTTTTCCGGGGACACCGGCCACTCCCCGAACCTCACCAGGCTGGCGGACAGGACGAATGTGCTTGTTGCCGAATGCTCCTTCCCGGAGCGCAAGGCGAAGGGACACTTAAACTTTGCCGCCCTCGACAAGATAGTGCAAAAGGCCAGGCCGAAACAGGTGGTTCTCACACACCTCTACCCGGACTGGGACGACTACAGGGGTGTCCTCCACGCGCCGTACCTGCTGGGCGAGGACGGAATGGAGATAACGCTGTAAGGTCAGGGTGGTTCTGTGCCCCGACCATGCCTTTCAGATAAAAGGACATATCTCACGCCCGCTTCCAAGAATATTCGAAAAGATTAAAACCATGAAATGGCTATGAAAATATGCTATTGTATTTTTTCCTTCACAAAATATTTTTGTCCTTTCGTTTGCCTCATTTATGGCCCATAGAACAGCAAGGACGCAAAGATCAACGACCTGGAGGACCTGTTAATGGATTTGAAGAAGCTTATCACCATGTGGGAATCGAAGGGCCTGCTCAAGCGGATCGGTCAACCGGTTGAAGCCGAGCTTGAGGTTACCGAGATACTGCACCGTGTTTTTGCAAAGAATGGCCCCGCATTGCTTTTCGAAAACGTGAAAGGCGCAAAAATGCCCCTTATAACAAATATGTTTGGTACATGGCAGCGGATATGGGACATCTTTGGAGTTGATTCGCAGGATGCCCTTATGTCGCGCGTAAGGCCTCTTCTCGACATCGAACCCCCCAGGAGGTTTGTCGACAAGGCCAGGACCCTCTGGAAGATAAAAGAGGTTGCCGGTAATCTGCCGAAAGAAGTGGGCAAGGCCCAATGCCAGAACCATGTTTTCATGGGAGACGAGATAAATCTGGGCGACCTCCCGATCATCAAGTGCTGGCCCAATGATGCCGGCAGGTTCATCACACTGCCGGTGGTTGTAACAAAGGACCCTGAAAGGGGCATCCAGAATTTCGGGATGTACCGAATGCAGGTGATCGATGAGAGGACGACCGCCATGCACTGGCATCCCGGAAAAGGTGCCGACATTCACTGCCGGACGTCGAAAAAGCTCGGCAAACCCCTTGAAGCGGCGTGTGTGCTCGGCTGTGAGCCGGCCGTGACCTATTGCGCCACCGCCCCCCTTCCGCCCGACATCAATGAACTTGTTCTTGCCGGCATGCTCATGGACGAACCGGTGGAAATTGTAAGGTGCAAGACCGTTGACCTCATGGTCCCCGCGCGGAGCCAGATAGTGCTTGAAGGATATGTCGACGGATCGGAAACATTTCCCGAGGGGCCCTTTGGGGACCATACCGGCTACTACACGCCCCGGAGACCCTTTCCTGTCTTCCATATCACCGCTATCACAACCGACGCCGATCCGATCTATCCCTCAACCGTCGTGGGATGGCCTCCCTTTGAGGACGCACTCCTTGGAAAGCTCACGGAAAGAATATTCCTTCCCTTCATCAAATTCATCATCCCAGATATCAAGGATATGGCCCTGCCCGTTGCGGGCCTCTTTCATAATCTCGTTTTTGCATCAATAGACAAGCAATATCCCGGGCAGGCCTACAAGGTCATGGATTCCATCTGGGGCCTGGGACAGCTCTCCACCTCAAAAGTGGTTGTTGTATTCGACGGTGATGTCGATCTGCATAAGGAAGATGAAGTGCTCTTCCATTTGGGAAACAACATAGACCCCCTGCGGGACGTTGTGATCAAAAAGGGGCCGCTTGACATCCTTGACCATGCTTCGCTGGAAGAAGGCTTTGGCGGCAAGATGGGGATAGACGCCACAAGAAAACTCCCCGAAGAAGGTTATAAACGACAGTGGCCGGACAGGGCCATCATGGACGAGGAAACGAAAAGAAAGATAGACGCATTATGGAGCCAGTTAGGACTATAGGATCGAAAATACTTCATTTCACGGAACTCGTCAAGTTCGAGCACAGTGTCTTTGCTCTGCCTTACGTGCTGATGTCACTCTTTCTCGTTTTCGACGGCAACGTAGAGATGCGCACCACACTGTGGGTCATCGCCTGCATGATAAGCGCGCGAAGTGCCGCCATGTCCTTCAACAGGATCGCGGATTTCCATTTTGACAGGAAGAACAAGAGGACAAGCGGGCGGCCGCTCCAGACAGGCAAGGTCAAGCTCGCAGAAGCATGGGTTTTTACCGTCATAATGGCCCTGGCGTTCGTTTTCTCATCATGGATGCTGAACATGCCCTCGTTCATCCTGTCCTTTGTGGCCCTGTCAGTACTCTTCGGCTACTCCTTCATGAAACGCCTTACATGGCTCTCGCATTGGGTACTGGGAATCTGCCTGGGCCTGGGACCGGTCGGCGTCTGGGTTGCCGTCCGCGCGGATATCGAACCGGTGGGCATCCTCCTCGGTGCCGGTGTGGCCTTATGGGTAGCGGGGTTCGACATCATATACGCCACGCAGGACCAGGACTTTGACAGGGAGGAGGGCCTCAGGTCAATTCCATCGCGGTTCGGGACCGGTAACGCGCTCATTATTTCACGGTTCTGTCACATTGTCACGGTCGGCATGTTCCTTGCCGCGGGTTTCGTCAGTGATATGGGGCCTTATTATTACACAGGTCTTTTCTGTGTTACCCTGTGCCTTTTTTATGAGCACCTGATCCTGAAAAAACACGGTCTTTCCCGTATCAATGAGGCCTTTTTCACGGTGAACGGTGCGGTCAGTGTTCTTTTTTTCCTTTTTTCCGTAATTGATATTCTATTCTACAGGAGGCTTCCATGAAGCGATGCACATTCGTGCTCATCCTCATAACGCTTGCTATTATACCCTTTTCCCTGCCGGCAAACGACTTCAGGGTGGGGTTGATGCCCGCAAAAGAATCGCTCCCTTTCTATGCCGAGGAAAAACTGCAGATATTCAAAAAACATGGCATCAATCTCATCGCCGTACCGTTCAGGAGCGCCCTCGAGCGGGACAGCGCTTTCGAGGCGGGTAAGATAGACGGGGCCATTAACGATATAGTGGGAACGACGCTTCTCGCAAAAAGCGGCCGGAATATCAAGATAGTCAGGACCATTGCGAAACCCGCCAGGAAATCCCCGGTCTTCTCGGTCATGGCAACACCAACTGAAAAAGGTTTACGGGAAACAGCCGTGTCCTACAACACCGTAATTGAGTATGTAACGGACCGGATCATGGAAAAAGAGAAACTGGCCGGTACAATGAAAAAGGTTGAGATAAAAAGCGTTCCCATGAGGATGCAGCTCCTGCTCGATGGGAAGGTGGGCTACGCAACCATAGCCGAGCCCCTGGCAACGTACATGGGGATGAAGGGCGCGAAGAGGGTCTACACCGACGTTGACGTGAAAGGTTCCCACGTTGTTTTCGTTACCCGCGGTGATCTGGACCGGTCTTTTTTAAGAAACCTCATCAATGCCTACGATGATCTCTGCGGGGAAACAAACAAAAGAAAAGGCGAGTTCAAGGACCTCCTCTGGAAAAAACTTGCACTGCCTGACGAATTGAGGACCGGCTATCACATTCCCGATCTCATCACAAAGGAAGTTCCGAAGCGGGAAGAGGTCGAAGATGTCCATGCATGGATGCGGGCAAAAGGTCTTCTGAAAAACAAGATAGGATACGAAAAACTCGTTCATGAATAAACAGATGGTCCGCGTCGAGAATCTCTCTTTTTCATACAGGGATCATAATGAAGATGTGAGGATCCTCGACGACATAAATCTGGGGTTGGAAAGGGGCGGGATCCTATCAATTATTGGGCCCTCCGGCTGCGGTAAGACAACACTGCTATACAATGTTGCCGGTCTTCGCATGCCTGGATCCGGGAATGTCTACGTCAATGGCGTTCTCGTAACCGGACCCAGGGAGAAAACCGGCATAATATTCCAGCATTTCGGCCTCCTGCCGTGGAAGACGGCCCTTGAAAACGCGACGCTGGGGCTAAAGATCAGGGGGATTTCCGGGGACGACAAAAAAAGAATGGTCTTGTCCATCATGAAACATCTCGATATCGTCCATCTTTCCGAAAAATACCCTAAACATTTAAGCGGCGGTGAGAAGCAAAGGTTTGCCATAGCGAGAGCGCTTGTGATGAAACCCGACCTGCTCCTGCTTGATGAACCATTCTCATCACTGGACGCTTTGACGAGGGAGTCCCTCCAGGAGGCCCTCCTTCATATCTGGAGAGAATGGCAGCTTACCATAATTCTTGTCACCCACGACATTGAAGAGGCCGTCTTTGTGGGTACCGAGATAATTGTTCTCGATAAGTCGGGCATAATAAAGCAACATCAAAGACTGAACGGTGAAAAGGGCAATGGCTTCCGTAACAGCCCCGTTTTCCACGAAACGACTGCTGCGCTTCGTGAATGTATGAGAAGGATCCTCAATGAAGACCATGTATAAGGAAATACTGGCCGTGTGTTTTCTCCTGGCATTCTGGTATGCCCTGTCCCTCCTTGTCAACAGCAACGTAATACCGCCGCCGCACACCGTGTTCCGCAACTTCCTCAACGAAGATCCCCTTCTCTTCATAAAGCACTTTACCGCGAGTTTCATGCGAATACTCTCCGCCCTCCTGCTGTCAATCGCCTTCGGCGTACCCGCAGGAATTCTCATTGGAAGGTCAAGGCTGCTCGACAAGCTCACAAGCTCTGTTATATACATTGTTTATCCTGTTCCAAAGATCGTTTTCCTCCCAATTGTGATCATTCTTCTGGGGCTGGGCAACTCTTCAAAGATATTCATCATATTCTTTATAGTTTTTTTCCAGATACTCGTTACGACAAAGGATGCGGCAAAATCTATAGGCGATGAGGAGATCCTTTCCGTGAGATCTCTGGGGGGAAGCACCATGGATGTTTTCCGGCACGTGATCATTCCGGCAATTCTTCCCGGCATCTTCACCTCCGCCAGGATCGCCATCGGTACATGTGTTGCCGTGCTCTTTTTCGTTGAGTCATTCGCAACCGAAGAGGGACTCGGATATCTCATCATCGACTCGTGGTCGAAATTCGATTACATACTCATGTATAATGCCATTATTGCCATGGGGACGCTGGGGCTGATATTGTACATGGCTGTTGACCGTCTCCAAAAATACCTCTGTCCGTGGATGGACTGATAAGGTGCGTGGTGGATGGAAACTTTTACGTTAAGAAACGGTATCGGTTCTTTTGTCATTGAGGGGAATGTCCTGCCCATGGGAAAGGACATTCTTGTTGTGCTCTCCGGCGGCGAGGGGCATATAGGGGCGATCGGGATGGCCGAACCCCGCCCAAGCATGCGAAACCCCGGCATGACCAGTTCCTCAAGTTCCGTATTCACCTATGCCGGCCACAAGGAAGATGTCGTTGTCAAAGAGATCTCGGAGTTCCTCTCAAAGGAAATGAACCGTAAAGTTGTTGTTGTTGCCGGGCTCCACTGGAGAAACCTCAATGGCGAAGAGATAGCCGCGGTAATAGAATCGTGCCGTGTTCTCGCAAAAAAGATAGTTCAAAGGACAGGAAAGACATGAAACGCATTATAGTCGGCATAACCGGTGCGAGCGGTGTTATTTATGGTATCAGGCTTCTGGACATATTGCGGGCGCATCAGGTTGAATCTCACCTCATACTCTCCGGTGCCGCGAAAAGAAATATCAGAATTGAAACTAACTTCACTGTGGAAGAAGTGGAAAAGATGGCCGGCAGGGTCCATGGCGTGGATGACCTCGCGGCTTCGGTATCAAGCGGTTCCTTCAGGACTGACGGGATGGTGATAGCACCGTGTACCATCAAAACCCTGTCTGGTATAGCCAATTCATACACTGAGAATCTCATTACAAGAGCGGCCGATGTCTGTCTGAAAGAAAAGAGAAGGCTCACTCTCGTGGTAAGGGAAACACCCCTTCACAAGGGGCACCTTGAGTTGATGGTGAAGGCGGCCGATCTCGGGGCGGTCATCCTTCCACCTGTGCCCGCCTTCTATTCTGGGCCGAAATCGCTGGATGACATCATCGACCACACCCTTGGGAAAATACTCGATATCATGAATATTGAACATGATCTTTTCAAAAGGTGGGGCTCAGTCACAAAGGCATTCAATCCGCACAGGACATAGGCCGTTTACCGGTCAACCTGTGCAGCCCTTTATCTGTGTTCCGGCGAGCAGGTACGGGTTATGTCTTTTACCTCTTTTTTCATCGTGAAACCACGGAACTGCCGAAACGGTCCTTCGCCTTCTTTCCGTGGAAAAATAATCATATATCGTATACAATCAATAAAATGGCCAAATTCAACAGGGAGCAGGTCGGCGGGTATACCGTCGTTTACCGCGGGGAACAGGTTGACGTGGTTCAGCTTGTCGCCGGGATCAAAAACCCGGAAAGGAGGTTCACGGCAGGCCGCGGGGCGCCGGGCATCCTGGAGATCGGCGGCAGGACGATCGTATGCAGGCAGTACCTGCACGGCGGCTGGCTCCGGGGGGTCACGGGCGGGGCGTTCTTCCATGAGGAAAGGGCGTTAAGAGAATTGGAGGTAACGGCCTACCTGGAAGAAAAAGGGTTTCCCGTCATCGCTCCCATTGGCTATGTGGTCGAGAAGCAGGCTTCTTCAAGGAGGCTCTACTTCCTGTCCCTTTTCCTGGAAGGTTCCCGCGATCTCATGACATATTTCGCTTCAGCGGGAAGAAGGCAGCGGTTGAGGATGTCGGAGAGGCTTGCCGCCGCGCTTTTCGAGATGGGACGGCTTGGTGTGTACCACCCTGATCTGCACCTCAGGAATGTTCTTGTGGCAGAGGATGGAGGGCTTGTTTTCCTTGATTTCGACAAGGCATACCGGAAAGAGGTAGCCCCGGACGATTACGAGAGGATGTTCTGGCGCCTCGACAGGTTCGTCCGGAAGTACAGTGTTCTTTTCGGCCGCCCCGTTGACGAGATGGAGAGAGCGCTGTTCCTGAGGACATATGAGAGACTGTCCGGTGAAAGCGTCACGGACATAATGAGGGTAAAACGCCGGGGGATGGAGCAGTCCTCCAAACTGGGCTGGTTTATCGACCGTGTCCTTTACGGGAAAAAGTAGGACATGGAAACAAAAACAGTTTCAACTGTTTCAACGGCTTTAAGCCGTTCCAGCAGTTCAAGAGGCCGTAAAGCGTGAACAGAGACCGTGAATGAGGCCGCAAATTGTAAAAACCTTATGCAAGTTTTTTTGATTTTCCCTGTTGAAACGGTTTAAACGGCTCAAACGGTTCGAGCCGTTTCCTTTCTTTTCCTGTCCCTTCCCCATCTCTGGTGGACCCAGAACCATTCATCGGGATATTGACGGATGATGCTTTCGAGGAAGGCATTGATCTTGCGCGTGTTCTTCTCGATGAGTTCGTCGATGTTGCCTTCCCGCTCCATGACGATCGGTTCGCCGCACATGATAGAATACCTGAGGAACCCTTTCCTGACCGGGTAACAGGGAACGACGATGCATCCGGTCTTCATGCCGATCATGGCGGTGCCTTTTGATGTGGGAACCTTCTGGCCGAAGAACTCCACGAAGACCCCCCGCGAACGTTTCTCGCGCTGGTCACCCAGAATGGCCACGATGTGATTGTTCTTCAGGCGGCGCATGACCTCTTTCCCTGTATTTGCATTGACTATGATGGTAAGACCCGTGGATTCCCTGAGGCTGTTGAGAAAGGAATTAAGGCGCACATGTTTTTTCAGCGGCCTTGCCAGGGCGACAACCGGCTGATTGAGAAGCTTTGATGTGATCCCCAGGATCTCCCAGTTGCCGAAATGAAATGTAAGGGCGATCACCCCGCGGCCGCTCCCGAGGGTCTTGTCGACAATGTCCCGAGGCTCCAGCGAGAACCTCCCGGGTACTTCATCCGCCGGGATATAGGGGGCAAGGAGCAGTTCGATCATGTTGGTCCCGAGATTCTTGAAACAGCTAAGTGCGATATCCTGCGCGTCTTTCCGGGTTATCTCCGGGAATGCCCTCATAATGTTGTTGATGGCGATGTTGCGGCGTGTTTTGATAACGGCGAAACCTGCTGCCCCAAGAGATCTTCCCACGGCCCGCCGGGCACCCTCCGGCAGAACGCGCAGACACTGCTGTAAAAGCTTTATCAGGGCGATGATGACAAGATCTGCGATCACATCGACCTATTCGGTTTTATCAGGCGGGGCCGGGAGCGCTTCCTCGATGAGCATGACGGGTATGTCGTCCTTTATCGGGTACAAAAGGGAACAGGTGCGACAGACAAGCCCTTCCCCGGAATCCAGCAGAACAAGGTCTCCCTTGCATTTCGGACAGCAGAGGATCTCGAGCAGTTCCTTGCTGATGGCCGATTTTTTCATTTCATCATTCCCCGTTTTCGTCGTTTTTCTTCATTGCAGGCTCAAGTATGTCTCCGAGCGTGGAGAACGCGCTTTCGTTTTCCACGCGCGCCTCTGGCACCGGCTGATCATCTCTCTTTCTGAGGATCTTGGTGCTCAGAGCAATCCTTTTCTCTTTCTCATCGATGTGGAGAATGGCGGCCTGTATCTTGTCGTCAAGGACGAAAACCTCTGCGGGCGGTTTTCCCTGGAGCTCATCCATTTCGGAGACATGGACAAGGCCTTCGATGCCTTCCTCGATCTCTACAAAGACGCCGAAATCGGTGATACTTGTGATGTATCCGTCAACGACGTCCCCCGTGCTGTAACGGCTTGAAAGCCCCTTCCAGGGGTCTTCCTTGAGACGTTTGATGCTCAGGGAGAATTTTTTCTGTACCTTGTCGATATTGAGGACAAGGGCGTCGATCATGGTCCCCTTTTTGAGATGTTCCTGTGAAGCCTTTTTTCTCCGTGACCAGGAAAGCTCGGACATATGGACAAGACCGTCAATACCGTTACCGATGCCGACAAACATGCCGAACTCGGTGAAGTTCTTTACCTTGCCCTTCACTGTCGATCCGGGGGGGTAGTTTGCTTCAAGCTCGTCCCAGGGATCCGGGGCCAGTTGTTTCAGGCCCAGCGAGATGCGTTTCTTGTCGAGATCGATCTTCAGAACGACGAGTTCGAGCCAGTCACCTTTGTTGACCAGCTTGGCGGGGTTCTTGAATTTCTTGTCCCAGCTCATCTCGCTGACGTGCAGCAACCCTTCAAGCCCCTGCTCCAGTTCCACGAACGCGCCGTATTCGACGAGTCCCACGACCTTGCCTTTTACCCTGGTGCCTACGGGGTATTTTTCGTCGATCTTCAGCCAGGGGTCTGTTTTGAGATGCTTCATTCCGATGGAAACGCGGCCTTTCTCCATATCGATGGCGATGATCTTAACCTTCACTTCGTCGCCTATCCTGAGATATTCCTTCGGGTGGGTTATCTTTCCCCAGGTGATGTCGTTTATGTGGAGAAAGCCATCGACACCGCCCAGGTCGACAAAGGCGCCGTAATCGGTAATGTTCCTCACGAAGCCGTAAATGACCTGTCCGTCTTTTACGTTCTTCCAGAACTCCTGTTTCTTCTTCTCCCGTTCTTCTTCAAGGAGCACCCTTCTTGACAGGATGATACTGCCTTTTCTCCGGTTGGATTTGATGATCCTGAACTTGAGGTTCCTCCCTACAAATGAAGAGGGGTTCTTTACGGGTTTTATGTCCACCTGCGACAAGGGAAGAAATGCGTTGATCCCTATGTCCACAATAAAACCGCCTTTTACCTCGGACGCGATATGACCGTCTATGGAAATGCTCTCATCGAGCGATTTATCTATTTTTTCCCAGGTTTTAACTTCATCGACCCTTTTCTTCGAAAGCCGCAGGAGGCCGGATTCCTTTTCCCGGCCGACTATCATGACCTCGACCTCGTCATCGACACTGACTGGCTGACCCTCCGCTCTGGGAGTAAATTCATGGAGCGGGACAATACCCTCCGATTTCAAACCCACATCGACTATGACCGAATCGCCGTTGATATTGATGACCTTGCCTTTTAAAACGTTGCCTTCCTGAAGGCTTTTCATCGACGTTTCGTATAGTGTCTGCATGTCCTCCTGTGAGTTTTCTTTCATTGTCCCGGTATCTGAGCTGTCCACCATCATGTGTGCCCCCTAAAAATTTTTTACGCGCCTTTCCACTGTATCAATAATAAGATCGGGAGTAGATGCACCTCCCGTGATCCCCACATGAGATACGCCTCTGAACCATCCCGGCTCGAGATCTTCAACGGTCTCGATATGATAGGTTTTTGGTTGTACCTTGTGAACTACTTTGTAAAGCTTTGCGGTGTTGGAGCTGTTCTTCCCCCCCACTACCAGCATCATATCAACCTTGCCGGACAGTTCTATGGCTTCGTCCTGCCTGATCTGAGTACTTTCGCAAATCGTATTATAGATCCTGAGTTCCTCCACACCTCCGATCAGTTCTTTAACGATTTCAACAAATGTACCCTTATCGAGGGTGGTTTGACTTACAACTCCAACCTTTTTCGCGGTCAGTATTGTTGGTTCCTGTAGTACAATACCATCGTTATCTAAATAACTCAAGACACTTTTCACTTCCGGGTGGTTGCTGTCGCCGACGATCACGACCTGGTAACCTTTGTTTTTAAGATACTTTGCGTATTTGCGCACACGCTTCACAAAAGGGCAGGTTGTGTCGATGGCCTTGAGGCCGGTACCCTTTATGTACTCCTCTTCCTCTCTTTTTATCCCGTGGGTCCTGAAGACAACCGTCCCTTCTTTTACCTGGTAGACATCTTCGACGGGAATGACCCCTTTTTCCTTCAAAAGGTCCACCATCTGGGGGTTGTGGATGATGGGCCCTATGGTGTATACGTTTCCTCCAGTCGCCTCGGCGGCTTTGTGGACCATTTTTATGGCGCGTTTGACGCCGAAGCAAAATCCTATGTTCTTTGTCTTTACGATTTTCATTTCCCGGCATTCCTCTTTTCAATGTGGCCCATGATGGTCTTTAGCACTTCTTCCGGGCCGATCCCTGTTGTGTCCACGTATATGGCCCCATCGGGGATGACAAGCGGGGCGATCGCCCTCTCCGAATCGTTTTTGTCGCGTTTCTCCATTTCTTCCTTTACGGTTTTCATAGCCTCACGAGAGCCCTTTGCCGAAAGCTCCAGGTGCCTGCGGCCAGCCCTCTCATCCGCTCCGGCATCGAGATAGAATTTTATATCGGCATCAGGAAAGACGACGCTGCCTGTGTCGCGCCCTTCGAGCACTACCCGGCCCCTGCCGCCAAGCCGCCGCTGGATCGCGTTGGCGTAATCCCTGACGGATCGGTCCTGGGAAAGTGAAGAGGCAAGAAGGGATATCTCAGGCAGGCGTATCCCGTCGGATATATCCAATTCTCCGAGCAAGACCCGGGTGTTTTCTCCGAACTCGAAAGTGAGGGATATCAGGGGCAGGAGTTCCCCGATGGTTTCATTGTTTTCGCGGTTCCTGTATGCGTAGGCGATCCCCCGGTAGATGGCCCCGGAATCGATGTAGGTAAAGCCGGCCTCCCCGGCGAGCATCTTTGCTATGGTGCTTTTTCCAGCGCCGCTCGGCCCGTCGATGGTGATTATCATGTCTTTCTTTATATTCACGTCGCTACCCGCAACCTGAGAACCTGCCAGCGAGGTCAAAGTATATAACAAGTTGAGATAAAATTCAAAAAAGGAAGAATGAGGGACAGGTTTCTATGGTTTCTTTGGTTTGTCAGGTTTCTATGGTTTCTTCAGTTCCCTTGGTTAAAAAGACATAAATTTTCTCCAGCCAGATAAACCAGATAAACCGTATTCTATGACCCATCAACCGTTTAGATTATCCTTTTAAGTTCCTCTATGCAGCGGGTGTTCTCGTATGGGGTACCGAAGGAGATGCGGATGTGGTCGGGCAGGCCGTATGCGCCCATGAAGCGCACGAGGACCTTCCTGTCGAAGAGCTTTTTCGTGATCTCTTCCGCTTTATTGCCCACCCTTACAAGAACGAAGTTCGCCTCCGTGGGAACATATTCAAGGGACATCTCCTTAAGGGCATTGTAGTAGAATACTTTTGTCAGGCCGATGCCGCTAAGGACCTTTTGCAGATATGTTTCATCAGAAAGGGCGGCACGGGCGGCGATAAGGGCGATCAAATTCACACTGAAGGGCTGCTTTGTCCGCTCCAGGAATGACGCAAGTGAGCTCCCGGCGATGCCATAGCCGACCCTGAGGCCCGCAAGTCCGTAGGCCTTGGAGAACGTCCGGAGGATAAGCACGGGAAAGTCTTCGATGTATGCTGTGGTTTTGGGGAATTTCCTGCTTTCGGCGAACTCGGCGTAGGCCTCGTCCACGACGACCAGAACGTCGCGGGGGAGAGAGCCGATGAAGCGTTCGAATTCCTTTTCTTCGAATATGGTGCCCGTGGGGTTCATGGGGTTGTTGAGGAATACGATCCTCGTATTTTCGTCGATCGCGGCGGCCAGGGCAGCAAGATCGGTGCGCATGCCGGAAAGGGGCACCTTTTTTGTCTCGTAGCCGTAGATCCGGGCCGCGATATCATAAAAAGCGAAGGATGATTCCGTTATGACCGCCCCGTTGCGCAGGTCGTTCTTCATCGCCCTGAAGGACATCTCAATAAGCTCGTTGGAGCCGTTGCCGATCAGGAAGTTGCCGCCGGCAAGACCATAACGCGCGGCAAGGTCGTCTTTGAGCTCTTTCTCGCCCCCGGGGTAGCGGTTAAGCGCGAAAAGGGCGTCAAGGATGCTCTCCATGACCTTCTCTGAAGGGGGGTAAGGGTTCTCGTTCGACGAAAGGCGGATCCAGCCGTCTTCGTGGCCGTACATCATCGCCTTGGGATAATAGGGGATATTTTTAACGCTGTCGCTTATTGATAGCTTCACGCGGTCCTTACCTTGTTATCTTTTTTACGAGGGCCAGGGCGTTATTTTGCATGGCTGTGAAATCCCGCGCGCTGAGGCCCGCCCCGAGTGCTACCCGAAGCGCATCACCGTCGGTCACGAGATCCGACGGGCTGTGAGAGTCGGTATTGAGGACAAGCTTTGCCCCCGCCTGTTTGGCAAGCTTCGCCACATGACCGTTCGAGAGGGAATGTCCCTTTCTTGTGCTGATCTCCAGCAGGACGCCGCGCTTTTTTGCGGCCTCCACCTCCTTTTCGGTGATGAGTCCGGGATGGGCGAGTATGTCAACCCCCGCCTCGATGGCCGCCGCGTTTGTCCCTTCCTCGACGGGCTCGGCAATGGTCTCACCGTGGACCACCACGTACGAGAAACCGAGCCTGCGCGCCATCATGGTGAGCTCGCCGATCTGTTTTGCCGGGCAATGGGTGAGCTCCGCGCCTGCCATGACCCTGATGCCTTCGTGCAGCGTTGCGTATTTGTTAAGTTTAAGGATCGATGAGGCCACGTTCTCGATGGTTGTGACGTCGACATGGTCCGATATGCCGAGGATCGTATATCCCTTGACCTTTGCCCTGCGGGCAAGTTCAAGGGGGAGCAGTTCGCCGTCGCTCAAGAGGGTGTGCGTGTGAAGATCGATCATGGTTACATCTTATATTTTCCAAAGTCGTCCTGGGAGAGGTTTTCCAGTATGTCCTCCCAGTCTGAACTCTCCGTGACGACCTTGTCTTCTTTTTGGGTTGACAGGTCAACCTTTGCAGAACGCTGGATCACGCTCTCCTCGACAAAGATGGGGGCGCTTGTGCGAAGTGCGATGGCGATGGCGTCGCTCGGGCGGGAATCGATGACCATCCTTTTCTTGTTCACATCGAGGTGAATGAGGGCATAATACGTGTTGTCCTTGAGGTCGTTCACCTCGATCTTGAGGACCTTTACATTGAGGCTGTCGAGGATGTTCTTCACCAGGTCGTGTGTCATGGGCCGGGGTGTTTCTATGTTCTCCAGGGCCGTCGCAATGCTCGATGCTTCCAGAAGGCCGATCCAGATAGGCAGAACATCCTTTTCCTCCATGTCTTTCAGGAGAACGATCGGTGTATTGGTGAAAGGGTCGACGGTTATACCGGCTACCTTCATCTCTTTCAGCATCGCTTGCCTCCTTCGGGTTTTGGAATTTCTCCCCGTAAAGAATTAGCATAACCTTTTATTATATCCACATCCACTAATTTATATATCATACTTTCATCACCTGTGAAATTGACGATCTTGCCGGAGCGGGTCCTTCCCATGAGCTCTTCGGCGCAGTTCCTGCTCGGGCCCTCGACGAGGACCTCGACCCTGCGGCCCTCCATCCGCCTGTTCGCATCGAGCGTTATTGTTCTCTGGAGCTTCTGGAAACGGCTCAGCCGTTCATGGGCCGTATCGGGAGGCACAATGCCGGGAAGGGCCGAGGCCGCGGTGAACTTTCTCGGAGAGTAAATGAACGAAAAGATCCCGTCGAACCTGACGGTTTCCATGAGCCTCATGGTTGCCTCGAAATCGCTTTCGTCCTCCCCGGGAAAACCGACAATACAATCGGCGGTTATGGCAATGTCGCCGCATCGCTCCCTGAGGGCCACGACCTTCTCCAGGTATTCTGAAGCGGTATAACCCCGGTTCATGAGGGACAGGATCTTGTCGGAGCCCGACTGGAAGGGGAGGTGTATGGACTCACAAAGCGTCCTGAGAGTTCCGAAGCAGCCGATAAGCTCATCGGAGATGTCCTTTGGATGGGATGTGACGAAGCGCAATCGCCGGATGCCGGGTATTGCGTCGATCTTCTTTAGAAGCCGGGGGAAGGAGATGTCGTCGCTACCATTATTATAAGAGTTGACGTTCTGCCCGAGGAGTGTCACCTCCGTGATGCCCCTGGAAGCCATCTCGGCCACTTCGGCCAGGATGTCCGCGCTTGCGCGGCTCTCTTCACGGCCCCTGACGTAGGGTACGACGCAGTAGCTGCAGAAGTTGTTGCACCCTTTCATGATCGTCACGTATCCCTTGATGCCCCGCCGGGTATTGTGCGGCCTGATGGTGAGAGAAGGGGAACGGCCGTTGTCTGCAAAGGCGGAAAAAGCCGAAGCGCCCGACGCGTTCTCAAGCGCCTCGGGTATCCTGTGGATGTTCGACGGCCCGAGGGAGAAGTCGATGAAGGGAAGCCTCTCGAAGATGCCTTCCTTTTCCTGCTGCGCGATGCAGCCCGTCACGCCGATGATGAGGTTTCTCTTTCTTTTTGCCCTCTGGAGCCTTCCCATGAGGCTGTAGAACTTCTGTTCAGCCTTTTCCCTGATGCAGCATGTGTTGACGATGACGAGGTCGGCGTCTTCCAGCCCCCCGCCGGGCGTGTGGCCATGGTCGATGAGGACGGACCCCATCTTTTCCATGTCGTGGTCGTTCATCTGGCATCCGAAATTTTCAATAAAAAAACGCATAAAAACCCTTTGGTCATAGGTTATGGGTCATAGGTTATGGGAAAGGCGAAAACTAAAGACAAAGACCATGTCAAGCCCGGCATGAAAATTTCAACTGTCCTTGCGCTTGACACGGTCCTTGCCCGGAACCTATAACCTATAACCTCTCTTCTTTATCCTCTCACTTTGAACTTTGGCTCCAGCTTCTCCATCTTTTTCACGATGCCGCCGTATTCCAGTTCGCTGTAAGGAAGCATTGCCGCGCCGGAGAAGCCCTGCTGCCTGATCTCGGTTGCCTTGCGGGAGACGTTGTTCCTGATATAGTCCCAGTAGGGATGGTCGAAACAGTCGGCGGCCTCGGTCAGTTTTTGTTCGTGCACGCAGAAACCCATGGCGCTCACAACGGGAGGCCCGTCGAAGAATGAGACGCTGGAATTCATCTTTACCGGCATAAGCGGCCCGGTATGGCTTCCGCGCATGAAACCGGCCACATAATGGCCAAGGTTGAAGGGCGCAAGCACCTCGCCGGTGGCAGGGAAAGGCCCCTGGCAGCGCACCAGCATGACGGGGTCGTCCTTCCCGGTGTATTTTCCGGCGATGTTGTGGAGCCTCGATGTGCACGCAACTGCCGCGATTTCGCCCGTTTCGCGTGACCAGACGGATTCCACCACGTACCTCTCATTGTCGCGCAAAAGAGCCGCGATGTCGTAAAGCTCTTCGGGGGCGTTCAGTTCGATCACCTTGTCGCCTTCGGTATGGGCCACGTCCATGATGACGAACCTGAAGCCTTTGGCCATGTTAGGCGAAAGGATAAGGCCGGAATTGTACATGGGATCGCAGAACATAAGGTACAGCGGAAGGTTGTACGCACCGGGATCGGTCTTGTCGGCGGCGAACATGACGAAGGGCTCATTGGGGCGCTCTTCGAACTCCATCTCGGCGACGGCAGGGCCCATTCCCTTGACGTTGCCCGAGAAGGAATCCTTCAGCAGGTCCTGGCCCGCGCCGTAAAGACCCTGCTTCTTCGCCACTTCCGTGCCGGCGATAAAGGCGTCCCAGGCGAGCTTGTGCAGCTGCTCATAACCCACCCCGTTGGTATGGGCAAAAAGTATGGCGATGTCGTCACCGGTGTGGCTGACGAAAAAGTCGGTGACGAGTTTTTTGCCTTCGGACTCTACATACTCGATGACCCTCTTGATCAGTTTCTTGCTGGGCATGATGTGCCCGCCGATGCTGCCGATATCTGCCTTGATTATGGATAATGTTGTTTTCATAACACCCTCCTCAGATATTTTTGGAATATTCTTTTCGAACCTGTGTTCGTTATATCAAGACCAAGGGGTGTAACGGAAACGAAGCCTTTTTCGACGGCGTAAAAGTCGGTGCCGCGTATGTGCTCGTAACTTTCACCGTTACCGCCTATCCAGTAATACTTGACGCCTCTGGGGTCTGTTCTTTCGTGGACTATATCAGTATATATCCTTTTACCGAGACTTGTCACGGAAAAACCTTTGAGTTGCCCGCGGGGGACGTTGGGGATGTTGACATTCAGGAATGTGTTCTCCGGGAAGGGTTTGTCCCGCAATGTTTTTATGATGGAGCAGATTACCTTCGCCGCGTCGTCGAAAAGGAAGCCTTCGCGTGCGCACAGGGAAACGGCGAGCGACGGTATACCGAGAAAGGCGCCTTCTTTCGCGGCCGCCACGGTACCGGAGTAGTTCACGTCCTGACCCATGTTGGGCCCCTTGTTGATGCCCGATATGACAAGGTCCGGTTTTCTGTCGAGGACCACATTGACGCCGAGATAGACGCAGTCCGCCGGGGTTCCGCTGGTTGCGAAGGCTCCCCGGGACACCTCGCGCATCCTCAGCGGTTTATGCAGCGTGATGGCATGCGCGACACAGGTGCGCTCACGTTCGGGTGCAACCACACACACATCGTGTTCGCCTGAAAGATGTTCCTGAAGGGAGTCGATCCCCCCGGAATGGATACCATCATCGTTGGTCAGAAGAATAAGCAAGGAATACCCGGTCTTAAGGAATAAAATATCGGGGCGACGGGATTTGAACCTGCGGCCTCTTGCACCCCAAGCAAGTGCGCTAAACCATGCTGCGCTACGCCCCGATCCATTCAATATAACGAATAGCGGCCCAAAAGTCCATACTTTTAGGCTGGCCCTGACCGGTTTGGGCGGTTTCTATTGACTTTTCCGTCGCGGTTATCATAATATATGTAGTTTTTTTTCGAACGAACGTTAAGGAGTATCAAATGTACGCGATCATTGAGAACGGCGGGAAGCAATACAAGATCGAAGAAGGTAAGAAGGTGAAGCTCGAGAAGTTCGCCGGATCAGAAGGCGATGAAGTGAAGATCGAAGGCGTTCTTGCCGTCAATACCGGAGAGAAGACACTGATCGGTAACCCCTATGTCCAGGGTGCATATATCAACGGAAAGGTTGTGGTGCAGGGCAGGGACAAGAAGATAACGGTCTTCAAGTACAAGAGAAGAAAAGACTACAAGGTGAAAAAAGGTCACCGGCAGCCCTTTACGGAACTGCTTGTAGAGAAGATCGTTCTGGAGGCATAACATGGCACACAAAAAAGCGGGCGGAAGCTCACGTAACGGAAGGGACTCAAGCGGCCAGAGGCTGGGGGTCAAGATATACGCCGGTCAGTCGATCAAGGCGGGCAGCATCATCGTCAGGCAGCATGGGACGAACATCCATCCCGGCAAGAATGTGGGGATAGGCAAGGACAACACGCTCTTTGCATTGATAGACGGCATTGTCAAATTCGACATGGCAGGAGACAAGAGAAGGGCGCATGTCTTGCCTGTTTAATGAAGTTCATTGATGAAGCGACCATTTATGTAGAAGCCGGGCGAGGTGGGAGAGGCTGTGTAAGTTTCAGAAGAGAAAAGTTTGTTCCGCGGGGTGGACCTGACGGCGGTGATGGCGGAAAGGGAGGAGACGTTATCATAGCAGGCAAAAGAGACCTCGCAAGCCTTCGTGACTTCAAATACAAACGTAATTACAAAGCGCAGGACGGAAAGGCCGGCGCCGGGAAGAACAAGACCGGCAGGGAAGGCACAGATACGATAATCAACGTGCCCCTTGGCACGGTCGTTTACGATCTGGATGCGTCAACCCTTCTTTTTCATATCCTCAGGGATGGCGAAACGCGTGTGGCGGCCGCAGGCGGCCGCGGCGGCAGAGGCAATACGCGCTTTATCTCGCCAACGCACCGTGCGCCCACGGAGTATGATCCGGGAGATGAAGGAGAGCGGCGAAATCTCCGCCTTGACCTAAAGCTCCTTGCCGATATCGGCCTTGTCGGTCACCCAAACGCGGGCAAGTCCACGCTGATATCGCGACTCACTGAGGCAAGACCGAAGGTGGGCGATTATCCATTTACGACGCTTACCCCTTCCCTTGGCGTTCTCGACAGCGGCGACAGGACATTCGTGATCGCCGACATCCCCGGCATCATCGAAGGGGCGTCAAAAGGCAGGGGACTGGGACTTGCCTTCCTGAAGCACATCGAACGGACGGGCACCCTGCTTCTCGTTCTCGATCTTTCTTCGGAAGACGTAAAAGAAGATTACGAAACGCTTCTACGGGAGCTTGAAAGCTACGACGGGGCGATGCTTGAGAAAAAAAGACTTGTCGTGCTGAACAAGTCCGATCTCGTAACGGAAGCGGCCATCAGGCGATGGAGATCGTTCATG
The DNA here is from genome assembly GCA_022711595.1 of Deltaproteobacteria bacterium. Taxonomy (GTDB): domain Bacteria; phylum Desulfobacterota; class Syntrophorhabdia; order Syntrophorhabdales; family Syntrophorhabdaceae; genus Delta-02. The sequence goes on from JAKLET010000017.1 coordinate 39,568, forward strand.
AAGAAAAGGGATGAGGATGCGGTGGTTGTCAGCGCCCTTACCCGACGGGGCATTGACGGGCTTGTCGCGGTGATTTCAACAGGGGTGGAAGCCGCCAAGCAGGGTCTTGGGACCAAAGGGGCGGTTTAATATTATGAAGGAAAAAACACGCGCCATGAATCGCCTTGTTATCAAGATCGGAACCTCGGTCCTGCTCGATGATGAAAAGAAGATCAGCACCGGCAAGATCCGGGACATAGCCCGTCAGGTCAAAAAGGTGAGGCAGAAGGGCATCGACGTCATCATCGTTTCCAGCGGCGCCATCGGCTGCGGCATGGAAACGGTGGGAACAAAAAAGAAGCCCAGGGAGATAGCGAAGCGCCAGGCGCTTGCCTCTATAGGGCAGGTTCTCCTCATGAAAATGTACCGGGAGAACTTCGAGAAAAAGGACATGAAGGTGAGCCAGATCCTCCTCACCCATGAGGACATCAAGAACAGGGTGCGCTGTCTGAACCTCACAAACACGCTGGACACCCTCCTTGGCATGGGCATCATCCCGGTCATCAACGAGAACGATGCCCTGTCATTCACGGAGATAAAGTTCGGGGACAACGACAACCTCTCTGCCCTTATCGCCCAGATCGCCAGCGCCGACCTCCTGCTCATTCTTTCCGATGTTGAAGGGCTTTTTGAGCGTGATCCCAACCGGTATCCCGACGCGAAGATGATACCCGTAGTGCACAGGATCGATGAAGAGATAGAGGCCACGGCCGCTCAGACGGGCAGCGAAAAGAGCGTCGGCGGGATGATAAGCAAGCTGGAGGCCGCCAAGAAGGCGGGTTTGTACGGAATACCGACCCGCGTTGTCCTGGGCGGCAAAAAGGACGTGATCCTCAAGGTTGTCGACGGCGCCGAGGTGGGCACGCTCTTTCTCCCCGGGCGGAAACTGGCGCGCCGGAAATGGTGGACCGCGTTTGCCTTCAGGTGCAAAGGTGCCGTATGGGTCGATCCCGGCGCCGAGCGGGCCGTCATGGACAACGGCAAGAGCCTTCTGCCTTCAGGCGTCGTGAAGATAGAGGGGCACTTCGCAAGCGGCGATTGCGTTGAGATGAGAAATGCGTCCGGCGCCGTTATTGCCAGGGGGATCGCGAACTATTCCTCTTCCGAGATGGAAAGGATAAAAGGCCTGAAAAGTGTTGATATAGAGAAGGAGCTTGGATATAAATACACGGAAGAAGTGGTCCACAGGGACAACATGGTGGTGATATGAAACCTGAAAAGCTTGCCGAAAAGGCGAAAGTTGCCTCAGACATCCTTGCCCATGCTTCATCGGACGAAAAGAACAGCGTCCTTGAGCGCCTCGCCGCGGCCCTGGAGAAGAACCGGGACTACCTGTACGAAGAGAACCTGAAGGACATAAAGGCGGCGCAGAAGGAAGGGCTGGCACAAAGCCTTATCGACCGCCTGCGTATCGACGACAAGATCATCCGGGAGATGCAGGGGAGTCTTCGCGATGTTGCCTCCCTGCCGGACCCTGTCGGAGAGATAGTGAAGGTCTGGAAGCGGCCCGGCGGGCTTCTCGTGGGAAGGATGAGGATCCCCATCGGGGTCATCCTCATTATCTATGAATCCCGGCCCAATGTCACCATAGAGGCCTTTTCGCTGTGTCTCAAGAGCGGCAACTGCGTCATCCTCAAGGGGGGTTCCGAGGCGTACCATTCGAACCGGGCGCTCTACGGCATCATAGTCGATATTCTCAAAGGCTCGAAGATATCACCCGATGCCGTCCAGTTCGTCGATACCGCGGACCGTGATTACATCTATAAGCTCCTGGAGATGGATGAAAAGATAGATCTTGTCATCCCCAGGGGCGGCGAGGCGCTCATCCGCAACATCGTGGAACGCTCCCGCATACCCGTTCTGAAGCATTACAAGGGTGTCTGCCACGTGTACGTGGACGATGCGGCCGATCAGGAGATGGCCGTGGCCGTGGCCGTCAATGCCAAGGTGCAGAAGCCCGCGACGTGCAATGCCATGGAGACGCTTCTTGTCCATGAAAAGATAGCGAAGACCTTCCTGCCGAAGGTGGCGAAAGAACTCAGCCGACAGGGCGTGACCATTAAGGGATGCCCGAAAACGGCTGCCGTTCTCAAAGACGTGAAGAAGGCCGCAAGGGATGACTGGTTTGCCGAATACCTCGACCTGACCCTTGCCGTCAAGGTGGTAAAGGACATGGATGAGGCAATCGGACATATAAGGACATACGGTTCAAGCCATACCGACGCCATTATTACGGCCAGCTATGACAGGGCATGGAGATTCCTGCGGGAGGTCAATTCCTCCCTGGTGCTCGTCAATGCCTCAACGCGGCTCAATGACGGCTTTCAGCTCGGACTCGGCGCCGAGATGGGGATCAGCACGACAAAACTCCACGCCTTCGGGCCCATGGGTCTCGAAGAGCTTACAGTGACAAAGTTCATCGCCTTCGGCGAGGGACAATTGAGGACTTAAAGAGGGCGGCCATGGCCACAGGCATACTCGGAGGCACCTTCAATCCCGTTCACATGGGCCACCTGCGCGTTGCCGAGGAGATAAGGGAGGCCTTTGACCTGGAAACGGTCTACTTCATCCCCGCATTCATCCCTCCCCATAAGGATGCCGGGGAGGCCTCGCCGCCGGAAGAGCGCCTCAGGATGCTCAGGGCGGCGACAAGGGGCAGCGGCTTCTTCAAGGTCTCCGACCTGGAGATAAAACGGGGAGGCATCTCCTATACGATCGATACGCTGAAAAGATTTAAGTTGCGTTTTGACGACCTGTATTTTATCATCGGCGCGGACGCATTCCGGCTGATCGGCACGTGGCACAGGTACGAGGAACTTTTCAGCCACGCTCATTTCATCGTAATGACAAGGCCGGCATTTGGGACTGTCGATATACCGGACATGTTGCCCGCCCGTGTTCGCGGAAAGCTTGCTCCCTTTAACGATGCTGAAAGGAAAGGGGTGTATATCCACGAATCGGGCAAGAAAATATATCTTTACCGGGTAACGCAGCTCGACATATCATCGACGAAGGTAAGAAACCTTTTGAGCGAGGGCAGGTCGGTCAGGTACCTTGTGCCGCCGCCTGTGGAGAGGATCATAATACAGAGGAGGTTATACAGGTCTTAGATGGAAACCATGGAATTTGCAAGAATGCTTGGCGGGTTTGCCGACGACAAAAAAGCCGGGGACATCGTCATTATGGAACTCGGAGGCCTCACCGATATAGCTGACAGTTTTGTCATCGTCAGCGGTACCAGCGAGCGTCACGTGAGGACCATAGCGGACGGGGTCAAAGAAGGCATGAAAAAGGAGGGAGCAAGGCCGCTCGCCGTTGAAGGTTACGACGAAGGCCGCTGGGTCATACTTGATTACCAGAACGTCATCGTTCACGTTTTCCTTGAGTCGCTGCGCGAACTGTACGACCTGGAAAGCCTGTGGATAGAGGCGAAAAAGCACAGAATAAAGAAAGAAAAAAAGAACGTAGAGGTGGGGAATGAACAAAGAAAAAGTTGAATTTTACCGTAAGAGGCTCCTGAAAATGCGCCAGGACATCATGAACAAGGCCAAGAAGCTGAAAGAGGATTCGTATAACCTCGGGACCGATGGCATTCAGGACATGGCCGATGCGGCAAGCAATACATACAATGCCGATATCCTGATGAGCATAAGCGACAACGACCTTACGATCCTTAAGGACATCGACAACGCGCTCGACAAGTTAAGCAAGAAAACCTATGGGATCTGCGAAGAATGCGAGGAAAAGATAAGCGAGAAAAGACTTGAAGCAAATCCTGTGGCACGGTATTGTATAACTTGTAAACGACAGATGGAGGAAAAAGGATTATAGAGGATGCGTTATAAGATATTCTTCCTTGTTCTGGCGCTTTTTCTGGTGTTCTATTTTTACATCGCGCACCTGAACCCGGAGAACGTCAAATTCTACTACGGGGGAGCACGCGCCATAGAGTTGTCCCTTGCCGAGTTCATCATTGCCTCATTCTGCCTCGGCGTCATTGTATCCATCATCGTCAGCTTCTTCTACGATGTGAAGACCACCATCACGGGGTGGATCGAGAAACGCAAGGAACGCAAGAGCGAAGAGTACCTGTCGCTCCTCGAAAAAGCCAAATACTACGATCTCAAGGGAGACAGGGAAAAGGCCATAGAGAATCTCGACAGGCTGGCGCGGAGGATACCGGACAGGGAGGAGACCTATATCGCGCTTGCCGATATCTATGCCTCTATGGAGGATTACGATAAATCCAGGGAGACCCTCGATCTGGCAGAGGCGAGCCTGGGGAAGAGGGAAGGCGTCCTCTTCAAGAAGGTGAAGGTAAATATCGCAACCAAGGACTACGGCAGGAACGAAGCCATACTCAAGGATATATTGAAGATCAACGAGTCGAGCCTCGACGCCCTGAGGATGATCAGGGACCTTTATATCTGGAAGAAAGACTGGAACGGCGCCTATGACGTGGAAAAGAGGATTAAAAAGTACGTCAAGACCGAGGAAGAGAATAAAAGGTTCATCGGGATCCGCTACGAAAAGGTCCTTACCCTTTTCAACGAGCGCTTTTCCCCTAATGCCGACAAGATAATCGACGAGCTCAAGGAGATGATCGGCGAGGACAAACGTTTCATCCCCGCTTATATCCTGCTCGGTGAGGCATACAAAAGAACGGACAAGCTCAATGAGGCCGGGAGGGTGTACGGAAGAGGGTATACCAAGACGGGCCATATCGTATTCCTCCTGAAAATGGAAGACCTCTACATCGACAGGGGCGATCCCGGCGTTATCCTCAAGATATACCGCAGGGTGCTGGACGTGTCGCCGGAAGACCATCTCGTTTCCTTTCTCTACGCGAGGCTCTGCCTGAGGCTTGAGATGATCGACGAGGCGATCGATACCCTTAACGCGCTTTTTGCAGAAGGAGAGGATTTCAAGGGTCTCCATCGTGCCATGGCCGAGGCCTACATCCACCGGGGCGAACTGGAGAGCGCCGTGGAGGAGTTCAGGGGTGCCTTCCCCATGGAGCACGTCTACATCCCGTTCGTGTGCACGAAATGCCAGGCGGTAACGGAAGAATGGAAAGATTTTTGTGAGAGCTGCTACAACTGGAACACCATAAACGTTAAAAAGGAAGAGTTCCTCCATACGGACACATCGGAGCTTCGCATGCTCTACGAAGAGGAGGAATGGGCGCGAGGAGCATAACTCATGATCGATGACCTGCTTTTGTCAAACGACAACAAGATCATATTTTTAATCCTTGACGGTCTCGGCGACATACCGAACCCGTCCTTCAACCTGCAGACCCCCCTTGAGGCCGCCAAAAAACCCAATCTTGACGGACTCGCGGCAAAAAGCGGCGTGCTCGGCAGGATCATACCCGTTGACATTGGTATCACGCCGGGCAGCGGACCGGGGCACTTGAGCCTTTTCGGTTACGATCCGATGGAGCATGAGATCGGCAGGGGGGTTCTTGAGGTCCTTGGTCTCAACATGGACCTTCGTGAGGGCGATCTGGCGGCGCGGGCCAATTTTTGCACCGTCAGGGACGGTGTGGTGACGGACCGCAGGGCAGGCAGGATCCCCACCGAGCAGACCGAGAGGCTCTGCGCGATGATAAGCGGCAGTGTCAGGGAAATAGAGGGCGTCGAGGTCATCATCAAGCCGGGCAAGTCCCACAGGTTCGCCGTCATATTCAGGGGCGCGGGATTGAGCGACAAGCTGACCGACGCCGATCCCCACAAGGACAACAAGCCCTTTGCGTACACCCGGGCGAGATCGGAAGACGCCGACCTTACGGCCCGCGTGGTCAACGGCTTCATCGGTGCCGTCATGGACCTGCTCAAAGCTGAGCCCGTCGCCAACGCGGCGCTGCTTCGCGGGTTCTCCAGTATGCCCGATATAAAGCCGTTTACCGAAAAGTACCGGATGAAGGCGCTTGCCATTGCCACATACCCAATGTACCGGGGTATAGCGAAGGTCCTCGGCATGGATGTCAGGCAGGAGCCTGCAGATTATGACGAGGCCGTGCGTATATTGAAGGAGAATTATAACGACTACCAGTTCTTTTTCTTCCATGTCAAAGAGACGGACCTTGCCGGCGAAGACGGCAATTTCGAAGAAAAAGTGAAGGCGATCGAGGAAGTCGACAGGATCGTTCCCGCGATATACGGCCTCGGACCGCAGGCGATGATCGTGACAGGCGATCATTCGACTCCCTGCCCGCTCAAAGGGCACAGCTGGCACCCCGTGCCTCTTCTGATAGTTACGAAGACGGGCGAGACTGACGGTCTCGCCTTCCATGAAAAGAATTGCGTCCGGGGAAGCGTCGGGACGATCTACAGCAAAGAGCTCATGCCTGCCGCCCTTGCTCACGGGATGCGGTTAGACAAGTACGGTGCTTAGCTTTCTCAATTCAGCGGTATCTCTCCTGTATCCGGAATCCTGTGTTGTCTGCGGCGCAGACGGCGATGTCCTTTGTATGAGTTGTACGGGTGAATTTCGCATGGTCGAGGACGATGCTGTATGCCCGGTATGCGGCAGGTGGCTGGGAACGCGGATCGTGTGCGGGGAATGCTCGGGCGCAAGGCGGTGGTTCGTGAGGGGGATCTACGGCTTCTATTACGAAGGAAAACTTCGCGAGGCGATCCATGCCTTCAAGTTCAGCGGTGCAAAAAAGGTCGGAAGACGCCTTGTCCGTATTGTGGAGGACAGGATCAGGGCGCTCTCAAGCGGATTTGACTGTGTCGTGCCGGTTCCCGTGTCGGAAAAGAGGCTTAAAGAGAGGGGTTTCAATCAATCCTTCATCATCTCAAATGAGATAAAGGACATCACGGGTATCGATCTGGTCCACCATGCGCTCGTTAAACGGGTCCCGACGAAGGACCAGTTCAGTCTTTCCAGGCGTGAACGCGCAAGGAATATCAAGGGCGCCTTCCAGGTGCGTGACACGTCCTGCGTGGCGGGCAGGCGCATTTTGCTTGTGGATGACCTTTTCACTACGGGGTACACTGCAGGGGAGGCCGCAAGGACGCTCAGGACGGCGGGCTGCCGGGATGTGGTTCTTTTTGCCCTCGCAAGGACACCGTAATGAAGAAGATCATAATCATATTATCCGCCTGTGTCCTGCTGCTGGGGCTTGCCGTCCTTATTGCGGCATCTAATATGCCCGCTCTTTTTTCATATGTTCTCACCAGGACGGCAGGATTCAACATCGCGGTGGAAAAGGCGGACATTTCGATCGGCAGCGGAACGGTCGATATACGCCTTGGCAACGTGAAGCTTAAAGGACCCGCATCGGGCAGGTTGGCCCATGTGGCCGTGAAGATGTCCTTTTACCGCGGGATCTACCTGCAAAGACTGACGATAAAGGATTTCGACCTTGTTGTCGGCGATGTGAAGATGAAGAATGAGAGCTTTTCAACGCCCATAGAGCTCCTTGAGATCAGCAAGGGCACCGTCACCGCGCAAAAACGCAGGCTTTTCATCGAATCTGTCGTTGCGGAGAATATAAACACTAAAAAACCGCTCTTGTTCGCGGCGTCCATCATCGACCCCGATCATGCCGGAAAGGTCAAGGTCACCGGCAGCAGCACAATAGAGAAAAAGAAACATCACGTAAAAGGGACTGTTGAGGTCGATTCCTTCGGCCTCGAAAAGATCGACAGGACCCTGGGCGGGACCTTATACGGCAGCGGCGAATTCACATACATTGACGGTGTGTTGACGCTCACGGGTGATTGCGGATCGCCCCGGCTCAGCATATGGGACACCACATGGATGAAAAAGAAGCTCATTGTCGAAAAAGTGATGGCGACATCCACGATCATTGTGCGGGGATCGGACGTGGAGGTCTCCGTTTACAATACCGCCTTTCGCGATGCGCCTTTTACGATCCTTATGAAAATGAAGGATTTTGCGTTCTCACGGCTGGAGATCACCTCGGGCTTTGTTCCCATGAAATATGTCAGGGAACATGTTCTGGTCGAGGGCATCGGTTACGACATCTGGGACTATATCCAGGACGGATCACTGAAGATAAGGAAGATAACCTCTGAGTATAAGGGCCCCTTCAAGGCCGAACTGGAATTGAAGGACATCACGGGGGTTTATGAGGGCAAGCACCTGACGGACATCGGGGGCATGCTGACCATCGAGGGAAGCAAGGGGAGTTTTTCCGGGATCAAGGGTGCTTTCAAGGCGAGCACTTTTTATGATTTTAACGGCACCATCGAGTTCGGGGAAAAACCCCGCATCCAGGGCGGCGGCAAGTACACCATCGATCTGACGCATGTGCACGAGTTCGCTGAGATGAAGGACATAACACTGCACAAAGGCACTGCGGAAGGAACAGTTGAGATAGACAGCGTGAAAGGCAAGGATGCCAGCCTTGGAGGCACCGGCAAAATAATAAATACGGAGCTTTCATGGAAAGAGCGCCCTTTTTCAGTGAGCGGCGCATACCGGCTGTCCGGGAGGGAGATCTCTTTCAGCCCCCTGCATGTGACCGGCAAAGAAACAAGTATCGACTTGAGCGGCAAGCTCGGACCGAAAGGCATGAGCGCCGCCATGAAGGGGGATGTCGACGTCCGGCTTATAGAGGCCATTGTCGGGCATCCCATCAAAGCGTCCGGGAAAGCGCATCTTAACGGTCAGATAGCCGCCAGTGACGGACAGGTAAGGTGCGCCGGAGGCGTCAATATGGACGATCTTGCTTACGATATCCCGGGGTTTCTCCGAAAGACGAAGAATGTCCAGAGCAGGGCCCAGGTAAAGTTCACAAAGAAGAAAACAGGCGAGATAAATATCGATGAGCTCTCGGGCAATCTCGACATCATAGGTGTCAGTGCCCGGGGCACGATAGATCCCGGCAGAAAGATCGACGGCCACATCAGCGTCCAGGCCCATGAACTGGGCAGGGCGTCGAAGCTTTTTTATCTCGACGAAGACATCAAGGGCGGAGATCTTTCCATCGATATCGCAGTGAAGGACCTCAAATTTCCCCTTGTATCGCTCCCGAATTTGACCGGCACCGCAAGTATAAAAAAAGGTTTCATTAAGCTTCCGGGGATGCAAAAGGCCATGAGGAACATTGATCTTGCCGCAGATTTCCGGGGCGGGGACTTTGATATAACCTTGAACGGGCTCACCTGTGGAAAGAGCGTTCTGAAAAAGGCCACCCTGGGCGTGAAAGGCCTTGAGGCCCCTAAATTCAACCTTGTGGTCAGTATGGTCAGTCTGGACACCGGTGACTTCAAGGGCGGCAAGGAGTTCAGGATAACAGGAATTAAAAAGGAGAGTGTTCTTGCGCGCGCCGGCGGCAACATATCGCTTCGCGCGAAAGACTGCACCTTCGGCAAAGTGCCCGGGAAGGACCTCGAAATAAACGCCTTCATGACGGACAGGAAGATAAACATCTCCGAGATGAAGCTGCGCATTTTTGATGGTGAAACGGATGCAAAAGGCATGATCGATCTTTCAGGGCAGGTCCCGTACCTGTATACCAACGCAAGGATGGCTAAGGTGCACGCAGGGATTTTCATGGCCTCCTTCGGCAGCACGTCCCAGGATATCTCCGGCAGCGGCCTTATCATGGGGAGTCTCAAGACAGAGGGAACGACCGGCAAGGAGCTTGCGGCCAACCTTAGCGGAGAGGCATCTGTTTACAGCAGGGACGGTGTCATAAAGAAATGGAACCTTCTTTCGAAGATCTTTGCCCTTTTGAATGTCTATGATCTTGTGCGCGGCAAGATAGATTTCGGGAAGGACGGTCTGTCGTACAGAAAAATGGGCGCATCTTTCACTGTCAACAAGGGCGTTTTCCACACGAACAACTTCCTTCTCGACAGCACTTCAATGGTAATCACGGGCGCCGGCGACCTGGACGTGAACAAAAAGACCATAGACGGCACCCTCGAGGTGTCCCCCCTCGTTGCCCTCGACAGGACGATCGACAAGATACCGGTGGTGAGGAGCATACTGAAGAACAAGAACAAGGGTTTTTTATATGTGACATACAATGTCACCGGTCCCTTCGACGACCCCGACATCAGCACGAACTACGTGGGGACGGTGGGTACAAAAACACTTGAGATCCTGAGGAACATACTGGTATTTCCAAAGGAGGTCTTCGAAAAATGAGAATAGGGATAATAGGAGCAGGGAAAGTGGGCATATCCATCGGGTACGTCCTGAAGAACAACGGCATGGATGTTGTCGCCCTTTCCGACCGCCGCACCGCCGCTCTTGACACGGCCAGGGGACTGCTCGGGGTCGACATGGTCTACACCTCGGACAACCTGGAGGTGGTCGGCAGCGCAGACGTCATAGCCCTTACGACGCAGGACAGGGTGATACAAGACGTTGTCCGTGAGATCAACGACAGGGCCGAGGACCTTGCGGGAAAACTTTTTTTCCATACAAGCGGGGCCGATCCTTGCTCCATTCTGATGCCGCTTGACGAAAAGGGCGCCCATCTCGGTTCACTCCACCCGCTGCAGACCTTTCCCGATATAGAGAGCGCGATCGATGTTCTGCCGGATACGAGCATATTCATCGAAGGTGATGATAAGGCCCGTGAGATACTGCGCTTCATCGGCGAAAACCTCGGGGCGAAGGTGCACGCCATCGAAAGCGCTGACAAGGTGCTGTATCACCTTGCCGCTGTCACCGTCTGCAATCTCCTTTCCGCACTCATGTACACGGGGGTTGGGGTCATGGAAAGGATCGGTATCGGTCTGGAACCCTTTATCCCCATCATCAGGGCAACGATGAAGAACATAGAGAACAAGGGCCCTCTTGCCGCATTGACAGGCCCTATCATGCGCGGCGATGACAGTACGGTAAGGGCCCACATTGAGGCGATAAGGCCGATGCCCCTCCATGAAGAGATATACAGGGCGCTTTCCCGGATGGCCCTTGAGATGTCAGTCAGGAACGGGGCCCTGGATGAAGACCGGCGGGAGGCGATGCGCCGGGCCCTTGAAGGCAAAGATGAATAGGGGGGATATCGGAAAGGCCGTCGGGAAGCTTGCCGGCGCGAAGTCCCTGCTTGTAATAACCGGGGCAGGCATCTCCGCGGAAAGCGGCATCCCGACGTTCCGGGGCAGCGACGGGTTGTGGAATAACCACCGGGCCGAGGACCTGGCCACGCCGTCGGCGTTCGAGCGCGACCCCGCTGTCGTCTGGCAATGGTACGACTGGCGCCGCGGCATCATAGCAAAGGCCATGCCCAACCCGGGACACCTTGCCATAAAAGACCTTGAGGGCATGTTCGGACATTTCCTGCTGATCACACAGAACGTGGACGGTCTCCATGAACGCTCGGGTATCAGAAATATTATCGAGATACACGGGAACCTGTGGCGCGTGCGTTGCGTCCGGGACGGGCGCGGGAGCATGCTCATGGATGTGCCCCTGAAAGAGGTACCGCCCCGCTGCGCGTGCGGCGCGCTTTTGCGTCCGGACGTCGTCTGGTTCGGCGAGTCCATCCCGGGCGAGGCTTTGCGGAGGTCTTTCCAGGCGCTTGAGGCCTGCGATGTCCTCCTGGTCGTCGGAACCTCGGGCGTTGTGTATCCCGTGGCCTCCTTCCCCGAAGAGGTCAAAGGCAACGGCGGCTTTGTCATCGAGATCAATATGGAAGAAACACCCATAACCCGCGCGGCCGACGTGTCGCTTTTCGGCCGCAGCGGAGACATCCTCCCGGAGATAGTGAAGGAATTAAAAAAATCAAGGTGATGGGTCATGGGAAATATGAAGGCAGCTTGAGCCGCTTGAATGCTTGAACAGCTTGAACGTGTGAGTGAATGAATAAAAACGTTTTTACCATGACCCATAACCCACTGCTGTCCAAAATAATTCATTTCCCAAAGTGTTCTCCTTATAAAACAACGCCTCAGAACAGGCAGATCCCCCGCTGCGGAACGAGGTTGTCTGTTTGACGTTAAAAACCAAAGAAAAAACCAAAAGACCATGTCTCACGCCCGTTCCCCGCATAAAGCGGGGTCACTGGAGGCAAAGGAGCCTGGGGAGAAAACTTTAAAACATGCGGCCGGATCTTAACATCTGGTCATAGGTGATAGGTTATGGGTTATGGGAAAACCGTCCTTCCTATGACCTATCACCACGAACCCATTACCTGTCTTTTTCTGTCCGCAGTCCGATCGCCCTGTAACGGGCGATAATAAAACGATCGTGGACAACACTCCTACCGTATATCCGTCAGGTATTATGTGCTGGCAAAGGTTTCTTTACCATCCCGCACACATCTTCCTCCTTATGCTCCCCTGCCTCCAGAGAGGAGCGAAACGACGAACGGGCGTGAGATGAGTCTTTTGGTTTTTTTCTTACGCTTTACGCCTGACGCTTCACGGTCTTGGTTGAGCGGGCATGAGATAAAGACAGTTCCAGAGTTCCAGTGTTTGAATGTTCCAGGGGAAAGAAAAAAAGCCACTCTTTTTTAAACCCTTTCACAAACCCTAAAACATTCAAACTCAAACCGTTTTTTTATTTGACCGTAAAAGCCTCCCGAAAAACAATTTAAAAAGTAATATATCCATGGATCGAATTTTATTATTGGGGGGGGGTTCATGGAAGAAGATCGTGCAAATGATGGATCATCGGTGGAGAAAGGACGGAGGAGGGACAGCTCCGCAGAGGTTTCGGCGGCCTCCAGATCGCTGCTTTTCGCGGCATGGGGGATCTTTTTGATGTTTATAGCCCTCAATCCGCTGGGGTTGTTCATGATGCTGTATATCCTTGCGGTCCCCGCGTGGGCTATGGGCTGTGCCGGTCTTTACTATGGCATAAGGTCGCTGGCAAAACGGCAGGGGGCAAGGCCCGTTGCCGTCGTCGGGATCGTTCTGAACTTGTTTGTCGTATTGCTGCCGTTGTATCCGCTTGTCGCGGGATAAAAAAAGGAGGGTCATATGAATGGTTACAAGGCACGGGTCTATTACGATCTTGAAGGCATGCCGCACACATGGGTGAGGCTTTCCGCGCCTGACGGCGAAAGCGAGACAAGGGGGTTTGCCCCCGCGGTATATTCGCCGATATGGAAAGGCAGGGTGAAAGACGACGCAGATCATGAATGGACGCTCTACAGGGAGTATGACATCTCTGAGGCGCAATACCGCGATATGAAGGGTGTCATAGAAAACTGGGGACGGGGCGAAATGAAATATATATTCGGTCAGCGTGATTGCCGCGATCTTGTCCACGATGTGATGGCGAAGCGTGGAGGATATGACGGTGCCAGCGGATACAGCTTCAACAGCCAGTCCCACATCGGCTTCACCGTTGAGGGGAGCCTTTCCATATTCAAAGAGCTTGGAAGGGACCAGAGCCTGGTGAACGATATTTCGGCGAAGATACACTCCCAGGGAGACAGTTATGGCCTCCTCGATGAGGCGGGGATACAGGATGCCTTCGACAGCGGCTACTGGCCCGGCGTGTATGGACAGGAGGATGACAACCCTTATGGTCCGCCGGGAATGACACCTTAAAAACAGTTCCAGGGTTCCGGAGTTTGAAAGTTTGTAAAGCGATACAGAAAAACTAATCATTTTCTTTGAAATGTTTCACAGACATTCAAATTCTGGAACTTTTTTGATATTATCCCGCTTTCAAACTCTGTTGTCTCCAGTGAGGAATGAAATGACGAACGCGCGTGAAACAAGGTCTTTTTGGCATTTTTTTACTCCTTACCCCTTACTCCTTACGGTCTCACGCGCTTTACGCTTTACGGTCCATTGATTGCTTGAACGGAAGAAATAATAGAAACCTGAGAAGACGGCTGAAACAGCTGAAACGATTGGGACGGTTGCGGCTGCTCTCTTTTTGCTTTACGCCCATCGTTTTACGGCTATAATTATCAAATGGGCGGGCGAGGTACAAAAGACACAGTTCGCTTGTTGAAACCGCTTGTTTTCATTGCCATCCTTGCGTGTATTTCCATTGCTGCATTTCTCTTGATATATCAGTACTGGATGAGTTCCCTTTCTGAGCGGGTCGAGGCCCAGCACCGCCAGGACCTCGTGCAGATCGTCACGATAGCGCATAACGCCGTGAAGCCCATAGTGACAAGGGTCCGCTCCGGAGAGCTTGCAGCACCGGAAGGGCTGCGGCGTATAAGGGAGCTGGTCAGGACGATGACCTATAAGGATGAATACGGCAACAATTATGTATTCATGAGCGCATATGACGGAACGATGCTGGTCCAGCCTTATGAGCCTGACAAGGAAATGACGGACCAGTGGGATCTCAAGGATGCCTACGGGGTCTATATCATCAGGGAACTCGTCGGGGCGGCCAGGGCGAACCCTGCGGGATCCTTTGTAAAATATCACTATCACCTGCCCGGTGTTCACAGGACCCAGGAGAAACTGGCTTACGTGGTGGGCATCCCCGAGCTTTCATGCTATATAGGCACCGGCATGTACATGCAGCGTGCTGTTCTTGAGCAAAAAGCGATCTTGAAAAAGGTCCAGTATGGTTCCATCGGACTCCTGCTTGCCATCCTCATTCCCGTTTCGGTGTCGGCCGTTTTTATCGTGAACCGCAACCGGCTTTTGATGGCGCAGATCGGGATGCGCCAGAAGGTTGAAGAGGAACTGAAAAAGAGCGAAGAGCGCTGGCAGTTCGCCCTGGAAGGGGCGGGAGACGGGTTGTGGGATTGGAACGCTCAAACGAACGAGGTCTATTTTTCAAAGCAATGGAAGGCGATGCTTGGTTTCGAAGAGGGCGAGATAGGCGATAAGCTCGATGACTGGGACAGGCTTCTTCATCCCGACGACCGGGAACGTGTGTATGCGGAGATCGGCAAACATTTCGACGGCAGCTCGCCTGTGTATTTCAGCGAGTATCGTATGCGGTGCAAGGACGGTGCATACAAGTGGATACTGGACCGCGGCAAGATCATGAGCACGACACAGGACAACAAACCGCTTCGTGTTATCGGTACCCATACGGACATCACCGAGCACAAGAGACTGGAAGAACTTCTCAGGACGGAGAAGGAAACCCTTTTGTCCATACTGCACAGCTCGCCTTATGGCATTTTTTTAATAGACTCCGACGGAACGATCCTTCTCGTTAACCCCGAGGCGTATAATATTACCGGCTACACACAGGAGGATATGCCGACAGGGAGCATCCTGTTCGATAAGCTCTATCCTGATCCTGCGTACCGCAAAAACGTTATCCGGACATGGAAAGAGGATGTTTCCAGGAAGAACCTTTTCAGGGTGTTCAATATCCGAAGCAAGGAAGGGACGGTCAAGGAAGTGGAGTTCAGGACCTTTCTGCTGCCTGATGGAAAGGCGGTCACCATGTTCCTGGACATAAGCGAGCGCAAGCGCGCCGAAGAGGAGAAGAAAAGCCTCGAGTCCCAACTCCTGCAGGCCCAGAAGATGGAGGCCGTGGGTACCCTGGCGGGCGGCATCGCGCATGATTTCAACAACATCCTCACGGCGCTTATCGGTTACGGGAATCTCCTCCAATTGAAGATAGACAGAGATGATCCGCTCAGGGCCTATGTCGACCAGATCCTTGTTTCCTCGGACAAGGCTGCCAATCTTGTCCAGGGCCTTCTCGCGTTCAGCAGAAAGCAATCCATAGAACTGAAGCCGCAGAAGATCGACGATATCGTACGGGGAATGGAGAAGCTCCTGAAGAGACTTCTAACGGAGGACATAGAATTGAGGATAGATCTGCGTGCCGGAGATACCAGGATCATGGCGAATGTCGGTCAGATGGACCAGGTCCTTTTGAACCTCGCAACGAACGCGAGGGACGCCATGCCCAGGGGAGGCCTCCTTGCCATAAGCACCCGGGAGGCCGGGACAGACGATGCGTTCTTTGCGGGCTCTCAGGATAATGTACCCGGCCGTTATGTCCTCATTTCGGTGTCCGATAATGGCCATGGCATGACGGAGGCGGTCCATGAAAAGATCTTCGATCCTTTTTTCACTACCAAAGAGGTAGGCAAGGGAACGGGACTCGGGCTTTCCATCGTCTACGGTATTGTGAGGCAGCACAACGGCTATGTGGAGGTTGATAGCGAACCGGAAAAGGGAACGGTTTTCAATATCTATCTTCCCGTGGTCGACGAATCAATGGAAGAAGCGGCAAAACCGGCCCGGCTTACCATGCAGAAAGGGACGGAAACGGTCCTCATTGCTGAAGACAACCGGGAAGTACTGGACCTTGCGAGGGAGATACTCACGATCTCGGGCTATCGTGTGATCGAGGCAACGGATGGTGAGGATGCCCTGCAAATGTTCATGAAGCATAAGGACAGCATTTCGCTTGTTATCCTCGACGTGGTGATGCCTAAAAAGAACGGGAAAGAGGTGTTCGAGGAGATCAGGAAAGTGAAGCCTGAAATAAAGACCCTCTTTACGAGCGGGTATACCGGCGATATCGTCCTGGACAAAGGGATCCACGATGAAGAGGTGGATTTTCTCTCAAAACCGCTGATGCCGGATGATCTGCTGAGGAAGGTGCGGCAAATGCTCGACAGATGATAAAGACGGCTTGAACCGCTTGAATGCTTGAACGGCTTGAATGGGAAAAACCAGAAGAAACGAACCAGACAAATCGAACAAACCAGATAAACAAAAGAAACCGTCGTTTCTTTTTACCCGCTGCCTTCCTTGAGGAAAAGGCACATCAGGAAGAGGACGATACTCCCGATGAAGAGTATGCCGGAAAATACGATGCCAAGAATGTATCCCACGGCCTGGGCCAGATTTGGTTTCATGAATACGATCCTGTGTTCCCCGTCCTTCGGTTTTGGCGGCCCGAAATTTATGAGTTTAATGGTGTAGCGGCCCGGGTATGGGAGTTCGAAGCTTTTCATTTCCATACGTATCTTCATAAAACTTGAAGACCTGGAATGGAACAAAGTGACATGTCCCTTTACGGGAGATCCATCGCTTGCGATGAGCTCGTATTTGACCCCGCCGAACCTGGTCGTGAGAAGGGGGCCCTCGATGCAGAGGACCACATTGCCTGCCTCTGTGAATTCAACGTCTTGCTGTTCCACGGCCGGGATGCTCATGATAGTTTTTTCAGCCTTCATGCGGATAACACTTTTGATAAAGAAGACAAGCATCACGACTGCGATAACCAGGACAGGTATGGATATCCATACCCCGTTGCGGTAGATGAAGCCGAAGAAGTTCATGCCCACCCCAGATGGCTTTTTGTGTATATCTCAGGGTATCAGGGGATGAAGGGTGATGTCAACAGCAAGACAGGTGATGGGTCATAGAATAAGTTTATCTGGTTTCTTTTGTTTCCCCAGTTTCTTTGGCTGGCAAGACCGGACAAACCAGACAAACCGTAAAAACGGTATTATTTTTGAGGAGTTGGGCAAAGTTTGCGATGTTGCCTTGAGTCTGCGGCGATATCGTGGTATGCTTGCTTTCGAGTGTTCACAGCACAAAAGAATACTTAATTCACACGGGAACGGATTTCTCGAAAAGGAGAGCGGGTCATGTATGTCGCAAGCAAGATGATACTCACCAAAGGGGTCGGGCAGAACAAGGAAAAGCTGGTGAGTTTCGAACTTGCGTTGCGCAACGCGAAGATAGCCCCTTTTAATATCGTAAAGGTGTCGAGCATTTTCCCTCCCCGCTGTGAGATAGTGTCCGTCAACAAAGGGCTTAAGGAACTGACCCCGGGACAGATAGTCCATGCGGTCCTTGCCGAGGCCTCGACCGATGAACACCACCGCCTGATAGCCGCCTCCGTCGGCGTTGCCATTCCCAAGGACCGGAACCGTTTCGGATATCTTTCTGAATACCATAGTCACGGAGAAGACGAAAAAGCTGCCGGTGACTATTCGGAGGACATCGCCGCCCAGATGCTGGCGACGATCCTCGGGCTCGAGTTCGACGTCAACGAGAGTTATAACAAACGCCTTGACCAGTGGAAGCTGAGCGACGAGATAGTCCACACGCGCAATATCACGCAGACGAGCGTCGGCAAGAAAGGCGTCTGGACAACCGTCGTGGCGGCAGCCATACTGGTTCCCTGAAAGAACAGCTTTAACCGGGGACACCTCGTTTGCAGTCCCTGAACATCCTGAAAAATAAAGAAATACACGATATTCCGTTTTCCTTCCTCAATTTCAGTAAAATGACGGTGATAAATCAGGGATTCCCCTATTGTTGAAGATGTCCTCCAGGTCTACACTGTATTTGATATAACAGCCCACTGAAACGGAGGTGCTTGACCCATGGGATTCACGCATATATTAATTATTTCTTTCTTTTGTGTCCTGCCGCTTGCCGTCGGGGCAATCCTGGCTGCAAAGTTTTTGGCGAGGCACAGGGCGTCCCGGGAGCCCCTGATAGCTGCGGGCCCAATGGAAAATCCTTTCCTGCTGGATGACTGGGACCTCAGGTAGATCATATCCTTCAATGTGATATATTGGTCTGCCGCTTTCTATTGCACAGCTTTTAACCTTTGCCGTTCAGGCAGAGAGCGCTTGCACATTGGGGCCTCGAGGGAGAGGCAGTTTGTACCCCCGGGGCTATGCTGCTGTGATCCGGTTTTTATTTATGTTGAATTACGGGCCGGATGGCCGGAACGGCAGTGTCAATCTTCCCGATAATACAGAGGACAAAGCTCGGAAGAACCGGGAATATAATTGCGGCACACCATGGGCCGTGTTTCGTAGATCTCGCAGGAAAACGAGGAACCCTCCCAGCTGAGATAATAACAGCTCGTCACTTTCGCCCCCGACTTGTTGATGATACGGTCACCCGCCCACATCACCTCGTTACTTCTCAACCGGGCAATGATATCATGGCGCCCTTCTTTTTCCCATCTATCAATATCTTCGGGAGACACGTAGGCGGCCATGTCCACGTGACAGCAGGTGCCGCATCGGCGGCAGGAAATGTCCCTATTCTTTTCCACTGTTCCATGCCATTTCGTGCTTCCGGCGCATTACTGCTGTTCCGGAAGGATCGCCGCCGGCATGCCGGGGAAACGCTTTTTGAGGCGTTTGAAATAGCCCGGGCTTCCCAGGCATTCATCATTGTCTTCCTCGGCGCAGGCGATCTCGGCCACCTTCCATTTCGGGCCGCTTTTGCGCAGCAGGGCTGAAACGTCCTCGTACTGGTTCGCGCCGTCAGCGGACTTCGGGAGTGTTTCGATCCACGCCCAGCCGCCCTGGACCTTCAGGTACTTGACGACAAAGACGGCGTTGATGTGATGCAGCTTTTCCATCTCGGCGCGCAGGGCGTCGAGTATGAGCTTTCTCTCGGCCGATCCCGGCGGCGGCGTGAGCACCTGTCCCCGGGGCTCTCCTGCCGCGGCCACTGATTGCATGGCTGGCAGAAAGAGGATGACCGCGAAGAGGACTAACAGGGCTTTTTTTACCATACATTTTCTCCCTTCCATCTATTTTTTCGTTCCGTCGATCCACGTGGCACCGTTGAGGCAGGTTCCGTTGAGGTCGGCGCCGGCAAGGTTTGCATCGAAAAGATTGGCGCCTGTAAGATCGCTGCCCGCAAGATCACACCCGGTAAGATTGGCACCGATGAGATTGGCATCGTAAAGATTGGCATCGTGGAGGTTGGCATGTGAAAGGTTGGCTCGTGACAGGTTGGTGCTGAAGAGGTTGGCACGCGACAGGTCTGCGCGGTACAGGTTGGCACTGAAGAGGTCAGTCCGGGAGAGATCAGCCCGGGAGAGATCAGCCCGGGAGAGATCAGCCAGCGAGAGGTTCGCGCGGGATAGATCGGCGCCGTAAAGGTTTTTTCCGGAAAGGTCGGCGCATAAGCCGTCATTCTCGTCATTGAGCCACTTCTCATGTTTGGACAGGATGCTCCCCAGCTCTTCTTTGGATATTTCCATAATACTCCTGTAATGATGTGTATAAAACAATATTACTAACAGACGGGTAATTTATCAAATAGATTCAAAAAAACATTATTCGGCATCTTCAAGAAACACTGTTGCCCTGGTGCCTTTCCCCTTCTTCGTTGAGGTCGTAACCTTATGTTCACACATTTCATCATACCGGTAGGTTTCGGTGATTTTGGAGCCTGTCAGATAGTTGAAGCTCTCTGCCTTCCCCCCGACACAGCCATCCACATTTTCAATATCTTTTCCGATCAAGATAAACCGCCGTTTTCCGGAGTCATAACGAAAACGCCACGTCTTGACGGAAAACTCTCGCGAACCGCTCCACTGCCTGACGATAATGACCCCCTTTTTGATGCCGATGCCAACCATTTCCTTGGCCCCGCCGTATCCCCTGTCTTGAAGGAGACCGCTGTTTGTTCCCGCCAGGGTGAATTCGCCTTTATCCTGGCCCAGAAGAACTATCAGGGCGCGGGGTTCATCATCCGCTGCTTCCCTCGAAGCGGTGCCCGGTTTGCCCCGAAAAAGTATGGCGGCCACATCGGGTATTCCATCACCGTTCAGGTCGCCGCTTGCCTGATTATCGACCGCCCAACCCCCGGGCAGAAA
Source organism: Deltaproteobacteria bacterium (assembly GCA_022711595.1). Taxonomy (GTDB): domain Bacteria; phylum Desulfobacterota; class Syntrophorhabdia; order Syntrophorhabdales; family Syntrophorhabdaceae; genus Delta-02. The sequence continues at coordinate 60,088 of JAKLET010000017.1, forward strand.
ATGGGTCAATGACTTTCCGCGGGCGGGGAGACTCTTCACGGGCAATCCTTCCGTTCGGGGCTCGACCGTCCGGCTGGCGCCATCCCTCCCGGAGTCTTTCTTTTGTCCCGATTGATCAGCAAAAAGCATATGTGCGCAAAGAAAGCCAAAGAGCACTGCAATGATGACCATGACAGGTTTCTTCATGAAAGAGCCTCTCTCTTCTTTTGGTTTGCCATGATCGCCAATTCCCGGCGATCATACAGCGGCACGCGTTGCTTCAGTCGGTGTACCTGTCAGAGATGTCCGGCTTTGACTTGTCTTATACTCTAAGAGATATTCCTGTTCAAATCAAGTAAACTGCTTTGCTGTTAAAGCCCTCGATGACAGCGTGAAAATAAGCTGTTACCGGCAGGTTGTCAAGTTTATGAAATTCAGATCGACGCTTTTTTAAAAAAATATCTGGTATTGGCTTAATTTATTCCAGTGATCCTTCGATAAATTAGATATCACCAACCGGCCGGCAACAGGGAACGGTACAAATGGTGAGGAAAATCAGAGCGACGAATGATCATGGCGGTGCCTCCGGCGGGACCACCGGCGGAGCGAACTTTAAGAGAGGAGAGAAATGGCTTCCGGCCACATATCGTTGACATCGGGAATGAGGTCTACACTCCTGTCCCTCCAGGGATCGGTCAAACTCCTGGAGCGAACGCAGCAGCGCCTGGCCACGGGCAAGAAGGTCAACTCGGCGGTAGATAACCCGACATCGTTCTTCACCGCCCTGTCGTTGTCCAGCCGCGCGTCAACGATCGCAGGCACTAAGGACGCCATAGGCGAAGCGATCCAGACGATCAAGGCCGCGGACAAGGGCATCGCGGCCATAAGCACGCTGATACAGGCGGCTCGCGGTGTCGCGGAGTCTGCCCTGGGGGCCAGCACGACAGGCGCGGCAACGGCAACCGGTTCGATAAGCCTGAGCGGGATCGTGGGCAGCAAAGGTGCCGTTCAGCAAAGCTACGATGCTGCGACACTTACGTTGACAGGGCTGCAGGACAATAACCCCGGCGGAGACGGTGATTTCATAAACTTGAAAATCGACGGGTTAGGGGGTACCTATCCGGTCGCAGCGGAGTCGGGCGTCCAGGGTTATTACAGTTTCTTTCTGGATCCCGCGGACATGGACGCGACAGCATTTAATATGGCCAATAAAATCAATTCGATCGATTGGGATTACTGGAAGATAAACGTTAATCCTAACATGGACGTCTATTACAGGGCAGAATATTTAGGGTCGAACCAGCTGAGGATTACCAAATTCGATTATGCTACCTCCAACCAGCTCGATGTGGAGGCCGGAGACATCGTGGAGAATCCCGCCAATGCCGGTGACTTCGACCCGCAGATCGCTTCTTATGCACTTCCACTGCCTGCACCGGACACCATCGAAATAGGCGGGGTTACCTTCACGGCGATCTACTCCGGAGTGCCGGCTGCCGATGAGTTCATAGCGACGACCGGCGACAACGCCGCCACGATGCAGTCGCTGGCAGCGGCCATCGAGGCCCACGATTGGTCGGGCGGGGCGTATACCTTCAACGCTTCAGTTTCCGGCGGCACCCTGAACATCGACAAGGTCGACAACACGACCGGCCTGGCGGCAGACGTCACCGCAGGTGACTTCGACGCTTCCGGTATCATCTGCGGCGGTTCCGGCTCCATGACGCTCGTCCAGAACTCGAGCGAGCTCTCCGCGTATCAGGACGAGTACAACGAATTACGGGCCCAGTTGACGACGCTTGCCCGGGACTCCTTCTACAAGGGAACAAATCTTCTGAGCGGCAGCAACATGACCGTGCGCTTCGAGAACAGCACTCTGACGGTGAACGGGTTCAGCGCTTTGGCTTCCGGCCTGGGCATAACGGAAGCGGCCTGGACCACTGGCGGCAGCATAGACGGTGATCTCGCGTTGCTGGAAGACGCTCTCGACAGACTGAGGGAGGAATCCTCGAACATGTCCAACAACCTGAGCATCATCTCCGCACGCTTCGATTTTTCCACGAGCATGATAAACGTTCTGACTGAAGGTTCGGACAAGCTGACGCTGGCGGATACCAGCGAGGAAGGCGCGAACATGCTCATGCTTCAGACACGCCAATCCCTCAGCATGAACGCCCTGAGCCTGGCCGCGCAGGCCGCGCAGTCGGTATTGCAATTGTTCTCGTAGCGAGGTCTTTGCAGCTCTTCGGCCTTCTCTTAAATGCTGTTTAATTATTAAAATGTTGTTTTGCAAGACTTGACGCTGCAATTCCACAAGCCTATCACCTCCTTAAGGGGGGGGGACATCCTGCAGCCCTCCTGTTTCCGTGTCGACGATGGAGCCTCCCGCGCAGAACTACAAGAAATGACGAGAAGGGTGTTCGTGAAGTTTATTTATTTATTTTCTTGGGAACGTTCCTTTTGGCCCCCTGAAGGAAAAAACTTTGATCCGAGACACGAATACCTGCTGTTAAATAATTGGACACAGTATTTTGGAAATGTTGTATAATTCCGAAAAGAGGTGGATCTATGAGGATCACAGTTGTATTGGAACCGAGCGAAGAGGGTGGCTACACAGCCATAGCCCCTTCCCTGCCCGGGTGCATCAGCGAAGGGAACAACAAAGAAGAGGCCTTAAAGAACATAAAAGAGGCCATAGAGCTATATCTGGAATCGGTTGAGGACGATAGGGTTTTTACTGAGAACTCCGAGATCGTCGAACTGGCCGTATGACCGTTATCCCAAGTCTTCCTTACGATCATGTCATCAAGGCGCTTCAGAGAGACGGATGGATTGTAGTAAGACAGAAGGGCAGTCACATCCGGCTTCAGAAACATACCTCCACAGAAACCCTTAAGCTTACCATTCCCGCCCACCGTCCGATAAAAAGGACGACCCTATCCCACATACTGAAACAGGCAAGGCTGACCGTTGAAGAGTTCAATAAGCTGGTGTAACCGGGTTCTTCGGTTTATAAAGATTTCCTTCTTTAAATCGTTTCACAAACTCAAACGGTTTCTATTGCACCGCAGATGGACGCAGATAACTTCGGATGGATATATTTGCGCGAGTCCATGGGGGCACCTTACCGATATGCAACAGGAAAACTGTTGGTTTAGGGATAGAGAGGTTGGGTCAGCTGTTGCAGGTTAAGGTTGGGAGAATATCGTTCTGTCCTTTTTCAAAACCAGGGGTTTGCCTTTAGTCCATTGCAGGATTTGTTGATTGAAGCGCATATTGCCTCCCTGCTTTTGAAATCAAGCAGACCAAGGTATATTCTTATGCTTACATAAGGATAACCATTATCACGCCACACATTTAAAAAAGATCCATGTACCATGGATTTCGCTGTATTGAAAAATATCTCATTGCTTCCTCGAAACCGGCGTCTTTCAACTATCCTGTCTTTATAGATCAGTACATCTTTCAAATTCAGCGTTGTAATAAAAAAGTACAGGCTTATAACCGCGGCCAAAGTTGACAATGAAAGACCCAATGATATTGATAGCATTCGGTTTATTGTCATAGGAGCGCCAAGCATGATCAGGAGAACATCGAAACATAAAAAAAATAGGACCGATAGCCCGCGAAAGATTGATAAAATAGCTACTTTAATCTCATCATATTCAAAGACAACAGGATTTTCGTCCAATAATTCTTCCTTGCCCCCTACTCTGCCACCTCGACCGCTGGCTGAGTGGGGACCCCTTAAACATGGACTTCATTATCGTGAAGATTCAATCGCCTTAAAAGGTGGAACGGAGTGACAATTTCACTTTTTGTTGAGGACCCTGTTGTATGAATTGTTATGCTGAAGTTCCCGCCCCGGATTGCTACCATATTTTCATATAAACTCTTACAGATATGCAATAAGAAAACTGTTGGTTATCAGTTGAAGCTCATTGTGCTGCTAACTCTGGTCACCTTCGACTGTTTTTTTAAGTTCGACCGTCCTCTCCTTAGTCATTTTCACCATGCAGAAACCGTATTCTATTGGAGCACCAGTACCTGAATAGCTGAGGGCGTAATAGAAATTGCAATTAGCATCTCTGTATTTTATCCATGCTTTTTGCGCCGATATAAGCGCATCAGCCGAGTGGGAGGCTGCTCCACCAGGTAATCCCGCCTTATTAAACTCTTGGTCTTCTTTTTTTCTCTGTGATAACAATCTGTGATATGTCTGATTTAATATTCCATCTGCTTTTTTCAACTCTTTTTCAAGACAATCACTAACTTCTCTTGTCGAGCAACAACACTCTGATTCGTCAGATAAAGTATTGCCAACGACTGTTCCTATAAAGAAGAGGCACATAACAAAACAAAATAAAACCTGAAACTTTGTTTTCAATGGTTCCCCCTATTTGCGGAAATACCAGAGGGCATATTGATGCAGTTTTAATCGTTACGAAATTTCTTCCCCCTTAAATGCAATTCTATTTTCTCTGAATTCTTACCGATATGCAACAGGAAAACCGTTATTAATGAAGCAAGCTTTTAATGTTTCTCAGGTTTCTTTAGTTTCTCTTGTTTATCCGGTCCTTTTTCTTTTCCGTTCAAGCGGCTCAAGCATTCAAGCGGTTCAAGCCGTCTTCTCAGGGCGGACACTTCGCGCAGATGGACCTGAACTGCATGGTGCTCAGGTAACGATCGCCCCTGTCGGGGAAGAGGACGACGATCGTTCCGCGGTCTATCCTTTTGGCTATCCTCAGGGCGACCGCGGCAGCCGCGCCGCTTGATGTACCGACGAAGATGCCTTCTTTTTGGGCAAGGAGCCCCGTCATTTCAAAGGCCTCACCGTCTTCCACCATTTCCTTGATGTCCAGGTTCCCTTCCTTATATATGGCCGGCACTATGGATTCGGTCATGTTCTTGAGGCCCTGGATGGTATGGCCCATAACGGGTTCGACGCCGACAATGTTGATAGTGGGTTTTACGGATTTGAGATAACCGCCGGTTCCCATGAGCGTTCCACCTGTGCCCATTCCAGCGACGAAATAGTCGATCTCGCCGTTCGTCTGGCGGTAGATCTCGGGGCCGGTTGTTTCAAAATGGGCGAGGACGTTGTCAGGGTTCTCGTACTGGTTAGGCATGTAGTATTTATTTGGCTCGTCACTGAGAAGGTTGTGTGCCTGCCTGATGGCGCCGTCGATGTTCTCCTTGGCGGGAGTCAGGAAGACGTCGGAGCCGAGCCCCTGGAGGATGAGGCGCCTCTCGGTGCTTACACACGCCGGCATGCATAATTCCACGTGGTACCCCTTGGCTGCGCCGATCATGGCGATGGCTATCCCCGTGTTGCCCGAGGTGGGTTCCAGTATGGTCTTGTTCTTTGCGAGCTCGCCCCTCTGCTCGGCCCTGGTGATCATGTAAAGGGCGGGACGGTCCTTGACGGAACCGCCGGGATTGCATCCTTCAAGTTTACAGAGGACCTTAACGTTGGGGTTGGGGTTTATATTGCACAGTTCCACGAGGGGCGTGTTGCCGATGGCGGAAAGAATGTTCATGTTTCGTTACCTCTCATCATATTTTGCTGGAAAATATTAGCAGAACAAGGAAAGATGTACAAGACAAATCAAAGACTTGCATGTTAAAGACGCCTCGAACCGCTTCAGCTTTAATTGCTGTTTTGAGAAAAACATTTTTTGCGCTCAAACGGTAATGAACAGGCAGGGATAGGGATCCCTTAAACCCCGTAACGGTATTGTGCGATAACAGTATTAGAGCGCAGGCGCCGCCGCCGGCCCTGAATATGATCTGGCCAAGGCTCACCGCGCTTCACACGGGTCTGTGTTTGACACCTCAAGGTGTCTACGATAATATTGGAATATCGGGGCACTATTTGTCCCCAGAGGAAGAGCAGATGAAAGACCCATCCGGAACAAATCAGGAGCTGCTCGAAACAATATCCGCCTTAAAAAAGAGAATTGAAGAGCTGGAGCGGTCAGAAGCTGAACACCTGCGTGCCGAGGAGGACGCCAGGAAGAGCGAGGAAAGGTACCACCGGCTTTTTGATCTTGAGTCGGACGCGATCTTCCTCATCGACAGTGATACGGGCCGTATCCTCGAAACCAACAATGCCGCATCCGCCCTCTATGGGTATAGCAAAAGGGAGCTCATCGGCAAAAAGAACACCGACATCTCCGTAGAGCCCCAGCATACGCTGGAGGTTGCGCAAAAAGAACTGAATGCGGTCCCCCTTCGCTACCACATGAAAAAGGACGGCACCGTCTTCCCCGTTGAGATCACCGTTACGCATTTTACCTGGAACGGCAGGCGATTGCACCTTGCGGCCGTAAGGGACATAACACAGCGCAAAGAGGCCGAGGATGCGCTGCGCAAAAGTGAAGAGAACTACCGTAATATCCACGACAATGCCATGGTGGGGATCTTTCAGAGCACTCCTGAAGGAAGATACCTGCGGGTTAACCAGGCGCTGGCGTCGATGCACGGGTTTTCCTCGCCCGACGATATGATAAACACCGTTACGAATATCGGCGAGCAGCTCTATGTGGACCCTGAAGACCGCAGAAGGTACATGGAGCTTCTCACGAAAGACGATATGATACGGGGTTTTGAGACGCAGCTGTACCGCAAGGACGGCAGCAGGTTCTGGATCTCGATGAACGTGCGGGTTGTCCGTCATCCGGACGGTTCCGTGGCCTGCTATGAAGGTATTGTTGAGGACATCACCGAACGCAAGCGCGCCGAGGAAAAGCTGAACGAATCCCAGAGGAGACTGGCGGACATAATCGAGTTCCTTCCCGATGCCACCCTGGCAATCGATCAGGAAGGAAGGGTGATCGCGTGGAACCGGGCCATAGAAGCAATGACCGGTGCCATGAAGGAGGACATGCTGGGCAAGGGCGACTACGAATACGCCATTCCTTTTTACGGGACCCGGCGGCCCATCCTGATCAATTTCGTTTCCATGTGGGATGAGGAGATCGAAAAACAATACTCCTTTATCAGGAAGGACGGCGACACCCTTTTTACGGAGACGAACGTACCCTTTGTTCGCGGGCAGAACAGGGTCCTGTGGGGAAAGGCCAGCCCTCTCTATGACACCCGGGGAAATGTCGTCGGTGCGATCGAATCCATCCGTGATATCACTGAACGCAGGCAAATAGAAAAGGCGCTGATAGAGAACCAGCGAAGGCTGATGACCCTGATGAGCAATCTGCAGGGTATGGCCTACCGCTGCCGCAATGACAGGGACTGGACCATGGAATTCGTCAGTGACGGCTGCCTGAACCTGACCGGTTATTCGCCGGAGGATCTCATAGATTCACGCGTCGTGTCATATGCCGGCCTGATAGCCCCCGATGACCGGGACATGGTCTGGGACATGGTGCAAAACTCAATCAGCGGCTGCACCCCCTTTCGGATGCAGTACCGGATCCACACTAAGGACGGGCGGCTGAAATGGGTTTCCGAACAGGGCATTGCCGTGATGGACAGCGAGGGGGCCGTGCAGGCCCTCGAGGGGTTCATCACCGACATTACAGACCTTAAGCAGGCAGAAGACGGCCTGCGCCGCATGAACGCGTTCCTGGACTCAATTGTGGAGAATATCCCCGACATGATCTTCCTCAAGGATGCCAGAGAGCTCAGGTTTGTCCGGTTCAACCGGGCAGGAGAGGACCTGCTTGGCAGTTCCAGGGAGGACCTGATGGGAAAGAACGATCATGATTTTTTCCCGAAAGAGCAGGCAGACTTCTTTACGCAAAAGGACCGGGAGGTTCTGCGCGGGAAAGAGATCGTGGATATTCCGGAAGAACCCATCCAGACCCGCAATAAAGGAGAACGCATCCTGCATACGAAAAAAGTGCCGATCCTGGACGCGAAGGGTGAGCCCGAATACCTGCTGGGCATCTCCGAGGATATCACCGAACGGAAAAGACTGGAGGCACAGCTCATGAATGCCCAGAAGATGGAGGCGATCGGCACCCTTTCAGGAGGCATTGCCCACGATTTCAACAACATTCTTATGGGTATCCAGGGATATGTCTCTCTCATGTTACTGAACATAGACACAGACAATCCACATTATGAGTGGTTAAAACAGATCGAAGGGCTGGTAAAGAACGCGGCAGACCTGACAAGGCAGCTGCTTGGCTTTGCGCGGGGTGGAAAATATGTTGTTAAACCCTTCAATATGAACGAACTTATCGAAAAAACCTCCACCATGTTCGGAAGGACCAAGAAAGAGATTGTCATCCACCGTAAATACGAAAAAGACATGTGGGCCGTGGAGGGAGACCAGGGACAGATCGAACAGGTATTCCTCAACCTTTACCTGAATGCCTGGCAGGCAATGCCCGCCGGAGGAGACCTTTCTCTTGAAACGAAGAATATTGTTGTTGATGAAGTTTACGCAAGAACACATTCAATGATGCCCGGAAGGTATGTGAGAACATCCATAAGTGATACCGGTGTGGGTATGGACGCAAAGACGAGGGAGAGGATCTTCGAGCCCTTTTTTACGACCAAAGAGCTTGGCAGGGGTACCGGCCTGGGCCTTGCGATGGTCTATGGGATCGTAAAGAACCACAACGGTCACATTGAAGTCATCAGTGAAGTCCTCAAGGGGAGCACATTTGTATTGTATCTGCCCGCATCGGAGAAGGATATTGCGAAAGAGAAGCCTGCAGTCCCTAAAATTATGAGGGGCACAGAGACGATCCTCCTTGTCGATGATGAACCGGGTATCCTTGCGGTGAGCAAGGTGATCCTTGAGTCCCTCGGGTACAGCGTATATGAAGCTCAAAACGGCGGGGAAGCGATCAGGATCTATCAGGAAAAGAAGGACATGATAGATCTCGTTGTCCTCGACATGATCATGCCGGGACTCTCGGGTAGTGAGGTCTTTGACCATATAAGGGAGCTGAATCCTTCAGTAAAGGTGATCCTGAGCAGCGGATATAGTTTGAACGATCAGGCACAGCAGATAATGAGCAAAGGATGCCAGGGTTTTATCCAGAAACCTTTTGATTTAACCGGTATTTCACGAAAGATCCGTGAGGTGCTGGAAAAATAGACGGGCGGCTCTACACTACGGGATGATTTTTTTCGAGCCAGGCTTGTATATGACGGCATTCCAAAGGGATTGTTCCGCAGAAGCCGGAGGGTTTCTTTCCTTCCCTGCAGGCGGCACAGATCTGCCAGTGGCCGCAGGGGATGCCGGTTATAAGCGAGGCGTCGCATTCGAGGCACCATATGTATCCGCAGGTGAGGCAGAGCCCTACGGTTGCGTCCGAGATGCCTTCGACCCTGGCACAGTCCATCGTGCCCGAGTTTCCGCAATGCGGGCAGGGACGAACGGACTGGCTGCGAATCGGTCTTTCGGCGGTGCGGTTCTTTTCGACGGCCAGCAAAAGGGCATCCTGAAGATCATCGGAAAGAAATTCCCACATTCTCAGAAGAGCGCCAGGCAATGCCTTACCCATTAGAAAAACCCCTTCCCGTTGTTAGATTGGAATTACAGGAACACATTTTATCACAGATCGAGGCAATAAGAGAAGATATTAACCAAAATAGTTTCTCTGGTCTGTTCGGTTTATTCAGTTTCTTTGGTTGTTAACCAGACAAACCATATAAACCGTTTTCTATCGTTGGTTATCTTTCTTGATGAAATTTGTCGACGCGAAGATCGCGCAGGCCAGGAACACGGCAGGGACGCATATGGCCATAAGGCCCGTCGACACGCGGCAGCGGTCACCGATGTAACCGATGGTGATCGGGGACAGGGAAGAAACCGCGTAGGAAAAGGTGGTCATTATCCCCAGGGCCAGTCCTCTCGCGCGGGAAAAGGTGAGCCCGGTGAATGTCCAGAGCGTGCCCATCACCGCTGAACCGACAAAACCCGTGAATAACGTCAAAAACCCTCTCAGGAAGGGATTTTCCGCCCTGAGGACAAGAATAAGGGAGAGTCCCATGACAATGCCCCCGATGACACCAACGCGGCGATATCCCAGCCTGTCAGAGGCCCAGCCCATGGTCGGTCTGCCGATGAACTGACCCACCCCCCAAACACCGGCGATGACGCCTGCAACGGAGGCGCTGGTCCCTATTTCTGTCTTGAGGAATACCGGGTACCACATGGCGAAGCCGAACTCGGCCGATATCTGGAACATGGAAGCGAAGCTCACAAGGACAAGCATTGTAATGCTCGATCTTTGCATGATGGACCGGTCAAAGAATGAGCCGCCCGTGTGTATCTCCTTCTTTTCTTCAGGCCAGAAGAACATGAGCAGCAGCGCGATGCCGATGCCCGCAAGTCCGGTCAGGATGAAAGGAACGCGCCAATTGCCCGTGAGATCGAGGAGCCATCCCGCAAGCGCGGGTCCTGTGAACCAGCCCATGGAGGTGCCCGAAGACATGAAAGTGACATAAAAACCTGGTCTTTCAGGGAAAAGCTCCATGGTAAAGGCGATGAGGGGGATAAAAAAGAAGGCCTCCGTCATGCCCGTGACCAAACGAAAAAGGAAGAGCTGCCCCGTGCTGTTTGCCATACCGGAGACAACTGTCAGCAATGAAAAGCCGAAAATGCCGAAGAGGACGGTATATCTCCTTCCAAATCTGTCGGAGAGCATGCCCGCGATGATCGGCGTGAACATGTAACCCCAGAGCGATCCGGCCCCGACGATGCCAAGGGCTGTCCTGTCGGCGCCGAAGGCCTCCATGAGGGAAGGAATGAGCGGTCCGAAGATCCACCGCTGGGTGAAATAGAGGACCATTCCTAACCACCCCAGGAAGAAGAACAATTTTTTATTCGATTTCATAAAAACCGGTATCCCTCTCTTACAGCCCCAAGCGCGGCCGGCAGACCCTCCTTCGAATATTCCTGCGGCGTGGCGGAAAGAACAAAAATTGATGCGTTGAAACTGCTGAAACCGCTGAAACGGTTGAAGCTATTTAAAGCTTGAACTTGCCCTTCTCGTATATGACGAGTTCCTTGCCGCCGGCCAGGCTGGCGGTCACGGTTTTTGACTCCGTGTTGACGAGATCCCAGTGCAGCGCCGAGTCGTTGAAGCCGAGCTTTTGTTTCATTTCCTTCGTCAGTCTGCCGGGGTCCCCGCTGTATGTGTCGCTGTAGGACGCGCCCAGGGCGAGGTGGCAGTTTCCATGGGGACCGCCGAAGTTTTCGTCAAAGAGTGTGTCGGCCATGAACCGGTCGATGCGGGAAAAGCGCCTGTCCGTAAGCGAGAACTCTCCAACCTTGCATGCGCCCTTGTCCATTGCGATCTGTTTTTTCAGGAATTCTTCCCCTTTTTCGGCGCTTGCTTCCACCACCCTGCCTTTTTTGAACAAAAGGCGGACACCGTCGATGTAGTTGCCGCTCCTGAAGGAGGGGAGGTTGGCGTAGTAGGTCCCTTCGGTGCCCCGCCAGTCGGGAGAGAAGAATACCTCGAAGCTGGGTATGTTATGGCCGGAGATGCCGGCCCATTTGCGTTTCTCTCCAGGTGTGAACACGAGGTCGATGTTCTTTGAGGAGACATGAAAGCTGTTTACCTTGAGGGAATTGAGCCATTTTTTTATCTCCGCAGCCCTGGCGTGGATTGCGTTCCACTTCTTTACGGGGTCCTTTTCGTCAAGGAAACATGCCTTGATGATCTGCCCGGCGTACTGCCCGACGGGCATTTTTGCCTGCCGCGCGAGCTCTTTCGTGGGATAGGTGCACAGCGTCCAGCTGTAGGCGCCCTTTTCCTCTCTTTTATCGAGGATGTCCCGAAGCGGTTTGCGCGATACCAGGACCTTGTTTATCCTTAAAGGGTCGACGTCCTTGAGGTGCGTGAGCGAATCGGGACCGCGCAGGAATATCCTCCCGTTTATCTTTTCATAAAGCTGCCTGTCCCCCGGAGGGAGAAAGACAAGCTGCCCGCCCGTAGCTTTTTTATAAAAGGCGTGCTCCATGCCGAAGGTGAGCCCCATGCGCTGGATAGGGTACATTCCCCTGTCGAGTATCTTTCCGTAGAGCACCTCGGCAAGGCCGACGGCGGCCGGATCGTATTGAAGGAAGATGAGGTCGCCCTTTTTCAGCCTTCCCTTCCTTGCCGTCATAAGTCCCCACAGCAGCACATCAGCGTATTTTTCGAGAGTGACGTTATCGAACATTCTTATATTTCCCTCCATTTTTTCAAAGTGTATCGTAGAGGCCGCCTGCGAGGGCCGTACTCTTTTTTTGGCATCTATTCCGAGAAAATCTGGGCCGAAAAGATATATATCTGCGCCTCTTTGTCTTTCCACGCGTCGGCTGGCAACCCGGCCTTTGAACAGGTCTGCCTCAGGAACTCTTCGCGTCCCCAGCTGTAATGCGTCGCCACCTGGGGGAGAAGGAGGCCCGAGTTGTGTCCGTGAACGATGAAGAGCCCGTGGGCGCCCACCTGAATCTCGCTTACGGAATTTATCAATTTCAAGGGTGTGAGTACAGATATTTCTATGGTGATGTCCTTCAGCTCTCCCTTTGTGACGGGCCGGAACCTCATGTCCTTTGATGATGCGGCCACGGTCATTTCCATGACGGCCTTGTACAGGGGGGCGACGGGTTTTATGTAGCCGATGCATCCCCTGAGCTGTCCGCGCATGTTGAGGGTCACGAAGGCACCCCTTTTTTCGTTGAGCCTCTGTTCGGTGACGGCGACGTCAGGCATTTCTCCTGTCGACACATGAGATTCCAGAACTTTCCTCGAGATGGAGAGGAGCTTCTTTTTTTCGGGGGTGCTCAAGAGATCCCCGCCGCCTTTCTTTCTGTCGGGATTCAGGAAGGCAACCGCGCCGTAGCCCACCACCTTTGCGCGGTCCCCGGCCGTATCTCCCGAGTTGGCGTAATTGAGGGGCCGTGCCTCTCCGCCGAGTTTTTCAGCTACCATCATCGCGATAATGACCCCCGGACCCCCGCAGAGCTCGTTCTCTCCCTGCTTAAGGCCTCTGGCAAGTGCGTCCAGCTTGAGGCCCTCTATCAGCCTGAGCGTTGAAGAGTCCATGCGGACCGCATCTGAATAGGGGTGGTAGTGGGACATGTCGGAGGACACGACAAGGAGCACCTTGCCCTTTCCCTGTTTGAGGACAGTCTTTAGCACCCCGGCGAATGCCTGGTAGTCCTTGTCTTCCATGGGGCCCGCGAGAAGGGGAACGATCCTGAAACCCTGGAGCGTTCTTTGAAGGAAGGGAAGCTGGACCTCGAGGGAGTGTTCCCTGCTGAATATCCCCGTGTTGTCCTTTATATTTCCGCACATTGATGATAGCTTCCGGCCCATGGCGGAATCGATCTGCACCGTTCCGAGCGGTGTCTCCCATGCCCCGGAGGGATAAATTGCGATGCCCCTGAGTGCCTCCCGGTGACTGGAGCCGAGCAGTATCACCGTCTTGTAGCCCTTTCCCCTGACGGCATTATAGGCATGGGCGGCCACCTTTCCCGAATAGATATACCCGGCATGGGGGGCCATGATGGCGAAGGGAACGGGCGATACGTGCGCGGCCTCTTTTTCGGCGTCCTTCAGGTTGTTGTCGACAAGGGTCTGAAGGGACAATCTGTCCGCGGGATAGAACGAGCCGGCAAAGTCGGGCTTTTTTACCTGGACGGCCGCCTGTTCCGCCTGCGCCGTGGTGATGCCTCCGAATGCAAAGAAGGAGACGGCAGAGAAAAGAAGGGCCGCTGCATATGCAGTCCTGCCGAAAGCTGTTATATTTACCCGTATCTTCATGTTTTCCATATCCCCCCTATCTTTGTGGCGCAGTCAGGGCATTTGCCGTTTCTCAGCGTGTTTTCAAGGACGTTGTAACCCGACCTCATGATGAGCAGTTTCCTGCATTTCGGGCAGTATGTGTTCTCTCCCGGATGACCGGGGACGTTCCCTATGTATGCGAACTGTATGCCCGAGCCGATGGCGGCCTCCCTGGCTTTTTCCAATGTGGGGACCGGTGTCGACGGGATACCCGTCAGCCTGTACATGGGATGGAACCGTGAAAAATGGACAGGGACATCGGTCCCGGCGTTCTTGCAGATCCACCGGCACATATCGGTGATCGTTTTCAGGTCGTCGTTGTATCCCGGTATGACGAGGTTGGTGATCTCCACCCATACGCCGGAGCGCTTCAGGGTCTTGATCGTTTCGAGAACCGGTTCAAGCTCTCCCTCGCAGAGCTTGTTATAGAAGGAGGACGAAAATCCCTTGAGGTCGATGTTAACAGCATCCATGTACCTGCACAGCTCTTTCAGGGGTTCCTGGTTGATGTAGCCGTTCGAGTGCGAGACGTTGAGAACACCTTTTCCCCGGGCGATCCTTGCGGTGTCGAACATGTATTCGTAGAAGTTCGTCGGTTCCGTGTAGGTGTAGGCGATGCTCCTGCAGTCCTTCTGCAGGGCCGCGGCAACGAGCTCCTTCGGGGTCAGCGGGATGTTGCGGGTCTCAAGAGGGGACACCTGGGATATATGCCAGTTCTGGCAGAACTTGCACCTGAGATTGCAGCCGGCACTTGCCACGGATAATGAATACGTTCTTGGAAGGACATTGAAGAATGGTTTTTTCTCAACGGGATCCACATGGACGGCGCAGGGTGCGGCATAACCCAGGGAATACAATTTTCCGCCCGCATTCCTGCGCGCCCTGCAGAAACCTGTGTCCCCCTCGGGGATGACACACCGGCGAGGGCACAGCCAGCATTCGACTGCCGCCTTCTGCACGGCGCTTTTCCTGTAGTAGCGTGCCTCGTGCCAGGCCGGCTCCTTCCCTTGCGCCGAGGCCCGGGAGGCCATCGAAAAGGCCAGCGGTGACAGCACGGCAACTTTCAGGAAATCCCTTCTTTTCACGTCACAATTATACTACGTTATCCCCCGGGAGTTAGGAAATATTTTACCGCAGATGAACGCAGATGGGGAAACTTTTTTGCAGGATATGTAATAATGGGGTCAGGTCTTGTATTTGATCATTTTTCCTGGACATTGGGGTTTCAACTAAAAGTCTATTTTAACCGCAGGGAGATCATGAAGGTGGACCCGTCATCGCAATGTTCGAATGTTCCGGTTGGAAGAATAAAATGATCAAATGCAAGACCTGACCCCAAGGACACGTTCATCTGCGGTAAAAAAAAGTCTCTTTCTTTTTGTCTTTTCCTTACGTTGTTCTTCGTGAGATAAGGAGGAGGGCGCAGCAGGCCTTGACGGCGGCGAAGGCGAGGCAGCTTTTCGTGACGCCCAGCAGCGGGAAGAGAAAGAAGCCGCCGATGAGCCCGCCGATGAAGCCCCCCAGAAGGTCGAAACCGTAAACTATCCCCGTTGATGGCGACAACGGCCTGTTTTCGGAGTGTATCTTCACCGCCAGGGGAAATTCAATGCCGGCGAAAGAGCCGGACACAAAGAGCAGCACGAAGAACAGGATGCGCAGGGCCAGCCGGTGCCAGTCCATGAAATACCCCGTCATGGAAAGCACCAGGAAAAGGATGACACAGAAAACCGCAAGGGCGGCCTCGGTGTAAATAAGGAATTTTGCCGCATTCGCGCCGCCGCGACTGGAGGCCGCCATGCTTCCCGCGGCCATGCCCGCCATGAGCATGGTCATGAGCATGCCGATCTCGTAGAAGACATATCCGCACATGATCTGGTAAACGAAGATGAGCGACAGCTCGAGGAGCATGACCACGAGGCCGGTCGTGGAGATCGCGAGAAGCGCGGGTATCGCCCGGTATCTTTTCGTCAGGAGGGCCGACACCGCCATGATGACCGCCATGATGATAGAGGCGGCGGCAACGCCCCTTTCCTGAATCGACTTAAAGAGGCCCTTCAGCGAAGGCGTGAGGAGCGCGTTGTTGAACGCGATGTTGTAAAAGAGGCCTTTCGGTGTAAGGTCGCGGTTGATATCAGCGCCGGACGGCTTTAGGGCCCCATAGAACCAGTCCATCTTTTCCCTGTCGAGACGGTAGGTGAGGTGGGGGAGGCTGATGAGCCGTGTTTTCAGGTCGTAACCCTTCAGCCTCGCATGCATATCACGCGCGGAAAGGACAATCCCTTCGGGGGAAGACGAAGAGAGAAAAAGGTTCTCCGATCCGGGCACGACCGCTACATGGGGAAAGACGCTGCGCGCCGTCGCGAGAGCAGAAGCGTTGATGTCCTGGAGTTCCCTGTCGTAATAGGCGAGAGAGCCTGCCGCGGTGAAGACGAAAAGGCCTTTTTCGCTTAAGACCGCCTTCACTTCGCGAAAGAACTCCGCCGTGAAGAGCCTGCCGGTTTGAAGAGAATTGGGCGCGGACAGCCCGAGGAGGACAATGTCATAGGTCATTGGGGTGCTCTGGACGAAACGCCTGATGTCGTTGTAATGGAGCGAAAGCCTCGGATCGGCCATCTCGCGGATGACGGTTTCCGACGGGAAGCGGGTGATCGCGGCGAGGAGCAGCGGGTCGATCTCGATGTGGTCGACGCGCCTGACCGTGGGGTACTTGAGTATCTCGCCGATGACTCCTCCTGCCCCGCCGTGGAGGACGAGGACATTGACCGGCGATCCGTGGGCAAGCAGGGGGATGTGGACGAACTCTTCCACGCGGTTGATGTCGGGTACGGGCAGGGTAGCCACGGGCTGGCCGTCGGTGAAGAACGTGTGCTGTTTCTCTTCCTCTGTGACCGCTATATTTTGATAGGGAGAGTTCCTGTAGAACACGATCTTCCGCCCGTACCACTGCGTTTTGACGGAGAGCCCCTGGGCGTGGTCGTCAAGGCCGAAGGCAACGAAGAACAAAGAACATGCGGCGGCCGCGAGGCTTAAGAAGGACAGGAGCCTCTTTCGCCCCGTTCGGAGGGATGCGGCGAAGACAAGGCACGCGAGGGCGAGGGCCAGCGACACGAGGCCGGCTGCGCGGAAGGAATTGAAGCGGGTGATGAGCACATAACTGACGAGTATCCCGCCGGCGATGGTCCCGAGCATCTCGTAGAAGTAGACCCGTCCCGCGGCCTGGTTTTCCGGCCCCTCGAGTTCTTCGTAGACCCTGCATGCCGCAGTGAATGAGTAGCCATGGAGCAGGCTTACGGGGAGGAGAACGACAAGGGATATACAGAAGATGGCAATGACACCCAGGGAGATCTCCGCTGGAAAGCCCGACAGGACCTTGGCGACCCTGACCAGGTAGATGGTGACGGGAAAGATAACGAGGAAAAGGATGTTGGCGGCGACGAAGGTGCCTGCGGCGCTTTTGCCCCGCCCGGGCCACCTGCTGCCGAAATAGGCACCCAGCGCCTCCCAGGCGACCCAGGAGCCGATGATGACGCCGATGGAAAGCTCGTTCCCCCCATAGATTATGAGGCTTTCCCTGATGATGACCGTCTGGGCGACGATGCCCGCCAGTCCGGTAACAAGAAGCGCAAACACCAGTCTTGGTATCATGTGTGGACCTTGCAGATACAATAACGTAAAGAAAAGGGGAAAACAAGAAGACAGGTGATAGGTAATAGGTTATGGGTAATGGGAAATAGCTTTGTTCCTATGACCTGTGACCTATGACCCATAACCTGTTTTATTGACTCTTTTCTCTAAACGGGATATAGCATAGGAAGCAAAGGATGGGGGAGATGACGTGACGAAAAAAAGATACGCGCTGACCATCGTCGTCCTCATCGCCGTTGTCGCGGCGGGACTCGTCCTTTGCGCCCGCACTCCGCTGCTTATCCACTTTGCCTCCGGGATTAGCAGGCATCTGCTCGGTTATGAGCTCGCCGCGGATTCATTCATCTTTTCCCCGTCAATGAAGGCCGAGATCGTGGGTTTCGCATTTTCCGATATCCGGCGGGGAAACCTTCTGTTCACGAGTTCCAGGGTGAGCGTCGAGAGCCGACCGGGACCGGCCATACGCGGTGAGGTGGAAAAGATCGTCCTCAAAGATTCGAAGATACGCGTCCGCCTCGGTGATAAAAGCAAGACGGAAAGCGATCTTTCCTTTATTAAGAAGATACCCCCCGTGAGGCTCCTGATAATGGAAAGGGGTGAGTTCATCCTCCATTTCAAGGGGTCTGAAGGCACTATAACCGTCAAGGACATCAACCTCTCTGTAAAGGGGTTCTCTCCTGAGCGGGGTGGTGAGCTTGTTTTTAAGGGCCGGGTCGCGATCGACAGACCGGGCGGTTCGAAGATCTCCGGGACCGGCGCGTGCAAGGGACAGATAAACCTGACCGGTATTTTCCCCGATATGCTCGGGAAAGGCACGATCGAGGTCGACATGGACGCGCATGCCGGGGATGTGGCTCTCTCCGGCGCGAGGCTCGTCATGCCGGTGCTGTTCGAAAAAGGACGCATCACCGTCTCCGGTGCCTCCTTTGGGCTTGCTGCCGTCCAGTTCACAAAGGACGGGCAGAGCGCGCAGGTCAAGAACCCCCAGGTGAATTTAAGTATTCTCTACGAAACGGCATCGAAGAGGCTCGCCGTGAGCAGCCTGCGTATCGGCATGCCCGGCATTGGCATTATGCGGGGGAGCGCGAGGATGACACTTCAAGGGGCCATGCCATGGAGTGCAGCCCTCGACGCGGGGGAGATAAATTTCTCCGGTCTTTTTTCCATGGCCAGGTCGCTTTTGACCTCGGAGGAGGCGAGGAAATGGTCCGTTCAGGGTGTGGGTTCTCTTAAGACACAGATGGAGGGGACGCTGTCAGGAAAGACACCGTCCCTTGCGGGCCGGGCAAACATTGAAATGAAAAAGGGAGGGTTCTCTTCGCCGGACGGTACCAAGGCCGCACAGGGCATTAACGGCTCGGTGATCCTCAACTTCAGTCTTCCCCGCGGAGAGAAAGACGGTTCCATTAACATATCTTCGGTGATATCCTCGGGGGAGTATTTGTGGGGAAGGTTCTACAAGGACATGACAAAGGAGGCATCGAAGTTCTCTTCGAAGGCCGATATGACTATAAGCGAAAGAAGCGGACCGAGGCTCAAGGGGACCTGCGACCTTTTTAACACAGGGAGGTATTCCTACAGCGGCTCCTTTGACACCGGGCAATGGGGCTTCCATGTCACGGCCCAGGACGTCCCGCTCAAAAGGGTCGTCTCTCTTTTTTTGTCTGATTACCTGGCCCAGACATCCGCGGCACTGAAGGGCATAGAGGCGGACGGGAAACTCGATACGGAATTGTCTGTGGCATCGGTTCAAAAAGGATATGCCGCTCTCGGGAACATCAAACTGGAAAAGACATCGTTGAAGCTTCCCGGGGTATCGCTGGGGATCACGGGCATCGACGTGAATCTACCCTTTGATCTTGTCCCTGCGGGAACGAATACCGCTGTACGGGAAAACCCCCCGCTGGGCATGATCGAGATCGCCGGTCTGACAAAAGGCGATTACAGCCTTGAGGGACTGAAGGTGCCCGTTGTCGCCTTCGGCAGCGACGTGACCGCGACGGGTATAATATCCATCCCGTTCTACGATGGCACCATCCGCATCAGGAACCTCAAGGTGAACGATGCCCTGGGGACATCACCAAAGATATCTTTTGCCTCTTCCGTGAGCGGGGTAAATGTCCCGCGTCTTCTCAATGAACTGACGGGCCTTTCATTCCCCGGGAGCGTGAAGGCCCGCTTCCCCGATATATCCTACCAGGACGGCCAGCTCACAACGCAGGGGAGAGTGGTCATCGATATATTCGGCGGAAAGATCGAAGCGGCAGGCTTTTATGTGAAGAACCTTTTTGCCCCGTCGAGGAGGATAGGCGGCAGTATCCTCTTCCAGGACATAGATCTCGGAAAGGTGACGGAAACGATCAAGGTCGGAAAGATAACGGGGCTTGTCGAAGGTTTTGTAAAGGACCTGGAGATCGAGTATGGTCAGCCGTCGCGTTTTGTATTCGAAATGGACACGGCGAAAAAGGGAGGCGGATCAAGGAAGGTCTCCGTTGACGCAATCGAGAACATATCCATACTCGGCACCGGCACGGGGGGCATCGGGGCGGTCCTCAAGAGCGGCATCAACAAGTTCTTCAAGGAATACCCGTACAGCCGTATCGGCATACGGTGCACGCTGGAAAATGACATTTTCAATATCAGGGGGAAGATCCGCGAGGGCGGCAAGGAATACCTGATACGGAGGGCATTCCTGAGGGGTATAGATGTTGTGAACATGGACCCCCAGAATATGGTAAGCTTCAAGGACATGCAGGAACGCATCGGCAGGGTGTTCCAGAAGGGCAAAGATGGTGAGGGCCCTACCATAAAAATGAATTGAAAAGAAAAGGAGGAAGCAATGGGTAAGAAATTGAGACATCTTGCACTGGGTTTCGTGATCGTTTTTGCCGCGTGCGTTACGGTCAATATTTATTTTCCGGCGGCGGCCATTCAGAAAGCCGCCGACGAGATCGTCGACGACGTGAGGGGAACGAAGGACGGCAAGAAGCCGGAGGAAAAGAAGGACGACAAAAGAAGCGGGATCATCGATTCCCTGAAAGGCCTTATCGGTCCGAAAGAGGCCAGCGCCCAGATCAATGTCGAGGTCTCCACCCCCGCGATACGCAGCATAAAGCAGGCCATGAAGGACAGCTTTCCCCAGATCAAGCCTTTCTACGACAAAGGTCTTGTCGGTGAGAATAATATGGGGCTCGTGGGAATAAAGGCGGCAGACCTGAGCCTCAAGGACAAGGCGGACGTCAACCGCCTGGTGGATGCCGAGAACAAGAACCGCATGGCGCTTTACACGGAGATCATGAAGGCGAACAAGCTGGGCGGCGATTCACTGCCCAAGATCCAGAAGCTCTTCGCGAACAGCTGGCGCGACAAGTCACAGCCGGGTTGGTGGATACAGAACGAGCAGGGCGGCTGGGAAAAGAAGAAATAGGGCACGCAGTGCCGGATGAGGACCTGGTAAAAGGAGGAGAGGCCCATGAATGTCTTCAGGGAAACCGTGTTTTTGAAGGCGGTCATTCCAGTCGCACTGGCCGTGTTTCTCTTTTCCTGCGCAGGGGTTTCCGTCAGTCCCGCCGCCAGGGCCGATTTTGAAGCGGGCCTTGCGCTTTTTAACCAGGGTAGGTTCCCGGAGGCGCTTCCCTTCTTTGAAAAGGCGGTTTCAGCGGAGCCCGATTTCTACGAGGCCCAGCTTTATCTCGGCAGGACGCACCTTAACATGAAAAATTACGCGAAGGCGGTCCCTTGCCTTCGGAGCGCTTACCGCCTCAGTCCGGATGATTTCAAGAAACAGGCCGTCGACATCCTCATAGACGCTCTTCTGGGGGCGGCCTTTTCGGAGCTCGGGAAGGGCAATTTCGAAAGCTCGCTGACGTATCTGCGCGAGGTCCTGTCCGTCGATCCCAGGACAAAAAAGGTCAAGGACGATATATCAAATGTCCTGGTCGCGGTGGCAACGGGGCTTTTCATGAAAGGGGATGTACGCGAGGCCGTGAAGGTGTACACCGACGCGATCAAGGCCAACCCGGACAATACGAAGGCCTATCTCGGTCTCGCGAAGGCGCTCATAAAGAGCGGTGCCCTGACCGAGGCCATCGAGGCCGCGCAAAAGGCGTTGAGTCTCGACCCGACAAGCAGGGACGCGCTGAACATCCTTAAGGAACTGATCAAATAAAGATGGCTTGAACCGCTTGAGCAGCTTGAACGGAAAGAAGGGTTTCACCCGTTTCAGCGGGAAGATCAGGAGAACTAAAGGCTTTTAGCGGTTGAAGCGGCTGGAACCGTTGAAACGGGTGCAACGGTCTTTTTTGGTGGTTCATCGGTCAATGAAAGAAGGGGGTGTCGAATTGAACTATATCGTGGGGATTGTTTGGTTCAGTGATGAGCATGCCTACCGCAGGGCGCTCGAGACCTTTACCGATTCGGAGAATATGCCCGCCACTTTTGAAGACTGGAAAACCCTTGTCAAAAGGCAGCTCGAAGAGATCAAGAATGCCGGCAACGTCGCCCTCCGCGCGGACTTCGACCCGGAAACATTTATCCGTTGGTGCAGCTCGCGTGGATTTCAAGCCGATTCCGAGGCGAGATGCGCCTTCGCCGAGCATATCGTGCTCGAATATCAGAAGACCGGCAAAGGAACGGTCATCGAATAGCTCGCAGACCTTTTTTTGGTTTGTGCGGTTTTTTTGGTTTGTGCGGTTTGTATGGTTCGAACAACCAAAGAAACAGTTTCAGCAGTTCCAGCCGTTTCAGCGGAAAAAGATAAAAAAGCAGTTCCAGCCGTTTCTGCCGTTAAAGAACTCGGATCTTTTTTTGGTTTTCCCGTTCAAGCGGTTCAAGCGGCTCAAGCGGCTGCAACCCTTCTTTTAGAACTTGAACCCTATCCCCCCGCCCGCCTGGACCCTGCTTCCCGAAGAGACGCTGGTGCCGATGTTGACGTGTATGTTCTTCTTCGTGTAG
>JAKLET010000018.1 GCA_022711595.1 Deltaproteobacteria bacterium
CGCTGAAATCCTGAAGGCATAACCGGACTGATGGGGTTGCTATGAAAAGTGCGAAAGATTCTTGACACTATCTATGCCGGTATTTAGGGGTACGGCAGACAATGGACACTTCTTATGGATACATCTAAAAAGAAATTCTCTGTGAAGATTTAAAAAAATAGTGGAGCCGACGATGGGAATCGAACCCGCGACCTGCTCATTACGAGTGAGCTGCTCTGCCTCTGAGCTACGTCGGCGTTGATTTTTTATAGCACAACCCGCCGTTTTCATACAATACAAATCTGCAAAACGCATCGGCTTCCATGGCGTGGCCGTCCAAAGGCCTACGCATAGCGTGCCGCGTGTTCCAGCAGCGTTTCATTCTCTTTTTTCTTTTTAACGGCTATCCGGATGTAGCGTTTATCAAGCCCCTTGAAGCCCGAACAATCGCGAACGAGGATATTGCGCTCTTTCAACCCCTCAATGATGCGGGGAGCCGACCTTGATCTGAGCAGGTGA
Source organism: Deltaproteobacteria bacterium (assembly GCA_022711595.1). Taxonomy (GTDB): domain Bacteria; phylum Desulfobacterota; class Syntrophorhabdia; order Syntrophorhabdales; family Syntrophorhabdaceae; genus Delta-02. The sequence goes on from JAKLET010000018.1 coordinate 499, forward strand.
TAGTTTGCGTCGGATGGGACGTATTCTATGCCGAGACGATCAAGGCCCGCCTTCAGGAACTCCTTCTGTTTTGTTATGTATCGAATGGTCTTCTCTCTAAAATCCCTTTCATCGAGGGCGGCGATACCCGCCGTCTGGGCGAGCGCGTTCACGCTCCAGGGTTGTTTTCGTCCTGTTAACGCTTTGATCATGCGGGCAGGGAAGACACCCCAGCCAAGTCTCAGGCCGGGAAGGGCATAGAACTTTGTCATCGACCTCAGGACGATGAGATAGGGATTCTTGACCACAAGTTCTGCCATGGACGCTGCCGATGTGAACTCAATGAAAGATTCATCAACGATAAGATAGATCTTTCTTTTTGCAGCTATGGCGGCCGCTTCATCAAGATCCCGTCTTTCGGCGAGCCTCCCTGTGGGGTTGTTGGGGTTGCACAGGAAGACCGCGTCTGCATTCAGGCGTGCGGCGCTCCCTATAAGGCCGACGGGATCGATAAGAAAACCGTTCCTTTCGTCGAGCCTGTGATAGATAATGGCGCATTCAGGCCTTGCGGCCTTGCATGCCAATTCGTATTCGATAAAAGTCGGTCCGGGGATCAGCACCCTGTTGAAAGGCATCACGCAGGGCAGAAGGTAGATCAATTCCGTACACCCGTTCCCGCACAGGATGAGAGACCTGTCTGTGCGGTGCACCTCCGATAGCTTCTCTTTCAGTTGTCTTGCCTCCGGGTCGGGGTAATGTTCGATGTCGCGAAGACGTTCCTTTATTGCTTTCATGACCGTACGGGGAGCGCCCAGGGGGTTGATGGAAGCGCTGAAATCAGTGACATCCTCCGGCCTCACCCTTGCAGAGAATGCGAAACCATGGATGTCCCCGCCGTGGCGTCTCACGGTCTCACCCACAGAAAAACGGACATGGACGCGAGAAAAAACCCGATGAAACAAGCCGCGCGAATTGTACGCAGCGTTTCATATGATGCCCTGAGATAATTATCTGAGCCGCCTGTGCCGATAAAGGGTTTCTGAAGTACTATGCCCCTGTATTTGTAGGGTCCGCCAAGCTTCACTCCAAGCGCGCCTGCCGCTGCCGCCTCCGGGTAGCCGCTGTTGGGGCTCGAATGTTTATTCCCGTCAAGGAACATTGTTTTTACAGCTGTAAGGGCCTTAGATGCCGATCCGGACAGTATGAGGGACGCAAAAGCTATAAGCAGGCCCGAAATCCTTGCGGGGATGTAGTTGACAATGTCGTCAAGGCGGGCCGAGGCCCATCCGAAATATCTGTATCTTTCATTCCTGTATCCCACCATGGAGTCAAGCGTGTTGATGGCCTTGTAAGTGAGGGCGCAGGGGAGCCCTCCTGCCACCAGGTAGAAGAGGGGAGCGATGATGCCGTCTGAGAGGTTTTCCGATAATGTTTCGATGGTAGCACGCATTATACCGTCCATGTCAAGATGGTCCACATCGCGGCCGACGATCATGCTGACCCTTCGCCTTGCCAATCCTATATCATTTATCGATACCGCCTCAATAACTCCCGAACCTTCCCTGATCAATTCTTTCGAGGCAAGTGTTGTTGACCCCAGATAGACGAGGAAGGCAATTCCGGCAACTCTGGCCGGCCCCGATGATCCATTGAGGATGAGGTCTTGCAAAAAAAAGGACAGACAGAATGTTGTGCCCGCGATGGCGATTACCAGCACGATGCCGGCACACCGTTCATAAAGACTCCCTTTGCCGATCTTTCTTGCGAGGCGTTCGAAGATACCGATGCACCAGCCAATGATCCGAACAGGATGCAAAAGCCGCCGTGGATCTCCCATGACGATATCGAGAAGGATCGCCAATATCATTATAATAAGGAACATCTCGCGGTCCGCGGTCAGAGCCATATTGCCGCCGCCAGCAGCAGGATTATCTCCGATGTCTCTCTTATCGCTCCCAGATTATCCCCCGTCAGGCCGCTGAACCTCGCGGTGCAGAGGCTGCGCAGAATGCAGCCTGCGCACAGGGCCAGCGCAATGGCGGCAAGGAAGAACGAGACGAAACACTTGTCGCCGACATACGTGGAACGCGCGGTAAGAAAATAGATGACACAGGAGAAGACTGCCGCAAGGATCGTTGCCGCGAGTGCGTGGCCCCTTTTCACTCTTTCGAAGAATATCTTTCCCAGTCCGTCGGACCGGGCGCTTTTGGCCCCGGGCATCATCATCGTCATGGACCATGCGGACACGACGGGCATGAGCAAAAGGACGCAATACCCCGCAGACTCCAGAACTTCCTTCAGCAGGACGTACTTGAAAAGAAGCGACAGCGCGATGGCGGTGGCACCTATGGGCCCTGATGAGGAATCCCTCATTACGGCAAGCCTTTTGAGCCTGTCTTTTTCAGGTTCACCGGAGGATTTGACACTGAGAGCGTCGAAGGTATCCGAGAGACCGTCCATGTGGAACCCCCCGTTGGTGAGCAGATACACTGACATAACGATGGCCGCTGTTACACCGGGTGAAAAGAATTTCAGGGATATAAAGGAAGCACCGGCGAGGATCGCCCCCTGGAAAAGGCCTACGAGAGGGAAGAAAACCGATGATCCTGCAATGTCATTTTCTGACAATTCTCCCCTGACTCGTATGGGGATGATGGTCAGGAACTGGAAGGCGGCAAGGATCTTCTTCACGGTTCAGGTCAGCTCCTTCGACACTCCGGCTTCATCGAACGTGGCCATCTCGCGGTATATTTTTAGACCTGCCTCTATGAGGGACATGGCAAGGGCGGCCCCTGTCCCTTCACCGAGGCGCAGACCCAGGTCAAGAACTGGTTCGAGACCCATCGTGTTCAACATCACCCGGTGCCCTTTTTCAACGGAATTGTGAGCGGCGAACATGTAATCCCGGCAGGCGGGCTCTATCCCGTAAGCAATGATGGCGCCTGCCGTCGATATGAGACCATCGATGACAACGGGTATCCTTTGTGATGCAGCGCCCAGAATGAGACCGGCGATCCCGCCTATCTCTGCTCCGCCAACCTTCGCGAGCACATCGATCGGGTCCGTGCGGTTAGGCCCGTTCAGTGCGATTGCGTCTTCAATGACGCGTACCTTGTGGCCGAGCGCTTCGTCACTTATGCCGGTGCCTTTCCCCGTGACATCAGCGGGAGCAGAGCCGGTCATGACGGAGGCTATTGCGCTCGAAGCGGTCGTATTGCCGATTCCCATATCTCCCGTTCCGAAAAGGCCGTACCCTTTTTCTGCATACTGCAGGGCGATACCGATGCCGGTTTCTATGGTGCGGACTGCCTCATCTCTCGTCATGGCCGGGCCTTTTCTCATATTCTTTGTTCCCCTGACCACTTTTTTTCGAATAAGGCATTTGTTTTCATCAAAATTGTGATCCACACCGATATCTACAACAATGACCTCGGCGCCGACATGGCGGGCAAGGACGCTTATGCCGGCCCCGCCTTCCAGGAAATTGTAGACCATTTGCACGGTCACTTCCTTCGGAAAAAGAGAGATCCCTTCATCGGTGACACCGTGGTCACCGGCAAAGGTGAAAATGGCCTTCTTTTCAAAGAGGGGAGGCATCCGGTTCCCTGTGATACCCGCTAAGCATTTCGCAAACTCTTCGAGCCTGCCCAGGCTCCCCTGGGGTTTTGTGAGGCTGTCAAGGCGCTGCTGTGCCGCGGCAATAATGCCCGGGTCGATTCCTTCAATGTGTATCCTGTCCAATATTCATGTCTCCTTTATTTTCATGGGTATGCCTGCTGCCATAAAAAAAACGTCCGTAGCGGCAGCCGCGATCCGTGCGTTCAGATAGCCTAGATTGTCCCTGTACAGCCTGCCAAGCGGGGTCTCGGGGACAAGCCCGAGGCCTACCTCGTTGGAAACCAGGTAAAGCAGGGCAGGCGAGGTATCGTCCATGATGACCCTGACAAGTTCGTCCGCATATGCATAGAAGGGCATATCGTTCATCATTATATTGGACACCCACAGTGTCAGGCAGTCGATGAGTACCAAGTCATATTCGCCGCTTATTTTCCTGATGATAGAGGAGATCTCCAGCGGTTCCTCAAATGTCTGCCAGTTTGAATCCCTTTCCCTGCGGTGTTTCGTAATACGTATCTTCATTTCATCGTCGAGGGCCTCGGCCGTGGCGATGAAGGCCTTTCTCCCTTCCGCGGATGATGCTTCACGCAGGGCGAAGGAGCTTTTCCCGCTCCGTGCCCCGCCGAGGATCAGGACCCTTTTTCGCATTTCTTTTTTACCTCCTCTGAAACGATCATGACAAAGGGTTTCATGGAAAGCGGATTCTGACGTACCACGACGACGGTTTTGTACACCTCCTCGATCGTCCGGTAATCGAGCACCTCTTCCGGTACCCCGGCCTTTTTGATCTTTCCGTTATCCATGAGGGCCAGGCTGTCGCAGTATTCCGAGGCAAGGTTGAGGTCGTGGAGTATGATCATGACCGTCAGTTTCTCATGCCTGTTGAGTCGTTTCACCAGGTCGAGGACCGCCGCCTGGTGGGTGATATCGAGATGGGACGTCGGTTCGTCAAGGAGCAGGATCTGTGGCTGCTGGGCAAGACCGCGGGCTATGAATGCGAGCTGGACCTCTCCGGCACTCATTTCGGACATGAGGGCACCCTGAAGGTGGAGGATGCCCGTCATTTCCATGACCTTTACGGCTATGGCCATGTCCTCTTCCTTTTCGAAGAACTGGAGCTTGTTATAATAAGGTGTCCTTCCAAGGAGGACGAATTCCCTGACCGTCATGGCCAGAAGGGGCATGCTTTGCGAGACGACGGCGACCTTTTTAGCGATCTCGCTGAAATTAAGATTTTTCATATCAGTTCCATCAAGGAACACGCTACCGCTCACCGGTTTGACAAGGCGCGTTACCGCCCTGAGAACGGTGGTCTTTCCCGATCCGTTGGGCCCTATGATACCGAAGAACTGACCTTTTTTGACGGAAAGATCGATATCGCGAAGCACCATCTTCTCGCCGTAACCGCATGTGAGGCCCTTGATGTCGATCACAGGGCGCCGCCCGATCTGCCTGACATGAACCTCCTGCTCAGGACGTAAATGAACACGCTGCCGCCCAGTATCCCCGTTATGACGCCGACTGGAAGCTCAATCGGAGCTATGACGGTGCGGGCGATGGTATCGCACAGGATAAGGAACCCGGCCCCCGTAATAAACGACAGGACGAGGAGCCTTCTATGATCGTACCCCGCCATGATCCTGACAAAATGAGGCACGATGAGCCCGACGAAACCTATGATGCCCGTCAGGGATACGCTGATGCCTGTCAGGAGGGAAGCCATGAGGAAGAGCTGTTTCTTGGTCCTTTCCGTGTCTATGCCGAGATGAGCGGCCTCTTCTTCCCCGAGAGAGAGCGCGTTCATGGAGGGCGCAAAAGAATATGAAAGAAAGAAACAGACCACAGAGACGGCCGCGACGATGAGGATAAGCACCCAGCTTGGCTCCTCCAGGGAACCCATGATCCAGAATACGATGCTGTGGAGCTCTTCCGTCCTCGATATGGCCAGTATGAGCACTACGAGCGAAGACGAAATGAAGCTCGTCATGACGCCTGTCAGGAGTATCCCCTGCATATGCAGGACGCTGCGGCGCATATTCAGGAAATAGAGGGGGAGGATGACAAGGCAAGCGCCGAGAAAACCTGATACCGGCAGGGCCGTCATTGGCAGAAAGTTGTGCAGTTTGAGGATGATGCACACAGAGGCACCAAGGGCGGCCCCGCCCGAGATACCCAGCGTGTAGGGCTCGACAAGGGGGTTTCGGAACATACCCTGGAGGATGACGCCCGCGAGCGACAGGGCCCCTCCAACAGCGAAGCCGAGGATGATCCTCGGCAGACGGATGTCCATGAGGATGCTGTATTCAGGGGTTGCCTTCCCTTCAAAGATGATGGTGAATACCCGGCGCAGGGGAATACCGGCAGACCCGCTCGCAATGGCCACAAAGGCCGCCGCCACAAGGAAAACGCAGGCCGCGGGCAAAAGGAATGTCATTTTCCTGTGTTTCATTTCCACCCCTTTGCTTCATCGGGGTGCAAAAGGGCCGCGATATTCCCCAGTGTTCGGGCGAAGCTTACCGGGGTGGGACTGCATATGTCGTCTGAGTCTACGAGGTATATCCTGCCGCTGTTCACCGCGGCCACCGATGAGAACCTCTTCCACGCAAGGCGTTCGTTATCGCCGCTTAAGCCCATTGTCACCACGAATATCACATCAGGGTTTCGCATTATCGCCTCTTCGCGGCCAACACTGCCCGATACCGCGTCCTTGAACACGTTCATTGCGCCTGCGAAATCTATGAGATCATTGATGAAAAAGTCTTTTGTGGCGACAAAGAACGGCTTTGAGCCGACCTGGATGAGTACCCTGGGTTTCGCAAGTCCTGAAGTCCTTTTTTGTATCCGTGCCACCTGCGACCTTGCAGAAGAAACGATGCGTTTTGATTCCTCGGTCTTACCCGTGACCCTGCCGATCTTAAGAAAGACATCACAAACACCGGAAAAATCATGAGGTATTTTGAACGTGACCACGTTAAGGCCCAGGTCCTTCATTTTCTTTATGGTTTTACTGTTGGTAAGGTCCATAGCGAAGACAATGTCGGGTTTTAATTTCATGATCTTCTCGACATCCGGTTCCATGACCGTTCCGATCTTTTCCTTGCTCTTCGCCTCCTTCGGCCTGTTGCAATAGGTGGTTACTCCTGCCAGGCTTTTTTCCATACCGAGAAGGTAGAGCGACTCGGTAACGGCTGGGCTCAGGGACACGATACGCATTTGACCGGCGGTTTTTTGATCGCTGCCCGCCGCCGATGCAAGGACGCCGGAGATACAGCAGACGGCTGCCGCCGCGAGAAGCATCGATACCAGGAACATCATCCTTGAGATAGCCATTAATATCGCCATGCATCCTTATATTGAGGCATCATCGATGTCGAGGAAAAAGTGGCCTTCGTCCGACCTGATGCCTTTTTTCTTAAAAATGACCGGCCATTTGAAAATGGGGCCGTCGTATACGAAACTGTGGTATTCACCTTTTTCACCACATATGTCCACGCTATTGCCAAGGGTCTTGATATCGTTCACGAACTCCCTGTCTATCTCCCTTCCTACCCATGTTTCGTCGAGATAGCGTTTATCCACGGCGACTATGACAGCCCTGAAACCCTCGTTTATGAATTCCGAGAGGAGTTCTTCCCTTTTTTCAAGCCAGAGCGGAAGTGAAGGGTGCACGGAGCATTCACGGCACACCCTTTCAACCCAGGCCCTGTGATCGTCCAGGTCTATATCGCCGAATATCCCGTGGTCTGTCCCCTCGCCGAGAAATTCGGAAAGCACCTTTTTGAACTCGCCTTCGTAACCGCTCCATGTTGTTCTGCGCTGCACGAGGGGGATACCTACTGACTGTGCCTGGAGGGAAAGAAATGAAGCATCGATGCCATGAGTGCGCGAATGGGTTCCGTCTTCTGTGACCATGTTGATAAGACGGCTCACCCTGAACCCGGACCTTAGTGTCCTGTGGAGCGCCATGGCGCTCTCCTTGCCGCCGCTCCAGCAGCAAAATGCATCTTTTATATCGTTATTCACAACCAGTCTCCTTCTATCCAGCCGCACACCCTGCAATGGCTGCGGTTCACTTTTATTCCCGCACCGCATCCTCCGCAGGTCTTTTCGTCTGTTTTCGGAGGAGGGACGTTCCCGAAGATCTGTTTGTATATCTCATAGTAAAAAAGATGCGCCTTGTTAAAGAACCTTACGGGATATGATCGTCTCTTTTCCTCGAACTTTTCATCAGTCATTGTGGAAGCTATTATCGAGTTCAATCTTGTCATCCCCGATCCCACTTCCAGGGGCCTCTTGCCCTGCCAGAGAATGTCGCGCGGCAGAATGCCCTCCAGGGCTCGCCTTAAGATCCATTTTCCGTGAAGTTTACCTTTTTCTTTTTTGATCTTCCATTTTCCCTGTATTTGGAGGGCAAAATCAAGGATTTCTTTATCGAGGAAGGGCTGCATCACCTCTATACCGAAATGCTTGCCGAGCAAAGCCGAATTGAAGGACATAATCCCGGAGAGATCCCGAATGTAGCCGTCGAGGTCCTCTATTTCCTCCATGTATGAATATCCTCCGAAAAGCTCGTCCGATGCATCTCCGGTCATAACGGATTTAAAACCCAACGATTTAGACTCCTTAAGGGCGAAATAAACAGCCAGGTCGTTTGGTATCGCCGGGTCGAAGCTGCGCAATATGGTGATGACCTCAGGTATCGTGTCAATTGCCTCACCAACACAGACCGCCCTGTGGGTCAAGTCCATCCCGATGGCGCGTGCCGCCTGGCGGGCATATTTCAGATCAGGTCCGTCAGGCCCCAGGGTAACAAGGGTGCCCCTTCTGCATGGTGAAAGGGCGGTAGCGATGGACGAATCCAGGCCGCCCGAGAAGAGGACGCCGTCGGGATGGTAGGAAGAGAAAACCCTTTCGAGTTTTTGCCTCAACGCCGATATCATGACCCGGTCAGACGTCACGGTTGATTTGCCTTGATTTTCAGTTTTTATGACCTCCCTTTAAAACTCGTAGGCAACATTCATGAAAACCGACCTCCCGGCACCGGGGTACCCGGAAACGGTTGAATTTCCCGTCACATCGATAAATGTTCCCAAATGAGTATCATAATATTCATCAAAAAGGTTGTTTCCTGCAAGTGAAACGATCCAGTGGCCAAGTAAACGCTGCTCGAGCTTCAGGTCTGCTGTCCAGAAAGGACTGATGGTATGCCTCACCGTTGTTGTGTCGGGGTAGACAGTGCTCTGTGTTCTGTACAGAACCCTGTTTCCCGTATATCTCGCGGTGAACGTGGCGGTAAGACCAAAATCGGTCCTGTATGTGACCGCTCCTTTGAACTGGTCGATGGGGACCATCGTCGCACGCCTTTTTACCAGGTTGTAGCGAAAATCGGCCGGTATAAAAGGAGGCCACCCATAGTCCTGTCTTGTGTATTCCCTGCTCTGTTCCTGTGCGTCGGTATATGTGTAGTTCAGGGACAGCTCAACATTGTAGAAAGGGCCGATCTTTACGCTTGCCTCGATGCCGTCCGCTTTATAGTTCCCCAGGTTGACCGGCTTCCACAACCCGTTCGAATCCGGTTCCCATTGTATCTTGTCGTCTATGTTCCAGCGAAAATATGAGAGGGTTACGAATATCCTGTTTTTGAGAAACGATTGTTCATAGGTTATGTCGCTGTGCCAGCCAATCTCCGGTTTAAGATCCGGGTTTCCGCTGGTGTACAGACCGGCAGGCCAGTAGAGGTCGTTGGGGGTAGGTGCCTTGAAATGCTTTCCGTGACTTGCCTTGAAGACCATGGTGTCGGTTGGATTGACCACTAAACCGAAAAGGGGAAGATTCTCCTTGCCGAATGCGCTGTGATTCTCCTGTCTTATGCCTGCAATTGCTTTCAGATATTTAAAGGGTCTGTATTCGCCTTCGGCAAATAGCCCCTTGGTGTAAATGTGGGCATCGTCATCTGTCGTTGCCGTTCTTATCCCGGCCGTTACCAGGTCATAAGACTTATTTTTCCAGCTATAGTCCTTGTACTCGCCGCCCGCCAGGAACTTAGCCCCGTCAAACGGGTATATGCTCACATTGCCTTCAATGCCAGAGACCGTGTTGTTGATCCAGTTCTCTGTCCCCGTGTCGAGCGAGGCATAGCGCTCATAATTGTTGTTCAGCATGTTGGAGTAATAACCCTTAAAATTGTAAGCGAATTGTTTTATGGGATTGCCCTTCACTTCAAGAGATATATTACCGTCCTTGTCTTTGCTGTAATCAAGCAGATTGGCCGATTCGCTGTTGTAGAACGCTGTTTCCCGGGTGCCGTCAGGGGGCTTGACCCCGGGCATTCCATATCTTCTGGCAATATAATTGCCATAAAGGGTTATGTTTATGGGAGCGCCTTTGTCAAGGACCAGCTTAACTGAAGCGTCATACTGACTGAGATAACTGTTATCGCGAAAACCGTCGGTTGCACTCTTGCCGGCGGTCAGATAGTAGCCGAAATCTTTTGTCAGGAACATGCCATGTTGAGCATAAAGCCTGTAAGTATTTTGTGATCCATAGCCTGCACTGACCTTGAGGTCGGTCTTGTCCTTTGTTGGACTTTTCGTAAAAATATTTACCGTGCCCCCCATGGCGCCTGAACCATAGAGCAGCGAACCGGAGCCCTTGACGACCTCGATCTTTTCGATGTTCTCGACAGGGATCTTGCCAAGATCAGCGGTGCCGAGGGAAGGGGAATTGATATTCACGCCATTTATAAAAACCTGTGTGGCGTCCGCGCCCATTCCGCGGATATGTATGCTCTGGTCTGATCCGCCATAATTGCCGTATGTTTGCCAATCAATGCCCGGTTCGTTTGCCAGAAGTTCCCCGACTGTCTTTGCGCCGGACATTCTGATATCTTCCCCATCTTTGATAATGACGGAATTTGGGATGTCCATGCGTTTTTCTGGCATTTTTGTCGCTGATACGACAATGTCTTCAAGCTTGTAAACTTCATCAGCATGAAGAAGCAAAGGGAAGGAAAGTAGAAAAAGGATGATGAGAGTGGTGAAGACGCGATCCATAGAGAACCTCCTTATGCCTCGTAAGGATTATTTCTCGAAGAATTCGGTCCAAGGTTTCCTGACTTAAGGGAGTGACAGCCAACGCGCCTTCCCATCCCGTGCTTCGCGGAACAGTGGCCGGCCCTGCGCCGTGCGTTGCTTAAACCCCATCACAGTTGCGGGACAGTGGAAGATTTTCACTTCACTTCCCTTGAAGATCGAACCATAACGAGTATATGAGAGTCTTTACCACAGGATTACCGGGAAAATCAAAAGATTCTTTTCTTTTTTACATGAGCTGTAATTGTGATAAGGTATACGAAAATTACCGGGATGGAATCGATCCGTGGCCGACTGTAAGGAAATTCAAAGGAAATTCAACGATTGCAATGTGGGGCGCCTGCTCGGGATAGAGGTGCTGGAGGTCAGCGAGGGCATGGCCCGCGGCAGGATGACAGTTCAAAGGAACCACACCAACGTTTTCGGCGGTATCCACGGCGGAATCCTTTTTGCCTTCGCAGACCACGTGGGAGGCGCGTGCGGGAACAGTATGGATTATAAGGCCCTCCTGGCCCGGTCCACTGCCCGATTTAAAAAAAGCGCAAGGGAAGGGGAGACGATATATGCCGAGGCCATGATAGTTCATTCAAAGAAAAAATTTGACAGGATAGATATCACCGTTACCAATGAAAGCGGCGATATACTGGCCGTGCTGGAAATGATCTCTTACGTTGTGGACAATGCGGCAAAGACTCCTTGACATTTTCGACACCCTCCTGAAAACGTTCGGGAAAAGAAACTGGTGGCCCGGCGAAACGCAGCTCGAGATCATCGTGGGGGCGGTCCTCACGCAGAATACATCCTGGAAGAATGTGGAAAAGGCGATCCTGAACATGAAGTCTGCCGGTCTCATGGACCTTGATACGCTCAATGCGGTAGAGGACCGGATCCTGGCTCAAAACATCCGTTCATCAGGATATTATAATTTAAAATCAGTTAGATTAAAGAATATAATTAAAGTAATATGTGAAGAATATTCATCATCTATTGAATTATTAAAAGATAATGATACTAATAGACTCCGAAAAAGACTCCTTGAGGTCAAGGGGATAGGGGAGGAAACTGCCGACAGCATTCTCCTTTACGCCTTGGACAAGCCAGTATTTGTTGTTGATACGTATACTAAACGTTTTCTCAAAAACCATGGTTTTTACCAGGGGGGTTACCGGTATTCTGATGTGCAGGCATTTTTCATGGACAACCTCCCGCTCGATGCATATCTATTCAACGAATACCATGCCCTCCTTGTGGCCCTGTGCCAGAACCACTGTTCCAAATCCCCGAAATGCGAAGATTGTCCGCTCAGGGAAGATAAAGAGGCGGTTTAAACAGTTTTTTGACCCTATTTGATGGAAACCTTGACGTTGCTTGTCGCCTTTTCGATCGTACCGATCCGGTTTGCGATCTCACCGGCATCGGCGAGAGTTTTGATGACACCGTCAGCATCGCTATCGTTGACGATGAGAACGAAGCCCGTTCCCATGTTCAAGGTGGAGCATATCTCGGCGAGGTCCATGTTGCCCATACGCATGATCGTGCGGAAGACGGGAGGGACCTGGTCCGGATCTACCCGCAGGCTCGTGGAGAGGCCATCGGGTATGATCCTCGATATATTGCCCGGAAGACCGCCCCCCGTAATATGGGCCATACCTTTTATCTGGAATCGGGCAAGGACTTCCAGTACAGGCTTTACGTATATTCTTGTAGGTTTTAAAAGCTCTTCGTACAGTTTACCCGGAAGACCTTCAACCTCTTCATCTATGCGGAATTTTTTGATCTCAAAGAAAAGTTTCCTTACGAGAGAAAACCCGTTGCTGTGCAGACCGTTCGACGCGAGGCCGATGACAGCGTCGCCCGCCGAGATCTTCGATCCGTCGATAATTAAACCTTTCTCGACGATACCTACGGCGAAACCCGCCAGGTCATATTCATCGTCTTTGTAAAAAGACGGCATTTCCGCGGTCTCTCCCCCGACCAGGGCACAATCGGCCCGAAGGCAGCCTTCGCATACACCGGCGATCACATGGGGGTAAACGTTCTCATCGATCCTGCCGCAGGCGTAATAATCTAGAAAGAAGAGGGGTTTCGCACCGAGCGTCAAGATGTCGTTCACGCTCATCCCGACAAGGTCTATCCCGACCGTGTCGTGCTTGCCTGCCATGAAGGCTATCTTCAGTTTTGTGCCCACTCCGTCCGTCGAGCTGACCAGAACAGGGTTTTTGTATGATGAGGGTATTTCGGTAAGGGCCGCAAAACCGCCTATCATGTTGAGCACACTGGCATTGTGGGTCTTCTTTATGCGTTGCTTGAGGCCGTCTATCAGACGGTCCGCCTTCGCAATGTCGACACCGGAATCTTTGTATGTGATAGTTTTCACGGCTCTAATCTATGATTAATCCAAAGTGGTTGTCAATCCAAAAAGAAACCCTTCTTTGCATCATGGCATCTTTGCAACGAAATCCTCCACGGGAATAGCCGGAATGGATATGATCTGTATAGTCCCCCTGGATCCGAGCTCGATGGACAGCTTTGCAATTGCTTCATTGTTTGGGGCTTCCAGTATGTTGATGAAATCATACTGACCAAGAACGGCATACTGGGCAAGGACTTTTGCACCCATGTTCTCGATCTCCCTGTTGACCTCTTCGATCCTTTCAGGATGCTTTTTGATCGTTTTTCTGCCTTCATCCGTCAGCGTGCTGATCAGGATATATATAGGCATATTACCACCCCCGATTTGTTAGTTTATAAGATTGTAATATACTCCCTTGAATTGTCAATATAAATGTAGTTCGAACCATTCGTCAGAGGGGTGGGAAATGTACGAAAATTCACATTACCTTTTGTGAAACATGTTATTGATTGAAGGTAAGAAATATGATACCATCTACGACTTTGAATATACGGTATTTTATATGAGTTTTTTTGTTCAAAAATTCACATTTCTATTCGGTCTTATAGCAACAGCGTCGTACTCTATCGACAATTAAACAACAGGAGGATCTATGGCCAAACCTATGGATCAATACAAGTGGCACGAATTAAATGTAGGCTGTGTTATTGAAGAGGTCGGTAATGCCATGGAGTACAAAACTGGCGACTGGCGGTCTTCTAAACCTGTATGGGACGATGCAAAGTGTATAAAGTGCGGCCTGTGCTGGCTCTTTTGCCCTGATTCGGCTATATACCAGAAAGACGACGGCCTGTATGCGGCCGACCTTGATTACTGTAAAGGTTGCGGTATCTGTTCGAAAGAATGCAAACCCGGCGCGATCACAATGGTGGAGGAAGAACGATGACTACAAAAAAAGGCATAGAAGTGTCAATTGCGGCATCGGAAGCTGCCAAACTGGCAAGGGTCGAGGTCGTCTCGGCCTATCCTATCACCCCTCAGACCCATATCGTGGAACACCTCTCGGAGATCGTGGCCAATGGAGAGCTTGATGCTGCATACATCAATGTAGAATCAGAGCATTCAGCCATGTCCGCATGCGTCGGAGCTTCCGCAACAGGGGCACGGACTTTTACTTCAACAAGCGCCCAGGGGATGGAGCTCATGCATGAGATCCTTTTCATCGCTTCAGGTATGAGGCTCCCCATTGTCATGGCAGCCGTCAACCGCGCTCTTTCATCGCCTCTTTCCATATGGGGAGACCACTCAGACGTCATGGCCGCACGAGATACCGGCTGGATCATGCTCTTCTGTGAGAACGGCCAGGAGGTCGTTGACACTACCATAATGGCGTTCAAGATCGCCGAAGACAGGCGTGTCCTCCTTCCCGTCATGGTGAACCTTGACGGGTTCTCCCTCAGCCATGTTATCGAACCGATCGAATTCCCTGCGCAGGAAGAAGTGGACAGTTTCCTTCCTCCTTACAATCCTCTCTATACGCTTCATCCCGACAAGCCCGTTACAATGGGAGCTTATGCCATGCCCGATCTTTACACCGAAGCAAAATACGGACAGGAGATTGCCATACGTAATTCCAAGGTTGTCGTTAAGGAAGTTATGGACGAGTTCGGAAAAAAATTCGGCAGGGCTTATAAACCTGTCGAAACATACAATACAGAAAAGGCCGATACTGTTTTCATTGCCCTGGGGGCAAACAACGAAAACATCAAGACCGCCATCGATGAACTGAAAGAGCAGGGTAAAGAACTTGGCCTCATATCTTTGAGGCTTTTCAGGCCTTTTCCGAGAGAAGAGCTCATCGAGGTGCTGAAAGGGAAAAAAGCTGCCGTTGTCATTGAGCGCGCAATGCCCGGCGGAGCAATGAACGGCCCCCTCTTCAATGAGATCGCAAGCCTTGCCGTGACGAACGGTTTAAACATTCGGCTTGAAAACTATATATGCGGACTCGGCGGGAGGGACGTACAACCTCACGAGTTCATAGAAACGCTTAATGAGGTCCTTTCATCGGAGAAGATAGCCTTCCCGGACAACAAGAACTACGGCGTGATAGGGGTGAGATCATGAGAATGAAAAGTCTTGAACGATATACCGATAATCCTGAATTTGAATTCGCTACTTCAGGCCACAGGGCCTGTCAGGGCTGCGCAGAGATACTGGCGCTGAGGCTTGCACTCAAGGTCTTCGGCAAGGACACTGTCATAGCCATGGCAACGGGATGTATGGAGATCATTTCCACACCTCTGCCGACAACATCATGGCGGCTTCCTTGGATACATGTGGCTTTTGAAAACACCGCCGCCGTTGCATCAGGTGTCGAATCGGGTCTCAAGATCCTTATGGAAAAAGGAAAGATCCCGAAAAAAGACATCAATGTTATAGCAATAGCGGGTGACGGAGGTACAAGCGACATAGGCCTTCAAGCACTTTCCGGGGCAATGGAGCGGGGACACAACTTCACCTATCTTTGCGTTGATAACGAAGCATACATGAATACGGGGATCCAGCGTTCATCGTCGACCCCGTATGGCGCAATGACCACAACGAGCCCTCCGGGCAAAAAGAGCATCGGTCAGTCCACGCAGAAGAAGAACATGCCGAAGATAGCGGCCGCGCACAACATTCCCTACGTTGCAACCGCCTGTCCTTCATATCCTTTCGATTTCCTCGCGAAAATAAAGAAGGCGCAGGCAGTCAAGGGCCCGGCTTATATACATATCCTTTCCGTTTGCCCCACGGGCTGGAGAATCCCCACCGATCAAGCCATCAATTACGGCAGACTGGCGGTGCGGACAGGGGTATTCCCGCTCTATGAAGTGGAAAACGGTAAATATAAGATAACCTACAGCCCGGAGCCTTTGAGGCCCGTATCGGAATACATCAAGGGTCAGGGGAGGTTCCGTCATTTGACAGATGATCTCATTGCCGAGATCCAGCAAAAGGTAAATCAGGACTGGCAGGAATTGAAGCTCCTGAGCTCATTGAAATAAAAAATCTTTTTCACATAAAAAACGCCGGTTTTTTAGCAGAACCGGCGTTTTTTATGTCCATTGGCCACACGCCTCGTCTGCATGCGTGTCGAAACAAAGGAAACTGTTTTTCTGTGACATTGGTCACAGAAAAAACGCTTTTATTTTTACTATTTGAAAAAATTTCTTGAAAAAAAGATTTAAAGGTATACAATATATCCATTCAATATATATAGTTTAGTGATTTTATGAGACCAAACCTTTATAACTCCTGTCAATTTCTAAATCAGGCATAAAGGATAACCAAATGCCCATTGATCTTAAAAAAATCGGAATCGCCCTCAAAGAAAAACGAGAAGAGAAAGGTCTTGCAATAAGCGATATATCGGATTCACTCTGCCTTCGTAAATCGTTGGTGCAGGCCCTCGAAAATGGTCAATGGGATATGCTTCCCCATGAGGTGTACGTCAGGGGATATCTCAAGGAATACGCGCAGCTCCTTGGTATCGATGAGGATATTGCCGGGGAAATGAACAAGGACATTGACGAGAAACCCCCCGCCGTTGAAATACCCATACAGCAAAAGGCCGCCGCCCGGCCAAAGCATGTCCAGAAGCGTGTCATCATATACCCGCTGTTCTTTGTCCTTATCATAGCTTTCTTTGTCCTTAATCAGGCGTATAAGGAACGTTCGGCATTCAAACAGGTGCCCCGGCAAACAGCGGAGCGGGCATCGGCAAGCGTGTCCCCTGCAAATACGGAAAAACAAAATCTTCCTGAATTTGCCGAAGTAAAAAAGCTTTTGATAACATGCCATGAAAGGACATGGATAAGCGTGGTCATCGACGGGGCGGAGAAAAAGGAATTCATGCTTAACCCACAGGACATTCTTGTCCTGAATGCGAAAGAGAACTTCGACATCCTTATTGGCAATGCGGGCGGGGTAAAGATGTCATTGAACGGCAAAGACGTGGAATCGGCCGGTCAAAGCGGCGAAGTCAAACGCGTCAAGGTTTCCTGATAAACAAATCCTGAAAAACTATGAAGTGAGCCTTTCCATCTCCGTCGCATCTATGTCGAAGTTGGCGTAGACCTTTTGGACGTCGTCGGAATCTTCAAGGGCTTCCATGAGCTTGAGCATGGTTTCCGCATTCTTTCCTTCCAGTTTGATAAAGTTTTGAGGGATCATGCTCATTTCAGCCACGATATAATTGATCTTGTTATTTTCGAAGACCTTTTTCAGGTTCTCGAAATTGGATATTTCCGTGTAGACCTCGATCTCGTTTTCATCATCGGAGATATCTTCAGCGCCGGCATCGAGGGCCAGTTCCATTATTTTGTCGCTGTCTACAGTTTTTTTATCGAAGGACATGAACCCTTTTTTGCTGAAAAGCCATGAAACACACCCCGCTTCTCCAAGATTGCCGTTCAGCCTTGAAAGTATATGCCTCACTTCAGCAGTGGTGCGCTTTTTGTTGTCAGTCAGTGTTTCTATGAGGATTGCGACGCCGCCGGGGCCATAACCTTCGTAGACGTATTCTTCGTAGCTTTCAGCTCCGTCGAGAGCCCCTGTTCCTTTCTTGACGGCACGTTCGATATTGTCTTTGGGCATGTTTTCAGCTTTAGCGTTATCGATGGCAACACGCAATCTGGAATTGGATTCAGGGTCGGCCCCGCCTATTCTCGCGGCCGTAGTGATCTCTCTGATCAGCTTTGTGAAGATCTTGCCGCGCTTTGCGTCGGCAGCGCCTTTTTTGTGCTTGATCGAACTCCATTTGCTATGTCCTGACATTTTGCCCCCAGGGGATCGAATGGTGGGCGATATTGGATTCGAACCAACGACCTCTGGTATGTGAGACCAGCGCTCTAACCATCTGAGCTAATCGCCCTTGCGCATTTCTTTTATTACATTATTGTGAAAAAGTCAACACAAGGCTGACGGCTTTTTCTATTCTAATTTGCACTGAATTCGTATATTATTTTTCACTATGCAATATGTTTTCGGACCCGTTCCATCCAGAAGGCTCGGTTTTTCTCTTGGAGTGGATATCATTCCCGCTAAATACTGTACTTATGACTGCATTTATTGCCAGATCGGCAAGACAACGAACAGGGAGATCGATCGCAGGAGCTTTTTTGATCCCCAGGTTATCATCAATGAAATAATAGACAAGACCACAAAGATCGGACCGGTGGATTTCATCACTTTTTCAGGATCTGGAGAACCCACACTCAACGCTGATCTCGGTATGCTCATAAGAGAGCTTAAAAAAAACACCGCCATACCGGTGGCCGTTATAACTAACGGTTCACTCCTGTACCTCGAAGAAGTGAGAAAAGACATCATTGAGGCGGACGTTGTACTCCCGTCCCTTGACGCCGTCAGTGAGGACACATTCAGATGCATAAACAGGCCCCATCCAGCGCTTGCTGTCGAAAAGGTGATAAGCGGCATAAAGACGTTCAGGAAGGAGTATTCAAGAGAGATATGGCTGGAGATCATGCTCATCAGGAACATCAACGACGAAACCATTGAATTGGAGAGAATGAAAAAGATTGTCTCCGGCATTGGCGCCGAAAGAGTTCAGCTGAACACCGTCACCAGGCCTCCCAGCGAAGGATCGACGGGTAGACTTCAGGACCGTGAACTCGCAAGGATATGCAAGCTCTTTGGTCCCGCATGCGAGATAATATGCTCCTTTGAAAAAACGGCAGAGATCCCGTCGCAGGCCGAGTGGACGGACATTATCATCGAAACGCTCAAGCGCAGGCCTCTCACCCTTGAAGATATCGTAAATACAACGAATTTATCTCACTTCCAGGCAAAAGGCAGACTCAGGGACATGGAAGAGCAGGGGCTGATCAAAAGCTACCTCTTTGAAGATAACACCTTTTACATGGCGACTTAATATCTTCGCTATGGCCTCATCAAAATCATATTGACAAACCGGCGAGCCAGCATTTACTATTACCGTACCCGCCGGGCGGCAACATAACAGGGGGGGTGTTCTTCGTTCCGGTGTTCTTTCCGGTATTCTATTATTGTTTATTATTTCGTTGAAGAGGAGGGGGTAGATGAAGATAAGGCGTGCTGTTATCAGCGTTTCCAACAAGGATGGTCTTTCTGACCTGGCATCGCTTCTCGGGAAGTATGGTGTTGAGATCCTGTCTACGGGCGGTACAAAGAAATATCTGGAGGGCATTGGTTTGAACCCAATGGAGGTCGGGGCTTACACGGGTTTTCCCGAGATCATGGACGGCCGCGTCAAGACATTGCACCCCAAGGTCCACGGAGGGATCCTCAATATCAGAGACAATGAAGAGCATCAAAGGGCAATGGAAACGCATGGTATCCGGCATATTGATATGATCGTGGTTAATCTTTACCCTTTTATCGAGGTGATAAGCAGAGGGTGCACATTTGATGACGCCATAGAGAACATCGACATAGGCGGTCCCTCCATGATCAGGGCCGCAGCCAAGAACTTCAAATATGTCACAGTTGTCGTCGATCCCCAGGACTACGGCAAGGTAATCGATGACATGAACGCAAATGAAGGGGCCACATCCGAAAAGCTGCGTTTTTACCTGGCAAAAAAAGTTTTTTTTATAACAAGTGGGTACGACAGGGCAATATATGATTACCTGTCTAAAATATAAATGATATCAAGAGGTTGTTTATGAACGTCCTTATAATAGGCTCAGGGGGACGAGAACATGCCCTCGCGTGGAAACTTTCCCAATCCAAAGACGTAGACCGGCTGTTTTGCGTTCCCGGCAACGGGGGAATCTCCGATGTCGCCGAATGCCATGATCTGAACGTAAGCGATACAGCAGGTCTTATAGATTTCGTGAGAAGGATGAAGATCGATCTCGTCGTAGTCGGGCCGGAAAACCCCCTCGCAGGCGGTATCGTTGATGCATTCGAAGAAAAAGGAATACCCATCTTCGGACCTGTTGCCAGGGGCGCGAATATTGAAGCAAGCAAGATCTTCTCAAAGGAGCTCATGAAAGCAAGCGGTGTACCCACCGCCCCATTTCAGATTTTTGACGATTACAGCAAGGCGATCGCCTTCATAGAAAAGAAAGAACCGCCCTTTGTCATCAAGGCCGACGGGCTATGCGCAGGGAAGGGGGCTTACGTTATCAGGGACATGGAAGAAGCGAAGGGGGTGCTGCACAACCTGATGGTCGGAGAGATCTACGGCAGTGCAGGCAAAAGGACTGTGATCGAGGATTTTCTGCCCGGGATAGAGGCATCCTATCTCGCCTTTGCCGACGGAGAAACGATCCTTCCAATGCCTGCCTCGCAGGACCACAAACCTCTTCTAGACAACGATCTCGGACCGAATACCGGGGGGATGGGGGCATACACGCCCATACCGTTCATCAATGATGCCATGGACAGGGACATACGCGAAAACATCATGCTGAAGACCATTGCCTCCATGAAAGAAATGGGCATCCCTTACAAAGGCGTTCTTTACGGCGGGCTGATGATTTCACAGGGGAAACCCTATGTCATTGAATTCAATGCCCGTTTTGGTGATCCCGAGACACAGCCTATCATCTTTAAGATGGAAAGCGACCTTTTGCCCGTTCTGGTTGCATCCGTTGAAGGAAAACTTAAGGATATCAAAGAGATAAAATGGAGAGAAGGTGTCAGCGTATGTGTTGTCATGGCTTCAGGCGGCTACCCTGAAAGACCGGAAAAGGGAAAGATAATAAGGGGCCTCGATCAATTCAAATCGGAAAAGGATATAATGGTATTCCATGCAGGCACAAGAAAGGCCGGAAATGAATATTTCACATCTGGCGGCAGGGTGCTGGGAGTGACAGCCATCGGCGCAGATTATGAAGATGCGATACGCAAGGCCTATGACGCGGTGAAAAAAATCAGCTTTGAAGGCATGCAATACCGGAAAGACATTGGCAGAAAAGCAACGATCATATAAGGATCGGGAAGCGTTTAAATAAAAAGCAGGAGGGTGCGATGTCGAGAGAATTCAATATCGGTGTGATACCGGGCGATGGAACCGGACCGGAGGTTGTGGCTGAAGGGATTAAAGTTCTCAAAGCGGCTTCGGAGAAATTTGGATTCTCGCTAAAGTTCACATACTATGATATAGGCGGTGAAAGGTACAAGAAAACAGGCGAAACCCTCCCGGACAGCATCCTGGGTGAATTCAAACAGTATGATGCGCTTTATCTCGGAGCAATCGGTCACCCTGATGTAAAGCCTGGCATCCTGGAAAAGGACATACTGCTCAGGACGCGTTTTGAGCTTGATCAATATATAAACCTGCGCCCCGTGAAACTCTACGAAGGTGTTGAAACACCGCTCAAGGACAAGGGACCAAAAGAAATAGATTATGTTATCGTTCGCGAAAACACGGAAGGCCTCTATGCCGGTGCCGGCGGTACTCTGAAAAGGGGAACGAAAGACGAAGTAGCCATACAGGAATCAATTAACACCAGAAAGGGTGTGGAACGCTGCATAAGGTTTGCCTTTGAATATACTAAAAAAAGGAACAAGGGTAAAAAACTGACGCTCTGCGGTAAAACGAACGTCCTCACATACGCCTTCAATCTGTGGGAAAGGGCATTTTATGAAGTATCGAAAGAGTATCCGGACATTGCCACAGACTACGCTCACGTTGATGCCACCTGCATGTGGATGGTCAAAAACCCGGAATGGTTTGATGTTATCGTAACTGACAACATGTTCGGGGACATCATAACGGACCTGGGCGCAATGACACAGGGAGGCATGGGTATAGCCTGCGGCGGGAACATCAACCCTGAGGGCGTTTCAATGTATGAGCCTATCGGCGGTTCCGCTCCAAAGTATACAGGAAAAAACGTTATAAATCCGCTTGCCTCCATGTTGGCCGGGGCAATGATGCTTGAGTTCCTAGGATTGCCAGAGGCATCTTCAGCTATTGAGAATGCGATTCAAAGGGCCATAAAGGATGACTTGAAATCGATGGAAGCAGGGAAAATGGGTATGGGGACAAAAGAGGTTGGAGATCTTATATCCGGATACGTTATTCAGTAGATAAAGAGCAAGGCATTAATGCCCGTTATTTGATGAAGATTCCTTTACTTTCCTGCTGAGCGTGTTCCTGTTGATGCCAAGAAGCTTGGCCGCCCTCGAGATGTTATTGCCGGTAATTTTGAGAGCAGTCTGTATAAAGACGCCTTCAATATGAGAAGATATTTTGGACAAAATGTCGTCTTCATCATTTACCTTAGATAACAATATCTTTTCGGCAATATTATCAAGTTTAATATCAAATAAAGAATATAAATGCTCGTTATTATTATCCATAATATAATCTATTAAATTTTCTGAGAGATTTTTCTATATTAGAAAAGAAATAACTTCCCGTGTCAATAACAATAATATGTTTTAAGAAATAAAAAAGCAATTAGCAAAAAAGGTTAAAATAAACAATGCGTTACGTAATGTCAAATTGGGGGCATTTTTATAAAGATGCTGATAATAGATATTATGTAAACTATTATCTATATGGAACCAGACAGATCCGTTAATCCATGTGAGATCCCCCCTGCTTCTCAAATGCCATTGCCATGCGTTGATCATATTGACAAAACCGGCTAATCGTTTATTATATTCATGTGAGCACTACTATTAACGACGACCTTAAGCGATGCTTCGAGATCCTTGGCCTGAATGAGAATTCCACTCTTGAGGATGCCCACAATTCTTACAAAAATATCACTGCTCAACGTTCTTCCTGGGATGATATAAAAGAAAAAACCTGGGCTTACGATTTCATAAAGGAGCATTACCGCTCTATTAATCATGAAATCTATCCAGAAGCTTTAAAAACAAGTGATGTTGCCGAATCTTTCACTGTAAAGGAAAAAGCTGTTGTTTCCAAAAGGTCTTTAAGAAAACCTTTTTTCATATCTTTTTTTATCGCCTTATTCATTCTGGCGCTGCTCTTCTTGATTTTAAGGTATAATGTTTTTGACCTTGCTTTTCTCAGAAAAGAAATGGATCTTTCTGCCCTGATCAGGTCCGTTAAGCCCGCTGTTGTGACAATCAGTACCGGTGAAACTCAACGCGGAAGTGGTTTTTTAATAAGCAAGGACGGCTATATAGTGACAAATGCTCATGTTATGCGTGATAAGACCGGAAAAGCTGCTTTTTCTGACGGATCGGTCATTAATGTGGAACTTGTTCTTGTGGACCCTGACCGTGATTTTGCGCTTTTAAAAGCCCTGGACAAAAGAGATTTTTCATTTCTTCCTCTTGGTGACAGCGCCAAATGCTCCGAAGGAGATACAGTTATAGCCGCCGGCACGCCACTTTCTTTTGAAACATCTTTTACCAGAGGGATCGTCAGTTCCTCAAAAAGGTCATTTCCCGCTTATAAATCAGCTTTCATTCAAACAGATGCGGCGTTGAGTCCCGGAAACAGCGGCGGGCCGCTTATCAACATGAAGGGTGAGGTTGTCGGAATCAATTCCCTGAAGATCTCCGGAAGGAATGTTGAAGGGATAGGTTTTGCCGTTTCCATCAATGATGTGAAACAACATATCATGAACAGGCGGCACATGTCCGACGATGATCTCAATAAAGAGCTTGCAAGGGTAGAAAGCAAGATTGAGGAAATGAATTCCTGGAGGGATGACGCGTCAAGAAACGCCGAAAAGAGCTTTAAAGAAAAGCAAATTGAAGAACAATGGGACCGTGAGCGTAGAAAGAAAGAATTCTATGACCAGGTAGATGAGGCAAATAAGAACCTTAAGGAACAGCGTATCAGAGAGGAAAAAAGGCTTCGCGAAGAGGCTGAACAATACAGGGGTCAGATGAAAGAACAAATGGAAGCCAGGAGAAAAGCCCTGTCGGAATGCCTGCAGACAGCAAATTATTATTATCAGCAGAACTGGAACGAGGCTTGCACATCAATCGGACAGCCGGGCCGATGCAAGCTTTCATATTCAGCCGCACACATCCTTGAACAAAGGCTGGTTCAGCAAAGGAATGAATGCTTCAGGTTATATCCTCAATAACATCTTTTTTAAAACCGTTTTTTTCCATCAACAACAATAACGGAGTCTTTCCCCAATTTATGCGCTTCCCGTGAGGCCTCGTCCACCTTTGATAAGACCATTTGCGCATCCAGGGTGCCGTCTATTTCAACAAGGCCTATGCTGTTGCCAAGGCGGTAAATTCTTCCGTCGAGGAGGAAATGAAACGATTCCAGGGCAAATTGAATGCGCTGTACGGCAAATTTTGCATCATCTGACGTTGCTCCCAGAAGGAGCAGGGCGAACCTGTCCTTTTCAATACGGATTATTATATCTTCCGTGCGCAGTCTGCTCTTTAAAAGTCCTGACAGCATTATCAGGATCTCATCACTTTTATTCTGGCCGGCAATAGAGTTCATGTAACCGAAATTTGTGAGGTTCAGATATAAAAGCGAACTCCTGTCCCCTTTTTTTGCATATTCAACGGCCCGTTTTGTTATTTCCTCAAGATATCTTAAATCCTGCAGGCCCATGTTCCCATCATTCATTACGAGATAAGAGAGCTTTTTCTCCTTTTCTTTTTGCTGTGTAATGTTTCTCATGATAATGGCCAGGCTTGTAACATTGCCCGTTAAATTGACAATCGGGTAGATAAAGTTCTCATAGTACAGTTCCTCCCGCGCATATTCGAAACGTACCGGTGCCCTTTCCCGCACGGCTTTATCCATCATTTCCCTGTTCAACCTCAGATCATTGTCGTCCAGCCATTCGCAAAGACCCGTTCCAACGATATCCCCTGTTTCCCTGCCCAACTTTTTGCTCATTGCATTGTTGACGGCAACGATCCTTTCCCCGGCATCGATAATAAAAGCCTCTTCGCCGATAACATCTATAAGTATGTTCAGCGCGCCTTCGATCTGATGGAACTTCTTTTCGATCCTTTTCCTTTCAGTTATGTCCCTTCCTACCGTATGATACTCTTTGACCAATCCCAGGTCATCGAAGATCGCCCTGGTTGTAAACTCCTGCCAGTGTATGGTGCCGTCAGGGAACATGACCTCATGTTCATAATGTGCAACGGGATTCCCGGGGGTAAGGAAAGATATTTTTTCCTTCATATATTCTTTATCGCCACTTAACGAAATAACTGGATCTTTTTCCCCGATCAGTTCATCCCGGTTTTTTTGTAAATATTTACAGTATGAATCATTTATGAAGAAGACCGTTGCGTCGGAAAGACAACTGCACACCAGTTCCGCCTGGTTTTCGGCAGCGGCCCGATAACGCCCCCCTCTTTTTTTGAAAACGTCATGGGTTTGCGTACATGCCTGTTGCGCGCTTTGTAACGATGCGATCCTGTCGCGTAATTCGACGATCTCACCCTGCAGATGTTCATTTGTTTGATTCTGATTCATAATTTTCCACCCCTGCTGTTTGGCCTGCTATTTATGTTTTACACCCTGAATTCTCCCATTACCTTCTGGAGATTCAGGGACAGGTTCATCAATGAACCGGCCGCCTGCGCTGTCTGTTCAGAATTGACCGATGCTTCGTTGGATATTTCAGCTATATGTTCGATGTCTTTCGAGATCTCTTCCGAAGTTGCCGACATTTCATCCGTGGCAGAGGCAATTTGTGAAACCATGAGCTGAAGGTCATCCACCTTGTTCACGATCTCTTTCAGCGCATCCCCTGCCTGGGAGGCCAGCTCAACCCCGACGTTGACCTTGCCCATTGCATTTTCCATTGAATCAACCGCCCGAAGCACCTCATTCTGGATGGTAGTTATCATACTGCTTATTTCGGATGTTGCCTTGGCGGTTCTTTCAGCGAGCTTCTTCACTTCGTCTGCAACAACCGCGAAACCTCTGCCTTGCTCTCCAGCCCTCGCCGCTTCGATGGCCGCATTCAACGCCAGAAGGTTTGTCTGATCGGCTATGTCATCAATAACATTCACTATCTTGCCTATCTGTTCCGACTTGTCGCCAAGGACCCTTACAAACTCTGCGGACATGTCAACGGTTTTTGCGATCTCTTTTACTTCTGTGACAGACCTGTTGACGATCTCCTCTCCTTTTTTAGCCATCAACGCCGCGTCTGTTGCGGATTGAGCTATTTTATTTGTATTTTGTGCGATATCCAATACGGTCTGGGACATCTCTTCCGAAGAAGTGGAAAGCTGGGATGTCCTCTGGGCCTGATTGTTGGACCCCTTCGATACCTGTTCTGCGCTGGCAGAAAGCTGATGGCTCGCAGACGCAACATTGCCAGCCACTTCGTTGATCTTCTCCACTATTCCCTTCCATGTTTCAACCATCTTTTTTACCGCCCCCTCAACAGCAGCAAATTCATCTTTTCTTTTCACGCTGACATTCAGGGTGAGGTCTCCGTCAGCAAGCTTTTGCACAGCATTGACGTTTTCACGTATAGGCCCGGTAATGCTTTTTGTAAGTATAATGGACAGTGTTGCCCCAAGCAACAGGGCGGCTGCGCAAAAAACTATTAAAAAAGTGCTGAAACGCCGGTTCGCATCAAGAACACCCTTCAATTCCTTTTTCACGCTTTTTTCCTGGTAATTTATAAGATTTTGTATACTTACAGTTATACCCGATATGACCTTCGAACTGCCTTCCATATAAGCCTTTGCCGCTTCATGTTTTTTACCTTCATAGGAGAAAGTAACCATCTTATTATTAATGTCCCTTCCGTTGGCAGCTTCATCGCGTATCTTTTTTATCAGACTATGTCCATCGTCCGTTTTCTCGAGTTTCTCTATCTTTTCGAGTTCCTGGACATAAATCGCTCTTTTTTCCGCTATGTGCTTCTTCATCTCGTCCTTTATCGCTATATCTTCGGAGAATGCTATGATCGAGAGGCTGTTGGTGACCTGCTGCATACCGTGAAGTGCATTATTTGCCGCTATGGTCTTTTCAAAAAGGTTGTTAACGATGAACTCAGCCTTTTTGTTGGTATCATAGTTGTTTTTCAGCCCGACTGCGCTGAACACCAGTATAATGATCATAAAAATACTGAACCCCGCAAATAATCTGTACTGGATTTTCAAGTTCTTGAGCACCGACATATAACCCCCATGGTTATGCATTCATCTATAAACTCACACACTCACCAGGGCGAGTTTCAACACTGATGCCACCCCTCACTGTATGGTTTATAATAATGGATTCTGCAATGAAACTTATCTTTTACAAATGTTAATGCTAAGCCACCGACAGGTACCTCCCACCCCGACTGTAAGCCGACCCATCCATCGGCTTGGACGCTAATAAAGTCGATGGCTTAGCAATGATCATCCCCTGTTTCCGATGTATAATAATTTTGCAAAAACATTCAAGGTCAGATTGATCCTTATCTTGTTAGCTTTTATTGTAATATATGTGTATCACAATTTAAAACATATTTTTTAAAAAAGGAATATTAAATATATTGGAAGATGGTATTAAGATATATTTAATACTAACGGATTGACAGGAGGTGGGAGTGCAGATTGACCTTTTTTTTATTGATGCCTAATTTTTTCCTTATGTTATACCTGTGAATATCAATCGCATCTTTTGAAGTGTGCAATAACTCCATAATATCTTTTGTAGTTCGTCCTTCTTTTATGTAGCTGGCTATCTGTATTTCTGTAGGGGTAAGGTTGAATTGGCCCAGATCGTGTAAAAAAGGTGAAGCAATATTTTTAAGGTTCGTTTCCACCAGGTCAATGTATGTCTTCTGTATCTCGTTTGGCCTGAGCTTTTTCATTTTTTCTACGCAAGGCATAACAAGCATCTTGATATTGGAAACGATATTTTCTTCAAGTTCTTTCTTTGCCCCTTCCATGTTCTTCAGGAGCACCTTCAATGCTGCGTTCGTTTCTTCAAGGGTGATCGATTTTGCCTCAAGCTTTTTTTCTGTTGATTTTAGATCCGTAATATCCCGGGCGACACAGACCGTAAGGTCCCTCGTCATGGGAGAGATCGCAGTGGAAAACCAGTATTCTTGTTCCCCTATCTCCATGCAATATTCGATGTTCACCGTCTGTCTGGACTTAAGGGCCTTGTGTATGTTTTTAAGGAAAAACCTTGCTGTCTCTTCCGGGAAGATCTCTTTGAAGGATTTTCCGACGACATCCCCTGCGGGTCCAAACAAGCGATCCTGACTCATTGTTGGGACCTTGATACATTTTCCGCTGCCATCCACTATCATAATGGTATCATTGATGGACCCGATGAGCGCCCGCAGTTCCTCCTCCGATCGCAGCAGCGCTTCTTCGGCTTTTTTTGCCTTTGTTATGTCCTCAATGGTACCTTCATAATAGATGATCGAGCCGTCATCACCCTTGGCCGCCCGGGCATTCATCGATGCCCATATAATACCGCCTTCCTTGCGATATATCTGTACCTGGAAAGCCTCCACGCTGCCTTCCTCGTGCAGCAGTCTTCTGAATTCACTGCGTCGCTCAGGTTGGACATAGATCTTTCCCAGGTTCGTGACCGTGCTCATCATCTCTTCAGGTGTTTCATATCCCGTCATCCGGGCAAGCGCACGGTTGACCGTTATGAGCTCTCCGCCGGGAGTGGACTGGAAGATACCTTCAACGGCATTTTCGAAGATGTTGCGATATTTATCTTCGCTCTCGTACAATGCTTTTTCCGTAAGCTTGCGTTCAGTTATGTCCGTCGAAACCCCGAGAACAGCCTCTCCGCCGGTCATCGACAGGCTGAAAGGCATCTTTATCGTATGCAGGATCCTCACATCGCCTCTGGATGTTGTTATCTTTTCTTCCGGGATCTCTTTCGGTAGGCCGCTGCGTATTACCTGCAGATCATCATTTACAAATTGTACGACTTCCTCTTCGTTTTTATTAAAATTGGCATCAGTCTTTCCTGTGAGTTCCTCGAACGTTGTCCCGTAGGCATCGGCTACAGCCTTATTGGCAAAGATAAATCTACCGTTCTCGTCTTTCGCAAAAATGAAATGAGGCACAAGATCGATGACCTGGCGCAGCCTCGCTTCACTCTCGCGCAGCACCTTTTCGGAATTCTTCCTTTCCGTGATATCCAGCAAAGTTCCTATGACTGCCGGTTTTCCTTTGTACATGGTGCGGGAACTGTATATTTCGGCATCCCTGATCTCCCCGGTTTTTGTTATTGCCCTGAATTCATAATTCAGTGAATCCACTTCTCCCGAGATCCTTTTGCGAAGGTTTTCTCTGACAAGGGGCCAATCATCCTGATAAATCACAGATTCCACAGTCATTTTTCCGATCAGTTCGTCGATGGTATATCCCAGTATCTCTCCGAATTTCGCATTGACGTATTGGAATATACCGTCCTGGATGAGATATATCCCGGCAAGGGATTTCTCTGCAAGGTCTCTGAACTTGCTCTCCGACTCCCTCAGGGCCTCTTCTGTTTGCTTGCGGTCGGTGATGTCGGTGAAGCTTTCAAGAAGATAATTGCGGCCGGAAAAGGATACAGGTACAACAGTTTTTATAACTGCGCGCTGCTCTCCCCCTGATGTGATAAGAATGCGTTCAGAATTGTCTATTGTATTTCCGAGGTCGGTGACCGGGCACCTTCCTTTTTCAGCGGGGCATATGAACCTGTGGCACTGTTCACCGATGATGTTCTCGCGCGCCTCTCCGATCAGTTCTGCTGCAACGGGATTGACATCGACGATCTGATGGGTTTGGGGATCTATAACGACGATCCCGGTCTGGACGGAATTAAAAATGACCTTAAGTTTTGTCTCCTCCTCCTTCAGCATCTCCTCAGCCAGCCTGCGTTCGGTGATATCGAGTATGGTGCCTATGATCGCCGGCCTGCCCCGGTAAGAGGTCAATGAACTGTATGCCTCGACAATCCTGACATCTCCTTTCTTCGTGATCCCCCTGAACTCATAATTTAGGGATTCCAGTTTTCCCGATGTCCTTTTGCGAAGGTTTTCCACCACCATAGGCCGATCTTCGGGAGAAACGAGGAAATCCACCTTCATCGTGCCCGTGATCTCGTCAATCGTGTATCCGAATATTTCCGAGAACTTGGCATTGACGTAATGAAGTATGTCGTCCTGGATCAGGTAGATGCCTGCAACAGATTTTTCCGTCAGGCCTCTGAACTTGTTCTCCGATTCCCTCAGGGCCTCTTCCATTCTTTTGCGTTTATCGATATCCGTGAACGTGCCGACCGCAATCAGAGGTTTTCCGTCTTCCGTCCATGAGACCACCTTGCCTCTAAGAAAGGCCCATCTATATGTATCATCCTTGCATCGGATGCGGTGTTCTGTGCCGCGGACCGGCTGCTCACCCTTGAGGAACTTATCGATATGTTCCATCACGGCTTTTACATCATCGGGGTGTATCCTCTTCATCCACTCGTCAAGCTGGGTTCCTATCTCATCTTCTTCATATCCGAACATGTCCTTGATAGTCCGGGAATAAAAGACCTCCCTGGTCTGCACGTTCCACTCCCAGATGCCATCGACGCCCCCCTCGATCGCGAACCTCCACCGTTCTTTGTCCTCCCAGGCCGAAGCACGGAGAGCCTTCAACTCGCTGATCAGCTCTTCCTTTGTTTTCTCTTCATCCCTCATGACTGCCCTCAACATCAAGGAAACCTTAACTTTTTTAATTTAACTGATGGTATTTTAAGCCTGAAAAGTAACTTACCACCCGTTTCTCGAGGAATCAACATCTTTGGGGCCTCATCATTATTTATCGGCACCGCCGGCCATAAGCTAAAAGGCGCTCCAGATGCATATATGCAGGGTCCGCCCGTTTGTGTTCTGAAGACAAAAAAGACCCGGGAGATTTTCTCCCGGGCCCTTGTTTTTTTGGTTGCGGGGACCGGATTTGAACCAGTGACCTTCGGGTTATGAGCCCGACGAGCTACCAGACTGCTCCACCCCGCTATCGAATGCAATACCTTATAGGATAAACCGTTCAAAGTCAAGAGCTATAATCATACGGCATCGATTGTCAGAAGGCCTTCGAAGCCGTATCTAAAAGAAAACACCTCGTTATGTTTCTGCTTGTCATATTTTCGCAACACTGGTAGGATGGATTCGTTGATAGTGGTGAACCGGAATCACCACAGACTTTGAGGAGGTGTGTATGAGAAAAATCCCATGTTTGGCCTTTGCGGCTATTATATCCGCGCTGTTTTTTGTCGCCCCCGTTTCATTTGCGTCACAGGGTGAAAGTCAAGGCAAGGCGGTCTTTGAGAAGAAATGCGGCAGCTGCCATGGCCTCGACAAGGCAAGGTCCAAAAAGAAAAATGAAAAGGAATGGCTCGCTACCGTTGAAAGAATGAAGAAGAAAGGCGCGTCCCTGAACGACGAAGAAACCAGTGCCGTCGTTGAATATTTAACGAAGAACTATGGCAAGAAATAGCGCCTGAAAATTACGGTATGAACAACTGGATCAGCGAGATTATGGCATACTGGAACACAGCTATGACCGGGTTCAATACACCCAGATAAAGCAGACCGAGAATGATGAACATGCCGAAAGGCTCCAGCCGTTCAAGGGAATACTGGTAACGGCCTGGTAAAAACCCCATGATTATTTTCGAACCGTCGAGGGGAGGTATGGGGATCAGATTGAATGCTGCCAGCATGATATTGACCCTGGCCATAAAATACAACAAAGTCTGGAACGGACCGGTGTCAAGTTGATCGGTGAGGCGCATGATCAAAAAAGCAATGAAAGCGAGGGCCATGTTCGCAACTATCCCCGCCGCCGATACGAAGATAAGGCCCTTCCTTTGATCGCGAAGATTGAGAAAATTGACAGGCACGGGTTTTGCCCAGCCAAATCCGAAAATGAGCAGAGCGATCGCCCCAAAGGGATCGATGTGTTTTCTCGGATCAAGACTGAGTCTGCCTAGCCACTTGGCCGTAGGGTCTCCCATTTTATATGCTACCCAGCCATGTGCAAGCTCGTGAATAATAATTGAATACATCAAGGGTATGATGAGAAGCACGAAGGAAAGCGGGTCGCGAAAGAGAAGCTGGATAAGTCCCATAGTGGATTGGATTACAATATTCCATAGATGAAAGGCAATTGCAATTAAAAATAACTGATATCTGCCGATAATAAACTCTATAATGATAATATAATTGACAATAAATAGTGGTCATGATAATAAATAAGGTTCTTGGGGGCTGCATCCTTAAAAAACTAAAATACGCTGATAAAGTGGTGAAAACCAGACTATGACCAACAACCCAGAGAAAGGCGGCGGACAGATCAACCCTCCCGATGGCAGCTTCCACGAGGCCCCCGATTTTAAGGTAGCCGACGCGTTTGGCGTGACCATGGCCCTGCGATTCAGGAATTTCATGATCCGCCACCTCGAGCTGCTCTTTGTTTTCCTTATTGCAGTTCTGGTATGCGCGGTCTTTTTTATCCTGCCATACAGGTTTGCCTTCCTGAACCTATTCTATCTTCCGGTCCTTCTGGCGGCATACATTCTCGGAAAGAGAAAGGCATTTTACGCATCACTGAACATCATCTTCGTCGTGGCAGTCACCGCCGCGATCAGGCCTGAATGGTTCACTGTCAGCGGAACCATGACAAGCACACTCATAATGATTATTATATGGGGCGGTTTCCTTGTTCTCACAAGCGCCGGCATCGGTTCGCTCCAGGAAAAGCTCGCAAAAGGCTTCGAAGAAACAAGGCGTCTTTATGAAGAGCTAAAAAGAAGCCGTGTTGTCGAGGAGATGAAGGAGAAGGTTGAAAGGACACTTTACACGACGATGGATCCTGTTGTGGCTAAACTTGCCACCGAAGGGAAGCTGCGCATTGAAAAACGCGAGATCAGCATCATGTTCTGCGACCTCACCGATTTCACCGCGTATTCAGACCAGAACCCGCCTGATATAGTACTTGATGAACTGAACCGTTTCATCGGACACATCGAGCCTGTTATCGAACTTTTTCGCGGTCACATAGATAAATATATGGGTGATGGTGTAATGGTGGAATTTGGAGCTCCCATAGATTATGCCCAGCATGCGGTCATGGCTGTTCTTGCCGCGATCAAGATGCAGGAGAAGATACGTGATATCGGGCTTCCATGGCGACTGAGGGTCGGGATCGCGACGGGTTACACCATCGTCGGCATGATGGGGGTCCACAGACAGGCATACAGCGCAATAGGTGACCGTGTCAATGTTGCCAAACGCCTTGAAGAGATATGTCAGCCTGAGAAGATCTATGTGGATGAATTTACCTACAAGCTTGTCGAACCCTTCGTGAACGTGGTCAAACTCAGGAACATGGGTTACAGCCGCCAGTCGGACAAGGCACTGCTTGAGCAGCTGCGCGTGCTCGAACAGAGGCTGGCCGAAGAAGGGGAGAGCGCTCCGCTTCTTTACCAGATGGGCAAGATACACTTCGGCCTTCATGATGCATCTGCCGCGATCTCCTGTTTTGAGCATGCCCTCGCGCTTGATCCCGAATCGACGGATATCAGGCTCTCCTACGCCGATGCGAACCTGAAAAAAGACGAGTTCGAAAAGTTCCAGCTCAAAGGCAAGCTTCACAAAATATCCGTTTATGAGGTCAGGAACATAAAAAGCCGCTGGCATGACCACAGTGTCATCCCTGTGGCTATATCGGAACAATACCTTGAAGTGGAAGCAAGTATAAAAGCGCCTTTTGACCTGATGCTCGCCGTTGAATCCCTTGACGGCTCTATCGGGCGGGGAATGCTCGTGGGCATGCTTTCGTACGTCATAGCCGATCGCCTGAAGCTGAACGAAGACCTAAAAAAGAACATACTCCAGGCCGGCTTCCTTCAAGATCTGGGCAAAGAGGCCATACCTCATCACATCCTCAATCGTCCGGCAAGCCTCACGGAGCAGGAAATAAAATTTGTAGAAAAATATGTTCTTGAAAGTGTATCGTCCTTGAAAAGACTGGGTTACGTGAGCGATCAGCTGCTCGAGATCGTCAAACACCACCACGAACTATGGAACGGCAACGGATACCCTGACAAACTTAAAGGGGAAGAGATCCCCATAGGCGCCCGTATAACCGCCCTTGCCGAGGCATACAGCGCAATGACATCCTGGAGACCATATCGCGGGCCTTGGGATGTCCGCCTTGCGATGAACGAGATCCGCAAAAATACCGAAAAGGGTTTTTATGATCCCCAGGTAGTGGATGTGCTCTTCGATATTCTGAAATTCAATTCAGTACCCCAGGAAGAAAAATAAAGCCTGCAGGTCCCTGCTTCCAGGTTATTCGACAGTAACGCTCTTGGCAAGATTGCGCGGCTGATCAACATCGGTACCAAGCAGATTGGCGATATAATATGCCAGAAGCTGCAACGGCACCACATCCAGAACGGGTTGCAGCTCATAGACCGTTTCAGGAAAAACGAAAACCGTATCAACCTTTCCAGACATTTCATGCTCGTTATCATCGGTAAAAAGGAGAACCTTGCCCCTGCGCGTTATAACCTCTTCCATATTTGAACAGGTTTTCTTGTAAGTCTGGTCTCGTGGTGATACAAAAACCACTGGCATATTTTCATCAATAAGGGCTATGGGGCCGTGCTTCATCTCTCCCGCTGCATATGCCTCTGCGTGGATGTATGAGATCTCCTTTAGTTTCAGGGCACCTTCCAGAACGGTCGGAAAATGGATGCCCCGCCCGAGGTAGAGAAAATCCTTGCAGTGCATGTTTCTCCTCGCGCATTCTTCCATTTCCGAATGAGAGTCGAGGATCGTCTGGATCTTGTGGGGGAGCTTTTTCAGTTCCCCGATATGTCTTCTCACATCCTGTGTGTCGAGAGCACCTGTGAGCTTTCCAAGATGGAGCATGAGCATGAAAAAAACAGCGATCTGCGTTGTAAAGGCCTTTGTTGAGGCAACACCTATTTCGGGGCCCGCATGGGTATAGACAACGCTGTGTGATTCCCTGGACAGGGTGCTGCCGAGGACATTGCAGATCGCGAGGGTGTGGACCCCTTTCTTCTTCACTTCCTTCATGGCCGCGATGGTGTCCGCTGTCTCTCCTGACTGGGACACAAGAATGATCAGGTCGTTTTCATCAAGTATCGGGTCGCGGTAACGAAACTCCGATGCTATGTCTGTTTCGACGGGTATCCTCAGGTTTGCCTCGAAGATCTGCTTGCCTATCAGGCACGCATGATATGAAGTGCCGCAGGCCACCATCCATATCTTCTTCATTTTCCCCATATCAGGAAGACTCAGTTCTTCAAAAAGTACCTCGCCCTGCTCTTCCTGGATCCTTCCAATGAGCGTGTCAGATAAAGCCCGTGGCTGCTCGAATATCTCCTTGAGCATGAAATGCCTGTAACCGCCCTTTTCCGCCATGGCACCGGTCCATTGTACGTGCTTCGTCTCCCGGGAAACCTCCGTACCGTCAATATCGGTTATTTTCAGGGTCCCGTCCCTGACAACAACAACATCGTCATCCTCGAGGAAGATGAACCTGTTCGTCCTGTTGATGATGGCAGGAGCATCGCTTGCTATCATATACTCGCCATCTCCAACTCCCACGATGAGAGGGCTCTCCTTCTTCGCCGCGATGAGGGTGTTCTCCCCTTCCCTGATGATCCCCAGGGCGTATGAGCCCTTGAGCCTTTTCAATGACAGCCTGACAGCCTCTTCGAAACCGTTTCCTTTCCTGATATAGCTCGATACAAGGTGTGGTATCACCTCCGTGTCTGTATCCGACTGGAACGAGTTGCCCTCCTTTTTCAGCGATTCTTTCAATTCAAGGTAATTTTCGATAATACCGTTGTGTACGACAACGACATCCC
The DNA here is from genome assembly GCA_022711595.1 of Deltaproteobacteria bacterium. Taxonomy (GTDB): domain Bacteria; phylum Desulfobacterota; class Syntrophorhabdia; order Syntrophorhabdales; family Syntrophorhabdaceae; genus Delta-02. Next base: position 36,374 of record JAKLET010000018.1, read on the forward strand.
CTGCCCTGTGAGGATGGGCATTCCGTTCCGACGGCACACCGTGAGTCGCCCACCTCGTGTGGGCAAGGCCCATGCGTCCCCGGAAATCATCCTCACGAATGGCGCCTTGCAGTTCGTTCACCTTTCCCTGTTTACGGGCAAGTCTGATCGGCCGCTCATTGTCCCATATGGCTATCCCTGCGGAATCATAACCTCTGTATTCCAATCTTCTCAAAGCATCTATCAGAATATTGCATGCCTCTTCATTCCCCTGGTATCCTACAATCCCGCACACGTTTATTTCCTCCTGTACCCTGCAACGTTCTTCTGACGGACCCTCGATACGGCAAGACTGCCGTCCGGGATATCTCTTGTGACCGTTGTGCCCGCCCCGATCAGTACATCATTTCCCACGGTGACCGGGGCTATCAGTTCGGTGTTGCTTCCCACGAAGACGTTATCGCCTATTAACGTTCTGTGTTTATTGACGCCGTCATAGTTACAAGTAATGGTACCGGCCCCAATGTTAACATTCTTGCCGATCGAGCAGTCGCCGATATAGGACAGATGGCTTGCCTTTGTGCCGTCATCGAGGACGGAGTTTTTCACCTCAACAAAATTACCCACCTTGACCCCTCGCCCCAGGACGGTCTTTGCCCGCAATCTCGAAAAGGGGCCTATTTTTACATCTTCTTTGACCTCGACCCCTTCCATTGAAACGAATCCTTCAATGACAACGTTGTCGCTTATCACGCAATTGCGTATGATCGAGCATGGGCCAACGAATACACCCTCCCCTATCGACGTTTCACCAGTGATGCTGCAATGGGAGGCAATGACGGTATCACGACCTATCCTGACGCCCTTCTCGATACAGATGCTGTTGTCCAGGAGGGTCACGCCTTGCGCCATATGCGCTTCATTTATCATATCTCTCATCAGGATGTTGGCTTCAAGGAGGCCTTTTTGCGTGTTGATGCCAAGCACCTCTTCCGGTATCCCGTGGAAGAACCCCTTTGCGGCCTTGCCGCTGTTTCCGGCAACTTTACAGATGTCGGTGAGATACCGTTCACCCTTGCGGTTGTCCGCCCCGATCTGTTCCAGGAGCCCCAAAGAACCAAACGGGATATAGCAGATCCCGGTATTTATCCTTTTGATCTTCTTTTCATCCTCAGTCGCCTCCGCGTCTTCCCTGATGTCACTGATCGTGTCCCCGTCCATTAACACCCGACCGTAGCCCGAAGGGTCGTCAACATCGGTCGTCAGGAAAACGATCGACCCGGAGCGTCGGCAGAAATCCAGAAAACCGAGCAGTGTTTCAGTCTGTATGAAAGGTACATCGCCGAGCAGCACAAGTATATCATTACCGGTGAAATGATCGTCTGCGCACGAAAGGGCATGGGCCGTACCCAGCTGCTCTGTCTGCACAACGCATGTCACCCCTTTGTCTGCAAGAAAGGCTTCGACGGATTCACGCCCGTAACCCGTAACCACGAACAGATGGTCGGCCCCGATCGATGAAGCAACCTCTACTACATACCCTATCAGCGGTTTTCCCATTATCTCATGCATTACCTTGGGTTTTTTCGAGGCCATCCTCTCGCCTTTTCCGGCGGCAAGTATGACCACATCCAATCTATTCATGTGCCTTCTCCTTTTTCCCGAAAAATCTCGCAATGATTATGCTTAATTCATAAAGGCCCCAGAGGGGCAGCGCCACAATGATCTGGCTCACTATATCGGGCGGTGTGATTATGGCACTCAATATGAAAGCGGCAAGAACGGCATACCTGCGTTTTTTTGCGAGAAAACGGTGGTTGATGATCCCGGCTTTCGCCATGTAGAACGCGACGAGAGGGAGCTCGAAGAGGAACCCGAAAATGACCAGGAGCTTCAATGTCAGGCTTACGTAGCTTTTAAGATCCGGCATGGGTATTATGAACTCCGAGGCGTAGCTGACAAAGAAACGGTAAAGATAGGGCATCACAACATAATAGCAAAAAATTACGCCTGTAGCGAAAAAGAAGCTTCCCATAAATATCAGGGGATAAACATACCGCTTCTCTTTTTCATAAAGACCCGGCGCGACGAACATCCATATCTCGTATATGATGACAGGGGAAGAGATGGTGATGGCGGTGATGATCCAGATCTTGAAATAGGTAAGGAAGGCCTCCGTCACCGCGGTGAATATAAAACTGCTCCCCGCGGGCATGACCTTCCTGAAAGGCTCGAGAAGGAACATGTTCACCCTTTCCTTGAAAAGATATGTCAGGGCGAAGGCAAAGCAAACGGCCAGGATGCATACGAGGAGCCTCTGCCTCAATTCCTGGAGATGTGAAACAAACGGTTGTTTTTCGTCTGGTTGAATTTTTTTAGCCATGAAAGGCTGACATTGCGTCCTTTCCCCGCACATCCTCAGGCGGTCAGGGTGGCAATTACCCCCTCAATTCTCCGTGTTCTTCTGATTTATTTTTGTCTGACGGGTCCGGGCCTTCTCCGGACATCCCATCTCCATGCTGGGGTATTTCCGTTTCACCATCGGACATCGTTTCAGGGCTGCCTGTCTCAAGCGGGTCATTGTCGTTCCCTTTTTCCGGGGCCTCTTCCTCAAAGGTCTGTTTTACGTCGTCTGCCATCCTTTTAAAATCACCCATGGCTTTACCCAGGGACCTTGCCAGCTCGGGTAATTTCTTTGGTCCCACCACAAGCAGGGCGACAACCATTATTAATATGAGTTCCGGAAGGCCTATGCCAAACATTTCGCATAAAGTATCATAAAAAATGCGGTCTTAAAAGAGAATTATACCGCTCCCATCAGACCCCGGACCGAGATTTCACATGACTGAAACAATCGCCGGAATGTGGCCCTGACGTATCTTTAGGAAGACCGCTCCATTGACATCGCCGTATACCTGTATTAATCTCAAAGTACCGTTTTTTTGAAACGAAGTTTAAATCCAAAGAAAAAGGAGGCACATATGGCGGAAAAGTTACAGATTTTCAAATGCGATATTTGCGGAAACATCGTTATAGTGCTGCACGGCGGCAAAGGTGAGCTTGTCTGTTGCAATGAACCGATGAGACTGCTTTCCGAGAACACCGTCGATGCATCCCTTGAAAAACACGTACCTGTTATCGAAAAATCTGCTGACGGCATCATCGTAAAAGTGGGAAGCGCTGCACATCCAATGGAAGAAAAACATTATATCGAGTGGATAGAGGCGACTATCGACGGGATCGTATACCGTAAGTTCCTCTCCCCCGGGGACAAACCGGAGGCGTTCTTCCCTGTCAAGGGGAATTCGGTGACGGCCCGTGAATACTGCAACATTCACGGTCTCTGGAAGAGCTGACGGGAGGAAACAATGAAAAGCGTTAAAGGAACAAGGACGGAGAAGAACCTTCTCGCCAGTTTTGCCGGAGAATCCCAGGCGCGCAACAGATACACTTATTTCTCATCCCAGGCAAAGAAGGAAGGGTTCGAACAGATCTCGTTCATCTTCGCCGATACCGCGGATAATGAAAAAGAGCATGCCAAAAAGTTTTTTAAATTCCTCGAAGGAGGAGAGGTTGAGATCACGGCCTCCTATCCTGCCGGTGTCATAGGAAAGACCGCCGAAAACCTGAAGGCCGCGGCTGCAGGGGAGAACCTGGAACACACCGTCCTCTATCCCGAGGCCGCAAAAATTGCCGATGAAGAAGGTTTTGGAGAGATAGCGAAGATCTTCCGTGAGATTGCAAAGGTTGAAAAGGAACACGAGAAACGCTACCTCACCCTTCTCAAGAATGTCGAAACCGGGACCGTTTTCAAGAGGCCGGCAACGGTCAAATGGCGCTGCAGGAATTGCGGCTATGTTCACGAGGGGCCCGAGGCACCCTCTGAATGTCCTGCCTGTGCACATCCTCAGGCATATTACGAAATCCTCGCTGAAAACTATTGATCTCAAAAGGCGCGGAGGAAGAAAAGGGGCATTGCCGGCCTTCCTCCGCGCCTTATTCAAATTGTCTTTGTTTTTCCTTGACATGCATGATTTTCATCTGGTACTTTTCTTTGCATCGCAAGAAAATAAAAGTAATTAAAAAGGTTTGTCCATGAAAATAGCCGGAATTCAATTCGCTTGCACAAGGGACACTGAAAAGAACGTCAACAATGCCCTCAAACTTCTCGGGGTCGCACTCGGCGAAGGCGCGAAGATCATCTGCTTTCAGGAGCTTTTCAGCCATTACTGGTTCCCGAAGGATCGTGACGAAGCCGTTTTTTCGCTGGCCGAAAAAGAAGACGGCAATACGGTAAGCCGCTTCAAATCGCAGATAAAGGGCACCGACACCGTGATCATCCTGCCTATGTTCGAAAAAAGCAAAGACAATTATTACAACTCCTCTATCGTTATACAGGGGGAGACAACCCTCGGTATTTACCGCAAGATCCACGTCACCGACATCCCTTTATGGGAAGAAAAATTCTATTTTTCCGAAGGCAACTCGGGACTTCCCGTTTTCGAAACTCCGCACGGGAAGTTCGGGATACAAACATCCTGGGACAACTTTTTTCAGGAAGGGTCGAGAATGCTGGCACTGAAAGGTGCAGACATCATCTTTGCCCCCACCTCTTGCGCTTTCAAATCCCAGCACATATGGCAAACGGTCATTTCCGGCAATGCCATTACCAACGGCGTCTATGTTATGCGGGTAAACCGTGCAGGTAGTGAGGAAAACCAGGATTTTTACGGAATGAGTTTTTGCGTTAATCCTGAGGGTGAGCTTATAGGCGGACCGACCGGTAGGGCCGACAGCGTCCTTCTGGCCGAGATCGATCTCAATCAATTAAAACTGATCCGGAGGGAATGGCCCATTCTTAAAGAGAGAAAACCATCATTATACAGTGATGTCCTGGGAGCGTTTCCATGATAGATGAACCATCTCTTTGTGTTGTATGCGCCTGGCGGAAAGACTGTAAAAAAAAGTTCCTTCATGGCAAGGAAGTGACCCTGCGATGCTCCGACTTCACCAAAGATGCTCTGATCAAAAAGGATAAGGCCGATGCTGAGAAAGATAGTAACAAAGATAATTCATGATGCCATAGAAGACGCCAGGAATTCAGGCCTGGTCCCTCCCGACATAAAACCTAATTTTATCATCGAAATACCCCGCGAGGAAGGCTTCGGTGACTACTCGACGAACATCGCTTTTACCCTGGCCCCTGTGTTGAAAAAAAAGCCTGTCGACATCGCTGGAATGCTCGCCGGCCTCATGAAAAAAAGCACTTCCTGCAACTCCATCGAAGTGGCAGGCTCGGGTTTCATCAACTTTTCTCTGAAAGATGAACTGTGGCAGCAGCTCCTTGCGGATGTCCACCGGAAAGGGACCGAAAGCCTGTATCCCGATGTCGGCGGCGGGAAAAAAGTCCTCATCGAATTTGTCAGCGCCAACCCAACGGGGCCATTGCATATCGGCCACGGCAGGGGCGCAGCAGTAGGCGATGTCCTGGCGAACATCCTTCAAAAAACAGGTCATTTTGTTCAAAAGGAGTACTATATCAATGATGCCGGACGGCAGATAAAAACGCTCGGCAGATCAACCTTTCTCAGGTTCAAAGAACTTACGGGCGATGCTGTTGAATATGAAAAGGACCTTTATCAGGGCGATTACGTGCGTGAGCTCGCCGGCAGGGCAATTGAAGAGAAACTGCCCGTCCCGGCAGACCCTGAAGAGGCCGTCAGTTTCCTGGCCCAGTTCGCGAGTCGTGCCATCATGGACGGCATCGAAAAAGACCTGGGCGATTTCGGCGTGTTCTTCGACAATTTCTTTCTCGAATCCACCCTCTATGCATCCGGTATCGTTGATGAAACGCTGCGCATACTTAAACAGCAGGGGATCGCCTATGAAAACGACGGGGCGCTCTGGTTCAAAACAAGTCTTTTCGAAAAGGACGAGGACAGGGTCCTTATCAAATCAGATGGGGAAAACACATATTTTACATCAGACATAGCCTATCATCTCGATAAATTCAAGCGTTCCTTCGATATGCTTGTGGATATATGGGGCTCTGACCACCATGGCTACATACCGCGCCTCAGGGCGTCCGTCCAGGCGCTCGGAAGGAACAAGGAAGACCTGAAATTTCTGCTTATACAGTTCGTTACCCTCATCAAGGAAGGAAAACCTGTCGGGATGTCAACCCGCTCCGGAGAATTCACCACGCTCAGGGAGGTCCTTGACGAGGTCGGCAGGGACGCATGCCGTTTTTTCTTCCTTATGCGAAAGAGCGACGCCCACCTTGAATTCGACCTCGATCTTGCAAGGAAGACATCCAATGAGAATCCGGTGTATTATATCCAGTATGCCCATGCACGGATCGAGAGCATCTTCCGCAACGCTGCAGATGCCGGGGTCGACCTTGAGGCTATCGCCGGCGCTGATTGCAGCCTCCTCGTCCTGAAGGAGGAGCTGGAGCTGATAAAATGGATAACACGCTACCACGGAGTCCTCGAGGGAAGCTCCAGAAACCTCGAGCCTCACCGTATCGCATTTTATCTTATCGAACTGGTGGGAAGGTTCCACAGCTATTACAACAAGACAAGGGTCCTCGGCACCGACATTGAGTTGACACGTTGCCGTCTTCTCCTTCTTGGCGCGCTGCGGGGTGTTATCAGGGACGGCCTGGGACTTATCGGCGTCTCGATCCCGGAAAGAATGTGAGATGCAAGGAGTGGGCGAGTTTAAAGCTTCCGCTCTGCTTTAATATAAAAGGAGCATAAATGGAAAGGAAAAAGAGCAAGACAAGAGAATATATCGAGTCCATACTTATCGCGGCCCTTATCGCACTTTTTGTGAGGAGCTTCTTCATTCAGGCATATAAGATCCCGTCAGGTTCTATGGAACCAACCCTCCTTGTCGGCGACCATCTCCTCGTCAACAGGATGAGCTATGTTGTAAAAGTACCTTTCATTGATACCCTCCTATTCACAACGGGCAAGCCGGACCGCGGTGATATCATTGTCTTCCGATATCCCGAAGATATGACGAAAGACTACATAAAGCGGGTCATAGCCAGGGAAGGTGAAACCGTTGAGATCAAGAACAAGACTATTTTTATCAACGGCAAGAAGATCAAGGACACATGGGGGCACTTCAGGGCTGAGAGCGGCTCCTCCCGTGGATTCCTGCCTTTTGTGGACAAAGACAACATACCCCCCGTAACGGTCCCTAAAGACTGTTATTTTGTCATGGGAGACAATCGGGACAATAGTCTGGACAGCAGGTTCTGGGGGTTTGTACACAAGCGCCATCTTGTCGGAAAAGCGCTGATCATCTATTTTTCCTGGGACGGAAATTCCTCGAACCTCTTCCAGCATGTCCGCTGGTCACGCATAGGATGGCTTATAAAATAGAACCGGGGCCAGCATTCACGCCAGCCATATGATTAGCATTCATATCGATTCTATGGTATTATTCAAACTAATGAAAAAAGCTGCATTTGCCATCATTGTGCTTCTTGTGCTGCCGTTCCAATCGGTCTTTGGGGCAACCTATTCCGATTCCGTCTATTCCTTTTTACGCGGATACCGAAGTGAAATGCGAGGAGATTACAATGATGCCATGGAGAATTACCTCCGTGTCCAGAAAGACAATCCCCGGTCATCAGACATCAAGGCAGCCCTTGCCTCCCTGTATGTTAAAAAAGGCAATTTCACCCAGGCAGAAGCTCTTCTGAACGAAGCGATTGAGATCAACCCGGAAAACCGGACCGCACTCATGTTCCTTGCCGGCATCAACGCATCGAAAGGTGTGACATACAAGGCAAAATCGCTTTACGAGAAATGCATCGAACTGGATCCGGAGGACACCGAGGCATACATGTATCTCGGTTCCGTTTATATATCCGAAAAAAAGTACCAGGAAGCGCTGGTCATCTATGAAAAGATACTCGCCTATGACGACGACAACATCATAGCGTTATATTACATAGGCAGGCTTTACGGTGAGATCAAAGATTACGGGAAGGCAAAAACTTACCTCAACAAGGTGATCGAGATAAAACCCAATTTCGATCCGGCGATCATCGACCTCGGCACCATAAGCGAGATCGAAGGCAATCTCCCCAGGGCCATCGAATACTACCAGACCGTTATCACCCACGATCCGGGCAACAAAAAAGCGCGCTCCAGGCTTGCCGCTATTTTCATACAGCAAAAAGAATACGACAAAGCGATCCACACTTTTGAAGAACTTTCGGGCATAGACAGGCAGGACCTGTCGATCAGGATCCGGATAGGCCTGCTCCATTATGAAAAAGGCCGATATGATGAAGCTATCAGGGAATTCAACCTCGTTCTCGCCAGCAAACCAGAAAATCACACGGTCCGTATCTACCTCGCCATGTCATGGCGGGAAAAAGGTGATATTAAAAAGGCCCTGGAGGAATTGAACAGGATCGACCCGAAAACGGAAGAATTCCTCATAGCCATCAAACAGATGACCCTGATCTACATAAAATCGGGAACCATTGATGAAGGGATCGCTGTGATATCCAGATATCTCCCCGAGATGGAGAAAAAACCCGAGCTTTACATATTGATCTCCATGCTTTACGAGGAAAAGGGCGATTTCGCATCCGGGATCAAGGCACTCGAAGAGGCCCGCAAGATAGACCCCAGGAACCTGGAGGTCCTGTACCAGATTGGCATGCTCCACGAAAAAAAGGGTGAATCCGACACGGCGCTCTCAATTATGAATGATGTCCTTTTGATAGACCCCGATTATCCAAACGCCCTCAATTTTATAGGCTATTCCTGGGCAGAAAAGGGTATTCGCCTTGATGAGGCCGAAACGATGATAAAAAAGGCGCTTGTCAAACGTCCTGATGACGGATACATCCTCGACAGCCTCGGTTGGGTATATTACAAGAAAGGTGATTTCAAGGCAGCACTCCAGGAGATACTCAAGGCAAGCCAGCTCATGCCCGAAGACCCGACGATCCAGGAACATCTTGGCGATGTCCACGCTGCACTGAATGACTTCACAAAGGCTCTTCTCCATTACGAAAGGTCCTTTCAACTCGAAAAGGACCCGACCAAAAAGACCGCGATTGAGCAAAAGCTCAAGGCAATAAAAGAGAAAAAGTGATGAAAAAGGCGCTCCTGCTTTGCGTCGCCATATCTCTTTTTTTCTGCGCTTGTTCCCATATTTACAAAAAAACTGCCCTGATTGCCTGGCCGGAGGATTTCGACTACGTTGAGGCGTTTTGCGAGATCGACCTGAGGTTCGAAGACCAGCAGTATTCTGGTGAGATGTCCCTCAAGGTCGAATACCCTGGTTCCATTTTTATCGAAGTTTACGGCCCCTTCGGGAACACTGTCCTTTCTGTGGCACGCTCCGGAGGCCGTTTCGTCATGCACACGGAGAACAAAGAACTGACCAACGAAGATGATTTTTTCAGGTTTTTCCACATCAGGATCGATGATATCATTGAAGATTTGACCTTTAAAGGTACACTTACCGGACCAGGAAACGTTTTGCGCAAGGAGCGGGAAAACTATACAGTCACCTATTACACGGGCGACGATGAAAACAGGATATGCTGGAGCGGTCAAAAAGGTGATTTTTGCGTGAAATTCCTTGAGGCCAATTTCTCCAAAGGTGAATCTATTGGAAAAGGTGATCGTAGGGGGGAATAGTTCCTACGATATGGACGGGCTGAAAAGCTTCTTTGAAAGGGCATTGAGGGAGATAGATCTCAAAATTACCCGCGGCAACGTCCTCATAAAACCGAACCTTTTAAAAGGCAAGCCTCCTGAGCGCGCCGTTACTACCCACCCCGCTTTCCTTCGCGCACTTATCGAATTTCTCAAAGATCATTCCTGTCTGGTCTCACTTGGAGACAGTCCCGGGTATGAATCTCTGGATAGGGTGCTCAAGACCGGGGGCTACCTTAAGATGCTTAAACAGCTGGGCATCAATGTAGTTCCCTTCACCGGAAAGATCAAAAAAAAGGTTCAGGGCATATCGCCATACAGGGAATTCCTTTTCGGAGAGGACCCTGACAGGTATGACATCGTTGTCAATGTCCCGAAGCTTAAAACCCATGTCATGACAGGTACGACCCTTGGCGTCAAGAACACATACGGTTTCGTCCGTGGTTTCGAAAAAGGACGCTGGCATCTTAAAGCCGGAAAAGACAGAAATCTTTTCGCATCCATAATCGTCGATGTGCACCGTATCGTATCGCCTGCAGTAACTATACTTGACGGCATTCTTGGGATGTGCGGCGACGGTCCCGGGAGCGGAGATCCGGTAAGGTGCGGCATTGTTGCCCTGTCACGGAGCGCTTTCGCACTCGATGACTTTGTGGAAGGGTATCTTTGCCCCGGTGCAGATCTACCCGTTACAGCCTGCGCAAGGCGTCACGGTTTGCTTGGCCCCTATGAAGTTATTGACATGGGTCTGCCGCCTTCTGTCGCTTTTCCCATGCCCGGGACATCTGATACAGACTGGAACCTCCCCGCGCCTGTTAAAAGGATCCTCAGGAATATTTTTCTGAAGAAACCCGGGATAATCCCCGGGGTCTGTCAGGCGTGCGGCGTCTGCGCAAAAGTTTGCCCTGCCGGAGCAATAGACATTCAAGGGGACGTCGCGTGTTTTGATTACACGGCCTGTATCAGGTGCTACTGCTGCCATGAGATGTGCCCTCATAATGCCATCAAAATATAGACAAGGCAGATATCAGTTTATACATCTCCATCGTAATTATCGATACAGGTATTTACCCCGCCCTGACATTTATCTTGCGCATTCTTGTTGTGTCGTTCTTGGGCATGACAAGTCTTAAAACACCGTTTTTTACCGTCGCCCGGATCTTTTCCCTGTCGATCTCTCCGGAGATCGTGAAGATCCTCTGATAATCGCCTATACCGTATTCTGCATGGGTAAGCTTCATTTTTTCCGGGATCTCCCACTTTACCCTGCCGTAAATGGTTAAAATATTATCTTCAAGGGTAACATCGATGCTGTCTTCGTTGACACCAGGCATATCGGCAATGACCACTATTTTGTTTTTCCCTTCGATGATGTCCACGTCGGGGTTATAGATCTTCGTTGATCTTGTGCGTTCAACGATATCTGACTGGTTGGCCTCTTTTTTTTGAATTTCCTTTGTTTTGTCAGCCATGGGGGCCTCCATTACGCAGATTTGATAGTGATCTTTTTCGGCTTCTCGGCATCGGCCCTTGGCAGCCTGATCGAAAGGATACCATTTGAAAAATTTGCCGCCACCTTATCCGCTTCGATGTTGAAAGGGAGTTCAATGGTCTTTGTAAACTGCCCGTACCATCTTTCCCTCCTGTGATAAGAGCAGCCATCCTCCGGTTTTTCAGGCTCTCTGTTGCCCTTGATCATGAGAGTTTTCCCGATGACAGAAATGTCGATAGCGTCTGAATCGATGCCGGGTATCTCCGTGGTCACCAGGGTCTCTTCACCGTCTGACCAGATATTCACTGCCGGAAAGTCACTCGTTGAGGGCGAAACGTATCTTGACAGGACCCGGTTCATCTCGTTCTCTATCCGCTGGAATTCGGACCATGGATCGAAACCTCTCCCAAACATTCCCAAACCATCTGTCCACAACATGATGACCGACCTCCTTTATAGGATATTTGATTTTTATAAAATTAATTTGTTCACAGCGATATCGTTTGTCAAGCGGGTTAAACATACAGTAACCTGACGAATTTAATCAGTCTTTAATCGTTATGACAAGATATCGTTTATTGGGAGTAATAGTTTCTATTATTAAAATAAGGAGGTGGGAAGAAGGATCATGTTGCTTTAGAGTGTGATCGGATCGTAATTTTCACCGTCAAAAGAGAAACTTCTCTCCACCTCGAAACCTTCAAGGTGCGGGCGCGCCCTCTCCACATCATCTATGAGCTTGATGCACATTCCGCAATCGGAGCTGAGATTTCTCGGCACCGGCACGAGCTCATGCATGATCCCCTTTTCTTTGAGGATCTTCTCCATCCTGAGCACATCGTGAATGGTATAGAAAAGGATGAATACTGTCTTATCTTTCGGCAATTTCCCTGACCGCCTCGAGGAAAGACCTGACGTCATCCTCTTCGGTAAAATATCCCGGTGCAGCCCGCACTGTACCCTGCGGGAAAGTGCCGATTGCCTGATGCGCGGCAGGACAGCAATGGAGGCCTACACGGGTGTAAATCGACCTTTTGTTCAGTTCGTAGCCTGTTTCAGAGGCAAGCTTACCCTTGATGTTGAAAGAAACAACTGCCAGACAGGACCGAGGTCTGAGAGTTTCGTGTCCATATACCGCCACACCGTCGATGTCACGCAATCCTTTTACCAGCAGCTCCCGTATAGTATCTTTTCTCGCGGCGATCTTTTCAATTCCCTCGTTACCGATAAAGGTGAGACCGCCGAGAAGCGATGCTATACCAGGTGTATTTGGTGTCCCGGATTCATATCTATCGGGCAGGAACGCCGGATGATCAATGGACTCGGACTTACTGCCGGTCCCCCCGAATTTCAGCGGTGTAAGGTCTATCCCTTTTCTTACATAAGCCGCACCAACACCCTGAATTGAAAAAAGGGATTTATGGCAGGAAAAACAGAGGATGTCTATACCGGCCTTTTCCATATCCAATGGCACGGAGCCAATGGTCTGACACGCGTCTACTATGAACAGTGCGTCGCCCGCCATGTCCTTGACAAGTTCTATGGGCTGCAGGGTGCCTGTCACGTTCGAGCCGTGGTTGATAATGACAGCTTTTGTGTCCTTCTTTATCGCTTTTGCGAGCTCTCCCGGATCGAGAAGCCCTTCAGCCGAACAGGGGACGACCGTATAAGATACGCCGCGATGCAGCCGCAGGAATTCAAGGGGCCTCATTACGGAATTGTGTTCCATTGAGGTCGTCACAACGTGATCATTCTCTTTAAGGAGCCCCAGTATGGCCAGGTTTAGGGCCTCCGTCCCATTCTGCGTAAATACGAGCCGCTCCGAATCCTTCATCCCGATAAAATCGGTCAATTTCTCTCTTGTATCGAAAATGATCCTGGCGGCCTCCAGAGAAAGGGTGTGACCGCTCCTGCCAGGGTTCCCGCCGACATTGTTCACAAAATCGTTGAGCAGCCTTATTGTTTCAGGCGGTTTCGGAAATGATGTGGCTGCATTATCTAAATAGATCATGGATAGTCCGGAATTTGATGACGTGCGTCAGATCATGGTCTGATCACGTTTGTGGCTTCGTTGAAAGAAGACATGATCTCGAACATGTTGCTTATTCTCCCAACCCCTATCTTTTCTTTAAGGTGAAAGTAATCAAGGCACGTGCCGCAGGATATAATCTCTATGCCCAGATTTTCAACGTCCTTAAGGACATCAATATACTCCGAGCCGGTTGCTGCGAGCTTCACGCCCGAATTGAGGAATATGACCCTCCAGGGACGGATTTCGAGTTCCTTTAATGTATTCAGGAAGGATCTCATCAGTATCTTGCCCAATTCCTCGCTGCCCCTTCCCATTGTTTCACCGTCTATATAAACGAGGGTTTTTTTTCGGACCTTTTCATCCTTCACCGAGGTTTCTTCCAGGACACCTTCCACGCGGTACAGGCCGCCTTCCTGGAGGACCGTGGTGGCATAACCCCTGGAACCCAGAAAACGCCTCACATTCTCGCATGAAACCGGGTTATCGATGACTATCTCGATCTGTTCAACGTGTTTGCTTTCTAGAAGATTTTTCGTTTCGATTACAGGTATGGGGCATCCTTTTCCCCTGAGGTCCAATTTTTCCATGAGCCTATTGTAGTAGAAAACACCATTAAGAGCAAATGAATAATGGGCATATTTACGCCTGATTAATTACAATATCCGATGATACTCACTATGAAAAGGAATAAAAAAGGGGAGAGTTAAAACCCTCCCCTTTTTGATCGTTCTCTTTGCTTACTTGTTCAGTTTTGCTTTGAATTTCTCGATCATCTTGGGAACAATGTCCTTGTAATCGCCGACGATGCCAAACGATGCAGCCTTGAATATGGGGGCATCGGGGTCTTTGTTGATCGCAACGATACAATCTGACGTCCTCATACCGGCAAGATGCTGAATGGCTCCGGAGATGCCGCAGGCAATGTAGATCTTCGGCTTGACCGTCTTGCCGGTCTGGCCGACCTGGTGCTCGTAAGGTATCCATTCGGAGTCGACTGCCGCGCGTGATGCACCAACAGCGCCGCCAAGCAGGTCAGCGAGCTCTTTGAGCATGGCAAATCCCTGATCGTTGCCAAGCCCGCGGCCACCGGATACGATGATATCGGCCTCCACGAGGTTGACCGATGTGGCTGATTTTATGAACTCAACGACTTTCGTCGCAAGATCGGCATCTGAGACCGCAACGGATTCCTTCACGACCTCTGCGCTCCCTGCTCCTTTTTCCGGCATGGCGAACGCTTTCGGCCTGACGGTAGCGATCTGAGGGGCTGCCTTCTCGTTGACAACCGATACTGAATAGTTGCCGCCGAAGGCCGCACGGGTCATTTTGACCTTGCCGCCGTCTATTGCAAGGCCGATCGTATCGGTGCAGAGACCGAAACCAAGCTGGGCCGCTGCAGCCGCTGCAACATCGGTGCCCATGACGGTTGCCCTGAAAAGAGCTATTTCCGGTTTGTACTTTTCAAGCAGGGCCGCTGCCGCTTTCGCATATGCTTCGCCCCTGAAATCCTTGAAGACATCTCCTTCCACTGCGTAGACTTTGCTTGCCCCGTAGGTCCCTGCCTCTTTCGCAAGGTCGTCTACCTGTGCGCCGATAACAAATGCGCAAAGATTAGAGCCAAAACCTTCGGCCAGCTGCTTGCCTATGCCGAGAAGCTCAAAAGACATAGGCGAAACGGCGCCTTCTTTATGTTCTATATATACCCATACATCGTTAGCCATTGTATTTTCCCTCCTCCAAGTTATTTTATAACTTTCAAGTCAATGAGCTTGTCGGTGATCGTGTTGGCAATTTCTTCGATCTCACCCTTGAGGATCTCGCCTGCGCCGCGTGGAGGCGGTACAGCGATCTCGACCACTTTCGTGCTTGCACCTGCCGTTCCCACTTTGCCGGTATCCACACCCAGGTCACCTGCACTCCACTGGGGAATGTCCATTTTGGATGCTTTCCTGATCCCCATAAGGTTCGGAAGCCGCGGCTCATTGATACCCTTGATAACGGATACAACGGCTGGCAACTTTGCTTCGACTACTTCGATTCCGCCCTCGATGGCCCTTTCAACGACGATCTTCTTGCCGCCCGCGTCAACGGAGCGGACCTTGGAAACCTGTGTAAGCTGGCTGAATCCGAGGATCGCGGCCAGTTCTGCCCCGACAACCCCGGTGTTGCCGTCTGTGGACTGTTTGCCGCAGAAAACGACATCAACATCGCCGACTTTCTTGATCGCTGACGCAAGAACATACGCTGTGGCATACGTGTCTGAACCTGCAAATGCGTCATCCGTGCAAAGTGCTACCTGGTCCACTGTCAACGCGAGGGCGTTGCGCAGCACATCCTTGGCGCCTTCCGGTCCCATGGAAACGGCCACGATCTCGCCATCATAATTCTCTTTCGTCAGAAGTGCTTCTTCGAGAGCAAATTCGTCAAAAGGATTCGTGATGCAATCCATGCCGTCCCTGCTCAGGGCCCCTTTCGGGATGTCCCATTTGATCTCTGCTTCCGTATCAGGAACCTGTTTCAAACAAACCGCTATCTTCACAGTGTCCTCCTTATATGTTTTATTCACCCGTAAAGGTGGCTTTTCTTTTTTCCACGAATGCTGTCATACCTTCCTTCTGGTCTTTCGTGGCAAAACAGAGTCCGAAATCTTTCGCTTCGAGGGTGAGCCCTTCCTTGTTGTCGAGGGAGAGGCTCTTGTTGATACATTCCTTGGCAAGCCGCACCGAGAAAGGCCCGTTTGCCTTGATCTTTTCCGCCAGCGCCGTAACTTCAACCATCAGCTGGTCCTGCGGCACTATCTTGTTCAAAAGGCCCATTTCATAAGCTTCCTGCGCCCCGATCGTTTTTCCAGTGAAAATAAGCTCTTTGGCCCTGGCCAACCCGACAAGCTTCGCCGCCCGTTGTGTGCCGCCGAAACCGGGGTGGATGCCGAGGGTTGTTTCAGGGAAACCCACTTTGGCCTTATCTGAGGCGTAGATGATATCGCAGGCAAGTGCCACTTCGAATCCTCCGCCGAGGGCAAATCCGTTCACCGCCGCTATGACCGGCTTCTCCATGTTCTCAAGTGCTGCGAGAGCCTGGTGTCCCCTCGCGGAAAAGGCCATGCCTTCCAGTGCCGTCAGGTCTTTCATCTCGAGAATGTCGGCGCCTGCCACAAATGCCTTGTCTCCTTCACCGGTAACGATGACCACCCTGATCTCCTTGTCGGCATTGAGCATGTCGCCTGCAGCCTTCAGTTCGATAAGGGTTTCTGAATTGAGCGCATTCAAGGCCTTGGGCCTGTTGAATTTAAGCGTTGCGATGCCGTCCTTTTTTTCTACGATAAGGTTTTTGAACTCCATCGTTACGCCTCGCATTCAAGAATTGCTGCCAATCCCATGCCGCCGCCTATGCACATTGAAGTGAGGCCGTATTTGAGCCCGAGCCTCTTCATCTGGTAAAGGGCCGTTGTCACGAGGCGCGCACCCGTGCACCCGATGGGGTGACCGAGGGATATACCTCCGCCGAACATATTGCATTTATCCATATTTACGCCGAGTTCTCTGACACATGCGATCGCCTGTGATGAAAATGCCTCGTTCAATTCGATGCAGTCAATCTGATCGATCGTGAGACCGGCTTTCTTCAGGGCTTTCTGGATCGCGGGGATCGGGCCCAGGCCCATATATGCAGGATCGAGGCCGCCGTTTGCCCATGATATTATCCTGCCCATCGGTTTGAGGCCGAGCTCGTTTGCCTTGTCACGAGACATCATAACGACAGCCGCGGCTGCGTCGTTGAGACCCGATGCGTTGCCTGCCGTGACGGTCCCGTCTTTCTTGAATGCCGGTTTAAGGGCCGACATTTTTTCGATCGAAGTATCCATAGGTCTTTCGTCTGTATCGAACACCGCAGGGCCTTTTTTCGATTTGAGAGGGACGGGAACGATCTCATCTTTAAAGAGTCCGCCTTTGATGGCTGCCATTGCCCTCTGGTGGCTCAAAAGCCCGAATTCGTCCTGTTCCAGCCTCGAAATGCCGTATTTAGCTGCAATATTCTCGGCCGTGTTGCCCATGTGGTAGTTGTAGAAAATTTCCCAGATGCCGTCGAGAACCATGAGGTCGATCGCCTTTGTATCGAACATGCGGGCGCCGAATCTTAAACCCGGGATAGCGAAAGGTGCGAGGCTCATGTTTTCCATGCCGCCGGCAACGACAACTTCATTGTCGCCGACCTGGATCGACTGGTTCGCGAGAAGAATAGCACGAAGGCCGGAAGAGCAAACCTTGTTTATCGTGAAAGCAGCTGTTTCCTTGGGGATGCCGCCGCGGATGCTCGCCTGACGCCCCGGGTTCTGACCAAGGCTCCCCTGGAGGACATTGCCCATGATGACTTCGTCGATCACCACTTCTTTCAGGCCGGGGTCATAATCATAGTACTGTGCCTCAAGCTCTGTATCTGTCTTGCCTTCAAAGCACTTCGGCGCAACATCCTTGTCCTTGTTCTTCGAAGGTTTCAGGCCTGCCCGTTTAACCGCTTCCTTGATCGCTATCCCGCCGAGCTCGACAGCCGGCACGTCCTTGAGTGACTGGCTGAACTGCCCTATAGCAGTCCTGGCGCACGAAACAATAACTGCCTCTTTCATACAGGTCTCCTTTCTTAAGTTGAAAAAAATTTCACAACCTTTTTATCGCAATTTCGGATATTTGTCAACGATTTTAATGAATATCGAAGGGTTGCCTGCAGAGCTTTCCGACCAATCGGCCTATCCCTCATGAGATGCGTAAAAAAAGGGTTGAATCGACCGGAATGATGACCGGTACGCCCGGCGGCAAAACGATCCCTGTGCCAGAGTTCATGACGTCAACCGGGAACCCGAAGAGGCGGTGCAACAGGCAGCGATGCAAACATAGAGGCTTGCCGCCCTGGTGTAAGATAGCCACGAGGAAGACAAGCATCTTTGCGGATATCCGGGTAAATATGCAAGGAAATCTTGAGTTGATCCGAAAGAATATGCTAACATAGACCGATCATTATTTAATCCACAAACCCTTTCCGAAAGGACAAATGACAAATATGAACATTCCCCCCATTAACCTGAAGGCCCAGTTCAAAGGCGTAAAGAAGGATATACTCAAGGGTGTCCGAGAGATCCTGGAAGAGCAGAAACTGATCCTCGGCCAGTATTGCCAGAAGCTCGAGGGGCAGATCGCATCTTTTTCCGGAGTCGGCCATGCAATATCATGCGCCAACGGTACCGATGCGCTTATCCTTGCGCTCATGGCACTGGGGATAGAAAACGGCGACGAGGTCATCACCACCCCCTATACGTTCTTTTCGACGGCCAGTTCCATCAGCCTTGTCGGTGCAAGACCGGTCTTTATTGACATTCAGAAAAGCGACATGAATATCGATGCCTCTCTCATCGAAAACGCTATTACGGAAAGAACGAAGGCCATCATGGTGGTGCACCTTTTCGGAAGGTTATGTGATATGGACAGGATACTCGCCATATCTAAAAAGCATAATATTCCCGTCATAGAAGACATGGCGCAGGCGCTCGGCGCAAAAAGGGGCGGTATAGCCGCCGGCTGCTTCGGCGATATAGCCGCCACCAGTTTTTATCCGACAAAAAACCTTGGCGGCATCGGCGAAGGAGGAATGGTGCTCACGAAACGAGACGACCTTGGAGAGAAGACCAGAAAGCTCCGGGTGCACGGCATGGGAGACAAACAATACATCCATGAAATGATCGGTTTCAATAGCAGGCTCGACGAGATAAAAGCCCTGGCTCTCAGCGTCAAGTTCGAAAAACTATCCCAATGGAACAAAAAACGGCTCGAAAACGCCGGTTATTACAACATGCACCTCAGGGACCTTCCCATCACGCTGCCCCCGATCGATGATGAGACGTCGCACATCTTCCACCATTATGTTATCCGCACCCAGGAGCGTGACGCCCTGCAGGCCCACATGAAAGAGAAAGGGGTCATGACGGGCATCTATTACCCGCTGCCCCTCCACATGCAGCCCTGTTTTTCGTATCTCGGATGCAAGGAGGGAGATTTCCCTGTGGCCGAGGAAGCGGCCCGTACAAGTCTTGCACTGCCTGTCTTCCCGGAACTGAAAAAGATGGAAAAAGACCATATTATCAAAACGGTGAGATCGTTCTTTGAGAAATAACAACCAATGATTCATCCGACCAGATCCCGAATCTGTCCGTTATTGGTTATCGATAAATTGGTTATTCTTTTTTCAATTGCTTATTGTTTTTCACTTTTCCTGCCAGAAATCTCACCATCGTTTCCGGTGTGAGGTATTTTCTGGCCACCCTGTCGACATCCACTTTTGTCACTTTTTCAATATGTGGCGGCCATGTCTTAAAGGAGCCCGGGGGCAATCCATAGAGCGTATCGAAACACATGGCCGAAGAGATGGCGCCGTTCGACTGGATCTTTATATAATGATTTCCGATGAGGTAGCGTTTTCCGTCCTCGACCTCTTTATCAGTAAACCCCTTCTCCCTGATCCTCTCTATCTCTTCACCCGCAATGCGGATGACGTCTTTCACAAATTTCTCGCTCGTGCCTATATATATACCCATCGCACCGGTCTCATAGGCCATCTGGTTGAAGAACGTCAAGGCGTAGGCATAAGGGTTCTCCTCCCTCAACACCTGATGTATCCTGCCTCCCATCCCTGAAAGGATGGCATCGAGCACTTCGGCTGCATACCTGTCCTTGTCGATCAGTCCCGGTCCAAGAAAACCGAATACGATATGTGTCTGCTGGATGTCCTTCTCCAGGTCCACATCTTTTCTGGCAGCCTTCGGGTATACCTTGAGAAGGTCGGTCTTTTCGCCTTTCCATCCACGCAGCAATTCACCGACAAGGGCAAAAACCTCTTTTTCGTCAACATCACCCGAGATTGCCAGAACGGCCCCACGGGGGGTTACATACCGCTTGTATGCTTTCGTGATCTCCTGGAGGGACATGTGTTCCACATCCTCTTCTTTTCCCATGGGGTCGCGGCTGTAAGGGTGACCTGCGAATATCTCCTCATTGAAACGCATGAACGTTTGACCAACGGGATCATCATCTCTCTGGCGTATCTCCGACAATATCTCCCGCTTGACCCTTCGGAGTTCCTCGTCCTTCATGTCTGTTTCCATAAGGATCTCTTTCAGCAGGGACATCACCTCTTTCAGGTCCTTACTCAGGAACTTTCCTGAAAGACCAAAGAGATTTCGTCCGTTGAAAGGTGAAAGCGATCCCGCAAGAAGGTCTGTCTCTTTGGCTATCTGTGAAGAGCTTTTCTTTTTAGTCCCCTTTAAAAGCATTCTCGAAAGAAGGTTGAATTCTCCAACCATCCCTTCAGCCTCTTTCTTGGATCCGCCTATAAATCCCATCTTGAATGCAAAGCTCGGGGAAGAGGTGTTTCTGTTGACAAGACACGTAAGGCCGTTCTCAAAGGTGTGTTTGAACGGATTACTGCGCTTCGGCTTCATTATGACGATGCGCCTGTCTCTTGCCCCAAGGTATTTACCGGCCGCCCTTTTCACGTCATCCTTCGTTACTGCATCAACGGCCTTCAGGTATTTTTCTATGAAATGCGGGTCATTGGTCACAGTCTTGGAATCGCCTATCTGACGTGCCCTTCCCTGCACGGTTTCGGCATCGTATATATAGTACGCCTTAAGCATGTTCTTGGCTTTTGTAAGCTCCCAATCCCGAATATTCTTTTCTTTTACAGCAGCAAGTTCCTTGTCTATCCCCGATATCACCTTTTCAGTGTCATCCCCGGCATAATTTGCGTAAATGATGAATAGGCCATCCTCTTTCGGAGTAAAGACGTATGTCGATATGCCGTTCACCACACCTTTTTTCTTTTTTAAGGTCTCCTGGAGCCTCGAGCTTTCCGAATCTCCCAGAATGACCCCGAGCACGTCAAGCACAGGTACATCAGGGTCGGTCCTTTTCGGAGCTGGGTACGCAAGGGCAAGGTAGTTTTCCCTCACATCTTTTTCCAGGATTTTTTGCGATTCCCTTGCGGCTGCGTTATTCGTTATCTGCCGGGCAGGTGCCTTCCCTGCTTTTAACCCTGAAAAATGTTTATCGATGAGTGCAAAAGCCTCTTTTTTATCGAAATCGCCCGCTATCACCACGGCCATGTTCTGAGGAATGTAATGGGAACGGAAATAATCGACGATATCCTGCCTCGAGATCTTTTCAACGGTATCGCTGAAACCGATGATCGGCCTTTCATAAAGCTTCCCCTGATAGCTCAGGGCGAACATCTCCTTGAAAAGCTTTCGCTGCGGGTCATCTTCGCCCATCTTGATCTCTTCGAGTATGACCTTTCTTTCTTTTGTTATCTCGTCTTCAGGAAAAGCGGGGTTCTTCACCGATTCGACAAGAAGTTCGAAACCTTCCCGGAACACCTTCGCGGGAATGGTGATATGGTACACGGTGTTGTCAAACGACGTAAATGCGTTGACGCTTCCGCCCATGGCCTCAATTTGCGAAGCAAACACATTTCCTTTGAGTTTTTCAGTCCCTTTGAAGATAAGATGTTCGATGAAATGAGTAACACCGGCGATGGATTCGTTCTCATCGCTGCTGCCAACATTAACCCATATCTGTATGGCAATAACGCCCGTGTTCTTTCTTTCCTCAAGAATATAATTGAGTCCATTGCGAAGAGAATGCACTTCCATTGCTTCCATCCTTCCCGGGTAAAGCAGGGTAATAAGAAATATTGACAGAACCGAAAGAGAAATAAAGAAGAAAGGCCCCCGAAAGGGCCTTTCTTCTTTTCTGAAACAAGAGAATATTGAGGCCATGCGGATATTACAGGGCCTTTTTTCCTGCCTGGAACGCCTTGATGTTAAGGTCGTGCAGCTTCGGGGCAAGGAGCTTCTTTATCGCGTCGATGAAGAATGACTCCTTGATCTTCGGGAAGAAGTTGGAGAATGCGCCAACGAGAACAACGTTCTGAGCCTGCAGGTTGCCAAGCTCTTTCGCTATCCCGAGCCCGTCGACAACGTGGACATTTCCTTTGAAATGCTTCTTGAACACTTCGGGAACACCCTGGGGATACTGCATCTGTCCAAGGCTGACCGAAGGAGGAAGTATTTCCTGGGTATTAATGACGATCTTTCCTTCAGGTTTTACCCAGTTGATATAGCGGAGGGCTTCCAGGAGTTCGAAAGAGAGGAGAAAGTCAACATCACCGTATTTGATGATGGGTGAATAGACCTTTTTTCCATACCTGAAATGAGTGGTGACATCGCCGCCCCTCTGGGCCATACCGTGGACTTCCGCTTTCTTGACATCATATCCGGCCCTGATGAAGACCTCGCCAAGAATGTTGCTTGCAAGGATGGCACCCTGCCCGCCTACACCGGAAAGAAATATGTTAGTGGTTTTTTCGTCTTTTTTCATATTCGCCTCCTCACTTCTTTGCCGGTTCTATGGCGTCGAATTTACATACCTGAACACAAACTTCACAGCCAACGCACTGATCGGGGTTGATGTAGACGGTGCCTTTTCTCTTGTTGCCGTCCTTCGTCTGGCCTGCGCCTTCTCTCCAGCTGATGGCTGGGCAGTTTATCTCGAGGCACATCTTGCAGCCGCGGCACTTGTCCGTATTGATCACATACAGAGGATTTTTAAATTTTTCGAGAGGTTTCGCCCTGCGGAGAAGCATACACGGGCTGTCTTTGCAAAGAATAAGGGATGCCTCATTCTTGTTCATCTCTTCCTTGACGATCTCCATAGTTTCCTTGATGTTGTATGGATCGACGTAGCGGATGTTGGCGTCCTTCACTCCGATTGCCTTACCTATCTCGCGGTAGTCGACCTGGTTCGCCACTTCGCCGCGGACGGTAAAACCTGTTCCCGCGTGTTCCTGGTGCCCGGTCATACCGGTGATTCTGTTGTCGAGGACGATAGTCGTCGAGGTGCCTTTATTGTATGCGGCATTCATAAGCGGAAGAATGCCCGAGTGGAGGAATGTTGAGTCGCCGAGAACGGCAACCATCTTTCCTAAGGCGTCTTTGCCCATGGCCTTCATGGCGCCGTGAACCTGGCCGCCGCCTGCACCCATACAGATGGTGGTGTGAAGGGCTGAGATCGGCGGTGCAACTGCCAGCGTGTAACAGCCGATATCACCGAACACGAAAGCGCCAAGCTTCTTGAGCGCA
The DNA here is from genome assembly GCA_022711595.1 of Deltaproteobacteria bacterium. Lineage (GTDB taxonomy): Bacteria > Desulfobacterota > Syntrophorhabdia > Syntrophorhabdales > Syntrophorhabdaceae > Delta-02. The sequence continues at coordinate 59,758 of JAKLET010000018.1, forward strand.
TAAAAAAGCGGCCTGTGAGAACAGCCGGCGCAAAGATTCGGGGGTCTTCTCGGCAGGTCTTCCGGTTTCACGCGGACCTTGGGTGCCTTATATGACTTGCCCTTTACGGCCTTCTCGATGATTTCCGGTGAGAGTTCGTACATATTGGGGATAATGTCTTTACCATGGAAAACCTTGTGACCCATGGCCCTGATCTCTGTTTCGAAAAATGGGTCCAGTTCCTCGATGACCATGACCTTCTTCACCTTCTTGAAGAAATCGGCGATCATCTTCTTCGGAAGCGGCCAGACCATACCAAGCTTCAGGAAGGAGTATTCCGGGAAAACCTCTTTCGCGTACATATAAGCGGCGCCGCTTGCTATGATACCGATGTTCTTGCTGTTGATCTCCATCTTGTTGAGCTTGGTCTTGTCGGCGAATGCCTCTAATTTCTGCATACGTTCTTCGACGGCTTTCCTTCTCGGCCGGACATTGGCCGGGACCATGACGTATTTTGTGGCAAGTTTCGGATCGAGTCCCAGGGGGATCTTCGATTCCACCCTTTTACCCGTCTGAACCAGTGAATCGGCATGGGCAATGCGTGTCACCGTTCTCAAAAGGACCGGGGTGTCGAATTTCTCACTGATGTCGAATGCGGCCTTGGTGAACTCATAGCATTCCTGCGCGTCGCCCGGCTCAATCATCGGAACCTTTCCAAACCGAGCCCAGTTACGGCTGTCCTGCTCGTTCTGGGAGCTGTGAACGTTCGGGTCGTCGGCAACGACTATCATGAGTCCGCCCTTGATACCCGTGTAGGCAAGGGTCATCAAGGCATCGGAGGCAACGTTCATCCCAACGTGCTTCATGGAGGCCATTGCCCTGGCGCCGGCAATGGCCGCGCCTGATGCTACCTGAACGGCAACCATTTCATTGGGTGACCATTCAGCATAAATCTCGGGATAATTATCTGCGACATCTTTGAGGATTTCACTGCTCGGTGTTCCGGGATATGCGGCAGCGACAGTCACACCCGCTTCCCAGGCACCTCTTGCGATTGCTGCGTTTCCTTGCATAATCTCTTTCATACTACCCCCATAATGGCGTATCGCCTGGATTTTGAGTGATTAACAGCTCACCTCCTTCAACACATAATTTTTTATCATTTTTTTATTGCTTGTTAATTAATTCACGCATTATTTTCAACAAATTAACCATGCTTTGTCAAGAAATATCGTTATCCGGCCCGCAGGGTTGAAAGGAATTTTAATATCCTCCCGCATCCCTCCAAACCTTCCCTGATATTCTCAATGGAAATCCTTTCATCTTTACCGTGCATTCTCAACAATTCTTCCTTATTTAATGTTATGGGGAAAAAACCGTATGAAGGGACGCCGAGATTCCTGAAATACCTCAGGTCTGTCGCACCAGTCATGATGTATGGAAGAATGGGGACGTCCTCTCCCTTTAACGACCTGACGCATTTTCCAATCCCGTGGAAATAAACAGTGCCGTACCGGGAGGACCCGGGTTCACCGATCCCGGCGCCTATCCGTTCGATCTCGACATCTTCGCCTGCAAGCCTGCCGATCTTTTTAAAGAAGTTTTCATGGCTCTCTCCCGGCAGCAGGCGGGCGTCGAAATACGCCTCAGACCCTGCCGGGATTACGTTGACCTTTTCTCCGCCCCTTAATATAGTCAGCGTCACTGTATTGCGCAGGATGGCGTTATAGATCTCGTTGGATTCAAGATAGCTTTTCCATTTTTTACTTTTCAAGGCCCTGTCCAGTGTCGGAAATTTCGAGCCTTCCATGATCTTTCCTTCCAGGGTGCCCTTCAGATACGCAGAAGTGATCGCCGTTCTTTTCATCGGCCATTTGTGCGAAAGGATCCTTCCCGAGGCCGCAACGATCTTTTCGTTCGCGTTGTCTCCATGGGGCATTGACCCGTGCCCTCCCCTGCCCCTGGCCCTGACAATGAACTGGCCCAATTGTTTCTCGGTGACCGCTATCTGGGCATTCACATGACCGCCCTCTTTTATCATGAATCCGCCCTCGCTGAGCACAAAAGAGGCATTGCGCAGTTCAGGCACTTTTTTCAGCATGAATTCGACGCCGTGGCTGCCTCCCACCTCTTCATCGCAGGTGGCCAGGTAAATAATGTCCCTTTCAGGCTTGACCCCTTCCCCTGCAAGCGCCATGAAAGCGATCAACTGGCAGATGGCCTGTGACTTCATATCAATAGCTCCCCTGCCATACAGATATCCGCCCTTGATCTCTGCACCGAAGGGGTCGACCGTCCATTCCGCTTCATTGACGGGGACAACATCCACGTGACTTAAGAGAATGACGGGCCTTCCCTTTTCTTTTCCTTTTATCCGTGCCAGGATATTTGCGCGCCTCGGGACAGCGGAGAATATTTCGCTCACGATGCCTTCGCGCCTCAGGACATCTTCGAGGAAAAGCACCGCGTCCTCTTCGTTGCCGGGCGGGTTCGAAGTGTTAATGCGCATGAAATTGCGAATCAATTCAACAGAATCATCAAATGTTTTCATAATATATTCTATTTTTCCCTTCTTTTTTTGCACGGTAGAGATTGTCATCGGCTATTTTTATGATCTTCTTTGACTCAATGCCCGGGGTATAAGTGGCAATGCCCCCGCTCACAGATATCCTGACGCTTTTGTCCTCGAGCCTGAGGCCGGCAGTTTCAACGGCTTTTCTTAAGCGTTCCGCTACGATGGCGGCCTTGTCCAGGTCTGTTTCGGGGAGTATGAGGAGGAACTCTTCGCCGCCGTACCTCCCGATCTTGTCAATGGTCCTCAGGCTTTCTTTCATCACCTGCGTAATGTTCCTTAAGGCTTGATCGCCGGCAAGGTGGCCATATTCATCATTGATCAGTTTAAAATCATCCACATCGAACAGGATGACTGAAAATGTTGTGTTATACCTCCTGGAACGCTCAACTTCGGCATCAAGCACACCTACGATATATGCATGGTTGTGTACGCCCGTCAATCCGTCGTGTATCGAAAGGGTTTTGACCTCATTGAAAAGACTGATCTTTTCAAGGGTAAGCGTGATGTGGGAGCAAAAACGGGTGAATATGGACCATTCGGGCGCATCGAAGGGCTTTTGCCTGTAGAGCGCCGCATATCCGTAACTGCGGTTTGCCGTTGAAAGTTCCACGACAACAGTCTCGATGTCCGTCACGTCAGGGCCGACCTCTTCCCGGGCGACCCCCTGGATCACAATACGCTGTCCGGGTTTTATCTGACCCTTCGGTATCTTGCGGACAAGCACCGATGCCATTGTCCTCACCAGCGCCGGGTCTTCTTCCATACCGGAAAATATCTGGATGGCTATTTCTTCATCGTTGATCAGCAGGGCTCCGAAAAAATCGAAATCAAGGAAGTTCTTAAGCAGCGTATTGGCATTTTTCAGCACAAAAAGCGGGTCTTCCGTTTCGCCTATCATGTGCTGAAGGTTTTTTAGAAAATCGAGTTCAAGGGCATTCATTTTCTCCCTTCTATAACGCTCTTCCACCTCCTGGGTCAGCTGCTCCGTCTTCAGTGTCTCAATGAAATGCTCCATGCAGTTATTGACTATATGGAAAAGTTCCTCGAGATTTTTAAAGGGTTTTGTCAGAAGCGCATATGCTCCGCTGCGCAACGATTCAAGCCTTTCCGACTCGTCGGCGTATCCTGTCATCATGATCACCGGGATGCGCCGGTCGATCTTTTTGATCATTTTCAGTATCTCTATTCCGGATATCCGGGGAAGGACTATATCAAGAAGTACGGCGTGAGGTCTCTTCTCCTCCAATTCTTTTTCAAGGTCCGGCATCGATTCATAGGCAAACACCCTGAGGCCGCATTCCTCAAGATATTCCTTCAGAATGGCCCGGAGCATTTCTTCATCATCTATTATCAATAACCGTTTTTCTGGAAGCATGGGAAAATGTTTCGAGGGGGACTTCTCCCCCTCGACGACGTTATTTTTTGGTTTTCTTTGTTTTCTTTTGGATAGCTTTCTTCTCAGGTCCCTTTGACGCTGCTGCCGCCCTTGACATTGTGCCGCCTCCCTTTCTGCCTGAATCAATGTTATTTCAAAGAGAGGTGTTTGTCAATAGAGAGGGACACTTAGACAGAGACAACCTCTTTGACCTCGGGAATCTCCTGTTTGAGCTGTCTCTCAACACCCATCTTAAGCGTCATCATGCTCATAGGGCAGGTTCCGCAGGCGCCTTGAAGTTTGACCTTAACGATACCATCCTCCACATCGACAAGCTGGATATCGCCCCCGTCCCTCTGCAAAAGGGGTCTGATCTTTTCTATGACCTGCTGTACTCTATCCTTCATTTTTTCCTCCGTTGTTTTGTGACGCGTTGAGCTTCCCCTGGCCGGGTTTGCTGCACGTTTATCTTGATCTCTTTTGGAATGGATTTCTGAGATTTTGGTATGGTGATCTTCAGGACCCCGTCGTCGTATGTAGCCCCGGCCTTGTCACCTATGACCTCTGCGGGAAGCTGTATCGACCTCTGGAATGTTCCGTACACCCTCTCGGTACGATAGTATTCCTCTTCTTTGATCTCCTCTTCCCTTTTGCGCTCTCCCTTAACAGTCAGCTTATCCGCCATGATAGTTATCGTCACTTCATTCGGATCGACAGCGGGGAGGTCCATTGTAACAACAACATTTTTCTTGTCTTCGTGAATATCCACGGCCGGAAGCCAGCCTGCCTCACGAAGAGAAGGAAAACCGGCCTTGCCGAAGAATTCTTCGAAAACTCTGTCCATCTCTTCACGCAAAGAGGGAAACTTTGTTTCCCATAAAGATTTCCAGGGCGTCAAAGGCATAAAAAAACCTCCTTTACGTTATTGCGCGGTCCTTTTTTAACCGTTTCCAGAAGCTTACAATGCCGGACTGGTGAAAAAAAAGATCAACCAGTTCCCATCCGTCCTCTCCCATCTCGTTGAGCAGTCCGGAAAGGTTGTCGAGTTGTTCAATGCCCACGTTATGGACTTCGCATTCCCCTCCGGGCCGGCAGGCGTATATGATATTGTTCTCGGCATCAACGTCGACACCGCCGTCCTTCAGGTTGTCCATGGAGTATATCTTGACCGTATATTCAAATTTGTTCATGTCCAATCCCCTGTATTCAGGCTTTTAATATTGTATAATAATAAATCATCCTGTGCTATTTTTAAAGAGCAATGGCACATTTTCCGTCTTATCTTGAAACATATTCAAGGGGCATCCTTGATGAAAGACTGGGAGAGCTCGCCACGCTTCTGACCCCATGCACGCTGTGCCCCAGGAAATGCATGGCCGATCGCAAAGGAGGCGAGCGCGGGTACTGTAATGCCCCGTACGAGATCTATATATCTTCCGCGGTACCTCATTTCGGCGAAGAGGACCCCCTGACAGGCATCAAAGGGTCAGGGACGATCTTTCTGACACACTGTAACCTGAGATGTGCATTTTGCCAGAATTATGAGACAAGCATCCTCGGAGAAGGGATAGCTTGCTCTTCTGCCGCTCTTTCCGACGTCATGATCAATCTTCAGGACAGAGGGTGCCACAACATCAATTTTGTCACTCCGACCCACTATGTCCCCCAGATAGTCAGGGCGCTTGTACCTGCTATCAAAAAAGGGCTCACCATCCCCCTCGTATACAACACGAGCGGCTATGATTCCCCTGAAGTGATCGAGCTTCTTGACGGGATCTTCGATATCTACATGCCGGACATAAAGTTCCTTGACAGGAGATTGTCATCAAGATATTGCAGAGCCGATGATTATCCCGGGATCGTGACTGCTGTGGTAAAAGAGATGCACAGACAGGTAGGCGACCTGGTTATGGATGAAAACGGCTTCGCAACACGCGGCCTTATAATAAGGCATCTCATGATGCCATCCTGCGCTGATGACACAAAGGCGGTCCTTGATTTCATCGCGTCCGAAATCTCTTCAGGTTCCTATGTGAACATCATGGCGCAATACCGGCCATGTCACCAGGCTGCGGAATTCCCCGAGATCACCCGCGGGATAACCAGTACAGAACATGGGAAAGCCATCTCTTACGCCAGATCGATAGGCCTTATTCGCGCCTCTCATCACTGACCCTGCTTCGCAGGACATTGTTGGCCTTTATCACCTCATGCGGGTCCTTTCCCGTGATCTCCCAACCATAGCTTCCCTTGCCATCCTTTTTCAACTTGATCCTGATGTCGCTTTTGATGCTTTTTTTGATCTCCTCCAGTTCCTTTCTGTTTTCAATGCCCGTTGCCTTATCCGGCTGGCTGTCCGGCTTACCGGACATGCCGGGCCCTCTTCCGCAGCCTGACAAATAAACCAGCATGACAAGTCCGGCGATTATCGATCTCATCACTGTCACATTCACGATTATTAGCCTCCTTTATTTAAGCCGGGGGACCAGGAAAGTGTTTTTCCCTGTGAGAATATTACTTTTGACGGTGAAAAAAAGTCCTGAATATTTAGCTTTTGAAAAACACTGTGATGATGTATCCTAATTGCCTGAGGAACGCCCGTGGCCATATTGAAATTCTCAGTCAGCCCTGAAAAAGAGAGGTCCCTTCTCGAAAGGATGGAACGCCTTGGGATCGATGAAAAGGACATCATAGAAAAATTCGTCCGTTCAGGAGGCCACGGCGGTCAGAACGTCAACAAAACATCTACGTGTGTTTATCTGAAACACATTCCCACGGGTATCGAGGTCAAGTGTCAGCAGGAACGCTCTCAGGCCATGAACAGATTCCTGGCAAGGCGCACACTGGCCGATAAGATAGAGGGCATTCTCCTCGGCAAGGAGAGCGAGGAACAGCGCAGGAGAGAAAAGATCAAAAGACAAAAAAGGAAAAGGTCAAGAAGGGCGAAGGAAAAAGTCCTGCATATCAAGCACCTCACCGGTGAAAAGAAGAGGTCGCGCTCTTTCAGACCGGCCCATTCTGATTATTCCCACGAAGACACCTGAAAACAGCAGGGGGGAAAGCGACTCAAGCCCCAAAACTCTTTAAGTTCAACCGAATCCGGCCGATAATCTTTCCAGAAACCATGAGCCTGCGCATCGCATCAAAAGAAAAACCAGTCGAAAATTTCCTCACGTCCCTTATCGAGGCTTATCCGGACGCGTCGATGCGGGACATCGCCGTTCTTTTCACGGATGTCGTCGGTTCGACAAACTTCTTCAAGACACACGGCGACCTTCGGGGGCGCGAGATGCTCAGGACCCACCACAGCATGGCAATGTCCATCGTTGAAGAATATGGCGGGTCCCTTATAAAAGAGGTAGGCGACTCGGTTCTGGTCTATTTCCCTGACCCGAAAGAGGCACTCAAGGCGGCCATCATGATGCAGCACAAGTTTCTCCTTCACAACAGAGAAGGCGGCCCGAACGATGAGATCCATGTAAGAATAGGGCTTCATTACGGGAAAGTGATCGTCGAGGAGAAGGACATATATGGGGATGTCGTGAACGTGGCCGCTAAACTGACCAACCTGGCCAACGGCGACCAGATATTTGTTTCGGACGAGGTATACAACACCACGAAAGAGGTGCCGTCGATAAATTTCGAACTCACCAATTTCTGGAACATGAAAAACGTCCCAACGGGTCTCACGATATACAAGGTAGACTGGGAAAATGCCCCGGTGACAGCACCGTCCAGGAGCATCCTTGTTCTCATCATTCCCGATCTTTCAGGGCCGGAAGCGAACCGGGTCGGTGAGGCGATGGGGCTTCTTGGAGAGGAAAAAGAGAACTTTCATGGGATCAGGCACATATCGGTAAAAAAGACGAAAAACAACATGCCTGTCTTTATTTACGAAAATTCGGCCGCTGCCCTGGATGCCTCGAAAAAGATGTTTTCATGGATATCCGAAAGATCGGGGAAAAAAGAAGGCGCTCCCCCGGTAAAGATATTTATCACAGGTACGACCCCGCGCATGGAAAAGGAGATCCTGTCAAAGGGGCCGGACGCTCAGATCACCGGGCTTGACCAATGCGGGATCTATATGACGGGTGAGATCTGCCAGGAGATACGCAGCCATCACGCAATAACAGGTACGGCTCCCCCGGTAATTGAACCAAGCGGTCCCTTTTTCCAATTGCTGTTTATGGATGGAGCCTGGAAGAAACCGGATGATGCTTCGCCTTCCCTTCCCATCCAGAAAGACATCTTCGATCCGTGTTTCTATTGCGGAAGCAGGAGACACCAGGTGTCGGACTGTCCCTCGAAGTCCCTGACCGAACCCGGCAGATCGATCATGCACCTCGGCTATCTTCCTATGCAGAAAATCGAGGAGATCGCCATGTCCTTAGATCGCTTGCCCGGTGAGACCCAGGCGGCAGACAACATCACATCTTTCAGCCGGCCATCCGGCGGCGATACCTTTCCAGCTCACGCCCTTTACGACCTCAAGGTGATTTACCAGTTCCGTTTCTCACCCGTCATCTGGAACAGCAAAGCACAATCCTGGGACAAGATACGCACCGGTCAGGCCGAGAATCAGGGCGGGTTTGTCTGGCTTGCGCAAGATTCCCTGCGTGTTTCCAATCATGAAAAGGCCGAATCTTTCCTGAAGCTCGCCATGGAACGAAATCCAAAGGACTATAAAATATATTGCGTATTGGGATTTCTCGACATCGAGCGCGGCGACCATTTTAACGGGATCAGGAATTTCAGCAAGGCACTGGAACTCGCCCGGACAAACCCTCAAAAGATATATATTTCCTTAATTATGTCAAGACTATACAAGCTTATTGGCAACCATAAAAAGGCCGGCGAAATGATCACTTCCGTCCTGGCCATCGACGGTGGCTGTGTGGATGCTGTTTATCAGGACATCGTTCTTAAATTGGATCAGGATAAGGACAGATCGGCACTCGCGAGGCTCGCCAGGCTTGTCCGCGAAAACAAGGAATTTTTCGTGATCGCACTTATAGATCCCGATGTTTCTTACCACAGGAACAGTATATATGCACACCTGACGGAGATACTCGCAGAAGCAGAAAAAGATGCTCTTCACTACCTGGACGAGGCAAAAAGGGAACTTTCCAATGCGCGCTCGCTCCTGCCCGTGGAGGTTTTGAAGAACATCGACCCCGCGCTTTTCAAAGTAGAAGAACTGGTGCGGTCAGGAGGCTATTTTGCTTATCTGGACACTCCACACCATTGCAGCGCGATCAAGACGATGTGCAGAAGTGCACTGAAAGAACAGGTTGACGGCATTCTCGGCATGATGAACGATCTTGATTCACGCATTGAAAAGGCCCGGGCCTTTATAAAATCATACCGTTATCCCCACCTCGCCGGGAAATACAAAAACAGGCTCTCCGCCCTCAAGGCGTCACTTAATAACATAAGCGATGTGCGCTCTTTTGACACATCAGACCAGTTCGAAGCCTGCAATTACGCTTGTGAGGCCCTGTCCGACCAGCTTTCCGGGTTGGAAAGCAAGCTTGAAATGCTTGACCTCGTTCAACAGGCAATCCATCTATGCCTTAAGTTCCTAAAGAACTCCTCTATTTTTTTCTCCATTGTGTTCTTCCTGGGCATCTTTATTTTTCCCTTCATGACAGACCATATAAACACACTCCTTGAAAAATTCGATATATCGGCATTCCCCAACGCATGGGCCTTCCAGAAATCCTTCCTCATCTTCGGCGGAGTTATGAGTCTCATTGTTTCTTTCTTTATGACCGTCAAGGAATTATTCGGGAGCGGATCAGGTCATTCCAGGTAACTGCTCCGGTTCCCACAAAGGTATTTCCCTCTTCTTCCTAACCTGATATAATGGTTCCACTAAAAAAATGAAAGAAATGAGCATAAAAGAACTTGGCGAGCTATTGCTTGCCGCCATGTATGAAGAGGCGGAAACACTCGGGCACATGAATTTCCTCCTCTCCGTTGACGAGATCGCTGTGAATATCGGTCTAGATGACATGGCTGCGGTCGTGAAAGCCTCCCGCCTTCTTGAAGAGGAAGGCTGTATATTCCTTACAACCGATCATGGCGGTGCACTCAGTGCCTTTATCACCCCCGTCGGCGAGGGGCTCGTAATGCAAGGCGGGGAAACAGGCATTATAGGCGAATACAGGCGTTACAGGGAAATCTCCCGTGCCGGCGGAATTAAAGGCATGTCCGGTGACTATGAACCGGAGGCAAAACCTCCGGTAACGTTCCAGCCGCAGACGGATCATCAGAGCGCGAAACCATCTGCCGGTCAGGACATCACCCACATTATCGCCAGCATGGAGATGCTGGTCAACAACGATCCCTTGCTTCACGAAATTGCCAAAAAAGACCTCCTTGTCGACCTGAGGACACTGGAGCTTCAAATCGCGAGGGGAACCATCAACAAGCCTCTTGTCGATCTTATGGTCGGCGACCTGAAAAAAGTGGCCTCCCTCTCCCCCCTTCTCGATCTCCTGCTGTCGATGAAAGGCATCTGACCTCTTCATTGTGCCGGGTATGTCCCGATTGTTTTAATGATTTGAATCCACAACGGGGGGGACAGAACTGTTCCAATAAACTCTTTGACATCAACTTCAATTATGCTATACCATCAATATAACAATGCTTTCTGAAAACGGTCAACTCCACAAGATACTCATCGTAGATGATGACAGGTCTGTAAGGCTTGTTCTGTCGACGATATTGAAAAAGAACGGTTTCGTTCCTCTTGAGGCCTCGAATGGGCCTGAAGGCATTTCGATTTTTCTCAGCGAACATCCCGTTTGTGTCCTCCTTGATCTGAAAATGCCTGAAATGGACGGTATGCAAACACTTGATGCCCTGAAAAAGAACGATCCCTACGTGCCCGTTATTATAGTTACAGGCTACGCAGATATACCAACTGCCGTTCGCACCATCAAACTTGGCGCCTACGATTTTCTGACCAAACCTCCCCAGGTCGATAAGCTGGTCCTGACGCTGAAACGCGCCATAGAAGCATATTCTCTCCAGATCGCCCTTAACCAGCTCGATGATGCCATGCTCGGGTCTCTTGAATCCCTTTTTGGTATGAGCGATTCGATGAAAAATGTCATCCAGCAGATTCGCCAGGTATCGAAGACCGATTTTTCCGTCATCATCCAGGGAGAAACCGGCACCGGCAAATCTGTCGTGGCGCAAACGATACATAACCTGAGCAAGCGCGCCCGAAACCCCTTTCAATCAGTGGATGTCGGGGTCATACCGGAAAACCTCATTGAAAGCGAACTCTTCGGGCATGAAAAAGGTGCTTTTACAGGAGCAGACAGGAAAAAAACAGGTTTCTTCGAAACAGCCCAAAAAGGAACCCTTTTCATAGACGAACTGGAAAACACTCCACCAATCCTTCAGAGCAAGCTGCTCCGTGCCGTCGAAGAAAAAAGGATCTATCCAATTGGAAGCACCAAGCCCGTGGAAGTAGATGTGAGGATCATCGTTGCCACAAATGCCGATATAAAAACTGCCGTCCGCGAAAAAAGATTTCGAGAAGATCTCTTCTTCCGCCTCAGCGAATACATGATAACCGTACCCAGACTTTTTGACAGGACGGATGACATTCCATTCCTTGCCATGAAATTCATAACCGCGGCGTCCATGGAGCTTGGGAAACAGATCAGGGAACTTTCAAAAGAGGCCGCCGACATGCTCGTAGGCTACTCCTGGCCCGGTAATGTACGTGAGCTTAAGAACGTGATGCGAAGAGCCGTCCTTTCATGTGAAGACGGGGTCATCAAGCCCGGTCACATCGAATTCATCATAGACGATACCCTTTCCTTTCAAAATGGAACGTCTGTCATAATCCCCCTGAAACAAGCTGCCTCTCATGCAACACGTGAAGCTGAAAAAGAGGTCATTAAAAAAGCCCTGACAGTCACCAGGGGTAACAAATCACGTGCCGCCAGGCTGCTCGAAGTCGATTACAAGACCCTCCTGACAAAGATCAAGGATTACAATATTTAAAAAACAGGTTAGAGGTAAGGGGGCACTGGAGAAACAGTTCCTGGTTTCAGGAAAAACAATAACTCGCTTACTTAACCGGAAGACCATGGCTCTTCAACTATTGAGCCCTAAGCTGTAGACACCTTTGCTGGCTCTCGCATTTAAAAACCCCCAAACCTTCAAGCTGTTCCTCCAGTAGCCTATCGCCCATTACCTGCGACCTATGACCCGTCCTTTTGTGACATTTGTTATGGAATTGATTCCATAATTATGGAATTGATTCCATAATTATGGATATATATTTCCACCCATCATTAATAATATCAACACATTCCCTTCTGGCATAAGATTTGCTCTATTTTCAATATGGAATTGGCTACAGCATACAAAAAGCTCACAGCGTTGGGCAAACTGGCTGAATTTGCTTTTCAGACCAGCACCATTTTCATGATGAACAGGACCTCCACAGACGAAGCCTCTGACAATCAGGGACCGGGAAAAGTTTTCATTTCCCGAAAAAAGCTCGCCAAGGATCTTGAAAAAGAAGTAGAGCATACCCCCCCAATACTTCTACTGCTTTTTCTCTCTGTAAAAGAGGCTTCGCCACCCTATACACAACATTGCCGTCTGGGACGCGCATGTTATTGATCAAAGAGGAGGATGTTTATGGCTCGTACATCTTTGTTATCACACCCAACATCCTCCTCCCCTTTTCCCTTCTTTAAAAAAGGAAACAACCCCTGTTTTTTCGAAGTTCATCCCTCAGACCAAAGGATTGCCCGTTTTTACAACGGGCATCTTCCGGAATGACCGGCCGAGTTGAGACCGCACCAGTATCCGGACCCGTTCGGACCGCAAAACATCGTATACTTGTCATCGAAAATGATCCTGCAGCGGGAAAAAAACTTGAAATTGACCTGAATGCATGGGGTTATGAAACCATTTTAGTACCCGGCATTGAAAAGTTACCGGATGTCATGCAGCAAAAGATCCCCCCGGCCCTTTTCATCGTTGATTGCCCTTCATGTCCTGCAGAATGCAATGATGCGTGCCGCACAATACGTGCAGCGGATTTCGCGTTCAGTCCCTATGTCATTATCCTCACGACACAGACCGGTCCTGAAAAAACGCTTTACGGTCCAGGGCCGTATGCCGATGATTACCTTAAGAAACCATACAGCAGGGAAGAACTTCACGCCCGTATCAAGGTCGCCATCCGTGTCCTGGGACTTCAGTCCGCGCTGTCAACACACATTTACGATCTCCACCAGGCTGAGAACAGGATCAAAAAACTCCATGGCCTTCTTTCGATATGCACTCACTGTAAAAAAATACTCGACGACCGGGGTCGCTGGAACGAACTGGAAAGATACATCAGCAAATATTCCGACGCTGAATTCAGTCATGTCATTTGTCCTGATTGTCTTAAAAAATTCTATCCAGATGTGACAAATGAGCTCGAATAAGCTGTCGACCAATGAAAAAGACACTGATAAAAACCCTGCCGCAATGACATCGCCGGAAAACGAAAGCACCTTCAGAGGCTTCTTTGAGAGTTCTCATGATGCCATGGTTCTCATCTCCGGCAATGTCATCATAGACTGTAATGCCGGAGCCCTTGAAATGATGGCCTGTGATTCAAGGCAATGGCTTTTACATAAGCATATCAGCGAGATCTCGCCGGTCAGACAACCGGACGGCTCTCTTTCCACTGAAAAGGCCAGTTCGATCTTCTCCCGTGCCTTACACTCCGGGAATGCGATGTTTGAATGGCTCCACAAAAAACAAAACGGCGACCTCCTGTATGTCGAAATATCCCTTACCTTGATACCATCACGTGGAGAAACTGTTTTTCTGGCCATATGGCGTGACGTATCGGATCGCAAAAAGACCGAAGAGGCACTCAGGGAAAGTGAAGAAACCGCGCGGATGCTCATAAATGCCACTGACGAGGCGGTATTGCTTGTGGACAAGAAAGGCGGAATCATATCGGCCAACGCCAGATTTGTCATGAATCACGGATCGGACATTCGATCCCTTATAAACAAAAACATACATGACCTCTTTTCTGAAGAAATGGCAAAAAAGATCAGAAGGATGATCAATGAGGTCTTGCGGGAACGAAGAACGATCAGGCACGAGGAAGAGGAGAACGCCTCCTGGTTCGAAATGAAGCTTTATCCCATCAGTGAAGAAATGGACAACATTGCGAAGGCGGCCATATTCATTAAGGACATCACCAGCGAGAGGCGCTATGAAGAAGCGCTTCGTGAAAGCGAAAAAAAATACAGGCAAATAGTCGACACCGCCAATGAAGGGATCCTTGTTGCCAATGAAGATTTCAGGATCACACTGGTGAACAGGCAAATCATAAAAATGACAGGCTACAGCGAAGAAGAGATGATAGGAAAATCTCTCTCCGAGTTCATCCACAAGGCGGACCGGGAAGAGTACGACACGAGAATACATCGCAGAATACAGGGTAAATCACAGCAATATGAGCTCCGGCTCAGAAAAAATGACGGGTCCCTCCTCTGGGTCATTGTATCCGCCAGTCCGGTATTCGACACAAAGAACAGGTTCAGGGGGTCTATCACTCTGTTTACGGACATCACCGAACGGAAAAAGATCGAGGAGGATATAAGGGAGTCTGAAGAGCGTTATCGCACTGCGATCGAGCATTCCAATGACGGTGTAGCGATCCTTGAAGGCGATTCATTCATTTACGTCAATCAAAAATTCGTCGACATGTTCGGATACGATTCGACCAATGAAATTATGGAGCTTAAACAATCCATGACCGTTCATCCCGACGAAGCGCAATTTGTTTCTGAAATAAACAGAGGCAGACAGATGGGTAAGGACGTTCCCCAGCGGTATGAGTTCAGGGGCTTACGTAAAGACGGGAGCTCTATCCATCTGGAGGTTTCGGCGACGAAAACACAATACAGGGGCAACACGGTGACCCTTGCCTATCTCAGGGATGTAACCTCCCGCAGGCTCATGGAGAATGAACTGCTGAACTCAAAAAAACTTGAGTCTATAGGTATCCTTGCCGGCGGCATTGCACACGACTTCAATAACCTCCTCATGTCCATACTGGGGTATATATCTCTCGCGAAAATGTATCTCCAGCCGGATGATACCAAGGCATCAGAAAAACTTTCCGAAGCCGAAAATACCATAGACAAGGCCAAGGACCTGACTGTGCAGCTCCTCACTTTTTCAAGGGGGGGCAGCCCCGTTAAAAAAGCCATTCGCCTCGAACACTTCATCAGGGATTCCGTAAAAATACCCCTGTCAGGATCTCATGTCAGATGCCGGTACTCATTTCATGAACATTTGTGGCCCGTCAATGCCGACGAATCGCAGCTGAGACAGGTCATCCACCATATGGCGCTGAACGCGAGAGAGGCTATGGCCGACAGCGGCACCATCACTTTCTCGGCCCGCAACACAACCGTTGAAAAAGAACATGAATCCTTCCTGCAAGCCGGCGATTACGTAGAACTGTCTATTTCCGACAATGGAAAAGGCATTGAGAAGGGATATCTTTCCCAGGTCTTCGACCCGTATTTCACGACCAAGGACTTCGGACCCCAAAAAGGCATGGGGCTTGGCCTGGCCGTTTGCTATTCCATAATAAAAAAACACGGCGGTCATATCGAGGTTGAATCCGTCGTCAAGGAAGGTACGACCTTCAAGGTCTATCTCCCGGCCGGAAAACATACCGCTGTCTCGACACGCGAAGAGCATCTGCATCCAGGTCAGAAAAAACTCAGGATCCTCATTGCCGACGATGAAGAGGCTGTCCTGAAAACAACCGGTTTGATACTGGATCGTCTCGGTCACAACGTATCCACTGTTTTGGACAGCAAAGAAGCGATAAACCTTTACCGGCAGTCCATGGAATCGAAAGACCCCTTCGATGTCGTTATTCTTGACCTCACTTCTCCTGACGGCTTGGGCGGGGTGAGAATTCTCGAACAGCTGCTCAGGATAGACCCATCAGTATATGCACTTTTGTCAAGCGGGTATCCGAACGACCCCCATATAATCAACTACGGGCAATACGGATTTAAAGGAGTTCTTCTAAAGCCGTACAGGATAGAAGAACTGAATGAGATCTTGAAGAAGGTGAAAAAATCAGGTCACAGGTCATAGGCGGCAAGAAAGTCAAAACACGCTTTATCAACAGGCTGCCAAATAGATCCCGGTCATTCAGATTATTCAGGCAATTCTTTTAATTACTGCATTCTCTCAACACTACCGAAGCAATATTTTCCAATGGTGTAACTGCATGGACGGCACCGAGCTTGATCGCTTCCTTGGGCATCCCGAAGACAACACATGAATGCTCGTCCTGGGCGATATTATAGGCCCCGGCCTCTTTCATCTCCAGCATTCCCCTGGCGCCGTCGTCACCCATTCCGGTCATGATGACTGCCACGGCGTTCTTTCCTGCATAGCGGGCCGCTGAACGAAAGAGAACATCGACCGAAGGACGATGCCTCGATACGAGGGGCCCGTCCTTGACCTCGACATAATACCGTGCTCCGCTGCGCTTGAGGAGGGTGTGCTTGTTGCCGGGAGCTATGAGAACACGTCCGCGCACCACCGTATCGTCATTTTCAGCTTCTTTGACGGAAATACGGCAAAGACCGTCAAGCCTTTTCGAAAATGCGGCCGTGAAGTGTTCAGGCATGTGCTGTACGATGACCATGCCGGGCGCATCAAGGGGCAGCATCTGGAGGAATTCCTTCAGTGCCTCTGTTCCGCCTGTTGACGCACCTATAACAACAATTCGGTCAGTTGTCTGTATCATGGCCTTTGAGGTGGATCTTTCTATAACAGCATCGGCGGTCAGCTTGGGTTCCACTTTAAGAAAGGGTTTCTTTTCACGGCGAAGGCGGGCTTGTGCGGCCGCCTTTACCGTGTCGCATATAAGGAGCTTTGATTCTTCAAGATATTGCTTTACCCCCATTCTCGGTTTTTCGATAATGTCCACGGCCCCGTACTCGAGCGCCTTCAGGGCAGTTTCCGAATTTTTCTCTGTCAGGCTTGAACACATGACCACCGGGATCGGTTTTTGGGTCATGATCTTGTGCAGAAAGGTGATCCCGTCCATCCTCGGCATTTCAACATCAAGGGTTATCACATCCGGCACGGTATGTCTCATGATGTCGGCGGCAACAAAGGGGTCCCTTGCTGCACCCACTACTTCCAGGGAAGGATCGGAAGCGAATATCTCTTCCAGGACCTGCCTGACAACGGCCGAGTCATCGACAACGAGAACTTTGATCTTTTCCGGCATATTCACCTCACTGTACTTCACACACCGATACGTTTGAGAAAAACCTCGTTGGTCATGGTGTTGAATATTATTTTTCGTCCCAGCTTTCCCCCGGTATCGGACATTCTGGGAGAGAACCCGCGCGCATGCAATACCCTTTTTGCCATTTCCACATTTTGCGCACCGATGTTCCTCTGGTGCCTTTCATTTCTGCCGAGCATATCGGATCCGCCGAAAAGCTTGATGACCATCTCGTTGTTATCGGTACCGAGACCGTTGAACACCTTCATCATGTAATCGACGGCGCAGTCCACATAGTGGAAGGCCGGCTCTTCGAAGCTTACACCCTTTGTCGGCATTATGGCATGGCACATCCCTGACACCCCGGATTGGCCTGAATGTATTGTCACCGAAACACAGGACCCGAGAACTGTTGAAATAATTGCAGGCTCCCTGGCCACATAAAGCTCGCCCGGCCTGAGATAAACTTTCCTGATACCGGCATCCATTGTATTCTATGTTCTCCTGTACACAGTCGGGGAAACCTGTTCGAGGGGCAGGTTCATACCGAAAAGCGTCTCCGAATGACCCATAAATATGTATCCGCCTTTTTTCATACAGTTGCAGAACTTCGTCAGTAATTTTTCCTGAATTGTTTTATCGAAATATATGATGACATTCCTGCAAAAAATGATATCTATCTTTTCCCGAAACCCGAAATCGTAATCCATGAAATTCAGCCTCCTGAAACGTGCCAGCGATCTTATCTCGGGAGCGATCCTGACAACCCCCGCGTTGCGGTTCTTGCTTCTTAAAAGATATTTTTTTCTGTATTCGACGGGTATCGCCATTGCCCTTTCTTCTTCATAAACGGCTTTTTGCGCTTTCTCAAGCACCCTTCGCGATATGTCCGTCGCTATGACCTGGAACGAGAAGGGACGTTCACATTTCTGCTCAATGAATTCTTTCACCACCATGATGATCGTATAAGGCTCCTCACCGCTTGAACAGCCTGCGCTCCAGATGGTGAGCCTGTTCGCCATGGAATAGCCTTCGGTTCTCGACAAAAGAGGGATTGCACGAGTCACGAGGAAATCGAAATGGGCCGGCTCCCTGAAAAAATCGGTCTTGTTTGTCGTCACCTCGTCGATCATGTTTATGAGTTCGTTCTTTTTGCCTTCTTCACTAAAAAGATATTCGCTATACTGTTCGAAGGACCTCATGCCCAGCCTTCTGAGCCTTTTCTGAAGTCTTCCTTCAAGCATTACCTTTTTTACGGGTGTGATGTGGATACCCACTTCGTCGTATATGAAAGTGCACAGACGGTCAAAAAGCTTTGCCGACAACCGCAGGGACCTGTAATCCATGTCGTTTGAACGCTCCCGGGTAGAATCTTGTTGTGTGTGTGCGTTCATGAAGCTCTCCGTCAGTTATCCAAGCACTTTTTTTATAACTGCAAGCAGTTGTTCGGGTTTGAAAGGTTTGACGATCCACCCTGTCGCCCCCGCGCTTTTTCCTTCCATTTTTTTATTTTCCTGGGACTCTGTGGTGAGCATGATTATGGGGATGAACTTGAATTCAGGTTTCGTTCTCACTTCCCTGATCAGACTTATTCCGTCCATGTTGGGCATGTTGAGGTCCGTCACGATCATGTGAACACCCGATCCGTTGAGCTTTGTCAGGGCATCGCTGCCGTCACATGCCTCCACGGTCTCGTACCCGGCGTTCTTCAGGGTAAAGCTGACCATCTGACGCACACTCACTGAATCATCGACAGTCATGATACGTTTTGTCATGACACTCCTCCTTGTTGATCAAAACGACTGGATATATTCCATATCATATGGGGTCCTCCCATTAAAAAAGCTCAACATTGTCGCCAAATTCATCGCTTTCAACAGTGTCATCAGCGATCTTTGGCTGAACAGGTTCCCTGCCCTCCCTGTCAAAGGGTATGACATTAGGTGCAGCGATACTCTGATGGACGATCCTTTCCCTTTGCATGGTGTAATTCTTTTCGATGTATTTAAGGGACAGCCCCCTCGCATGTTTCAGGTCCTCTTCGGACACGACCTGTTTTATCCTGGCGAAGACATCATTGAATTGGTCGGAAGCGGCATCCACATCATTGGCAAAATCGTTATGGACGGTGATCCCGTCAATTGTGTTCACGATAACATCCGAAAGACCCCGGCTCTTGCTTTCAATTTCGTGGACAAGCACAACAACGTTGTCATTCATCGACTTCAGTTCCGTTAAAAGAGCGGCGAGCTCATCAATGATATGACCTGTGCCTGTGACCTCCTCGTTGACGTTCTCAACCATCACCGTTCGAAGACCTTCCGTCGCAGTGATCACCTTTCTCAAAAGCTCTGAAATGATCACCTTTTGGGAAGTGGCGTCCATGGAAAGGTGCTGGATCGCCTCTGCAATAACGCCGAGAGGGGCCCCTTCGCTGCCCGTATGCGCGGCCTTGACGCGTGCGTTCACGGCAATAAGCTCGATCTCTTCGCCTATCTCCTCTATGTCCTCTACCAGCCCGGTGATTGCAGATACTGAAGCGGAAAGACTTTCCATGGTGTCCGACAGCTCCCGTCCCGCAAGCGTTCCTTCCTCGAGCTTTTCGATCACGGCGGCCGTTCCTGATTCGATGTTCGAGAAAAAATTGATCGAAATGAGATCGGTCGTCCCGGTGATCTTCTGGACATCATCGATGATCTTGAAAACGTTCGTGATCACCCCTTTCATATTGTCCATGATCGCCGAAACGGCCCTCGTGAACTTGTCTTTCGCATCGACAAGCTGGGCCTTTTGCAGTTCGCATGCTACTGCGATCTCTGCCATCTCGGCGGCTGTTTCCTTGACGGCATCATTTTCATCCGATATCTCCGACAGAGGGGCCAGTTTCTTCTCCATCGTGTCCAGGACATCCCTGATATGCTCCACCTGCTGCCTGGTAATATCGTGAAACTGCATCGACATGACAACCTCTCCAACGCTCTTTGAAGTGGCGTTGAACCTGGTCAGCATGGAATCGGCCGCGCTGAACGATTGGCTGCGCTTGTTTTCAAGAAGACTGATATTCGATTTAATATTGCGAAGCACCTCATTCACATAGCCCTTGTTCTTTTCGTTAATGCCGATGACCCTTGCAAGGGTTTGCCTGACGAGAGACATGAGCGCCCCCCTGTGGCTGTCGATGTTTGCCGATTTTTCATTGATAAGCGCCGACAATTGCTCCACATCGCCTGCAAGATTCGCGAAATCAGTCTCCATACGCTTCAACTGGGCGCTTTCGATTTTCGTGGAAATACTTAGTATTTTAAGTTTTTTAACGATCTTTCTGAAATTTGCGAGAGGGTCCCCCACTTTAGAGACAACATCCTGGACCTCTTTCAGCTGACGCAATCCTTCATCGAATTTTGCGTCGGACTTCCCGATGTGGGTTTCCATCCTGTCCAGGACATTCTGGAACTGCCCTATGGTCTTTTCCATGGCAGAGCTTTCGAGCAGACCGACGAGAGACGAGGCCTGCTTTGAAATGTTCTCCACTTCGTTGTAAACCTCGTTGAGGCGCGATCCGATATAAAGGAACTGGTCTTCAGTCCCCCCAATAAGGCCGCCCACCTCTCCTGAAAGTCGCGCCACGCTGTTTCTGATCTCTTTTATCATCTATCAGCTCTTTCTTTTTTCATTTTTTACTGCCCTGCCTTTTTACCGGCATACAACACCGTTGTTCTCTGCCGATATATAGCGCCACATAACATTTTGTCGCCCTTTCTCGAATAAACTTAAGGATAAAACAGGCAGGGAATGATTCAAAATAAAGCGAATTTATTAACAATTTGAAATATTATGAAAAGGCATCGATGCATGATGCACGATGCCTGATACACGATAAAAAAACATCCATATCAATACCTGGTGGAAATGAAGATCCGGGTATCTTTTCTATTCAAAAGAGAAATCCAGGTACATTACCTCCTGCGTACCGTTCCCTACGGAAAAATTGAAAGGAAGCTGAACAATGGGGAGGGTGGTGATGAAGTTCAGTTCGATCTCTTTGCCGACAATGACCATGGGTATCGCGGCTTTCAGGTTGACGCCTGCCTTCTCGAATTCTTTTCTGGCCTGGCCTGATATGATATTGGTAAGTTCGCCTATCGCGTCGACAACATCGGAATTAATGCTTGCCGATTCGTCACCTATCAGCGTTTTATATACGAAAAGTGCTCCTTTGTCCCGAAAACTTATGGTGATGGTGCCTTTTCTGTCGCCTACCAGACCCATGATTCCCGTAACCTCGCCTGATGTCGTGCGGCTTGTTTTGATGACGGGCTTGCTCATAGTGGCTTCAATGCCAAGCATTGTCTTGAATACTGACTGCGCTGCCATGATAAAAGGGTTGATGAATTTAACGTCCATGCTTGCCTCCGGCCCTGTTATTTTCCGACTTTAGCTTTTGCTTTGTCTATTGCCTCTCTGAGCTTATCCGGGGTAAAGGGTTTGACTATGTAATTGTCCACGCCTGACTTGATCGCTTCCATAATGTTGTCTTTTTGGGCTTCCGCCGTTACCATTATGAAAGGTATCTTTTTGATGTTGTCATCGCTTTTGCATGCCTTTAGGAATTCTATTCCTGTCATTTCGGGCATGATCCAGTCACTTATTATGAGATCCACCGTATCACCGCCAAGTACTGTCAGGGCATGTTTGCCATTCTCCGCTTCGAGCACATTCTCGATGTTTATCTGTTTTAAAACATTCTTGATGATCTTCCTCATGGTTGCAAAATCATCGACAACGAGCACTTTCATTGAGAACCTCCATGTCCTGTATTCATTAGTTCATTCTAAACTAAATATATTTATCGTGTAAAGTTAAATAAACTTAATGATAAATAGTTTACCTTCTTGAAAAAAAAGGCCTTTTTCATTCTTCATGACCTCGAGCCGCACCGAGGTGTCCCTATCTGGCAGTATGTATTCCATCAAATAAGACCCTGATAAATATTAAGTTCAGGCGAACAGACGGGACAGCGCGATAAACTCGCTCTGCCCCGCTTTTCAACGCTGTCACTCTCATTCATTCCCCGCGAGCCTTTTCTCGACATCGCCCGCATCTCCCGCCTGCTGGAGGGACGATATCTCCTCGGCGGAGAAGACCCTGTCTATATCGAGGATGATGATGAACCTCTCGTCCTTCTTCCCCATGCCCTTT
>JAKLET010000019.1 GCA_022711595.1 Deltaproteobacteria bacterium
TTGCGGCCTATACCATTTTCGCCAACCCCATCGGGTAGAGCGTTCGTGATGTCCAGTGTTATGGTGTTCATTTCTTCTCCTCGAATATACCCATGTTGCGGAATTTATCGTACCGTGCCTTTTTCAGTGCCTCCGGGCCGAGGGCCGTCAGTTCCCTGAGGTGCTTTCCGAGTGTCCCGCGGGCGTTCTCGAAGGTCTCCTGCCAGTTGCGGTGAGCGCCGCCCGGAGGTTCCTTGATGATCTCGTCGACGACCTTGAGCTTCAGGAGGTCGGCGGCGGTCGGCTTCATGGCGTCTGCCGCCAGCGGGCCTTTTGTACCGTCCCTCCAGAGGATGGCGGCGCAGCCTTCAGGGGATATGACGGCGTACGTCGAGTTCTCGAACATGAGTATCCTGTTGCCGACGCCTATGCCGAGCGCGCCTCCGCTGCCGCCTTCCCCGATAACGATGGAGATGACGGGCACCTCCAGGGAGAACATGAAGAGGATGCTTGACGCGATGGCCTCAGCCTGCCCGCGTTCTTCGGCCCCGACACCGGGGAACGCGCCGGGCGTGTCGATGAATGTGATGATGGGCCTTCCCCAGCGTGATGCCATGTCCATGACACGCATCGCCTTGCGGTAGCCGTCAGGGTGGGCCATGCCGAAATTCCTGTGCGCCATCTCGCGGACGTCCTTGCCTTTCTGATGTCCCACGATGGCCACGTTGGTGCCTTCGAAGCGGGCGAAGCCAGTGACGAGGGCGGGATCGTCCTTGAATTTCCTGTCGCCGTGAAGCTCCACGAAATCTGTAAAGATGCTGTGAATATAATCCAGGGTGTGGGGCCTGTTAAGATGACGTGAGAGCTGGGAACGCTGCCAGTTCGTCAGTTCGCCGTATATCTCCTTTTCCATCTTTGAGATCTTCTTATGCAGCGAGGCAAGTTCCCTGGCGTAATGGGGGTCTTTCGTGTCATAGAACCGTTCTATCTCGAGGACCCTCTGTTCCAGGGGTTCGAGCTTTTTTTCAAAATCAAGATAGTATCTCATCAATGACCTCTACTTCCATTCCTTGCGCAAAATGCTTCAGGAGGATGTCCTTTTTTTTGTGATCGATCCTGACGTTGCGAAGGGCCAATGACTGCTTTTCCCCGTTGAGCCTGAATTCGAGGAGCACGCCCGATCTGCCCCGCACGCTGAAGAGGATGTCTTTCAATGTCCTCAAGTCCTCTTTCCTTATTATCTCGCACTGTATCTTTATTTTCACCGTTTTCTGAAGCTCGCCCGTCAACTCTTCGAGGAGGGTGACGGCCTTTGCCTTGATCTTTGCCCCGGAATCCTCTGTTTTTTCCAGTGAGCCTGTCACCATGATCGGTTTCCCGCTCTGGATGACGGAATAGCTTTTATTATAAAGATCGGGGAAAAATATTGTCTCCACGGCGCCCTTCGTATCTTCGAGGGTGATGTATGCCATCCTGTCGCCCCGTTTCGTTGTGATCTCTTTCAGGACGCTCACGATGCCTGCGATGCTGACGTCCTCCGCCGTGTCGGTTTCTTTCAGCCTCTGGCTGTCGTAGGGGGTAAGCTCGGCGATGAGCCCTTCGAAGGGCTTGAGCGGGTGTTTGCTGAAGTAGAAGCCGAGAGACTCCTTTTCACCGTTCAGGATGTCATCGTGTGAGAGTTCTTCCATGTCGGGGATGTCGAAGGACATCGTTGTTTCCTGCATGTCTGAGTCCCCGAATATGTTGCCCTGTTTGATGTTGTTCTTCGTGTCGCGCCTGGTCAGCTTGTCCAGCATTTCCTGCGCCAGGTAAAGTATCTGCGACCTCCTGAGGCCGAGGCTGTCGAAGCAGCCCGCCATGGCAAGGCTTTCGATGACCTTCTTGTTGACCTTGCGGGAATCGATGGCGCTGCAGAAATGAACGAAGGTCTTGAATCCCCCGGCCTCTTCGCGGGCCTGGATGATGCTTTCTATGGCCGCGTCCCCGACGTTCTTGACGCCGGCAAGGCCGAACCGGATCTTTGAATCGACAATGGTGAAATCGCGCTGGCTCATGTTGACATCGGGAGGAAGGATCTCGATGCCCGACTCCCTGCATTCGGTGATGTATTTGACAAGCTTGTCCGTGTCGCCTACCTCGGTGGTCAGCATGGCGGCGAAATAGTGGATAGGGTAATGGGCCTTGAGGTATGCCGTCTGGTAGGCGATGAGACCGTAGGCCGTGCTGTGGGACTTGTTGAACCCGTATTCGCCGAAGCGCTGTATGACGTCGTAGATCTTCTCGGCCACATCCCTGGGAACGCTGTTCGCGATGGCTCCATCGACGAACTGCTGTTTGTAGCGCTCGAGCTGTTCGGGGATCTTCTTGCTCATGGCCTTGCGAAGCGCGTCGGCGTCCTTCATGGAGAAGCCGGCGAGCACCGAGGCGATCTTCATGATCTGTTCCTGGTAGATTATGACGCCGTAGGTGTCGTGGAGGATCTCCTCGAGCTTCGGCGTCTCGTACTTGACGAGCGAGGGATTGCTGCGCCGCTTGATGAACTCGTCGACCATGCCGCTCTTCAAGGGCCCCGGCCTGTAGAGGGCGATAAGGGGCATGATGTCGTCGAAGCGCGAAGGCCTCAGTTTTGTCAGCAAGTCGCGCATTCCGCGGCTCTCAAGCTGGAAGACGCCCGAGGTGTTGCCCGACGAGAGCAGATCATATGCCATTTTGTCATCGAGGGGTATCCGGGAGATGTCCACCTCCACTCCCTCTTCGGCAAGGAGCTTCACCACGGTGTTTATCAGCGTCAGCGTTTCGAGCCCGAGAAAGTCGATCTTGATCAGGCCGATCTTCTCGATCATCTTCATGTCGTACTGGGTCACCGTTTCATCGTGTTTGCCCCTGTAGAGCGGAAGGTATTCGGCAAGGTGCTTGTTGGCGATGACGATGCCCGCGGCGTGCGTGGACGCATGCCGGGCAAGGCCTTCCACCACGCTGGCATTGTCGAGGAGCTCCTTTATCTGCCCGTCCGTGTGGTAGAGCTCCCGTATCTGCGGTTCGTCGTTTATGGCCCGCTCTATGCCGTGATCGGCGGAAGTGATCAGCTTGGCTATCTTGTCCACCTCGGCGTAAGGCATTCCGAGGGCCCTTCCCACGTCGCGCACCGCGGCCTTGGACTGCATGGTCCCGAAGGTGGTGATCTGGGCCACGTTGTCCTTGCCGTATTTCTCGGTGACGTACCTGATCACCTCGTCGCGGCCGTTCTTGCAGAAGTCGACGTCAATATCGGGCATGCTGATGCGCTCGGGGTTAAGGAAGCGTTCGAAGATGAGGTCGTATTTGATGGGGTCGATGTCGGTGATGCCCAGGCAGTAGGCGATGAGGCTCCCGGCGGCGGAACCCCTGCCGGGCCCCACGGGGATGTCATGCGTCTTGGCGTAGTTGATGAAATCGGCGACTATGAGGAAGTATCCCGAAAAGCCGGTCTTCCTGATGACGCCAAGCTCGTAGGCGAAGCGCTCGCGATATCTGTCGTAGAGGCCCTCACTGAAGGAATCGTAGGCGCCGCGCACCTCGGGCATCCTCTTGTCGAATCCTTGTTTCGAGAGGTCTTCGAAATAATCGTTGAGGTCCATGCCGTCGGGGACGTGGAAGTCGGGGAAATGGTACCCGCTTTCGTCTGCGACCTCGATGGCGACGTTGCACATCTCGGTAATCCTCAACGTATTTTTGAGCGCTTCGGGGTAGCGGGAGAAGGCGACGGCGATCTCCTCGGGGGATTTGAAGTAGAACTGGTCGCTGGAAAAACTGAGACGGTCCTTGTCGTTCATCGTTTTCCCGGTCTGGATGCAAAGCAAAAGCTCATGCGCCTTGGCCTCTTCACGGCGCAGGTAGTGGCAGTCGTTTGTCGCCACGATCGGCACGCCGTAATGGGATGAAAGCTCTATGAGCCGCTCGTTCACTATTCTCTGTTCGTTAAGGCCGTTGTCCTGAAGCTCGAAAAAGAGCCTGTCTCCGAAAAGGGAAAGGTAGTAATCGACATTCTGACGGACCATCTCGTCTGTGCCCTTGAGGATGGAATTGGGTATCTCCCCCTTAATGCAGGCGGTGAGGCAGATGAGCCCTTCGTGATACTGCGTGAGTATCTCGCGGTCGATGCGCGGCACATAATAGAACCCTTCAAGATGGGCAAGGCTGATGAGCTTGAGGAGATTATGGTAGCCGATATTGTTCATGGCAAGAAGAACCACGTGATAGGCGTTGTCCTCACCCTTGACCTTCTTCTGGTCGTGGCGCGATCTCGGCGTGATGTACGCCTCGCAGCCTATAAGGGGTTTGAGCCCCTGTTTTTTGGCTTCGAGGTAGAACTCGACGGCTCCGAACATGTTGCCGTGGTCGGTGATGGCGCAGGCCGGCATGCCGTAGGCCTTTGCGGCGTTGAAAAGGCGGTCGAAGCGGATCGCCCCGTCAAGGAGGCTGTACTGGGTATGAAGGTGGAGATGGACGAAATCATTCACAGGCTATTCCCATTCTATCGTGCTTGGCGGTTTTGAGGAGATATCGTAGACAACCCTGTTGACGCCCGGCACCTCGTTTATGATCCTCCGGGCGACAGCGTCGAGTGTTGCGTGCGGCAGGCGCGCCCAGTCAGCGGTCATGGCGTCCTCGCTCTCCACGACGCGCAGGGCGATGACATTCGCGTAGGTGCGCTCGTCGCCCATGACGCCCACCGTCTTTACCGGTATCAATATGGCAAAGGACTGCCAGATGTGCTTGAAGGCCGGGTTGTGTTCGACCTCCTCGCGTATGATGCTGTCAGCTTCCTTAAGCACATCGAGCCTTTCTTTCGTTATGTCGCCGATGATCCTGATGGCAAGGCCCGGGCCGGGGAACGGCTGCCGGCTTACAATGTTCTCGGGAACGCCCAGTTCGCGGCCCACGATCCGCACCTCGTCCTTGAAGAGCTCCCGCAGCGGTTCGATGAGGGCCATCTTCATCCTTTTAGGCAGACCGCCCACGTTGTGGTGGCTTTTGATGGTTGCCGACGGACCCTTGGAAGAAACGCTTTCAATGACATCAGGGTAGAGCGTTCCCTGGGCAAGATAGCGGACATTGCCGATGTTGCCGGCCTCTTCCTCGAATATTTTGATGAAGAGCCTGCCGATGATCTTGCGCTTGCGCTCCGGGTCTTTCACGCCCTTGAGGGCCTTGAGGAAGGTGTCTTCGGCGTTTACGTATTTCAGGTTGAGATGGAGCGCGTTCTTGTATGCCGAGATGACCTCTTCCGCCTCGTTCTTACGCAATACCCCGTTGTTGACGAAGACGCAGCGCAGATTCTTGCCGATGGCCCGGTGGATGAGGGCGGCCACGACCGTTGAATCGACGCCCCCGCTCAGGGCGCAGACGACCTTTTCTTTCCCCACTTCCTCGCGGATCCTCTGGGTGGCGATCTCGACAAAGGAGCGCGGCGAAAAGAGGCCCTTTAATTTACATATCCCGAAGAGGAAGTTCTTGAGGATGCGCTTGCCCTTGGGGGTGTGATGGACCTCGGGATGGAACTGCACGCCGTAGATGGTGCCTTTTTCATTGCGGATGGCCGCATGGGGGGAGTTGTCCGACCGGGCAAGGGTGATGAAGCCTTCCGGCATGGCGAGGACCTTGTCCTGGTGGCTCATCCAGACGATGTCGCCGTCCCTGACGCCTTCCAGGAACCTGTCCTTCTTTTCGATATAGATATGGGCCTTTCCGTATTCGCGCTTGGGTGATTTCTCTACCCTGCCGTGAAACAGGTGGGCCGTGAGCTGCAGACCGTAACAGATGCCGAGCACGGGGGCGCCGAGGTCGAAGACCGCCCTGTCGCACAGGGGGGCGTTCTCCTGGTTGATGCTGCTTGGCCCCCCGGAAAGGATGATCCCCCGGGGCTTCATGGACCTGACCGTTTTAAGGTCAAGATCGTGCGGGTAGATCTCGCAGTAGACGCCAAGCTCGCGCACCTTGCGGGCTATGAGCTGGGTGTACTGGGAGCCGAAATCGAGGATGAGGACAAGCTCCTTGTGATAGTCGCTGAAATGGCTTTCCATGTCCTTACTCGATCCTGTAATTTGGCGCTTCCTTTGTGATAATGACGTCGTGAACATGGCTTTCCCGCAGCGCGGCGGATGTTATGCGGATGAACCTGCGTTTCGCCTGAAGCTCCTCGATGGTCCTGGTGCCGGTGTATCCCATGCCGGCCTTGAGGCCTCCGACCAGCTGATTGATGGATATGGAGAGGGACCCGCGGTAGGGTACCCTGCCTTCGATGCCCTCAGGGACGATCTTGGACTCTATTTCGTCTTCGGGGATGCAATAACGGTCACGGGTCTTTCCTTCCCGCATTGCCTCCATGGAACCCATCCCGCGGTAGACCTTGTAGGTCCTGCCCTGGTAGAGCACTGTTTCCCCGGGTGTTTCGTCAGTCCCGGCGAAGAGGTTCCCGATCATTACCGTCTGGGCGCCGGCGGCCAGCGCCTTGGTTATATCACCGGAGAACTTGATGCCCCCGTCGGCGATGATGGGTATATTGTATCGCTTCGCGACGGTAGCCGCGTCTATGATGGCCGTGATCTGGGGGACGCCGATGCCTGCCACTATCCTTGTCGTGCAGATGGAGCCGGGGCCGACCCCGATCTTGACGGCATCGCACCCTGCCTTGATGAGGGCCTCGCAACCTTCCGATGTGGCAATGTTGCCGGCGATGAGCTGGACGTCGGGGAAGTTCTTTTTTATGGTCTTTATGGACTCCAGGACATTTCTGGAGTGGCCGTGTGCCGTGTCGACGATAATGACGTCGCACCCGGCCCTGATGAGGGCCTCCACGCGCTCGTCCCTGTCGGGGCCGACACCGACGGCGGCGCCGACGCGAAGCCTTCCCAGCTGGTCCTTGCAGGAATTGGGGTACTTGCGCATTTTTTCGATATCCTTGATGGTGATAAGGCCTTTCAGGTTGAACCCCTTGTCGACGACGAGGAGTTTTTCTATCTTGTGTTTGTGGAGGATCTTCTTCGACTCTTCCAGCCCGATGCCTTCCTTGACGGTGACAAGGTTGTCCTTGGTCATGACATTCTGGACCTTCCTGTCCAGGTTGGTCTCAAAGCGCAGGTCCCTGTTGGTGATGATGCCGACGAGCCTGGTCCCCTTGGTAACGGGTATGCCGGAGATGCGGTATCTGGACATGAGATCAAGTACGTCCTTGATCCTGTACTCGGGCGAGATGGTGATGGGGTCCACTATCATGCCGCTTTCAGATTTCTTGACCTTTTCAACCTCGTGGGCCTGCTCTGGTACGGTCATGTTGCGGTGGATGATGCCGATACCCCCTTCCTGTGCGAGGCATATGGCGGTCTTTGATTCAGTGACCGTGTCCATGGCCGCGCTCAATATTGGGATGTTGAGCTTGATCGACGCCGTGAGGCAGGTCGAGACGTCCACGTCGGCGGGCATTATACCGCTCAGGGCCGGAACGAGCAAAACATCGTCAAAGGTCAGTCCTTCCCTGAAATCAGTCGGCTCTTTTTGTGGCATGATTCACCTCATTGGATAATAGATATAGATGTTTTTATGGTGCTCCCTGTATGAAATGGCCTCGTCCTTCATATTCGTTCTTCAGTGTATTTCGCGAAAACGGGTGACCGGTCTTTTATTAAGGGTGGGAGACCCGATGATATCTTTCTGGCTCGCCTGACAGTTTCCCTTTTCCCTTCTTAAGTACCATATACAAAAATATGTATGTGCCGTCTGAAATGAGCTCATACATAAAAGGCTTGCCATTTTATAATGGTTTAGTATAATGCATAAGGTTCAAATAATCAAAAAAATTTTCTTGCAGGTACAAGCCGAACATCCATGGTCATTACAAACGATAAAACGCTCCTCGAGGTAACCGGTCTTACGACCTCGTTCTTTACCGGCGAAGGGACCGTGCACGCCGTCAATGATGTGGCATTCACGGTTGGCAGGGGCGAGATCTTCGGTCTCGTCGGGGAGAGCGGTTCAGGCAAGACGGTCACCGCCCATTCGATCATGAGACTGGTCCACCAGCCGGGAAGGATAACGGGAGGCAGGATCGTCTTTGAAGGCAGGGACCTGCTCGGTCTTAATGAGAAACAGATGGAAGAGGTCCGCGGCAGCCGCATCGGGATGGTCTTTCAGGAACCCATGACGGCCCTGAACCCTGTCCTGAGGATCGGTGAACAGATATCCGAGACGCTGGAGATACACCGGGCGTCCGGCGGGAACGGGATCAGGCAAAGGGTTATGGAGCTTTTAAACAAGGTGGGGTTCGATGATCCTGAAAAGCGCCTCATCCAGTATCCCCATCAGCTCTCCGGCGGTCAGCGCCAGAGGGTGCTCATGGCCATGGCGATCGCCTGCGGCCCTTCCCTTGTCATCGCCGATGAACCGACGACGGCCCTCGACGTGGCCACGCAGTCACAGATACTGGGCCTTCTTGAAGGGCTCGTGGACACCCTGGATATGTCGATGATATTCATAACCCACGACCTCAATATCGTCAGGTCGCTGGGCCATTCGATCGGCCTGATGTACGCGGGGAGGATGCTTGAGCTCAGCAGGGTCGAAAATTTTTTCAAACAGCCCCTCCACCCTTACGGCAGGGGGCTTCTGGGATCGATAGGGGGGTTTTCGGGCAGTGCCAGGCGGCTCACGGCCATACCGGGCAGTGTTCCAAGACTTTCGGAACTGCCAACGGGCTGCACCTTTCATCCAAGGTGCCCTTATATAATGGATATGTGCAGGGTCAAAGAGCCCGTCATGAAAGAGGTGGAAAAGGATCAATGGGTCCGCTGTTATCTGTATCAGAACTGAAAAAGTACTACGAGATCAGAAGGTCGGTATTTTCCGTTGAAAAAGAGACCATAAGGGCCGTTGACGGCGTTACTTTTGAGCTTGAGGCAGGCAAGACCCTCGGTATCGTGGGGGAGAGCGGCTCGGGCAAGAGCACCTTGGCGCGGTGCGTCCTCCTGCTCGAGAGGCCCGACAGCGGCGGGGTGGTTTTCTGCGGCACCGACCTGCTCAAGGCCGGAAGGGAGGGCATAAGGGATTTGCGCCGGCAGATGCAGATAATCTTCCAGGACCCCTATTCGTCCCTGAACCCGAGGATGAAAGTGCTCGACATCATTGCCGAACCGGTCGTGTACCACGGAATAGCGAAAAAGAGGGACGCGAGGGAGAAGGTCATGGAGATCTTAAGGAGCGTCGGTCTCGATGAGGATTTCCTCGGAAAATACCCCCATGAGATGAGCGGCGGCCAGAGGCAGAGGGTCGCCATCGGCCGGGCCCTCGCGACGGATCCGGCGCTCATTATCGCCGACGAGCCCGTATCGTCCCTCGATGTCTCCATACAGGCCCAGATCGTCAATCTTTTCCTCGATATACGCGAACAATCGGGTATCTCCATGATCTTCGTCTCCCACGACCTGAACGTCGTCCGCTTCCTCTCGGACCACATCCTTGTCCTTTACAGGGGGAAGGTGGTCGAGGCAGGCGAGCGCGACGAGGTCTTTTTCAACCCCCTTCACCCTTACACGAGGATGCTCCTTAGCGCCTCGAGGGGAGAATTTTTTCTCGAAACAGACCCGGCCGACGGCGAAAACGCCGCCCTGTGCCCCTATTATAATAAATGCAAGGAAAAAACCGCCCGCTGCGGCGAACAGGCACCCGTTCTGGCAGGTGAAGAGAAGCACAGGGCCGCATGCCTGCGAAATGGTTTATTTTAAATGGATCGACAAAAAGCGAAAGAGGCCCCTCATTGCCAGGCATCCGCAACATGGCGGAACAAAAAGCTTTTTGATACCGTAAGGGTGGCAGGCAACAACGGTTGTCATTTCTCAAAAGTGTGACAAAAATCATTTACAATGTAAATTATTGTGCTAAAATAGCGATAATGGTATTACTAACTTACATAATTTCAGGAGGTGTAGTATGTTGAAGCTTCACAGGAACACCAAAGGTTTTACGTTGATCGAGCTCTTGATCGTTATCGCGATCATCGGCATCCTCGCGGCCATAGCCCTTCCGGCCTATATGGATTACACGAGGAAGACAAGAGTCACGGAAATTGTCAACTCAATGGGCGCAGTTAAGACAGGTATCATCGCGTGGGCAGCCGAGCATTCACCCGCAGGGGCAGTCGCCGATATGGCAGACAGGGATGCCGTGGCGGCGACCCTCGGTATCACCGTACCGAACAAGTATGGTACGATCTCAGTTACTGGCCTTGACAATTCAGCAGGTACCGCCACGATCATCTGGACGATGAACGCCGCCATCAACGGAATAACTGCAGGAGATACGCTTACTCTTGCATGCGCCGGACCGGCCACCGACAACTACCAGACCTGGACCTGGACTTCCACAGGTACAATGGCTAAATACCAGCCTAAATAAGTAAAGGCTAACGATCGGAGGATAGGGGGCCCGCAAAGCCCCCTATCTTATAAAACAGTCATGAAAACAAAAGGTTTCACAATAATTGAACTGCTGGTAGGCGTGGTTGTGATATGCGTGGTACTGGCGATAGCCTTTCCCATGCATGCAATGAGAGTGAAGAAAAAGGAACAGGTGAGCGTGAGGAGCCAGCTGCAGTGTATTTTTGAATCTGAGAGGGCCTACCGGTCCCTCCATGGAACATACACTGACGATGTCACAAAGCTCGCGCAGTGGAAGAACAGGACCAGGAAGTATCATTTCAGCATACGTCATGCCGATTCAAAGGGGTTTGTGGCGGAGGCGAACGGCGATCTCAATAATGACAAGGTCTATGATGACCGCTGGACCATCGACCAGAACGGAACGCTGGCAAACGTAAAGTGAGTCTGAAGAACGATGCATACCATATATTCCATAGTTGCTTTCATCTTCGGCGCGGCCATCGGCAGCTTCCTTAATGTCTGCATATACCGCATACCAAGGAAAAAATCCATTATACACCCTCCTTCATCATGCCCCGGGTGTGAAAAACCTGTAAGATTCTACGACAATATACCGCTTGTGAGCTATATCCTGCTCAAGGGGAAATGCAGGGACTGCGGGACAAGGATCTCTTTCCGGTACTTCCTTGTGGAATTGATCACCGCCGTTATTTTCATGATGATCTACCGCAGGTGGGGATTAACATACGAATTTTTAATTCAGGTATTCTTCGTTTCCATTCTGATCGTCGTATCCTTTATAGATTATGACTTTCAGATCATCCCCGATATCCTGAGCATCGGCGGGATGGCCGCGGGATTGATCATATCTTTTATGAGGCCCGGTTTCAGGGTCATGGACGCGGTGTACGGGGTTCTCATCGGAGGGGGCGTACTTTTCGTCATTGCCTACGGATACCAGTTGATCACGAAGCGGGAAGGCATGGGCGGAGGCGACATAAAGCTCCTTGCCATGATAGGCTCCTTCAGCGGTCTCAAGGGGGTCATTTTCTCGCTCATAGGCGGCTCTCTTGTTGGAACACTCGTGGGTATCCCGCTCATGTTCATGAAAGGCAGGGAGGAGGGCACGAAATACGCCATACCCTTCGGACCCTTCCTGTCGCTCTGCGCGGTGCTGTATCTTTTTTTGGGCCCGGGCGTGATCCGTGCCTTCAATGAATTCCTTTTGCATAGATAGGGGGAGATGATACATGAGAAAGGTCTTTTTAATAATTGCCTGTTTGATCGCGCTGGGGAGCGCCTCCTTTTCAAACGCTGCAACCATGACAAACACCGATTACTGCGTGTTCCCCATCTTCGCGACGAACGCCGTGAAACCGAGTGTCATGGTCGTAATGGACGCATCGGGCAGTATGCAGTTCTCGGCTTACATGGCCTGCGACCTTTACGCATACCGTTCATCACCCAACTACAGCGCCCGGTGCGGTGTCCCCAAGACAACTCACTCGGACTATGCCAACCAGAAATACAACACAGCGAAGACATATTACGGCTACTTCGATTCGACCAAATGTTATCAGTACAGCACCACGAACGCCCGTTTCGAGGTCAATTCCGCAGGGACCTGCACCGACATGATAGGCACGGCCACCGCGATCTCCGGGAACTTTCTCAACTGGATAGGGACGACAAGGATGGACGTTGTACGCAAGGCCCTCACCGGCGGCAGAGTAAACTCCAGCCAGACGGACACCCTGCAGAGCGAAGGCAACGAGTTCTATAATACCGGCGGCAGCTATCAGGACACCTTTGTCGATACTACCACGAACTGCACATTTAAGATATCCAACGACACCTATCTGTACAACAGGCGGCTCACACAGTCCAACGCGGCATGCCCGCTCGGCACTTTTACCAACTACAACATCAGGGTAAAAGTGGAGGATTCATCAACCATCAGGGGCATTATCGATGATTTCTACAATAAGGTCATCTTCACATTCATGGACTTTAACGATAACGGCGGTCTGGACGGAAAGATCTACTCCGGCAAGCTCGATTCCCTTGCTGTTCTGAAAACCATGGTCAACACCAGGGTTGCCATCAATGGCACACCGACAGGCCAGGCCATCCGCAGCGCCAATAACTTTTACCGTCAGAGCACCTATTATACCGTTGATGCCAACAACAGCACCTATATCTCCAAGGCAGACGGGGATAAGGACCCTTTTTATGACAAGGTGAGCGGGTCCAATGTCGCAGTGCCCTGCAGAAGGGCCTTTGTTCTCATATTTTCCGATGGTCAGTGGAACTCGGGCAATGACCCGGCGCAGACCGCCAACGAGATCCACACCAACGACCTGCGGTCAGACCTTACGGGAACCCAGAATGCCAACGTATATGCCGTTTATGCTTTTGGTGATCAGGACGCCACGGCAAAGCTCCAGGGCAGGCGCGCCATGATCACGACGGCCATATTCGGCGGTTTCGATTTTTCCAGCACCGACAAGATCCCCTATAGTTTTACAGGCGTGCCGTCGGACAGCAGGAACGTGGTTTACCCCCGTTCCGATTGCGATCCTGCCGGTACCTGGAACGAGGGCTGCCGCGAATGGGACAAGAACAAGACGGGACTGCCATATAATTTCTACGAAGCCGACGAAGGCGACACGATCATAACGAGTATTTCCAACGCCTTGAACGACATGCTCCGCAAGTCTTCATCAGGTACGGCGGCTTCAGTCCTTGCCTCTGCGGAAGGCAGCGGCGCCAATATCCTTCAGGCCTTGTTCTTCCCGAAACGCAAGTTCGATAATGCCGAGATCGACTGGACGGGGGAGATGCAGAACCTGTGGTACTATATCGATCCCCAGATAGCCAGCAGTACGATCCGCGAGGACACGGCCGCGAACAAGACCCTCGATATTTACAGCGATGATATCCTGGGCTTTGAGTTCGATGTCGGCCTCGGCAAGACGATGGTTCACAGGTACCAGCCTGACGCGTACGGTTTGGCGGGCGCCGAGGATACCCCGTCCCCCGTCGATGTCGACGAAGTGAAGAACCTCTGGGAAGCGGGTATCATGCTCTGGGCGAGGGACATCACTGCATCGCCGCGGACAATCTACACGACGGTTGATGGAAAGACCCTCATTAATTTCTCGGCCGCCGAGGCGTCATCGAACGCGACGCTTCAGACCTATCTTCAGGCAGCGGATGCCGCTGAGGCACAGAATATTGTGAATTATCTCCATGGCTATGACATAGCGGGCTACCGGAACAGGACGGTGAAGACAACCTATCAGGGCACAACGGACACGCGGGTGTGGAAGCTTGGCGATATCGTTTCATCCACGCCCCGTCTCAAAGGGTCATTCCCCCTCAATTCTTACCACAAATATCAGCCTGACGGTTACAACGACAGGACATATTACCAGTTTGTCAACGATGTTGACGCCTCGGGGAACCCGACGGGCAGTTACAAGCAGCGCGGCATGGTCTTTGTGGGCGCAAACGACGGTATGCTCCACGCCTTTGAACTGGGCAAACTGATCTTCAGCGGATTGTCGTCAGGCCAGGCAGCGAAACTGGAAACGGTGGACACGCCTCTCGGCACCGAGAGATGGGCCTTTGTGCCAAAGGGGGCACTGCCGTACCTCAAGTATCTCACAAGCTCAAACTACTGCCATATGTACCTCGTAAACCAGCCTGTCACCATATTTGATGCAAGTATGAACGCGGGCGGCTCTCTGGTGCAGGACCCCAACTACACAAAGACCAGGGGGAGCTGGAGGACCATTGTGGTAGGCGGCATGGGTTTTGGAGGGGCGTGCAGGGACAATGCAAGCACCTGCACGGACTGTGTGAAGACGCCGATCACCGGCGCTGGCTACTCTTCGTATTTTGCCTTTGACATCACCGACCCCGTGAACCCGAAACTACTCTGGGAATTTTCCCGCAGTGACCTTGGGTTTTCAACGACAGGCCCGGCGATCATCCGGATCGGCGACCCCGCGAAGAACGGGAAGTGGTTCGCGGTATTCGCGAGCGGTCCCACCGGTCCCATAAACACCACAGACAACCAGTTCATGGGGTCCTCCGACCAGAACCTGAAGCTCTTTGTTCTCGACCTGATGACCGGACCGGATTCGACGGTATATTCCATTGACACGGGAGTCGCCAACGCCTTCGGCGGATCGCTCAGCCAGGCCACCATCGATATCGACAAGGGCGACCAGACCAAATCAGGGGCAACTCCTTACAGCGACGATATTTTGTACCTGGGATACACAAAAAAGGACGGTACGACCTGGACGAAGGGCGGGGTCATCCGTGTTATGACCAAGAACGATACGAACCCCAACAACTGGATCGTCAGCAATGTGATAGACAACATCGGCCCTGTCACGGCAGGTATATCAAAGCTGCAGGACAGGAAGAACGGCAATTTGTGGCTCTATTTCGGCACGGGCAGGTTCTTTTACCGCAGGGACAGCGGTCTGACCCTTGACGATCCTGATACTCAGCAAGCCTTTTACGGGGTCAGGGAACCGTGCTATTCCTCGTCGAATGCCCTCGATACGGCGTGTACCACCCAGGTCCTGATCGGAGACCTCCAGGACCAGACCGGTTCATCGTCCGCCCTGGGCTCCACCAAGCTGGGCTGGTACATCAATTTTCCCGCTCCCGAAACAGGTTATAAGGCCCACAGGGTATTATCACAGCCGACGGCATCGTTCAACGGTCTTGTTTACTTCATGACAAGCTCACCCTCAACGGATGTCTGTTCCTTCGGCGGTTACTCCTATATATGGGCCGTATGGTATGCAAACGGCGGCGCTCCGCCGACCTCGGCGTTGTCCGCGCGTATCCTGACACAGCTCTCAACCGGTATGATCGCGAACCCGTCCCTGCTGAATGACGACGGGACATCAAAGTTGACCCTGGGCGGAGGTAAAGGCGCCGCACTGGCACCGGGCATAGTCCCTCCGG
This sequence comes from Deltaproteobacteria bacterium, assembly GCA_022711595.1. Taxonomy (GTDB): domain Bacteria; phylum Desulfobacterota; class Syntrophorhabdia; order Syntrophorhabdales; family Syntrophorhabdaceae; genus Delta-02. The sequence continues at coordinate 15,381 of JAKLET010000019.1, forward strand.
ACGGTCTTTCCGTCATTGCACCTCCAAGGCCGATGAGAAAGATATTGCATATGAAGGAAAAATGAAAAATATAAAAGGTTTTACATTAGTCGAACTCCTTATAGTGATGGCCATTATCGGCATAGTGGCTGCCATAGCGGCCCCGAGCATGTCAGGCCTGGTGAGGAAGAACAAGATCCAGAACCAGACCAGGAAGCTCTATTCCGATATCATGAACATGCGGATAATGGCGATGAACAACAACAGGACCCATTTCATGGTCTTCACCCCGCCGAACCAGTACCAGGTGATAGAAGATACCAACGGTGACGGTTCTCCCGGTGCGACCCCGCCTGATACTCTACGGCTGGCGAGAGCGGCGGATATCATATTTTCTGCGAGCGATTCGACACCCCAGAACGAGACGATGGAGCAGACCTTTACGAATAACAGGGTCGTTTATGATGCCCGGGGCATCGCAACGCAGCAGGGAGCTATCTGCATACCGGCGCCCAACCTGGGGGAGCTGACGAATTGCATCGTGGTGGCACCGACCAGGATCAGGATGGGCAAATTCACGGGAGGAGCAGGAGGGTGTAATGTGGCGTCTTGCAACTAACAAAAAAGGATTTACCCTCATCGAGCTTCTGGTCTCGATGCTGGTGCTTTCCATCGGTATGATGGCAATACTCGATGGATTGGGAAACTATATACGGATCAATATTGACAACTCCATTCGAAACGAGGCGATGCGCATATCCGAGTCAACACTTGAAACACTTCGCAATTCCCGTTTCGATGAAGTGCAGTCGGGGACCGTGGTGATCAATTCCACGGAGCAGAGAAAGATCCGGAATTTTGATATCACTTATAATGTGAACTGGGTAAGGCAGAACGTTTCAACAAGCAGTGTCGCGATCCAGGTGAACGTGACCTGGACCCACAGGGGTTTGAACCACCGGCACGACGCGGCGACTATCATCAGTACAGAAGCGTGAGGTTGAAGCTTATATGCGAAAGCACGGCAAAGAGAAGGGATTCAGTTTACTGGAGATAATCATCTCCATAACGATCATGGGCATCATCATGGCGATGAACAGCCAGTTGCTGCAGAGCATGATATGGGGACAAAGGCAGCAGGCGTCGCTGGTATCATCGCAGTTCGAGACCGCCCTTGGCCTTGAGATATTAAGGAGTGATCTTGCAAATGCAGGTTTCGGACTCGCCGACGAGTTCCAGTCCACGCCGGGAAGTTATGCAGAGGCAGCGGGCAATCCCGCGCAGCAGTACAATGATGCGCCTAATATTCCCAGGGCCCTGGTCCACAGCAACGATGTCAGCGCCTTTGCCACGTATCTGGCCAATTCGGATTACCTGGTTATAAGGTCCCCCGCCGTGGGTATGAACAGTGCGGCGGGAAAGTGGACCCATATAAACGGTTCGACAGTCCATGTCTGGAATGATCTCGGCCAGGACATGGTGACCGGTACGGATTATATGATAGTCGTCAAACCCCGTTCAAGCCTTGGCGGCAGGTCTAAACTGATCGTCGATTCTTCATCGGGTGCCTACGCCCTTCAGTACACTACCGCGGCATTGTCGCCTGCTTTTGTGCCGACCGGCTCAGGTGAGAGATTCCTTGCTTTCGGCGTTGAGCAGAACACGATGCCTGCCATGCCCTTTAACAGGGCGGATTATTATGTGAGGCAAAATCTGGCGAACCCGAGCTGCGCGGCAGGGACCGGCACATTTATAAAGGCCACGGTAGACCACACAGGCGGAGGCGGCGGGACGCTCACAGAGTTTCCCCTGATCGAGTGCGTTGCAAACATGCAGGTCGTGTTCAGGCTTGACACGAATGGTGACGGGATACCCGACAGCAGCGCAAACAGCATAACGAGCCTCGACGCGCTTTCGGTCAAGGAACAGGTCAAGGAAGTGCATGTTTATATTCTCGCGCATGAGGGTACAATGGACAGGACGTTCACGTATGGAGGGGCAAACCCGGTTACGATCGGTCCAACCGTAGCGCTTGGCACGTCAGTGAACCTTACCGGGTTCGGCGGTGCCGATTGGAACCACTACCGCTGGAAAATATATACGCTTATTGTAAAACCAAAGAGTTTTTATTAAGAATGAGGATGAAAAAAATGTCTCATTATAACGAAAAGAACAAAGGCGTGGCCCTCGTTTCGGTCCTGATCGTAGTTTCCATTGCGGCCGGTATATTCGCGGCGATCATGTATTATACAATGTCAAGTACCGAAATATCAGGGATGCAGAGAAAATATCAAAGTTCAAAAGAGGCGTCAATTGGCGCCATAGAAGTCATGACAAAAGACATATTGCCGAGGGTGATCACCGGGAGCACATTGTCAGGCGTTGTCAGCGGTCTTGCCATATTGCCGGACATAGTCCCGTCCGTCACTGCAAACTCCGCAAGGGATGTATGTTTTAGAACAAAACTGACAAGCCTTACGGGAAGCTGGCCGGGGGGTATCTGCGACAGCAACCCCGACCCCACGGTAAACAGCGATATCGTTTTCAATCTGAAAGGGGTTGGCGGCTCCAGCAGACCCTTTGTTGTCAGCATGAAGATAATAGATACAGTACCGGGAAACTCCGACAAGAGCGGAACAGTCCTCGAATTGGCCTCGGGCACCGTTGACAACGCCTCAGGCATGATAAGCGTACAGCATTTCCCTTTCCTCTATACGCTCATGACCGATGCGAGACCGCAAAACAGCACAACGGAGCGCGCCAATATTGAAGTCCTCTATGCCTACTAAGCCTGCTAAGCCGCTATCGAAAAAGGCCCAGGCTCAAAAAGAAGCCCTGAAGAAGCAGCGCATAAAGGATAAAGTCGTTTTTGCCTCGATCATAATCGTCATTGTTATCGTAGTTATCGTTCTCTATTTTGTGCTGAGAGGAAGATCATCGGAAACAGATGTTGCCGGTGTGCCTAAAAATATCCCGGGGCAAACAGGAAGCGCACTGCAGGGGACAGGATTGCCTCAGGAGGTCCAGGCGGTCTTATCAAAGGCAAAATTGAAACTCGAATCGGTCAATAATAAAGACATTGTAAAGGTCATTGTCGAAAAACCGCCCGGAAGGGACGGCGTTGAGATGATCTATCGATATGACTGGTCAATAAACGGCCAGCCGGCAGGTGATGGAAGCGACAGCCTGAGCGGATTCAAGCGGGGTGACAAAGTGGCGGTGAAGGTCACGCCGTTTGAAGGCGAAAAAGCATTACAGGCGAGGGTCCTTGAGTTTTCGATTCAAAATACCCCGCCGCATGTTTCAGAAGACAAGCAGTTCAAATATGACGGAAAATCATTTTCCTATCAGGTCAAGTGCACCGATCCTGATGGTGATACCCTGACATATGAACTGACCGAGGCGCCGCAGGGTATGTCGATAGACCCTAAGACCGGGACGATAAACTGGCAGCTCACAGAGAATGATTACGGACAGCACAACGTCAAGGTAAAGATCTCCGATAATAAAGGCGGAGTGGCAATGCACCCGTTCAAGATCGACCTCCCCAAACCAACCGAAGAAAAGAAACCTGCAGAAAATAAAAAATAATATTCAAGCGATTTCTCTTATACGCAGGAGGATGCTTTGAATTTATTGAAATAAACGATCTTGCAGCACATATTGGCAATTGAATGAAAGGTGTGTATTAGTTAATAATATCAATAAGATGAAACGAATACTTGAGTAAACAGCATGAAAATGTGAGCTAACCTGAAAAAATATGTTGACAAAAAAAAGTGCTTCTGTTAAATTTTTCAACATGATAGGCACAAAAAGGATAAATCTCTTTCCCTTATATGCTTATAACGCATCGAACATATTGCCGTTATTTGGCAACGGCAAGCCCGGTAAGGGTCGCGGTGAGTATAATTGTTTAAGGCAGAACATAATGTCTATTGTGTCAAGCGGGGGTTTGAGCGGGCGGCCGGTATTTCCGGATCGTACGTAACGAAAATATGACAAATCCATTCGAGATCTTTGGACTTGTAATTATTTTAGTGTACATAGTGATGTATCTTTTTGGCGCTTATGTGGCGTACCGTATAGGCAGCAAGTTCGGAATAGGCGCATTCTGGGAATATCTGATCCCTTTTTACAATATAGTCCTTCTTTGCAGGTGCGGCGGGGTGTCCGCGTGGAACGTGCTGGGATTGATGATACCCATCGTAAATATTTATTCAACGGTGAGTATATGGGGAAGCATCGCAGAAAAGCTGGGCAAGAGCTACTGGCTCTACGGCATAACGATACTTCTTTTCGGGATACCGATATTAATACTCGCCTTTGACAGCTCGACGCCCGAAGGCGAAATGACCATCATCCGCGAACCCATCTTCGAACAGCAGGCGGAAGACACGACTCCTTCCGCAGGATACGGGTATGTCGAACCGGATGCCGGGATGCAAAGGGCTGTAGAAGAGCCCCTGCCGGAAGAAGTTGAAAAGGAAGAGGGCCTGCCCGAATTCAGGCATGATGATATTCAGAAATCCGAGGCGGAGAAGCCGGCGAAGATAAAAGCAAAGAAGAACATGTTCGAGTCTCTCAAACAGTCCGGGATGTTCAGCAGCTTTGTCGTAAAGCAGATAACGGACCTGGTCGGCGTCGACATCGGTACAACCTCTATTAAATTATGCATACTGAAGAATCTGAAAGGATCCTTTTCAATACAGAATGTTATCAAAAAAACCTATGAACAGGAGCTTATAAGCGACGGCCATATCGTCGACATAGATTTCCTTTCGCAAGAGCTGCGGGACATCTTCAATGAGAACAATATCAAGACTAGGAACGCGGCCTGCGCCCTTTCAAGCTACTCGGTGATCTCCAAGAAGATCGGCGTCCCTTTTATGGATGATGACGCGCTGGAAAACATGATAAGCGTTGAGGTCGAGAACGCCATACCATTTCCGATCAAGGACATTTATTACAGCTATTATGTACAGGGTGTCGATCCGGAAAAACAGAACATGATGAACGTTAAGATAGTCGCAGTTAAAAAAGAAATCGTTGACGCGTATATAGCAACGTTCAATATGGCCGGCCTTAGTTTGCAGATACTGGATGTGGACATGTTCGGCATCTCAAATGTGGTCGAACAGGTCTATGCGCCGAAAGAGAACTCTGTGCTGATAGTGGACATCGGCGCATCGGTGACAAACATAGCCATTCTGAACGGTGAGAACATAGAATTCACCCGTGAGATCCTCATGGGTGGGAAATACCTGACGGGCCAGATACAAAAATCAATCAAGGTAAAATACAAGGACGCGGAGCAAAAGAAGCTGACGGCCAACTCCGATGTCGTCTATCTTTTTGAGGACTTTATTTTCAACATCTCTTCGGAAATAAACAAGACGGTGAGGTTCTATCTCGCGACGAAGCCGAAGGAGAACATCGGCAAGATATATGTCACGGGAGGCTCTTCACTTTTACCGGGGATCAAGGAAAAGATCGTGGATGAAACAGGCATAACGGTTGAAGTGATCGATCCCTTTCTTTTGATCGAGGGTGGCAGTGGGCAGGCGGGCATGTACGATGAAATGAAGGAGTTCATGGTCGTACCGGTCTATCTGTCAACTCGAATAACGGATCTGATGGCGTGATATGATAAAGGTAAACCTGTTACCATATAAGAAAACAAAAACGAGCGCGTTGAAGGTCAACCTCGTTACCTTCTGCCTGCTCCTCTTTATCGGCAACATACTCTTCTGGAGTATCTTCTTCTATAACTGGAAGGATATAAGCGATTACCGGAAGAACATCGCCTATACAAAGACAGAGCTTGCAAGCCTGCAGCCGTATTATCAGGAGTATCAGAGGATCCAGCAGGCGAAAGCGGAGATCGAACGCAGGATAAAGGTTGTCAATAAGCTCAAATCGGGAAGGGCCCTGGCTGCACGGTCGCTTTTTGACCTGTCCACATCGATAAAGGAAGGGGTCTGGCTGAAGACATTCAAAAAGACTGAAGACAAATTCGAGATCGAAGGGAGATCGCTTGTCAACGAATCCATATCGGATTTCATGGAAATGCTCGCGAAGCTCCCATATATAAAGAACCTTGAATTGAAGAGCATTCAGGATGTGACGGAAGAAGGCCTCGTTATCAAGAAGTTCATAGTTCAGGGGAATATGTCATTATGAGAGTAGGCTTCGAACCAAAGACCCTTGGAAAAAAGATAGAGAAGATACCGCAAAAGTATATTCTCATTGTCATGGTTGTCATCGTGCTCGCCATTCTGGGAGCACTGTATTATTTCGTTATGATCCCTCAGCTGGAGACAAAAAGCAAGCTCGTTCAGGAGTACGCGAAATTGCAGGCGGAGCTTAAGAAACTGCAGGACATTAAGAAGAACATAGACAAACATCGAAAGGAATATGCGCAGATGCAGGAACTGCTCCAGGACGTGATGCGCCAATTGCCTGAGTCAAAGGACCTGCCAAATCTGCTCAGAAGCGTTACGGGCGTGAGCGAAGAGACAAGGCTGAAGATAAAACAGTTTGAGCCGAAACAAATAAAGAACAGGGATTTTTATTCAGAACTTCCCTTTGATATCAAGTTCCAGGGTAAGTTCGGTAACCTGGCATCTTTTCTGGATGGTGTGAGGAAACTGGAAAGGATCATAAGCATCAACAATTTTTCAATAGAGTCAAAAGGTCCCCCGAATAAAGCGGTCCTCGAGGGTTCATGCGGGGCAAACGCATATGTTTATTTACGGGAGCCGGTGAAAAAAGCTGAACCGGCACCGAAAAAAGGTGCAAAAAAGGCAGGAGATGATGCAGCATCTAAGAAAAAGTAGCGCCATATTCTGCGCCTGCATTCTGTTCTGTGCGTCCTGGGCATCAGCCCAGAGCACCAGGGCGCCGCAGCCTGTTCAAAAACCTCAGGAACAAAAGACGGAGATGAAATATAACGTGGAAGATTTTTCTTATGCGAGCGAAGGGACCAGAGATCCCTTTGAACCGATCCTCCTTATGAAGGCAAAGACATCCAGAGGGATGACGGTAAGGACATCGAAAGACAAGAAGGAACCTCAGGAAAAGATAGGATACGAGCTTGAGGCCCTGAGGCTTGTCGGAGTTATAAAAAGCGATAAAGGAATGATAGCAATGATGGAAGATACACAGGGCAAGGGCATCTTTTTCAAAAAGGGTGACCACCTGAACAAGAATATGTGGGTTATTGATGTTACGACCAGCAATGTTGTGTTGGGTTACAAATCAAAAGGGGAAACAAAGAAGGTTACCGTTGATATCCCCAAGAACTGAAGGGTGAACTATGAGTAGAAAAATAATGCTATTATTTTTTCTGTTACTTTTAATCATACCCTTGTTATGCTTCAGCCAGTCAGCGAAAAAAAGTACCCCGTCAACGAAGGTTTCCTTTGATTTCATGGATGCTGATGTCAGGAACGTTATACGGATACTTGCCGAAGTGTCTTCAAAGAACATAATTATTTCGGACGCTGTCAAGGGCAAGATAACAATGAAGCTCGAAGATGTCTTTTGGGATGAAGCCCTGGACCTCGTTGTCGAAACGGGGGGATTGAGGAAGGTTGAGGCAGACAATGTTATCCGGGTTGTAACCGTAAAAGAATTTGATGACGAGATCAAAAGGAAGATAGGAGAGAGGGAATCATTCAGAAAAGAAAGGCTCGAAAAACAGAAAATTGGTGAGGAGTTTGTTACCGAAACTGTTTATCTGAGCTATGTCAGCCCGGTGGATATGGAAAAGATGCTCAAGGGCGGTGAAGGAACAACAGCTCCGGGAGCATCAAAGAAAGGGTTCGTTTCAGAATTCGGGACCATCACCCAGGTTTCCTGGAATAACGCGCTCATAATAAGGGATACGAAAGAGAACGTATCCAACATGATAAAGATCATTCGCGAGCATGATAAGAAGCCGACCCAGATACAGATAGACTGCAAGATCGTCCAGGCTGACTCATCGTTCGCACGGGACATCGGTATACAATGGGGCACCCGCTACAACCAGACGTCAGGACAGCTTGGAAATAAAGAGGTCATGCTTTCAGGAGGCACCGGTTACACAAGCGCCACCGAGGGCGGGTCAGGCACACTCGTGTCCCCTGTGGATAAATACGGTTTCAGGACCGGTGGCTATATTGTACCCTACAATGTAAACCTGGGAGCGGCTGTCGCAAAAGACGCGGGCGGTATCTTCGGAATGTTCATAGGCGGAGCGGATGATTCTTTCCTGATCGACATACAGCTGTCGGCGCTTGAGAATGAAGGGAAGGGCAGAATACTGTCAAATCCAAAGGTGGTCACTTCGGACAATAAAAAGGCGATTATTCAGCAGGGCAAGTCAATACCTTACAAGACATACTCCCAGTCGGGTACGCAGACACAATTTGCAGAGGCAGTTCTCGGGCTGGAGGTCACACCTTCGGTAACAAAAGACGGCTTCATAAGGCTTGACGTACTTGCAAAGAAGGACCAGGCAGACTTTACACTGACATCTGAAGGTGTGCCAACGATCGATAAGAAACAGGCGACGACGATCCTTTATGTCAAAGACGGGGAAACGGCTGTTATCGGCGGTATATATGAGCGTACAGAAGGTGATTCAGAGAAGGGGCTGCCGGGATTGAGGAATATTCCGCTCCTCGGGTGGCTTTTTAAAAGACAGACCTCCCAGGACTCTAAGACAGAGCTTCTCATATTCATTACGCCGAGAATAGTTAAAAACCTTTATAAGAACGAGGGCTAAATGAAAACGATTACTGCAGTCATCATATGCATATCGATTTTTATATCAGTTAACTGCATTGCAGCGGATGAGAAGAACCTTCCCGTTAATACGAACGACACTACCATCGGGCAGGTGACAGGGAACCTTGACGGGAAGTTCAAGATCCTTCTCGGTGACAAGGCGATAACCAATCTCGGCAAGAAAAGCGGTGTAATAAAAGGGGACATATTCAAACTGTACGACAAAAAAGACCCCAAGATGATGGACACTATTGGAAAATGCGCCGTAGTTGATATCTATGACATGTCGAGCGTATGCGAAATCATAGAGATGAAGCGGGAGATCGGAGTTGATAATGCAACGATAAAAAAATTGAAATATGAAGACGCAAATCTGTTGCCACCCATATTTGCTTTATTGACAAAGATAGTGGAGCCCTATCCTCCCCATAAAGAAATCAGAGTGTTTATTTATGATATCTTCGATGAGAACAGGAATGTTACGAAGTTTTCAGAGAAGGTCAAGAGTGAAATGAAGAAAATCTTTTTTCAAAAGAAAAGGATTAAGTCCGCAGGAAGAGGAGTCTCATCTTCTTTGTTCGCATATCTGCCGGGGGAATACAGCGAATATAACAAGGAGATCGAGGAGTACCTGGAAAAAGACCAGATTGATGTGATCATCTCGGGAACATACAAGATAAAAGAAGATAAGGAAAAAGGAAAAAGGATTGAGCTGTCGTTCTACAAGATCGACAAGAACTGGGAGGATCTGGCACTTGACACGATGATCCCGGCCGCTCCTTATACGCAGCTTGTTTCAGCCGTCACCGTGCCGTTCACAGAAAGAAAGAAAGAGAAGACGGTAAATTGCCAGATCATCTATAAGCCTGTGCATCACAAGACCACAAGCCGCGATGAACGCAACGATATCATAAGCTATGAAACAAGGAACAATCCTATACTGGAATACACGCTCAGAAGGGCAGAGTTCAATATAGTTACTCCAACAGATTTTACAGTTACGATCGACAAGAACGAATTCAGGTTCGACAAGCAAAAGGAGTATATAATACCACTGTCAACTGGCAACCACACGATAAAGGCATCCTTTAAGAAAGGTTTCTATTATAATGATACATTTCTTGTCGCGCTTTCCGATCAGGATAGAATTGCTCAGAAAGATGCGATCCTTACGATCGACAGACCGGAAGATCTTGTGATAGAGATCGAGGCAAATCCGCTTCCAAGGAAAGAGAACATCGTATTCAAGATCTATCGGAAATCCACGAGAAGCGCGACGATGATGAAACCGGTTCTGCAAAGGGAGATCCTGAAGCCTGTCGAGACATACAAGGATTGATGACGGGTATGAAGAACCATGCCTGATGGAGAGCCTGCTTAAGTTTCTTTCGCGTGAAAGTGCATTTTCACGGCGCCATTCCGAAGAGCTGATAAGGGAAGGCCGCGTAAAGGTCAATAAAGAAAAAGTCACTTCGCCCACCTTCAGCGTTTCACCGCAGGACATAATAACCGTTGATGACAAGGTCGTAAGACAGGGGACTATCTTTGTTTATATAGCCCTCTACAAACCGGCCGGATATTTGTCTGATCTCAAGGATCCCAGGGGAAGAAAAATGGCGAGGGACCTTATAAAGCATGATCTGAAATTGTTTCCCGTTGGAAGGCTGGATTACAGTTCTGAAGGTCTCATGATATTCACAAATGACGGGGAAACGGCGAATTACATAATGCACCCGAGATATGGAGTGACAAAGGAATACCTGGTAAAATTCAAGGGCATCCCTTCAAGAGAAACCATAAAAAAGATGAAAAAAGGGATCACCATAGATGGTGAACTTTATCGTGCCGATGATGTCAGGCCCTTTAAAATATCTGTTAGCAACGCATGGTTTAAGGTCACCGTGAACGAAGGGAAGAACCGCATGATAAGGAAGATGGGGGAGGCGGCGGGCCACCCGGTCCTGAAGCTCAAACGTGTGCGCATCGGAAAGCTTTTGCTGGGAGATCTGAATCCCGGTGAATACCGGCATGTGGAAAAGAACGAGATAATTTAAAGTAGAATAAAAATGGCGGAGAGGGTGGGATTCGAACCCACGGTACGCGGATTAGGCGTACAGCCGATTTCGAGTCGGCCCCGTTATGGCCACTTCGGTACCTCTCCTGGCCTTGAAGAACTGTTTTAAAAGGCGCTGGCACTTATCTTTCAGAACACCGCCTGATACTGCGAGCTTATGGTTGAGAGGCAGGGCGTTCACATCGACAACAGAGCCGAAAGCACCGCCCTTTGCATCATGGCATCCAAAAATGAGCCTGCTGATGCGGGCTTCGATCATTGCGCCGGCGCACATGATGCATGGTTCCATGGTCACGAACAGGCTGCATCCGGTGAGGCGATAGTTGCCGATATTGCGGGATGCTTCTTCAATGGCGATGATCTCGGCGTGAGCGGTGGGGTTGTTGAGGGACCTTGTCATGTTGTGGGCACGGGATATGATCGTGCCGTCTTTTGCCGCAATGAGCGCTCCAACCGGGACCTCATCCTTCCGGCGTGCTTTGTGCGCCTCCAAAAGGCATAATTTCATGTATTCTTCGTCCTGCACCAATCAAGTATACTGATTACGGCCGCTGAAATCAACATAACGGTGATGAAAAAACTGCGCTGTATCGAAAGAGATTAGTGGTTTACAAAGACCGGCCATCCTGTTATGATGAATATCGATCAACGGCATAAAAAAATGGTGAAAATGGTGGACAATGATCATTCTGGGCATTGATCCGGGACTTGCAAGCACCGGTTTCGGTTTGATTCGATGCGATGGTCCTTCTCCCGTGCTCTTGAGATGCGGCTCGATCAGGACACCTGCCCATGATGCCATACCAGACAGGCTGATGCAGATCCATGAAGACATGAACAAGATCATCGATCAGGCCCGGCCTGACCTCGTTGTGCTGGAAAATGTCTTCTCTCTTGTCCGTTATCCCAGGGCGGGAATACTCCTCGGCAGCGTTATAGGAGCCCTCTACCTTACGGTAAGGCAAAGAGGCCTGCCCGTACATGAGATATCGCCGAAAGAGGTCAAAAACGCACTCGTGGGTTTCGGGAACGCAGGAAAAAAACAGATAAAAAACGCTGTGCAGAGCATGCTGAAGACCGGTGAGCTTCCTTCTTTCCATGCGGCGGACGCGCTTGCCGTCGCGCTCACTGCTTACTATCGTAAAGACCAGAGGAGAGCGGTATGATCGCCTATCTCGAGGGTGTTTTGAAAGGGATCTCCGATGAGCGGCTGACCCTGCTCGTTGGCGGGATCGGATATGATGTCCTGATCCCGGCCTTCGTGATGAGCGAGCTAAGGCGATCGAAAAAGATCAATGACGCGCTCAGCCTCTACATATCGTTCCATCAGACGGAAAGACAGCCCAAACCCGTTCTGGTGGGGTTCAACCATGAGCTGGACAGGGAGTTTTTCGAGCTTTTCATAACAGTTGAGGACATAGGCCCTCTTGCCGCAGTAAAAGCGCTCACAAGGCCAATACGGGAGATAGCGCGCCATATCGAGGAGAAGGACGTTAAGTCCCTGCGTAAATTGAAGGGGATAGGCGAGAGAAAGGCGGAAAAGATAGTTGCCACACTCAAGGGCAGGGTCGCCAAATACGCCCTCATGCCGGAGATCGCCGGGGCCGTTGAGGTGGTGGAAGACTTCGTTAAGGATGTGGAGCACGTGCTCATAACCCAGCTCGGCCACAAGGCGCTCGAGGCAAGGCGGATGATCGAAGAGGCGATGAAGCGCGCCCCGGGAATCAGCTCATCGGAAGAGCTTTTTGAAGAAGTGTACAGGGGTCAGAAACTATGATACATGAGGAAAGCGGAGATCTTTCCGAGCTTTACAGGAAAGAGGATGCGGTTGACGGTGAAAGTGTTGTAACGCTGCGGCCCGGCAGGCTCTCTGAGTATGTCGGACAGGACACGATCGTTGAAACGCTCCAGATAGCCATAGAGGCTGCCCTTAAAAGGGGCGAGCCGCTGGAACATATCCTGTTCAACGGCCCTCCCGGACTCGGCAAAACCACCCTCGCGCATATCATAGCCAACGAGATGGGGACCCGCATTGTCACTTCATCGGGACCGGCGCTCGAAAAAGGCGGCGACCTCATGGGGCTTTTGACACACCTTGAACGGGGCGATGTGTTCTTCATCGACGAGATCCACCGCATTCCCAAGATAGTTGAAGAATTTCTCTACCCCGCCATGGAAGATTTTGCCGTCGATTTTATCTTCGACAAAGGCATTCACGCGAGGACCCACCGTTACCGCCTTGAGCAGTTCACGCTCATAGGCGCCACAACCCGTTCGGGACTTTTGTCTTCGCCCCTTAGGGAGCGTTTCGGCATTGTGCGAGACCTTGATTTTTATATCGAGGAAGACCTCGTGAAGATCATAAAAAGGTCGGCTTCAATACTGGATGTGACAATAGACGATGCGGGCGCGCATGAAACGGCAAAGCGCGCAAGGGGGACCCCGAGGGTGGCGAACAGGCTTCTCAAGCGTGTCCGGGATTATGCCCAGGTGAGGGCCGAGGGAAAGATAACGAAACACGTGGCAATCGACGCATTGACCCTGGAAGGCATAGACGATCACGGGTTAAGCGAAACGGACCGGAAGCTCCTGAAGACGATCATCTTCAACTATAAAGGCGGTCCTGTCGGCATAGAGGCACTGGCGGCAACCCTGCAGCTTGAATCCGACGTGCTCATTGAAGTGGTGGAGCCCTTCCTGCTGAAATCAGGCTTTATCATCCGGACGTCGCAGGGAAGAAGAGCCTCCGAAAAAGCCTTTGCCCATATCGGTGTCCCTTACGGGGTGATGCCGCCGGCCGGAGGGCTTTTCGACGGCATTGGAGACAAGAAAACCTGACAGTTCCATTTCTTTTCAAGTATCCCCCGCATTGAATTCCCGATTAGGCTTGATTTTAGCCGGAGAGTATATTAGAAAAATATGTTCCTAAAGATAAAGAACGGGAGAAAGTCATGGCCAACGTAGGGGTTGTAGGAGTTCAATGGGGTGATGAAGGGAAAGGGAAGGTCATAGATTTCCTGAGCAGTTTTGCCGATATCATTGTTCGCTTTCAGGGTGGAGCCAACGCTGGTCACACCATAGTCATCGGCGACAAGAAGGTGATACTCCACCTGATCCCTTCCGGTATTCTTCGTGAAGACACCTATTGCGTGATCGGCAACGGTGTTGTCCTGGACCCGGAGGTCCTGCAGAAGGAGATCGAGGAACTCAAGGGACTTGGTTATCTTAAAGACGACAAGCGCCTGATGATAAGCGGTTGTACCCATGTCATCATGCCTTACCATAAAAAGCTTGACGCCCTCAAAGAGTCGAAGGCGGCAAAAAAGATCGGGACCACGGGCCGAGGCATCGGCCCTGCTTATGAAGACAGGGTCAGCCGCATGGGTATCCGCGTCATCGATCTCATCGACAAGAAGGTCTTCCGGGAAAAACTGAAAGCCAACCTTGAGATGAAAAATTTTCTCATCCGCCGGTATTACAAGGATGAACCCCTGAAGATGAAGGACATCCTGAAAAGCTATGAGCCGTACAGGAAACTGCTCAAAACCCATATATCCGACTCCGTTGCCTTTCTTCACAAGGCAATTGCAAAGAAGAAAAAGATATTGTTCGAAGGCGCACAGGGCACCTTTCTCGATATCGATCACGGGACCTATCCCTATGTGACGTCATCAAATACGATCTCGGGTAATATGACATCCGGAGCGGGAGTGCCCCCTTCAGCGGTCGACTATATCCTGGGCATATGCAAGGCATATACGACAAGAGTCGGTGAGGGCCCATTTCCGACGGAACTGACGGGCCCAGAGGGAGAGCTCATGAGGAAGATCGGCGACGAGTTCGGAGCGACTACGGGCAGGCCCAGAAGGTGCGGATGGTTTGACGCGGTGCTCGTGAGGAGGGCCATCAAGCTCAATGGTTTAAACGGCCTGTCCATCATGAAGCTCGATGTCCTCGATTCGTTCGAGAAGATAAGGATCTGTACACGGTACAAGATAGGCAATCGTTTCTATGACGAGCCCCCTATGGCTCTCGGCGACTTCTCTCGCTGTGAGCCCCAGTATGAAGAAATGGACGGCTGGAATACGCCGATAAAGGACGTCAACAGGTTTGACGATCTGCCCGAGAATGCAAAAAGATACCTGGGACGCATTGAAGAACTGCTGGGCGTTCCTGTGGACATCGTGTCCACGGGGCCGGACCGGAACAGCACCATTGTTCTCAGGAACC
The DNA here is from genome assembly GCA_022711595.1 of Deltaproteobacteria bacterium. Taxonomy (GTDB): domain Bacteria; phylum Desulfobacterota; class Syntrophorhabdia; order Syntrophorhabdales; family Syntrophorhabdaceae; genus Delta-02. The sequence goes on from JAKLET010000019.1 coordinate 30,439, forward strand.
CCTTTGGCTAAGGCGCGGCGCCTGATCCGGACCCCTGTTACCGCCTTCCCTGCCCCGATGTGCAATGATCCGGAATTCTTTATAGCCGCCGCCCCGCTCCTGTCAGAATCCCGACAGCAGGGGCGGAAGACTCATATCTTTTTATGACATCCATTCGATAACTCCTGAAAATTCCAAGGGTGGCACGGTTGTTGCAATATTTGCCTGACATGGCCACTTACCTCGATATAGCGCAAAACACGTTTATGCTTCAGTATCTGCAGAATGTTCAAAAAAAACCGCTTAACTTTGCGGCCAATCCCGAAGCAAAAGGGGCCTTCGAAGACATCCTGTCACGCAGTCTGACAAACGGTGTCATGTCTACCATGGGCACACAGCCGCAGCAGGCCGAGATGGGTATCGACCTTGCGGATTACACCGATGAGGAGATCAAGTTCCGGAAGTGTTTCAGGTTTGTCATTGAGAAGGAAGGAAGCCGGCTTGTCAAGGAAGACGCGGGAAAAGGCGCCTCCAGATACGGCATACTGCAATCTACGGCAAGGGCATTCGGCTATAAGGGAAATATCAGGAACATCACGAAAGAGCAGGTGGAAGGCATTTACCGCAAGCTCTGGGAGCGCTCCGGGGCGGCTTCGCTGCCGTACCCCCTCTGTGTTGTCCATTTTGACACCTATGTGAACAGTCCAGCGGCAGCCGGCAAGATACTGGAAAAGTCGCAAGGCGATATCGATACATACCTGAAAATCCGGGAGCAGCGTTATGTGCGGCTTGCCACCGCGAAGCCGCAGGTCTATGCAAAGTACCTGAACGGGTGGAAGAACAGAGTGAACAGCCTCAGGACCATGGTGGCCCAGCACATGAAAGAGGAAATGTTTGCCGGGAATGACCCATCGTCTATCAAAAAAGGATAGCAATCTCCGACCACTTCAATGCTTTTCGCAAACGGGATGTCTTCCATGTTCCCCCGGGTTTATCGGTGCCATGTTTGTCCCGATTGACTATTATCAATGCCTGAACCCTAAATTCTGTTGACTTTGGCGGTTTATTCGGGTTTTAATAAGTATCTTAAATTAACGGATCAATGGAGGGAGGGAAGAATGGATGCCAGCAGTTATTATCAGAGAAGGTGAATCCTTCGAGAGCGCCCTCAAAAGATTTAAAAAACAGTGCGAGAAGACCGGGATACTCTCCGAGATCAAAAAAAGAGAACATTACGAGAAACCGAGCGTTAAAAGGAAGAAGAAGATCCTCGCCGCCAAGAAGAGGGCTCTGAAAAAACTCAAAAGAACGATGGATAAAGGTCTTTATTAAAAGGTAAATGGACTATAGATCCAAAATCGAAGAGGGTTTGAAAGAGGCTTTAAAAAAGAGGGACAGCATAAGGGTGTCCGTTCTGAGGATGCTTCTTGCCGCTGTTAAGAACAAGGAAGTTGAAAAGATCCGGCCTCTGACCGACGATGAGTTCTATTCCATTGTCAAAACATCGATCAAGCAGCATAACGATTCCATCGACAGCTTCAAAAAAGGCCAGCGTCTTGAACTGGCCGAAAAAGAAGAGAAGGAACTTGAGATCCTCAAGGAATTCCAACCGTCCCAGTTAACGGAGGACGAGATCCTCAAGGCAATAGAGGAAGCGGTCAGTACTGTCGATGCGAAGAGCCAGAAAGACATGGGGAAAGTTATAAAACACCTCATGGAGAAATTCCCCGGGAGGATTGACGGCAAAGTGCTTAGTGCAATGGTGCTTAAAAGACTATCTTTATGACCGGTAGTCGAAAGCCCCTATGATCGACAAGACACTCTTATACCTCGACTATACCAGGCTTCTGGACATAGTATTCCAATTTTCATCAACACCTTTTTCCCGCGATTCCCTGCAGCATTTGAGACCGCTCGATGACATTGAAAAGGTGTACGAGCGTCATGACCGTATAGAAGCGGTGATGGATGTCATCAAATGGGACGGCCGCATCCCCTTTTCAGATGTTCCCGATATTGCCGAAATGCTCAAAAGGATCTCCATCAGGGACTCCGTCCTTGAGACATCGGATTTCCTCCTGATAACAGGTTTTCTCAGGGCTTGTGATGATATCGCCGCCTTTTTGAAAAAGGCATTCAAAAAGGGCGCGTTCATCGAGGAATCGCTTGCCGGGATCGCAAGGCTGCCTGAACTGTACAAGCGTATTTCCCGATCGGTCAACGTGGAAGGATATCTCGAGGATAGTGCGTCATACGAGCTTTCCCGCATCAGGTCTGAACTGTTCATGGACAGGGAGAGGATAAAAAAGCACCTCGAAAGGATCATGGGCCGTGAAACGGTGCGCCCCATTATCCAGGACGATTACATATCTTTGAGGAATAACAGGTATGTTATCCCCCTCAAGCCGAATTTCAATGAGGCTATTTCTGGTATCGTCCATGATTATTCCCATTCGCTGAAGACATCTTTCGTTGAACCCGTGGAATGCGTGGAACTGAACAACGCGATCAACATTCTCGTCAATGAAGAGCAGGAGGAAGAAAAGAGGATACTCAGGGAGCTCACCGGGTTTGCGAGGGACTACATCGACGTCCTGGAAAAGAACATGCAGTGCCTGGGCGAGCTCGATTTCTTTCATGCCCTGGCGCTTTTTTGCCACGAATTCAAGTGTGTAAAGCCTGATGTAAAAAAGGGCGGAGTCCTTGAGATCAAAGGCGCGGTCAACCCCTTCATCGCCATTTCGAAAAAGAACGATGCCGTGCCGATCGACATAGTCATGAACGAGGACGCAAAGGTGATGATCGTGAGCGGTCCCAACGCCGGCGGGAAGACGGCCGCCCTCAAGACCATAGGACTTTTGTCACTCATGGCGAAGACGGGTTTTTTTGTCCCGGCCTCCGGCAGGCCCGAGATACCTTTCTTCTCCGATATCTTTGCCCTTATCGGCGATGAGCAGGACATCTCCATGGAATTGAGCAGCTTTACCGCCCACATGTATGCGATAAAAGATCTGTACTTGCGTGTGAAAGGGGATGAGCTTATTCTGATCGATGAGATCGGCGGCAATACAGAGCCCCAGGAAGCGTCCGCTCTCGCCATGGGTATCATAGATGCCTTTGTTGAAAAAGGGTGCCGTGTTGCGGTCACGACGCACCTTAACCTTATAAAGGCCTACGGTTATATGAAGCCCTTCGCAATGAACGTGGCAACTTCCTTCGATGCGAAAAACCTAAAACCTCTTTACCAGCTTGTATATGGAACGGCAGGCTACAGCAACGCCATAAACGTTGCCAGAAAGATCGATGTTCCGCAGGCGATCATAGAAAAAAGCTATGCCTATTTCAATGAGCAGGAATTCATGCTCAACGACCTTATAACCAGCCTCGAAGAGGAAAAGGCAAAGACGCAGGAGGAGAGAAAGGAGCTTGCAAAGATAAGGGATGAGGCACACAGCCGCCTTTCTCTTATCAGGGAAAAGAAAGAGGAATATCTGAAAAAATGGGAAGATAAATGCCAGGAAAAGCTCCTTGAACTGGAGATCCAGATCGAAGAAATAAAAAAAGAGGTTGCAAAAAAAGAAAGAACGTCTATAACAAAGAGTAGGGATAAATTGCGAGTCCTTAAGGAAAGAATGGGGGGACCCGCCAGAGGGGTTAAGGAGGACATCCGTATAGGCGACTGCGTACTGGTGAAAACACTGGGCAGCAAAGGGTTTGTCGTTGATATCGACAAAGAAGGAAGTGTTTTCGAAGTTGCCATAGGCAGCGCAAGGACGAAACTGAAACGGATGTTTCTTGAGAAGGCCATTGAGGGCCCAAAGCAGGGGTTATCGAAAGAAAAAACACAGATCGATGTAGACCGGATAGAACAGCCGGAGTTGAACATCATCGGCATGCGGGTTGAAGAGGCCTTGCGCAGTGTCGATAAGTTCCTCGACAGGGCTGTTGTCCAGGGTGTTCCCCATGTGAGGATCCTTCACGGTGTTGGTACGGGAAGGCTCATGCAGGCCGTCAGAGGCCGCCTTGCCGATACGAGCTATGTCAGGGCATTCCATGGCGATGAGCGAAACAGCGGTGTTACGATCGTGGAGTTTGCATGAAAGCGTCGCTTGACGAACTGTTGCAAAGGGTCAACATCATTGATGTCATATCGCCGTATGTCAAGCTGCGAAAGGCAGGCAAGGACTATATGGGGTTGTGTCCTTTCCACAAGGAGAAGACGCCCTCTTTCACTGTAAGTATTGAAAAGCAGATATATTATTGTTTCGGCTGCAGGGAAGGCGGCAATGCCGTCAACTTCCTGATGAAGTATGAAAACCTTACCTTCGTTGAGGCCATCGAGGACCTTGGCCGTCAATACGGTATAGAGGTGGAAAGGAAAGGTGACAGGAAGAAGACCGGACATTATGACGCCCTTTCGAAGCTGTGCGAGTATTATCAGGGCGGACTCGCGCGCGCGGGTTTTGCGCGGGAGTATCTTGAAAAGAGAGGCATCGGTTCCGGTGTGATCGAAGAGTTCAGGATGGGCTATTCCGACCGTTCCCGGGGTGCGCTGAAGAACCTTCTCAAGACGGCGGGTATTCCAGGCGACATCTTTCTAAGCACCGGCATAGTGAGGATGAAGGACACCGAATTCTACGATATGTTCGCAGGCAGGATCGTCATCCCCATCATCGATGTCAACAAAAGGATCATAGGTTTCGGCGGAAGGACGCTCGATAAGGACGGCATGCCGAAATATGTCAATTCACCAGAGTCTTCTGTTTTCTCGAAACGGTCAGCCCTGTTCGGCATTGACAAAACTAAAAAGCACATCACCGATCAGGATGAAGTGTTTATCGTCGAAGGATATTTCGATCTCATCACCCTGTATGCAGGCGGTCTCAGAAATGTTGTTTCCACTCTCGGGACCTCGGTGACGGAAGGACAGATATCAAAGTTGAGAAACTATACGGAGAACATTACGCTGATGCTTGACGGGGATGAGGCCGGCATTAAAAGTGCGCTCAGGCTCATCGGGCTTTTTGCTGAAATGGATATCAACGGCAACATGGTTGTCCTGCCCGAAGGCCACGACCCCGACAGTTTCATCCGCGAAAAGGGAATCGAAGGAGTTTTGAAGACGGCGGCGAAAAAAAAGCCCATCCTCGATTACTATTTCGATTATTGCGCCGAAAGGCAGGATCTGGGGACGGTCCAGGGAAAGCAGGCCTTTATAAGGCAGGTGGTCCCTCATATCGATGCCATCCGCAACGGCGTGAAGAGAAGGCTCTATGTGAAGAGACTTTCGGAGTTGACCGGTGTCGAGGAGGGACATTTTGCCGGGCGGGGGTCATACGTAATGAGTGAAGGGCCGGCCCCGGCGCAAGGGGCAAAAGGGGTGATCGAAAAGAGGGTCATCAGCGCCTGCTTTACACACCCCGATCTTCTTGAACAGTTTAAGGAAAAGGAGGTGCTGCGTTATATAAAAGACATTGACGTGAGAGAAGTGATCTCAAAGATGGTTGCCTGTTTTGAAGAAGAGAGGTGCCTTGAAGTCAGGGGCTTTATCGAAAAGCTCGACAAGGAGGCATTGAAAACGCTTGTGCTTGACGCGGTCTTTGACTCGGTTGAGTCGGGCCCGGGCGAGCCGGATAAGGTGCTCTCGGATTATTTCAAACACATAGAGGGACAGTTTTTCAAGGAAGAATCAAAAAGGATCACCGAGAAGCTTGCCGACGCGGAAGAAAGGGGGGACGATGAGGCAATTGCCGAACTCCTGAAACAGAAAAGGCAGGTATTGACGCATATAAAAAATAATTTTTTATAGAGAGGTGACCATGCCTGAAAAAGTAAGGAGATATTATCCTTATGAAGAAAACCTTGAGAAAAGGGAGCTGTACACATTCATATCTCACGGCGAGAAACAGAACAACATCCTCGATGACATTGAGCTCTTCGAGATCGAGCATCAGGACAGCCTTGGCACGACAGGGGATGCCGAAGGCGAAGAGGCGCTCGAGGGGGACCTTGAAGAGGTCTATGATGATGAGCTGATCAATCCGATTCGTCATTACATCAAGGAAATGGGAAGCATGGCCCTCCTTACAAGGGAAGGCGAAAAGGAAATAGCCCGATTGATGGAGGACGCAAAAGAGGAGATCAAGCAGGTGCTCCTGTCTTTCCCGGGCACGGTCAAGGAACTGCTTGGCGCGCTCATGGCCCTTAAAACTTCTAAGGCCGCTGTCAGGGATATTACTCTGGAAGTGGATGACGAGGAAGAGGGCGATACGGAGCTTGAATACCAGAGAGAAAGGGTTATAGCGCTTCTGGAGAGACTCAAGGAAGAGCATGACCTTATGAAGCAAAGCGGCAACGGCAAAAAGAGCGGCCATGGCAGAGAGATGCAGAAGATCATAACAGAGATCAACCTCAGCAAGAAGATCACCGAAAAGATCATCACGCGAATGAAACGATACGTGGATCGCATTGAAAAGATCGATGCCGAGATCGCCAGATTTAAAAAGATGAAAGAAAAAGGGAGCAGGAAACACCTCGAGACACTGGTGACGCGAAAAACGAGGATCGAGGAAGAGACGGGGATCTCCTCGAAGATGCTCAGGCTCTATCTGAAGCGTATAGAGAAGGCCGAACACAGCTTCTCCGGTGCGAAGAATGAATTGGTGAAGGCGAATCTCAGGCTTGTTGTGAGCATTGCCAAGCGTTACATAAACAGGGGCCTTTCCCTTCTTGACCTGATCCAGGAAGGAAATATCGGCCTTATGAAGGCGGTAGACCGTTTCGAATACAAACGGGGCTACAAGTTCAGCACCTATGCGACATGGTGGATAAGGCAGTCCATCACGCGCGCCATAGCCGATCAGGCGAGGACGATCAGGATACCGGTCCATATGATCGAGACGATCAACAAGATCATCAGGGTTTCCAGGGGGCTTGTACAGGAATTGGGCAGGGAGCCTTATCCTGACGAGATAGCCGAGAGGATAGGTTTTTCGTCTGAAAAAGTGAGAAGGGTCCTGAGGATAACCAAGGAACCTATCTCCCTCGAGACACCTATCAACGACGACGAGGATACCCATCTTGCTGATTTCATCGAGGACAAGAACATCCTTACGCCCCAGGATTCGGCCATTTACGAGGACCTTATCACAAACCTCAACAGCATCCTTGCCACGCTTTCCCCGCGCGAGGAGAGAGTCGTGAGAATGCGTTTCGGTCTCGGAGAAAAACATGACCATACCCTGGAAGAAGTGGGACAGGTTTTTGAGGTGACCCGCGAAAGGATCCGGCAGATCGAGGCGAAGGCGTTGAAGAAATTGAGGCATCCGACGAGGGCAAAGATGCTTCGCTCGTTTGTAGAAGTGTAGAGCTGCAATTTAAAAACAAAGCGCTATCTTTACTTGGTCCATCACAGCTCTCCGCTGTTTGGGGGATTAGCGTCTGTCACACCGTCGGCGGCGGGGCGGCTCCGTGAACAAAGTCCATGGGCCGCCCCGCCCGGCTTGATTCAATTTCGCTTCCCCGGCAGTTGTTTCCTGCCGCCCGTATACCATCTTTAGTTTTGAATTGGAAGGGCAGGGGCGTTTAACGCAGGCGTTCACGTTGCCAATTTTTCCTTGACAAACGGATACCATTAAAATATTTTATGCAAAAATTTCCACAATCCTTTTTCATTGCCAATTGTGAAATGTCAGGATATCAAAGGAGGAGAAACTGGTGAATATCTTGGTGTTCATTAAACAGGTGGCCGATACGGAAGCGCGTATTATTGTAAGCTCCGACCATAAAGCTCTTGAGATCGAGAATAAATACGCCGTTAATTTCTTTGATGAGTTTGCCGTCGAAGAAGCGATAAAGATCAAGGAAACACACAAAGATGCTGAGATCACCGTCTGCACTTACGGACCCGCCCGGGCGACAGAGGCCTTGAAAACGACAATTGCCATGGGTGCCGACAGGGCCTTTCTCATCGACAGCGCGAACACAGAGGCCGACGACCCCCTTGTTGTTTCAGGGTATCTGGCCGGGTTTGCGGCCAGGGAGAAGTTCGATATCATCCTCTGCGGCCGTCAGGCCATTGATGATGAAAACGCCAGCGTCGGCGCAATGACCGCAGAGCTGCTCGGCATACCACACGTAAGCATGGTGACAAAACTTGATGTTATTGATGGAACCGGCGTGCGGGTGCAAAGCGAGATAGAGGGTGCCAGAAAGATATCGGAGGTTGCCCTGCCGGCGCTCTTTACCACGCAAAAGGGTCTTAATGAACCAAGGGTGCCGCTCATTACCGGTGTTATGAAAGCCATGAAGACCCAGATACCCGTTATCGATCCGGCCTCTATCGACACCCCCTTTGGTCCCGCCACGGGAGGAGCATCAAAGATAAAGGTTCTTTCCTATGAATCGCCCGCCCAGCGGCCGGCAGTGCGCATCATTGAAGGCCAGACACCCGTTGAAAAGGCGAAAAACCTTGTAAAGTCGTTGAAGGAAGAAGCGAAGGTGCTTTAGAGGAGGGGAATAAACATGACCAGGGACATTTTCGTATTTGTCGAATACAGGGATTCTACCGTGAGAAAAGCATCTCTTGAACTGCTCTCCAGGGGCAGGCAGATGGCCGGAAAATTCTCATCAAGCCTTTGCGCCGTCCTGATGGGATCGGGCGTGAAGGAACTGGCCCAGACACTGAAAGGGTTTGCCGACAAGATCATTTTCACAGACAGCGAAGAGCTGAAGGACTACGGCTGGGACACGTATGGATCGGCGCTGGAACAGATATTGAAAAAATATGATCCCATGATCGTTCTGGGCACTTCATCGATGATCGGCAAGGACCTTTTTCCCCGGATAGCGGCACGTATGAGGGCCACCATGATATCCGATGCGGTGGGGATGGATTTTCACGAAGAAGGAGTAAAGGTCAAAAAACCGCTCTTCGGCGGCAAGGTGGTCTCATGGCTCGCGCCTGATGCCGCTTCCATGTCATTTATCACCTTCAGGCCCAATTCTTTTGCCGTTGAAACGGCAGATGCGCAGGGCGAGATCATGGAAGAGGGCCTGACGATAGAAAAAGACCCGAGGATGAAGACAGTCTCTCTCGAAAAAAGCGGATCGAAGAAAGTGGACCTCCAGGAAGCGGATTTCATTATCTGCGGTGGAAGGGGGATGAAGGGCCCCGAGCATTTCGATGCCCTCGAAGAGATAGCCGGCCTGATGGGCGGCCGTGTCGGTGCATCCCGGACCGTCGTGGACAGCAAATGGAGAGAATACGACGACCAGATCGGCAAAAGCGGGAAGACAGTCTCCCCAAAGCTTTATATCGGCTGCGGCATATCAGGCGCTCTTCACCACATAATGGGCATGGATACATCAAAAGTGATAGTCGCCATAAACAAGGACCCGAACGCCCCCATATTCCAGTATGCCGATTACGGGATAGTGGATGATCTGTTCCAGGTCCTCCCCGCCCTGAAAGAAGAGTTGAAGAATACAAGGGAAGAAACCTGACCCGTAAAGCGTGAAGTGTGAGACCGTGAAGTGTAAAAACTGCACACTCGTGCAGATAAGAGATTCCTTTTCTTTTCTGTTGAACATGGAACCTGGAACAATCTTTTAAACGCCTTACACCCGACGTTTCACGCTTTACCGTCCTTAACACACCTTACGCCTTACAATTCACACCTAACGGTCTTTTATACTGTCTAATTATTTTCTTGACAATTAGTTTATACTGTATAAATATGTAATCTATTGAGGGAGCTTTCCTTAGGCGGGGTGAATGAGAGATGGGGGAGAAAGAGAAACAGAAATTAATAGACAGTAAAGAGCTTCTGAACAGGTCAGATATATCGAGGGCCACTCTCAACAACTACATTAAGCTTGGCATCATACCGCGGCCCCTTGTGAAGAGTCCTGCGGGCGGATTAAAGGGGACGAAGAAGATCGGGTATTTCCCGGAAACTGTCTTAGACACTATCAGCGAGATCAAGAAGATGAAAGGTGAAGGCAAGTCCATGGGGTCCATAGCAAGAAAGGTCCGGGCTGTCACGGATGAACGTACTTCATATGCAGGCCCGGAGCGCAGAGAGCCCGATCCGTCATCTGGCGGACCTCAGGATGCAGGCACCGCGATACAGATGGAGGATGACTGCCTGAAGCTTACCCTTGACGAGATAAAGACCCCCGCCTATCTCCTCAACTATCAGTTTGAGATCGAATGGATAAACGAAACTGCGGAACACAGCATATTCGGCAAGCCCATAAAGTCCATAAGGAACGTTGAGCTCAGAAATGTTTTCAGGCTTTTTTTGAGCTGGGAGTTCAGCAGCTTCGTCAGGAACTGGGAAAATTTTCTTGATTACCACATGGCATTCTACAAGGTTAAAATGGAGAAGGAAAATCTTTCACAGCTCTATACGGGCATGTCCAGAAGGGAAACGCAATACCTGCATACCGCTTACGACAGAGTGCAGAAGATACCGATGGAAAAGATATATCAGCACGTGGTCGATATTGAGGGGTCTTCCGGCACCAAGGACAGGTATATTGTCTATACGACTTTTTTCAGGGAAGGAATGTTCTTTCTCTATACACATGCGGATACCGTTACGGAGGGCATCACGGAATTTCTGTCCAACCGTGAGGTTGTCGTAAGAGACCTTCTGCAGCAGCGGCTTCCGACCCTTGTTTCCTTCAGCGTCCTTGTCGCCGATCTCCAGAACTCGGTGCGCATCTGCGCGGAGCTTCCCCCGGAAGAGTATTTCGAGCTTATAAATTCCATGTGGCGGATACTCGAAGAGTCCTTCAGGCAGTATAACGGCATATACGGCAAGAGGATAGGTGACGGAGTCGTTTACTATTTCCTTAAAAAACAGGACCCTGACTACATCATGAACTCGATCAACTGCGCCCTTGCGATCCGTGAAAGGATGACGGGATTTTCCAACGAATGGAAGGCAAGGAAAAAATGGCTTAACGACCTGTACCTGAATATGGGGATCAATGAAGGACAGGAATACTTCAGCACAACCGCACCTTCATCCACCAACGTGGAGTTCACCGCCCTCGGCGACACCATCAATTACGCATCCAGACTTTCAAACCTTGCCCGTTACGGCACGATACTGACGACAAAGAACCTGATGAACCAGCTTGACGATCCTCACAGGGGCAAGTTTCGTTACGGTATCAGGAAGAAAGCTGAAGACCGCGAGGTTTTCATCGAGAACGTTTTTTCCCGTGTCGATGACCTGCTTAAGGGCAACGAAACGTGGCGCCAGCGCTTCGCTGATATATCCACATTGCCCATAACGGAGATAGTGGACAACAAGGCGGGAATCTCCAAACAGCAGGGAACAGGAAACGGCAATACATAATAATTAATAACCGAATATTTGGCCGCTGGCGCCCGGTTGTTTTGATCTCCGGCACCTGTTCCCTCTCATCGGCTTTTCTGTTATGATTATAGACCTGTCATGGAGATAATCACAGCAAGTGGCCTGACCAAGAACTACGGCAGTTTCAAAGCCGTCGACAATGTCAGCTTTTCCATCCTTTCGGGGGAGTGCTTCGGTTTTCTCGGCCCCAACGGCGCGGGAAAGACAACGATCATGCGCATGATCTATTGCTTCATGCCTCCGACCCGCGGGGAGGTGACGGTTTTCGGTCACAGCGTCACAAGGGATCCGGGCCATATCAAGTCGAGGATCGGCGTCGTGCCCCAGGAAGAAAGCCTCGATCTGGACCTTACGGTACTCGAGAACATCATTGTCTACGGGAGATATTTCGACATACCGAGGAAAAAATCGCAGCCCATCGCGATGGAGCTTCTCTCTTCCGTCGGTCTTCTCGAAAGGATGAACGAGAACATCAAGAACCTTTCGGGGGGAATGAAGAGGAGCCTCCTGCTTGTGAGGTCCCTCGTGAATGACCCCGAGCTTCTTGTCCTTGATGAACCTACGACCGGTCTTGACCCGCACAGCAGGCAGATGGTATGGCACGGACTGAAGCAGCTCCAGGAGCGCGGCAAGACACTTCTGTTGACGACGCACTACATGGAGGAGGCACAGAGGCTCTGCAACAGGGTGGCCATAATGGACAGGGGCAAAATAGTCGTTGTCGCCTCGCCGAAAGACCTCATGGAACAATACGGCGGGGACCTTGAAGAGGTATACCTGAGGCTCACCGGGAGGAAGCTTGAAGATTAAAAGGGCCATGCGTGTCTGGCAGAGGCATTTCATGGTGTATACCAAGCTTTACAAATCGAGCATAGCCCTGAATTTCGTGGAACCGGTAATGTATCTCGTGGCGATGGGTTTCGGCCTCGGGGGTTATATCAGCGAGATAAACGGAAAACCTTACATCAACTTCATAGCTCCCGGCATCATCGCTTCTTCGTCGATGTTTGCCACGGTGTATGAATGCACCTATGGAACATATGTCCGGATATTCTTTCAGAAGACCTTCGATGCCATCCTGGCCACTCCCGTCAACATCGATGACCTCATAGCGGGAGAGATCATATGGGGAGCAACGAAAAGCACCCTCTACGGCATCATCATAATAGGCACTATAAGCGCCTTTCACCTCGTGGATTCATTTTTTGTGCTTCTGATCATTCCCGTTGTTTTCTTAAGCGGCCTTGTTTTTGCCGAGATCTCGCTCATATGCGTGGCCCTTGTCCCCGGCATAGATTCGTTGAACTATTTCTACACCCTTTTTTTGACCCCCATGTTCCTCTTTTCAGGCATTTTCTTTCCCCTTGACGCCTTTCCGGTCTTTGTCGGCAAGATAGCTTATTTTACACCGCTTTTTCATCTCACGAGTATCTGCAGAGCCCTTTCGGCCGGGAATCCAGCGGGCGCCGTTGAGGGTGTCGTGTGGATACTCGTCGTTGCCGTACTCCTGGTCCCTTTCACTTTCCGGTTCATGCGGAAGAAGATAATCAAGTAGCGGGCGCTTTTGCCGTTATCATCCGGGGCGGCCGAGAAGCCTGAGGATGATCCTGTCGATCGCGCTGTCAATTGCTGAAACAGGCGCATCGTGGTTGTTGCACAGGATCGAAAAGATGAGCGTTTCATTGTCGTTTGTCGTTACATATCCCGACAGGTTTCTGACGTGTACCATTGTGCCTGTTTTTGCCCGGACCCTGCCTCCGGCGGCGGAGCCCTTGAGCCTGTTTTTAATAGTGCCCTCTGCGCCGATTGCAGGCAGCGATGCGATAAATTGCGGAGCGTAAGGGCCGTTTGCCATGACCTTCAGCAGTTCAACGACAGACCCGGGGGTGATAAGGTTGTAGCGCGAGAGCCCCGACCCGTCTGTCATGGTAAGCCCGTTCGTGTCAATGCCGGCATCGCGCAGGACGGAAAGGGCGGCGGCGATCGCTTCCTGCGTGGCGGCGGCATTCGCCTGCGTTTTTCCTGCCGCGAGGAGGACCAGTTCAGCATAGAGGTTGTTGCTCAGTTTATTGACGACCTTGATGATCTCCGAGAGCGCCGGGGAACGATAGACCGCTATTCTCCTCCAGGGCCTTCCCCTCTTTTCGACCGGAGGCGGGGCCACAACGGGACAATTCCGGGCGCAGACGATATCGCCTTTCACGGTGATGCCTTTTGACGCGAGAGCTTCCCTGAACACGTAGCCGCCGAAATGCGCGGGATGGCGGACGGCTATGTAATGGGTGCTTGCCGTGCCCGATGGGGCGACGGTGCCGTTCACGCGGAGCACACCCGGTGATGTGTATTCGAAGCTCATGGTTTCGCCGGTCTGACCTTTTCCTGTTGTCGCGGTGTTCATGATCTTTATGAACCTGGTGTCCGGCTCCATGATGATCTTCGGCGACCCGCCGGTTTTCCCCGCGGGGATGATGTCGAGCTGTACGCAATTGTTGTTGAACGAAAAGGCGTCCCTGGGGGCCGAGTAGCAGTGCACCCTGTCGTCGGTGTTCCAGCCTGCGCCGTAAGGCGGGCTGGAAAATATCGAATTATCGATCATGATATTGCCGCGGACCTCGCCGACCCCCATTTCTTTGAGCTTTACCGCCCATTGCTGGAACACATAAAGCGGGTTATTATCGTTGAAATAACCTGATATGGTAGGGTCGCCTGACCCTCTGATGATGAGGTTCCCGCGAAGCACCCCTGAATGCACCGTGCCGTCGGTGAAAAGGCCAGTTTCATATCGGAAATCCGGTGTCAGGGCGAGAAGGGCCGCCGCCGATGTGAAGAGCTTCATGTTGGATGCCGGAACGAAAAGTTTTCCGCCGTTATGCTCGTAAATCCTTTTGCCCGTTGAAAGAGATTCAATGACTATCCCCACATGGGCGGGCCTGAGGGCCGTTTCATCAAGTATGGCATTGAGGTCTCGCCGCAGTGCCTCTCCTGGACCGGTATCGGCCTGTGAATGTGCGGTACAGGCGAAGGCCGGCATAAAAAGGGCGATCAGGAGGACAATGGCCGTCATGAGGGAACGCGCATTATTGAAAGGTATACTGTCCATCAGGGTATATCCGCCTTTTTCGTCAATAGTTCGCAGCGAGACAGCGGTCGTTCCGGCACATTCTCACATTGATGCGTTCAGGAAAGAGCCCTTTCAACCTCTCGATCCTTTTTTCTTTGGTTACAAAAAGGACCTTTGTCTGCGAACCCAAAAGCTGCAGAAATTCCTCTTCGCCGATGAATATCTTTTTCGCGTCATCGTATTTCGATCCCATTGCAAGCTCTCCTTTGTAAGAGGCGATAACGACGGGTTGTCCCAGGTAAAAGGGCAGGGTCAGGTCGAGGGATGAATAGTTGACGACGATCCCGGGTTTTTCCTTTGCGTTCTTGATCGAAAGTGCGATCTCTTTTGCCGTGTTGGCCCTGTCGAGCACGTCAAAATGAAGGATGATCGCGACGATGATGGAAAGGGAAAAGAGGAGCAGCAGGCCGAAGACGCGCCCGGTCTTGCGCAGTCCCTTGAAGAAAAGGAGGGCGAAGCACAGCGCCGAAGACAGGGAAAGCCAGAGTGAAAAAAACTTAAGGTCTTTCATGATGCCCGGCGCGTCATCGGTAACGGTCGCTATATAGCTGACGAAGCCTTCGTGGAGGTAGAGAAGGCAGGATAGGGCAAGTACTGCCAGAAATACCATCAAGATGATGATCTCAGCCGGACGGCCTAACCTGGAATCCCATTTTTCACGAAAGAGCGCGGCTACAACCATGGAAACAGCGGGAAAGACGGGAAGGATATAGGGCGGAAGCTTGGAGCCTGACACGCTGAAGAAGACGAAGACCAGCGCCGACCATATGAGAAAGAGCCGGCACTCAGGTCTTTTCCAGGCTGTCTTCGCGGCCCGGGGTATGAAAAAGGACCAGGGAAGCATTCCGCCGAGAAGCACAGGTATGAAATAGTAGATGGGCCCGCTTCGTTTGTGTTTTGTCGATACGAAGCGGAGAATGTGCTGGTCTACGAAAAAGAAATCGAAGAAACCCTTTTCTCTGACCGAGATAATGACGAACCACGGCGCGGCGATGGCAAGATAAAGGATCAGGCCGCTGAAAAGCCTCATACGTTTCACGAAGGCGAGGTTTTTTTCGGTCAGCAGAAACAGAAAGACAGCTGCGCAAAGGAGGACAGGGGCGACCGGCCCTTTCGTGAGCGTCGCGAGCGCCATGGAAACATAGAAACCGTAAATGAAAGAGGCCTTGTTTTCCCGGTAATAACCGTAAAAACACAAAAGCGACAGGAAGAGCCATGATGTAAGGACCATGTCCGTCGTCACGATCCGGGCCATGGCAAAGAACCCCAGCGACGATAAGAGGACCAGTGAGCCGAGGAAGGCCGTCTGTTCATCCGCCCATCTGCGGACGAAGAAGAACAGGGCAAAGACGCACAGAAGCGCGGCTAGGGCATTGGGGAGGCGAAAGGACCATTCGCTTATCCCGAAGACCTTGTATGAGAGGGCGGCGGCCCAGTAAAGAAGGGGAGGTTTCTCGAAATACCTTACGCCATTGAGGCGCGGCACGGTGTAGTCGCCGCTTTCAACCATTTCCCTGGGGATCTGTGCATACCTGCCTTCATCGGGCTCTTTCAGTGAATAGCCCCCCATGCCGTGAAGCATGAAGATATAGGAAAAAAGAAGCAGGACGATGATGTGCCTGACGAGCGTTTTCTTGTTAGGGTCCATAGAGCCTTATCCGTCCCGTTCTCTTGTGTAATGAAAAAGGGCCATGTCTGTTTCGCCGACGCGCTGCTCAAGTTTTAGCCTGATGCCGGGGACGGAACTCTCGACTTCTTTCGCGTCACGTTCACGGGTCAGGAGAAAAAACTCCTTTTCACTGCCTGCGTAGCTTTTCAGGCGGGTTGTGTCATGCTCATCGATGTGGACCGCGAACTTCCCCGTGTAGTAAACGTAAACGCCGCGCATGCTCCCGTAATAGACCCACGGGATATTGTCCCCGGTAAGGGCGCGTATTTTCACGCACAAAGGTTTTGGTGACTTGTAGAGGTTCCATTTCCCGAATATGGAGATGTTTCCGGCCATGTATGCGAGGGCCATGAAGACGGTGATACAGGCGAACGCTGTCCGGACCCTGCGTATCCCGACAGATACAAAGACAAGGATGCCGCATGCAAGACCGAGGGACCCGATTACGATCCGTTCGGTCCGGAATTCACTGTAAAGAGACGGCCTGTAAACAAGGAGGATGATCCCCATTGCGCACAGAACGGTACCGAGCAGGGGATAGGCTATTTTGTTGTAGCGTATCTTTTCGTCGGTTATGCATCCCGATGCTATCACCGCGAGGGCCGGCAAGGCGGGCAGCATGTATTTACTGATCTTGCCTGATGAAAGAGATAGAAAGAAAAAGAGCCAGAAGAACCATATGGTGAAGAAACGCATCCGGTGGTTGCCGCCCCATCCCCTGATCGCCGCATAGAGGCCCATGGGCAGAAAAAGGCTCCAGGGAAAGAAATCAAGGGGGAGTGTCGTGAAATAATAATAAAAAGGTCTTTTATGGCTCCAGGCGTCAAAGAAGCGCAGGAAGTTCTGCCGGAGTATGTTTTCATAGAGGTAGGGGAGCCCTTCCCGGAAGTAGACGGCCAGGTACCAGGGGACGACGATGGCCAAAAACAGAATGAGGCCCACCCAGGTGTGCTTCATCGCGAGAAGGGAAAGCTTTTTTTCCGAGGCGCAGTAAAAAAGAGCTGCCGGAACGGCCAGCGCCACGGCAAGAGGGCCCTTTGTCATAAATGCGAAGGCAAGGAGCACAAAAAAGAGATAGTAATATGCCGTCCTGCCGCCCTGTGTGAACCGGAAGAATGAGAGAAGCGCCAGCACCAGGGCTGCCGAGAAGACCATGTCCACCTGGAGGTAGCGCGCCTGCCAGTAGAAGAGCGGCGACAGCGCCAGTATGACACAGCTGATCACGGCCCGCTGGAGGCCGAAGGACCTCAGGACAACAAAGAAGAGGGCCATGATCGTGGCAAGCGCCGCGATGGCGGAGGCAAGTCGCATGGACGTTTCATCCGGTAAAAACGGGAAGGTTTTGGCAAAGGCAAAGACGGCATAATAAAAAAAAGGGGGTTTTTCTCCGTAGGCGGTGTTGTTCAGATGAGGGACCACAAGATCGTTGTCCAGCTCTTTGACGATCTGGGCAAAATCCCCCTCATCAGGAGCCCAGAAATCCCTTGCACCGAGGCCCGTGAGAAAGAGCAGGCAGCAGGCGGCCAGTATCAAAAAGAGTGTGGTCCGTTCACCTTTCACGGCAATAAACTCTCCCGTTCACGTAAAAAAGATTAAATGACCAATAACCAAATTTCAATAACCAAAGCAAAAAAGATAATAACCTGTAACCAGATCAAAAAAACTGATTAAATGCCGTTCCTGACGTTCTATTCCATTCGGTCATTGGTTAATTGGTCGTTTTCGGTTGTATCATAAAAAAAGGGTAGACTGTAAGCCGGGTTCTGTATCCCGCCGATGGGCGGAAGCGGTGATCATTTCTCTAAGGGTCCGGGTTTCCCCGGACCTCAAGCGGCCTACCCGGGTAATGGACGGGCCATCCATGCCGTCTTGAAGGACGGCACCCTCTTTGGCCTTGCATCGGATGGGGTTTACAAAGCTCCCGTGTCGCCACGGGACTGGTGAGCTCTTGCCTCGCCATTTCACCCTTACCCCTGCCTGAGCGGGGCGGTATCCTTTCTGTTGCACTTTCCCTGGGGTTGCCCCCGGTTCCCGTTAAGAACCATCCTGCCCTTCGATGCCCGGACTTTCCTCCCCGCATGAAGCGGAGCGACCACCCGTCTACCCTTTTTTTATGGCGTCCTTTGCGAGTTTGTCCGCCACTCTGTTTTGTTCCCTTGGTACATATTGTATCGCAAAATGCTCGAAATTGCTTGCGATATTTTTAACCTGCTTTACGTAGCTGAACAGTGTGGCGTTCTTGATCTTGTAAACGCCGGTGACCTGGTTTGCAACAAGGAGTGAATCGGTGTACACAGTTATCTCCCTGACAGACCGGTCAATGGCAATTTTAAGTGCGTGTATAAGGGCTTCATATTCAGCCATGTTGTTTGTCATTTCACCGAGAAAGACCGCCTCTTTGAGCAATTCGCCGCCTTCTTCGTCCTGAACGAAGATGCCGGCCCCTGACCTGCCGGGATTGCCCGAAGAAGCGCCGTCAACATGAACGTGCCAGCGCATCAGTCGTTTTCTCTGAAGAAAAGGATCCTGTTGCAGCTCGGACACTGTATGAGTTTTTTGTTCTTGGTTACCTCGATAAAAAGCTGGGGAGGGATATTCATGTGACATCCCATGCACACCCCGTTTTTGACGTTCGTCACCGCCACGCCGCCGCGCCTCTCCCGGAGAATGCCGTAGATGTTTCGAAGATTGTCGCTGACAACGGACAGCAGGTTGTCCCTTTCGGTTGTGAGCCTGGTTATGATCTCATCCATCGATTGGATCTCTTTTTCGATCTCTATCTTTTCGACCTCTGATTCTTTCTCACGTTTCTTCAACTGCTCTGTCGATGCTTCGTTGTCCTTCCTGAGGTCTTCGATCTTGTCCATGAGCACGAGCACATCTTCTTCGGTGCGGTCGTTTGTTTCCTTTGCGGCCTCGATCTCCTTGAGAAGGGCCTGGTATTCCTTGTTTGTTTTCACGTCATAGAGCTTGACTTCAAGCTTCTTGATCTTCTCCTTGTCAGTTTCCAGTTCCTTTTCCTTCTTGCGTCTCTCCTTGTCGAGCTCCTCTATGATCTCTTTTTCCTTTTCGATCTTCTGCCGCACCATGGACATCTCTTCCTCCATGGTTTTCAGCTTAATTGGAGCCTGGAGAAGCTTTTGTTCGTTCTCCATTATCATTGATTCTATTTTTTGTGCCTCGAAAAGAGTTCCCAGTTCCTGCTCCACTTTATGCCCTCCAAAATGCTGAGGGGGTGTACCCGATGGTACACCCCCTCGCTATAAGTTCAAGATCCCGTTCTATAAGAAATTTTATCAACATTTAGTTTTAAATGGGCCCACCTGGGTTCGAACCAGGGACCTACCGGTTATGAGCCGGTGGCTCTTCCAGCTGAGCTATGGGCCCAACATTTCTAATAAAATAAACGATTTTGACCTGCTTTGTCAATGAATGAAAACCGGAGAGAGGCAACAGAAAAACAATTACCGATCCTCCAATAATTAATAAGCAATAAAAAAACAACGTGAACAGCGTTCCATTGGCCGTTGGGGTTTGATTATTGATCATTGCTTCTCTGTTTTGTGTCCGGTGACCCCCTGTATTTTTTATTCCATTTTCCTGCGGATCTATACTAAAATGTCGACACAAGGCAAATTGTGAGAGTCAAGGAGGGGACCCATGAGTGATGAGAGGGTTACGAAAGAACAGCTTATTGAAAAGGCAAAGAAGCCGGCACTTGATGCAATGAAAATGCACCCCTTTTACAAAGGCAAGATCGAGATTGTTCCCAAGTGCGTCATCAGGGATTTCAACGATTTCGCAATATGGTACACGCCCGGTGTAGCGGAGCCGTGCATGGAGATCAACAGGGACCCCGAGAAGGTCTTTGAATATACCAACAAGGCCAATATGGTGGGGATAGTGACTGACGGCACGAGGGTGCTGGGCCTTGGCGATATCGGGCCGATGGCGGGGCTGCCGGTGATGGAAGGAAAGGCGCTTCTGTTCAAATATCTCGGAGGTGTCGACGCATTCCCGATCTGTCTCGACACAAAGGACCCGGAAGAGATCGTCAGGACCGTGAAGATCATTGCCCCGGTCTTCGGCGGTATCAATCTTGAGGACATCGAGAACCCGAAGTGCTTTTATGTGCTGGAGAAGCTGAGGGCCGAATCCCCTATCCCCGTCTGGCATGACGATCAGCAGGGAACGGCGGCGGTCACCCTCGCGGGTCTCATCAATGCCCTCAAAATTGTGAACAAACGGATCGAGGACGCGAAGATCACGATGATCGGCATAGGCGCGGCCAATGTCTGCATTGTCAGGATGCTCATAAAAGCCGGCGCGGACCCGAAAAAGATCATCGTCGTCGACAGTAAGGGCATACTTAACCGGAAACGTGACGATATAAAACCAACACACAGGGAAAAGCTCGAGTTTGCACAGATAACCAACGGTGAGAACCGCCACGGGGACACTGCCGATGCCCTTAAGGGCCAGGATGTCCTCATAGCCCTCTCGAAGTCGGGACCCGATGTCATACAAAAGGACTGGGTCGCCTCCATGGCCGATAATTCCATCGTCTTTGTATGTGCCAATCCGATACCGGAGATGTGGCCCTGGGACGCGAAAGAAGCCGGGGCCCGTATCGTGGCGACGGGACGGAGCGATTTTCCGAACCAGGTCAACAACTCCGTGGGTTTTCCCGCCATATTCCGCGGGACACTTGACGTCATGGCCCGGACCATCACCGACGAGATGTGCATCGCGGCGGCCCGGGAGCTTGCAAGGTGCGCAGAGGACAGGGGGCTTGCCGAAGACTACCTCCTGCCGACCATGAGCGAGTGGGAGGTCTTTCCGAGGGAGGCCGTAGCCGTCGCGAAGATGGCCATGCAGCAGGGAGTGGCCCGGTTGAAGATAGATGAGAAGGAGCTGTACAATATGGCGGTATCGAAGATCAGGCGGGCGCAGGAAGAGGTGGGCCTTCTCATGGAGAAGGGAGTTATAGCGCCGTACATTGAGTGAGGGGCGAAGAAACCATGAGGGATATACATACAGACGAGATCATATCGGCAATTGAGAACCTGTTCATAGATGCCAACATCAACCTTCCGGAAAATGTCTACAAGGCGATCAGCGATGCCGTAGAAAAAGAAAGATCGCCCGTCGGCAAAGAAGTCTTGAAGGAGCTGCTCAGGAATGCGGACGCGGCCCGTCAGGAACACATGCCCATATGCCAGGACACGGGTGTGGCAGTCACGTTCCTTGAGGTAGGACAGGATGTCCATATTGTCGGCGGCGGCCTGGCAGAGGCGGTCAGTGAGGGTGTGCGGAGGGCCTATAAAAAGGGTTACCTGAGAAAGTCCTGCTGTCATCCCTTCAGCAGGAAGAACACCGGGGACAACACCCCGCCTGTCATTCACGCAAAGATCGTGCCGGGCGATAAATTGAAGATCACCGTTCTGCCCAAGGGCGGAGGCAGCGAGAACTACGGGGAGGTCCGTATGCTGGTGCCGGCCCAGGGCAGGGACGGGGTGAAGACCTTCGTGCTTGAAATGGTGAAAAAAGGCGGTCCCAACCCCTGTCCGCCCATTATTGTGGGTGTGGGCATTGGGGGGAATTTCGAAACCTCCGCGATGCTTTCCAAGGAGGCCATCATGGTCCCCATTGGAGAGCGCAATGCAGATGAAGAGCTCGCCGCGATGGAGATGGAACTGCTTGGCGAGATCAACAGGACCGGCATAGGGCCCCAGGGATATGGCGGCACGGTCACCGCCCTCGACGTCCACATCAGGATGGTGCCATGCCACCTCGCTTCGTTGCCTGTGGCGGTGAACATTCAGTGCCATGCGCACAGGATCAGGGAGATGGTATTATGACAGGTAAGGCACGCCGGACTGACGGGAAGAGAAACTCTTATTCCATGGAAAAGAAGATTAGAACTCCCCTTGAAGGGGATGTCATACGGCTTCTGGGGGCAGGAGAGAAGGTGCTTCTGAGCGGCTATATATATACCGCCCGTGATGCCGCCCATAAGAGATTCGCCGAGACTATTAAGGCCGGAGGCCAGCTTCCGCTGGAGCTCAAGGGCCAGGTCATATATTACTGCGGTCCCTCGCCCGCGCCGCCGGGCAGGGTGATAGGCTCGTGCGGGCCGACCACGAGCTCCCGTATGGATGCCTATGCCCCAAAACTGATCTCTTTGGGCCTTAAGGGCATGATAGGGAAGGGAAGGCGTTCTCCCGCCGTGAGGGATGCGATGAAACAGCACGAGGCGGTTTATTTCGGCGCGACGGGAGGGGCCGGGGCGCTGATCTCCCGCAGCGTGGTTTCCGCCGAAGTTATCGCGTACGAGGACCTGGGGCCGGAGGCAGTTGTCAGGCTGGAAGTCAGGGACATGCCGCTTTTTGTTATAAATGACATTTACGGCAATGACCTGTATGAGACCGGTGTGGAACGTTACAGAAGCGGCCCGTTATATTGATGGACCATATCTTTTGACTTTTTGAAGCAAATATTTTAAAAGAGAGAATTATACAAGGAGATGCGATGCCTGAGATTCGTATTGCCGTTGCCGGTGTCGGAAACTGTGCAAGCTCGCTGGTTCAGGGTATATCTTATTATTCACGGAAAAGGAAAGATGTTGTCGGGCTTATGCACCATGATGTCTGCGGATATAGACCCGGGGACATCAAGCTCGTGGCGGCTTTCGATATTGACGGACGTAAGGTCGGAAGCCCCCTTGAAAAGGCCATTTTTGCGCCTCCCAACTGTACGAAGACCATTGAGGCGAAGATCCCTCCCACCGGGGTCAGGGTCCTCATGGGCCATGTTCTTGACGGTGTTGCGCCGCACATGGGTCTCTACCCTCCTGAAAGGTCATTTGTTATATCAAAGGCCAGACCCGTCGATGTTGCCAGGGTCCTCAAGGAACGCGGCGTCGACATCCTTGTGAACTACCTCCCCGTCGGTTCAGAGAAGGCGACAAGATATTACGCCGAATGCTGTCTTGAGAGCGGCGTTAGCCTCATAAACTGCATTCCTGTTTTCATCGCATCTGACAAAAGCTGGGCCGGACGTTTCGAAAAAAAGGGCATACCTGTTATCGGCGACGACGTCAAATCGCAGATCGGGGCCACTATCATTCACAGGAGCCTCGCGAAGCTTTTCAACGACCGCGGCGTGAAGCTGGACAATACATACCAGCTCAATACCGGCGGGAATACCGATTTTCTCAACATGCTCAACCGTGAGCGGCTTGTATCGAAAAAGATATCAAAGACGGAGGCGGTGCAATCCATGCTGGACATCCCCATTCCTCCGGACAACATTCATATCGGCCCTTCCGATTATGTTCCCTGGCAGAAGGACAACAAGGTCTGTTTCATGAGACTCGAAGGCAGGATATTCGGCGATATACCCATCAACTGCGAATTAAGACTTTCCGTCGAAGACTCGCCAAACAGCGGCGGGTGTATCATTGACGCCATACGGTGCTGCAAGGTGGCCCGCGACAAGGGCATCGGAGGGGTGCTCGAATCCATATCCGCCTATACCATGAAGCATCCCATCAGGCAATATCCCGATGAGGTAGCCAGGAGCATGGTGGAAGAATTCATCCGGGGAGAGAGGGACCGGTAGGGGGCTTATCTTGATAAGCTCGAAGATAGGCCACCGTCTTGATCCTGTCATCCTGGCACCGTACCGGCTTTTCTTCAGAAAAAAAGATATATCGCCGAACATCATAACTGCCGCGGGTACTCTTTTCGGTTTTCTTTCAGCCTTCCTGGTGTACGTACAGTCCCTGACACTCGGTGCCTGCGCGTTGGTGATAGCGGGCTTTCTTGACCTTCTCGACGGGGCCATCGCGCGTTCGAGCGGGCAGGTCACACGCTTCGGCGGTTTTTTCGATTCAGTGCTTGACCGCTACACCGATCTTGCCGTCATGGGAGGGATACTGTTCATCTATGTCCGGCACGACAATACGGGATACGCGATAGCGGCCTTTGTCGCCACGGCCGGGGTTGCCCTTATACCTTACGCGCGGGCAAGGGCGGAGGCGGCCTCACTTTCGTGCAAGACAGGCATCCTTGAGCGTCCGGAGCGGCTTATCCTGCTCGTCATCGGGCTGTTCTTTCCTTTTCTGCTTGGATATATAATGGTGGCCCTCGCAGTGCTGACCCATGTAACGGTGATCCAGCGGATCCTGTATGTAAGGAAACAAACAGGTAAAGAGGGTTAGGGGCTGTTCGAATGCCTCGAACCGCTTGAGCCGCTTGAAGGTGAGAGACAACTTTCCTGTAAATGAAACTTTATAGTTTTCTAATATTCAAACTGTCAAACTGTTTTTATTCGTTGACCATGTTGAAGATCTCTTCCTTGAGGATGTTCTTCGCCATTTCCCTTGGGATCCCCGACTTGATAACGGTCCCCTTCTTGAAGAGCATGGCGCTGTTTGCGCCGAAAGCAAGGCCTATATCGGCTTCTTTCGCCTCTCCCGGTCCGTTGACCTCGCAGCCCATTATAGCGACGTCAAGATAGTGATCGAACTGGTTGATCTCCTTCTCGAACTCTTCGACTATCCCTGCGAGCTTGACCTTGCATCGGCCGCAGGTCGGACACGATATGATATTGATGCCCCGTTTTCTGAGGCCAAGGTCGCGAAGGATATGGTAAGCAGCGATCACCTCGTAGACCGGGTCTCCCGTCAGCGAAACCCTGATGGTGTCGCCGATCCCTTCATTGAGGAGTATGCCGATCCCGATGGCCGATTTAATGGCGCCGGAAAAAACAGGTCCCGCCTCGGTGATGCCGACGTGCAAGGGATAGTCGGAGATCTTCGCAAACTTTTTATAAGCATCGACCGTTTCGCGGATGTCAGAGGCCTTGAGCGAGACCTTGAGCTGGGTCCAGCCGGTGTCTTCAAAAAGCTTGACGTAGTACAGCGCGCTTTCGACCATGGCCTGCGCGTTGGGCCGCGTGTATTTCTTGAGGACCCTTTTTTCCATGGACCCGATGTTCATCCCCAGCCTGACGGGTGTTTTTGTCTCCAGGGCCATGTGGGCGATCTGCCTGACCCGGGGTATGTTGTTGATGGTCCCGGGATTGATCCTGATCGCATCGATGCCGAGTTCCATCGCTTTCAATGCTATCTTGTGGTTGAAATGGATGTCGCCGATGATGGGTATGTCCACTTCCTTTTTCAGGAAAGGGATGATCTTGCAGGTGTCCTCATGGGGGAGGGCGATCCTGACCAGTTCGCAGCCGGCTTTTTTAAGCTGCCTTGTCTGTTCGAGGGTTTCCCGGAAGTTCTCAGGGTCGGTCTTGAGCATGGACTGGACGATGATCGGACCGGCCCCGCCAATGGGAACGCTGCCGACGGTGATCTTTCTTGTTTTCTTTCTCTTCATTGTTTTGTTCCTTATGAATGAATGACCGAATGTTTCTTATCATATCGTGCCCGTCTGCCGCATGTCAATCGTCACGTTTTAGAAAAAATTGCTTTTCCCGGGATGAACATATGGTATATTGGAAAATCATGGACAGGCAGAGAAAAATCGCCGTCATCCTCATGATCATAGGGGTTTGCATCCCTTTGACCGCCCTTCCTTTTGTTTCCGGCTATGACAAGGATAAAGGCTTGTGGAAAAATTTCCTGGATGTCGGTATAAAGATAACAAAAGATACGCCCGGAAAGGCCCCGAACGTACCGGATGCGAAGGCCGTCGATCAGAAGAAGGGTCTTATCAAGAAGGTGCCTGACAGGATCCCCTTCAGGCTGTTCCTGGTTCCCATGTTCCTCCTGATATTTATCGGCATCGTCATGATAGACAAGGCGAAGACAAGAGCGGGGGACGCAGCTTCGGACCCCGGGGACATGTAGGGCCGGCGGTTCAGGGCGGAAGCGCCTGGGAAAGATGTTTTTTTGCTTTTTTCCGTACCGGCTTTCCCTTGTGATCAGCCCTCTATCGGTCATCCTGCAGGCGCTGATTTCCCCGTATTTATGGTGTTCTATTTTTGTTAAATATTTCACTTGACTATCGTGAAGTGGTGAGATATTAATGTCTAACGTAACGTACTAACTTACGGCCTTTAATTCAAAAAATCAGGAAGCTGGGAGGACAGGTAACTATGGACAAATGGACCTTTGGCTTTACGATGGTTGTTGTCGGGATGGGCGGTACCATCTGCACGCTCATTGTTTTCAGTCTTATTATGTCCGCTTTGAAGAAAGTTTTTCCGTATAGAAAAGAAGAAGATAAATAAAGGGAGGATGAGGGCATGTTTGCTGATTCTGTATTGAGCGGTTTAAACGGACTTACGGCTGGTTTCGCGAACCTGCACTGGTCAAACCCTGTCATGATGGTGATAGGCGGGCTTTTGCTCTACCTGGGGATCAAGAAGGACTGTGAGCCTCTGCTTCTCGTCCCCATCGGGTTCGGGTGCATCCTGATCAATATACCACTCGCGGGACTCATGGATAAAGAGGGTTTTCTCCGCATCATTTACGATGCCGGTGTCATCACGGAGCTTTTTCCGCTTTTCATATTTGTCGGCATAGGCGCCATGACGGACTTCGGCCCCGTTCTTGAGAACCCATACACGTTCCTCCTCGGGGCGGCCGGGCAGTTCGGCATATTTATCACCCTGCTCCTTGCCCTGGCGCTCGGTTTTCCTCCCAAGGATGCCGTGACCATCGGCATCATCGGCGCCTGCGACGGACCAACGGTCATATATGTGGCCTCGCAGTACGCTCAGCACCTTCTGGGGCCGGTGACAGTGGCGGCCTACTCGTACATGGCGCTTGTGCCGGTGCTTCAGCCGCCCATCATGAGAATGCTGACGACCGATAAGGAACGTACCACCGTCATGAAAACACATGCGAAGTCTGTTTCCAAAACGACCAAGATGCTTTTCCCCATCGTCATAACCATAATCGGCGGGCTCATAGCCCCCAAGGGCCTCCCCCTGCTGGCGACGATCATGCTCGGCAACCTCATGAAGGAGTCGGGTGTGGTGGGCAGATTGACAAAGGCTGCCGAGAACGAGATAGCCAACATCGTCACGCTGCTTCTGGGCATCTCCATAGGCGCCACCATGAGCGGCCCCGTGTTCGTTCAGACACAGACGCTTATCATCCTTATCCTGGGGCTCCTCGCGATATGTCTCGACACCGTTTTCGGTATCCTTTTTGGAAAGATCCTCTACCTTGTTACCGGAGGGAAGATCAATCCCCTCATCGGTGCATCGGGTATCTCCGCATTCCCGATGGCTGCCAGGGTCGCCCAGAAAGAGGGGATGAAATACAACAAGAAGAACTATCTCCTCATGCACGCCATGGGGGCCAATGCGGGCGGGCAGGTGGGTTCCGTCATGGCCGCGGCGGTCATGCTCTCCGTTCTCAATGGAATGGGCATTATTTAGACGGAGCATTTAACTGGAAAGCAACAAACAGGCCGGACGGGGAAGACCTTATCCGGCCTGTTTTTTTATCATAAGACCGCATGGATATTTCTTGCACATGGCAATTGAGTTGTTATATAGTAGGTCAGTGTCTGTTACAAATCAAATTATGGGCAGGGTTCGGAATCACCGGGTGAATTAAGGGCGGCTGTCGCCTTTAATTGGGGGGTTATTCTTTTTAAGGGGGTTACAAGCTTATGGATTTCGTTCAGACTGCGTCAATAGTGATCTTTCTCGCAAGCATCATCCTCGTTATCACCGGCTGGATAGACAGTGTCCTTGCCGCGCTGCTGGGCATCCTGTTCATGGTCTTTTTCGGCATCATGTCCGATATTGATGCCTTCAAGATCGTCGACTGGAACGTTATCATCATCCTGCTGAGCATATGGATCATCTCAGGTTATTTCGGGAAATCGGGGGTGCCCGATTTTCTCTCCGCGGTCATACTCAAGGTATCGAAAGGAAATGTTGCGCTTTTCGTAACATACATCGGGGTGCTGGCCGGGTTCGTTTCAATGCTCATCGATAACGTGGTCGTTGTCCTCATGTTCGCGCCTGTTATCTTCCATGCCTGCAGGAGGTTCGGTTTCCCGGCGTTCGCTCCCATACTTTTCCTTGCGCTTTGTTCTAACTTCATGGGTACCGCCATGCTCCTCGGCGACCTTCCGCCGCAGATGCTCCACAGTGTCTCGGGTATCGAATTCGCCGGTTTCATCTGGCAGCTCGGCAGACCTTCATCATTCTTTATCCTCCTCATCTCTTATGCCGTGACCTGCTGGATGTTCTACCTGATATTCAAAAAGAAATACAAGGGGATCACCATGGACGTGGCCTCCATGGACGAGCGGCCCCTTGACCATATCAAGGACAAACCCTTTGCCATAGTGGTCTGCGTTGTATTCGCGCTCACCATCCTGGCCATGGCCCTTCGCCCGATCTTCGGTTACCACCTCGGGTTCATCGCCATGTGGGGCGCCCTCGCACTCATCCTCATCTTTGAGATCATGAAGGACCGCTTCACGCTTGAGATACCCAGCCTCGAACACGTTCTGTCGGAGCTTGACTGGCGTGCCGTCTTCTTCTACGTAGCCCTCTTCGCACTCGTCGGAGGCCTTGAGCACTCCGGGGTCATCAAACTGGTCTCAAACCTGATCACACCGCTTATCAAGGAGAGCCTCGTGGTGGGAAGCACACTCCTTTTCTGGGTGACGGCGCCCATCGTCGGTATTGTGGAGCACGATGCCTATATCCTGACCATGCTCTATGTCATACGTGACCTGGCGAAGGACACGGGCATGAACCCCTGGCCGCTCTACTGGATGCTCCTCTGGGCGGGAACGCTCGGCAGCAACCTGACCATCGCCGGCGCGCCGGCGCTGTTTGTGGCAAAGAACCTCGGTGAAAAGGAAGACCAGAGAAAGGTGCCCCTTAAGGAGTTCCTGGGAATAACGTTTCCCTATGTTATCGTGTCGCTCATTGCATGCTATATCCCGGCCATGCTCATCTGGGTCTTTCCGTTTGTAAAATAAGGAGGCAGACATGGCAATACTCACCATATCACGGCAGTTCGGGAGCGGGGCAAAGCCCATAGGGCTTCAGGTGGCAAGCGAGCTCGGATACGAATACATAGACCGCGCGACCATGTTCAAGGACATCATGTCGAAGGGCACGAGGTGGGAATCCTTTGCCAAGGACTTCGACGAGCACTATCCCAACGTGTGGGAGCGCAACGACTGGTCCTTCAAGGCATTTGTCGCCCTTATCCAGAACATGATCTTCGAATATGTCCAGAGGGACAAGGTCATCATAGCGGGTACGGGCGCGACCTTCCTCCTCAAGGGCGTTCCCCACGTTCTGAGAGTACGTATAGAGGGCAGCGTTGAAGACCGGATAAAGAGGATACAGGGCGACCAGGTCATCAACGAGGGCACGGCACGGTGGATAATAGAAAAGATCGACGGCGACATGTCACGCTCCATGTACACGATATACGGGAAGCAGTGGAACGACCCGGGAGAATACGACAGGGTCTTCAATACCTCTGCCCAGACAAATGAAGACATCGTGGATGAGATCAAGAAAGGCCTCGCGGAAAAGGAGGCCCGTAATAACGAGAAGGCGCACAATATCCTTGACTTAAGGGCAATAGCCGCAAAGGTGAAGGCTGCCATCCTCACCGATCCGGGCTTTACCGTTTCCTATCTCGATGTAACACCCAAAGAAGAAGGGATGCCGAAGTACGGCCTTATCGTGAGGGGCTTCGTGCATGAAAGGGACGACACATCGGACATCAAGGACGCGGTGAAAAAAATAGCCGGTGATCTTCCGCTGGAGTTCGGCATCACTTACCAGATGCTGCCGCGGTTCGGTCACTGGGATTTTAAGTAGGCTTGACAGGTTATGGATTGCAAATGCCCCACGGCAGAGGTGCTGTCTGCCTGGGGCATTTTATTGTATGCCCGGGTTTAGAAAAAGTTTTTATGATGATTCCCGCGCCAACCGCTGTGCTTTGATTTTCATGAGAGAGCTTGTTGTGGAGCGTTCCATTTCTTCAAGCTTGCTCGTGATGAATCTGATCGTTTCATGAAGGCGGGGAATGAATGAATACTCCAGGGCGTTCACGCGTCTGCGTGTTTTTTCCACTTCCTTGCTCAGCCGGCGTACGGCGTCTTCCGTTTCAGCCATCAAAAGCAGTTTGGGGAGGAACTCGCGCAGTGTTGAAATGGCAATGTCGAGTTCCGGCGACGTGTGCACAAGGCTGTATCGGCCCGTAGCTTCGCCGTAGGTTATTTCAAGTTTCATGACATTGACGCTCATGAGCCTCCTGGGATTGACCGTGACCTCGAGGTCCTGCCGGACAGATTCAAGGGCGTTTTCCGTGATGGCCCTTGATGAGGTTATCTCGGCGAGGACAAAGAGTTTCATGACATAGGGGAGTTCATCGTCGACGGCCATGCGAAGTTTGCGGTATTCTTCCGCGATCTTCATGAATTCCTTTATGAGGCCGTCGAGCTTGTCTTTCAGGAGCTTGTGCCCGCGGCGAGCGACGACAAGACGCCTTCGCAGTTTCAGAAGCTCCATTCTTGTCGGGTTTACAGCGAGTCTCACGGCCATCCTCCGGTATTACGAACTCTTCGGGTAATAGTGTTCGATGAATTCATCACGGACACGCTTCAACAGGTTCTTCGGCAGCATACCAAGCAACTCCCAGCCGATTCGGAGACTTTCCTCTATGGTGCGGTTCTCATATTCACCCTGGCGTATAAAGCGGTCCTCAAAGGCGTCGGAGAACTTCACGAAAAGGATGTCTTCATCGGTGAGGGCAGATTCGCCGAGGACGACCGCGAGTTCCCTGGCGTTCTTGCCCTGGGCGTATGCGGCATAGAGCTGGTTCATGACATCCGAATGGTCCTCTCTTGTTTTCCCGGCCCCGATCCCTTTGTCCTTGAGGCGAGAGAGGGAGGGGAGGACATCGACGGGGGGGTAGATGCCCTGGGCGTGGAGCGTGCGCAGGATGATGATCTGGCCTTCCGTGATGTACCCTGTCAGGTCGGGGATGGGATGGGTCTTGTCATCCTCGGGCATGGTGAGAACGGGTATCTGCGTGATGGAGCCGTTCTTTCCCTTGATGCGGCCGGCGCGTTCGTAGATAGTTGAGAGGTCGGTGTAAAGGTAGCCTGGATATCCGCGCCTTCCCGGGACCTCTTTACGCGCGGCAGAGATCTCCCTCAGGGCCTCGCAGTAGTTCGTTATGTCCGTGAGGATCACGAGGACGTGCATGTCCTTTTCAAAGGCGAGGAACTCCGCCGTTGTCAGTGCCATGCGGGGGAGTGTGAGTCTTTCTATGGGAGGATCGTCGGCAAGGTTTATAAAGAGGACGGAACGTTCGATGGCCCCGGTCTTCCTGAAATCTGCGATAAAAAATTCCGCTTCTTCAAAGGTGATACCCATAGCGGCGAAGACAACGGCGAATTTTTCCCCTGTCTTGAGGACGGCCGCCTGCCTGGCGATCTGCGCGGCGATCCGTGAATGGGGGAGGCCTGATCCGGAAAAGAGAGGGAGCTTCTGGCCGCGGACAAGAGTATTTAAGAGATCAATGGTTGATATGCCTGTCTGTATGAACTCGTTGGGATAGTCGCGTGCATAGGGGTTGATCTGGTTGCCGTTGACGTTGAGGTATTTTTCCGGGATGATAGCAGGCCCGTCATCGATGGGCCTGCCGGAGCCGTCGAATACACGGCCGAGCATATCGACGGACATCCCGAATTCCATCCCCTTCGCGAGGAATTTGACCTTTACCTCCTCCGGAGAGAGGCCCCGGGTGCCTTCAAAGACCTGGACCATGGCTTTTTTGCCGTGGACCTCAAGGACCCTGCCCCTGCGGACGCTCCCGTCCTCCATCTTAATGTCGGCCAGTTCACCGTAGGTCACGCCCTCGACGTCATCGACAAGCATGAGGGGCCCCACGATCTCTTTTATTGTCCTGTATTCCCGAATGATGTTTCCCATGTTCTCCCTACCTTTTTGTGATCACCATATCAACGCGCGGATGCTGTTCACGATGTCTGCCTCGATCTCCGAGAACCGACCGGGATCGTCCTCGGGGATGAGCTTTGCCCTTGATATGTCTTCGAGGACATTCAATTTCAGAAGGGCGTCAAGGGTTGCCCCATCGGCAAGGCCTGTTCTTATCTCATCATAGTAACGCAGGATCAGGTTAAGGAGCCTGAACTGTTTATGAAGTGATGTGTATGTATCGCGGTCATCAAAGGCATTTTGATGGAGGAAATCTTCCCGGATTATTTTGGCCGCCTGCATGAGGAGCCTGTCCTCATAGGAAAGGGCATCGATGCCGACGAGCCTGACGAGCTCATCCAGTTCCGCTTCTTTCTGCAGGATCGTCATGGCCCGTTTCCTGTTGGTCGACCAGGCGCCATCTATGGATGAGTCCGAATCTGTATCTGCGATGTCCTGGTAGAGGGAATAGGATGTTAGCCAGTTTATCGCCGGGAAGTGGCGCGCGAAGGCCAGTTTGTCGTCAAGTCCCCAGTAGACCTTTACCACGCGCAAGGTGGTCTGTACAACAGGCTCGGAAAGGTCCCCTCCGGGGGGCGAAACAGCCCCGATGATGGAGACGGACCCCCGGCGGTCATCAGATCCGATGCAAATGACCGAACCGGCGCGTTCGTAAAAACCGGCGATCCGTGAACCGAGGTACGCGGGGTAGCCTTCCTCGCCGGGCATTTCCTCGAGACGCCCCGAGATCTCCCGCATGGCCTCGGCCCACCGGCTGGTTGAGTCGGCCATGAGGGCGACGGAATAACCCATGTCGCGGAAATACTCTGCTATGGATATTCCCGTGAAGACGCTTGCCTCGCGTGCCGCGACAGGCATGTTCGACGTGTTGGCAATGAGCACGGTGCGTTCCATGAGGGGCTGCCCGGAGGCCGGATCTTTCAGGTGAGGGAACTCCATAAGGACATCGGTCATTTCATTGCCCCGTTCACCGCAGCCGACATAGACGACGATCTGAGCGTCGGCCCACTTGGCAAGCTGGTGCTGGACGACTGTCTTGCCGCTGCCGAAAGGCCCGGGAACACATGCTGTCCCTCCTTTTGCAATGGGGAAGAACATGTCTATGATGCGCTGACCCGTTGTCATTGTTTGGGTCGGAGGTATCTTTCGTTTCGCGGGACGGGGGTCGCGTACCGGCCATCTCTGGACCATGGTGATGTCAAATGTCCCTTCGGGGCCCTCAATGACTGCGACCCGGGTGTCCACGTTGCCCGTTACAGGCCCGATCTGCCTGACGGTTCCCGACCGGCCCGGCGGGACCATGATGCTGTGAATGACCAGCGCGCTTTCCTGGACGGTCCCGAGGACGTCTCCTCCTTTGACGGTGTCGCCCACGCCGGCGACCGGTTTGAAGTCCCACGTTTTTGTCCTGTCAAGGGCGGGCCGCTGCGTGCCCCTGACTATGTATTCGCCGAAGTCTCTGGCGAGAGTGTCAAGGGGTCTCTGGATGCCGTCATAGATCGAGCGGATAAGGCCCGGTCCCAGTTCGACGCTAAGCGGTTCACCGGTCCGAACAACGGGCTGACCCGGTCCGATCCCCTCTGTTTCTTCATAGGTCTGTATGGAATATTCGTTGCCCTTGATCTCGATGATCTCACCGAAGAGCCCCAGCTCCCCGACCCGGACCATCTCATACATGCGTGCCCCGCCAAGGCCGCTGGCCACCACAAGGGGCCCCGAGACCTTTACGACTTCCCCTTTCATTCCATCCATTCTCTGTCCCTCATTCTTCTGTGTTCTCTTTTTCTTTCTTGAAAAGATCTATACCCATGGAACGTTCAACGGCCCTGCGCATTTCGTTGTAACCGGTCCTCTCTCCTCCCTCCTGCATCGGGATGACAGTAAGTATCACGTTGCTCCGGGAACGGAATTCCCTGATAGCTTCCGGTGACTGCGAGGCCATGCTCTCCGTTACGAGGATGAGTCCCACATTGCTGTTCCTGGAAAGCATGAAAAGCTCCTCGGCCAGGTCTTCCGGATCGGATACCGGCACTATCTCGAAGCCGATCCCTTTAAAACCGAGTATCAGGTTCTTTTCCCCCACGATATAAGCCTTAGCCATAGACATGCCTCAATCGCTGGGCCAGAACATCGCGGTCGATCCTGTTCAGCCTGCCGCTCACGACAAGCTTCAGGTTCTGTATCTCTGCATGGAATCCTGCGAGAAAGGCGTACACGCGTTCAGGCCCGGCAGTCTCAATGCGTGCATCAGCCGCGCTGTGGATGAGGGCATTCGCAACCTTGAGCTCAAATATGGAAATCTGTTCATCAAACGGCATCTGAAGGGCATTTAAAAGGATCTCCCCGATCTCGCCGCCTATTGCCTCGGGCCATGCCGAGGGGTCCTGGGCCGCGGCGATCTCCAGCAAAAGCGGGTCATCTTCCCCGATGGGAATAAAATAGTCGGCAAACTGCTTGAGATCCCTGCCTTGCCTGAGGGCCCTCCACATGGAGGAAACCGCGTAGGCGAGTACCCGGTCATGAACACAGGAGAGGATCAGCGGACTTTTGATATCCTCCACAAGCGCGAGGAGGTGACGCAGGTATGAACCGTCTACGATGATATCGGATACGGATTCGTCGAGCTCGCTGAGGTCGAGCGCGCCGCCGCTCACACGCTGTCTGAAAGAGGTGGGAAGGTCTGAAAGATCGCCGTCGGCAATTGATTCAATCTTTTCCGGGGACATTATGCCCGGCAGGAACACGGTCCCTTCCATCCCTGAAAGAGCGCTCTTGATGTTCAAATAGTCATTCTGGATAAGGAACAGGTTCGCGGGTACAGGTGAAGGGCATTCTTCCCGGATGGACACGGCCAGGTCATAGAAGCATTGGTCTGCCACGGAACTGAAATCCTCCCAGGGGATGCCTGGGCCCAGATAATCCTGAATAAGCGTGTCATTGAAATGCTGGAAAATATCATCGGTGTGATGCTGTTCTATGAGAGAATGAAAGAATTCCCTGGAGAGGAGCTTTCCCTCGAGCACGCTTATCCTGCCGCAGACAAAGCCCCATTCGGGCCGGTATTTCATGGGTGAGATGGCGTGACCCGATGTTCTCATATGTTCGCCAGATCCTGTGCGATCAGGGGGAGAAGCGATTGTTCTATGTCGTCGAAGATCGTTTTCATCGTTGCGTCAACTTCAAAATCACCGCTGATGAACATGAATCCGCCCCGCTCCGGAAGCGCTTTACTTTTATCGATCTCGAGCCTTGCCTCATCCGCCCGGTCTTTGTTGATATCCTGAAGGACCCTGCCGAAGGTTTCCCTGTCATTGCCGTGGGCCCTTATGTTCCCGCCGCGCCCGGCCGTAACCTTTTCGATCAATCTTTTCATTGTTTGGGCGTATCTTTCCTCCGGCCATAGCAGCACCTCTTCGCGTGCTTTGTTGAAGATCGCGCGAAGGCATGTGTTCTTGGCTTCGAGGAGCTCTTTCGCCGCGTTCCCCTGGAAATGGGCCAGTTTCCTGGAATATTCTTCTTCAATGAGCCTGGATTTAGATTGATACAAATACTCATATTCGCGACGAAGGTTCTCCTTCTGGTATTCCAGTTTTTCTTTCGCCTGTTTTTCGGCGGTAGCGGTGATATGCTCGGCCTCAGACCTGGATGACTTCATTACCGCTTCTCTTATCTTATCTAAGCTCATAGCCGCGCCCGACTCCTTTGTCTGTGCCTATTTCATAATGCTTTGAAGCACGCTTGGCTGTGTAAGGAAGATAATAAAAAGGATCGTTGCCAGCAGGGCCACCACTGCGTAAGTCTCGACGAAAGCGGGAAAGAGGATTGCCCGTCCTGCCGACTCGGGTCTTCTTGCCACAAGAGAGATGCCTGCAGCCGATGCCTCCCCCTGCTTGACGGCCGAGAAGAGCTGGGCAATTCCGTCACCGAGGCCGATGAAGAAAAGAGCCAGTCCCGTTCCAAGCGACACCTTGAGAGACCCGCCGCCGATGAGGCCCGTCTGGGTCATGATCAGGATGGCGGCGATAAAACCATAGAACCCCTGGGTGCCCGGCAAAGCCACCATGATGAGCATCCTTCCGAAGAGCTCGGGTTTTTCGCGCATCACACCGGCTGCTGCGTGAGCAGCGATGGCGATTCCCCAGGCAGAACCCGCGCCGGCCAATCCGAAGGCCAGCCCCGCGCCCGCATAGCAAAGACCACGACCAATCTCGATCCATTCAGGGGTCATAGCTGTGTTCCTCCAATATTTTTATGGTCAACCATTTTTACATATCCTCCTTTTTCATTGCACACAGAGGGGAATCGAACCCGAGAGGCCGGAACGGACGGGCCCCCGCGTCGTAGAACCTCCCGAAGAACTCGACGAAGATAAGGCGCATGGAGTGGACAAAGGCCCCAAGAAGGCTGATGACGAAATTGAAGATGTGGCCGACGACGATGATGAGGATAAAAAGAAAAGGGCCGGCGTACGGTATGTCTCTCATCAGGCCTCCGAGCATATTGAAGGTCATGCCGACGATCGACGTGGTCAGTCCCAGAGCCAGAAGCCTGCAGTATGAAAGGACATCGCCGATGAAGGCCGTTATGCCGTAACTCCCCATGATCCCGTAAAGGCTGACGATCCCTCCGAGGATACGGCCGACGGGATTTTTGATTCCGCGGCCCTGGGTCAGTATGAGACCAAGCGCTCCCGCAGCGAACAATACGAGACCCGTACGAAATATGGGTACAGGTGTGTTCACGAAGAGCTTGCTCACGAGCATGAGGAGCCCCGGAAGAATGAGAAACCAGAAAAATCCGTCAAAAAAGGCGCTCTTCCAGTCACCTTCCCTGACGGAGCCGTACATCTTGAGCGCGATCCCGAAGAACTGGTTAAGGACACCGATAAAGAGGGCAATGAGCAGGGCCGGGATGGTCTTGCTTACCGGGTCAAGAACGGCGAAGCATGACTGGATGCGCAGGAGCAGGTTGTTCTCTCCGAGGTATTTCGGCTGATAGAGATCACCGAACCATGAGCCAAGGAGGGCGCCGAAGATCACCGTGCTTATGCCGCCCATAAGGAGGATGCGGCCGAAATCGGCGACACCTTCGTATTGCCTGGTTCTTTTTATCAGGTAAAGTGAAGTGATAATGAGCATCATACCGTAGCCGACATCGGAAAAACAGATCCCGAAGAAAAGATAGAAATTGACATGGAGATATGGTGTGGGGTCGAAACTCCGGTATGGCGGAAGCCCGAACATATCGACGAGGAGTGACAGCGGGCGCATAATCGGCGGCAGAGAGAGGCTCACGGGGACGTTCTCATCGGCAGCGGGGTCTTCAAGGATGATGACCGATGCAGGAAATTCCTTTTCGAAGGTTGCCGTCAGGTTCTCGATGTCACGCACCCTTATATAGCCGGTGAGAAGATGCACCCATTTTCCGCCGAGCGTTTTTGTCATGGCAAGGTGCTGGTTCCTGTTGGCCGTCCAGAAGGCCTTGAGCGTTATCAGGGTGCGGCGGTCCGGCGCAATGGCCTTCACTTTCTCGATGGCTTCTTGAGCCGTGATGGAAAGCTCAGCCAGATCTTCCTGCAGTCCTTGGATGTGGTCGCCTATTGTCCCGGGAAATTCAGGGAGATCGATATTGATAAATGAGAGCCGCGCAAGTCCGTCGCTCACCTCGTCCATGTCGTCTTTGAGGACCGCTATCACCACTCTTGCGTGGTTCTTGAGGTCTTTCACGTTCTTCAGGCTGGCGGGAATGGGAAACTGCGTGTTCTCTCTGCCGCCGCCGGATCCGCTTTCGACAACCTCCCAGGCGACATTGCGCCAGGGATAGCTGGTTCTGTTCAGGTGTTCAAGGTTCGCGGCTGGCAGATAGCCGAAAAGAAGCCCAATGTTCCGGCCGCGGTGGAAGTCTTCCATGTCGAAGGGGAGGTCGCTGTATGGAATGAGTGAGGCGAGCCTGTTCTCCAGGTCGCTTTTTGTCCGTTCCGTTCTGCGGAGCGTTTCATCAAGCTCGCTGGCCTCAAAGAAACGTTTGTCCAGATCGTAGTTTTCTGTTGCCTCTTTCAGTTCAGCCTTGTTTATTAATTGCGGCACCGGCGTCAATCCCTGAAAGAACCCCTGTTCTTCGGGGGCATGTGTTTTGAGAAGATTGAGGATAGTATCGATCTTATGAAGCGCTTCATCGACATCTTCCGTTGAAACACCCTTTATTTGCATATGTAGGACTTCATCTTCCAGGTGTTCGCCGGCATCGATGACATCGATGATGCCAAGGGTACTGACGGTGCGCATGAGGCGCTTGCTGCATTGCATGGGGCTTACGATGGTCAGCTTCTTTATGGGGTCTATGGCCATTGTCTACCAGTTATTGAATCTGTCGAGGATCCTTTCTATTTGAAGGGCCGCAAAACTATCAGGCAATTCCCTCACCGATCGAATGCGCCGCTCATGTTCTTTCGAAGCTTCAGCCACAGTCTCTTCGAATTTGTTTTCAGCCTCAGTCCTGAAATGAGCGAGACGCGTTTCAAGTTCACCGGTCAGATGGTCCCGGTAACGGGTGATCTCGTCATCGACGGACCTGATGATTTCCTTTGATCCGGCGCGTGCCTTTTCTATGATGTCTTCAGCTTCATTTTCCAGGGAAATGATGTTCTCTACAAGAGACGTCATATCGTAGTCCTTTTTATTCGTTAAAAAAAGGCTGCACGATATACAGCCGACAGGATTTATAGCTGGCCATGCGCGATAATACTCGATTTAGTATTACATGGATGGGGTATTGTATGTCAAGTTTTTTCGGTTTTTCCGTGCCGGCGGGTACATTGCGTGAAAAATACCGCAAGACCCTGTTCCCTGACGGTAAATTATTTGATCTTGTCGATGTCTTTTGATTTTCCTATGACGACCAGGATCTCGCTGTCCTTTATTTTGTAGTCTGGCGGCACCATCTTCAGTGTGTCTGTGAGCGTGTCCCTGATGGCAATGACGTTGACGCCATACTTGCTGCGCAGGTGCACATCGGCGAGGGTCTTTCCGAGGAAGTTCACCGGCGGTGCTATCTCGCCTATGATGTAGTCTTCCGCCAGCGGAATATAGTCGATAATGTTCGGAGAGACCAGACTTTTGGCTATCTTGCTTGCCATTTCCTTTTCAGGGATGATGACCTCCGTCGCGCCGACGCTTTCCAGGACCTGTTTGTACTCCGTGTTTGGGGCCTTCACGATTATGTTGCGGATCTTGAGCTGTTTGAGATGGAGCGTGATGAGCGTGCTTGCTGCCAGGTCCTCGCCGAAAGAGACGACAACGACATCATTCTCCCTGAGGCCGAGGGATTCAAAGAGGTTTTTATCAAGGCCGTCGCTCACGATCGCCTTGGTGGCAAAGTCTTTTACCTCCTGCACCACATCCTTGTCCTTGTCGATGGCAATGACCTCTATCCCGTTCTCGTAGAGCTCTTTGACCAGATTGAAACCGAAGATGCCGATGCCGATGACTGCAACTTTTTTCATTTTTTCCTCCTTAACCGACCATTATCGTTTCTTCGGCATAGACGATGCTTTTCTTTCGCGATGCAAGGGTCAAGGCGAGGGCGAAGGTTAGGGGCCCGACTCGCCCGGCGAACATGAGGAGAACGGTCGCGAGTTTTTGTGCCGTGTTCATCTGGGGTGTGACACCCAGGGAGAGACCCACGGTCCCGAAAGCTGAAACCGCCTCGAAAAGGTATTCCAGGAAAAAGTGGCGGCTTTGCGCCACCTGCGACTGGAACGGTTGGGTGAAAAGCAGGAACGAAGTGATGAGCACGATGGAAAAGGCTGAGGCGAAGATGATGGAGATCGTTTTCGTGACCGTCTCATTGGGGATGGTCCTGTTAAATACATTGACGTTCTGGTTTCCCTTGAGACGGTTCCAGAGGAGCAGCAGAAGTATTGCGCCGCTTGTCGTTTTTACCCCACCGCCCGTTGATCCCGGCGAGGCCCCTATGAACATGAGGATAATAAGTACAAGTATGGAGTCGTTCGTGAGGGAGCCAATGTCGACGGTATTGAAGCCGCAGGTTCTTGCCGTAACGGATTGAAAGAAGGCGACGAGAAAACGCGATACGAAGTGCAAGTCTTTCATGATATGGTTTCGTTCAAGAATATAGAGAAATATTGTCCCCGCGGCAATGAGAACCCCCGTGGTTATGAGAACCATTTTTGTGTGCACTGAAAGTCTTTTCTGAAAACCGCGTATTCTGTCTGTTATTTCATGGATGACGATGAAACCGATCCCCCCTACTATGATGAGCAGGATGACCGTAAAATTGACCGTCAGATCATCCCGGTAGGACATGAGGCTATTGGAAAACAGAGAATATCCGCAATTGTTGAAAGCCGATACTGCGTGATATACGGCCCGGTAAAGAGCGGCTGCAGGGGTGAAATAGCGCAGGAAGCACAAGAAGAGGGCCGCCGCGCCAATGGCCTCTATGACAGCTGTATAGAGCACGACAGACTTGAGAATATGGAAGAAATCGACACCTGGATTGTGAATGAATGTCGATTGGACAATCTCCTTGCTTTTAAAAGAAATGCCGAGTCCCATCATTCCCAGGAACAGTACCGAAAATGTTGTTATACCGAGCCCGCCAATCTGAAAAAGGAAGAGGGTTATGATCTGACCGCCCGTTGACAGGTCTCTGCCTATGTCGATAACGGCAAGTCCCGTGACGCATACCGCTGACGTGGAGGTGAAAAGCGCGTCAGTGAAGCTGAGTCTCCCATGAGAGGCGCTTGACGGCTGCCACAGGAACAGCGCTCCAAGGAGAATGACGAAGATGAAGCCGAGAATAAAGATCCGTGCAGGCGTCAGGCGTTTTGCAAGAAATAACCGCATTGCGATGAGGAGGTTTTTTGGCATGGCGTATGTTCGATTGTAGAAATGTTATCTCATTCCAGCGCAGAATTGCAACAGATATACATGGGGTATGGCAAGCAACACCGCCAGTGATCCGGCGGTTAACATGATCACATTTCGACCCTGGTGATTACCCCGTGAAGCTTGTTAAGAGGTAGATCGTGATACTGGATGAAGGGCGGCGTCAGTTTCTTGAACATGGAGAACACCTTCCATAAAGGCTTGTCCGTGGATATCTCTTCAAGACCGTAGAAGATGACCTTTTCATTGATCCCGGCCTGCTGCAGGATCCTCTCTATGTTTACGATCTCCATGTATCCCATCCGGATCTCGAACGCCTCAAGGCCGTCCGCCAGTTTGTCCTTGAATGAGCTTGATATTCCGAAGGGTTGATCAAGGATGTTTATGGAAACTATAATGTTCGATTCATAGATGATGTTGTTTCTGAACATGGTGTGAACGATATAGGGGGGGATCCTTTGAGGGTCCCTGGCGAAATAAAGAGCGGTTCCGCTTATCCTGCTCAGTTCGTGGTAGACCTGGTTATAGCTTTCAAGAAAAACGTCAAGGGGCAGCGGCCGCATACGCCGGTAAAGCCTGCGCTGGCCGCCTGTGTATATGAGCATCATGACAAGAGGGGCGAGAGCTATAATGATGGACCAGTAGCCGCCGTGGGGCAGTTTGTATGTGTTGGAGATCAGAAACGCGAGATCTATTATGGTCACCAGAATGGAAACGATCGTTTTGAGCCTCTCTCTCCGGAGATGGAATATCACGGTCATCATTATGCCCGTTAGGGCCATGGTCCCGGTGACAGCCAGACCGTAGGCGGCGGCAAGACGGTGGGACTCTTTGAACTGAAAGATTATAAAAAGCACGGAAATGAGGAGAAACCAGTTGACGAAGCCGATGTATATCTGCGATCTCAGCTTGGGGGAGGTGTAATCGATCTTGAACATGGGCAGCAGGCGCGTGTTGATGCCCTGGTAGACGATGGAGAACATGCCGCTGATCATGGCCTGAGACGCAATGACGGTCGCGATGATGCTCAGGATAAGGAAGGGAACGTAAAGTATGACGGATTGGTTCAGAACCATGCCGAAGAGGACGTTCCAGGTGCTCCCGGGGTTTTTCAGGATGAATGCCCCCTGGCCCAGATAGGAGAGAAGGAGGGCAATGAAGACAAAACACCAGCCTTTAATGATCGGTTTCCTGCCGAGGTGCCCCATATCGGCGTAGAGCGCCTCGCCGCCTGTTGCACAGAGGATCACCTCGGAGAGCACAAAGAAACCGGCGATACCGTTCTGATAAATAAACCTGATACCGTAATAAGGGTTGACGGCCTTCCATACCGAGGGGACCTGTATGATCGACAATATGCCTGAAACGGCAAGGGCACAAAACCACACTATCATCAAGGGCCCGAAGGCGCCGGCAACCTTGTCGGTGCCTTTTTTCTGAAAGGCGAAGAGTAAAATGGCTATGATGCATGCGATGATGATGAGCGTCATCTGCCTTGTTTCCTTGAAGCCTGGTATGAGGAGGATGCCCTCGACGGCGCTGAGGATACTGATTGCGGGCGTGATGACCCCGTCGCCCACAAGGAGGGAGATGCCGACGAATGTGAGTATTGTGACAAATACCATGGAGCGGGTCTTTTTTAGCAGGCGCACCAGTATGCCCCGAAGGACGAAGGTGCCGCCCTCGCCTTTTTCACCGAGGCTCATTGCAAGCCAGGCATATTCGACGCTCACGAGGACCGTCAGGGTCCACACGATCAGCGAGAGGACCCCTATAATGTTTTCTTCGGTAGGTTTAGTGAGTATGAGTATAACGGTCAGCGTGTAAATGGGGCTCGTTCCGATGTCGCCGAAGACGAGGCCGAGAGAGCGTATGATCTGTTTGGCGGCGGAATCCTCATTCCGTTCATCGGTTTTTTTATTTTTCATGTGAAGTGACTTCCAACCAAGCTATTCATTTTAGGCAAAAAATCAAAAAAAAGCAATAACAACGGGCACCCCGGCGCGCAGGGAGAAATGCATTGACAGGGGCCGCCACATCTTTTATATTGTCTGGTAAATAATTGTATAACCTCCCTGCAAGGTGTCGGTAATGACAACAAAATACGGTATATTTTTTTCAATGGTTGCGGTTTTACTGCTATCGGCCCCGGCGTCTGCCTGGACTTCCAGGTTTTCCGGGCATGACTGGATGTCGGTTTCCCCGCGGGTCTTTGCGCAGCTTACAAAGGAAAACAAGCTTGAAAATATAAAAAAGCCGGTCAGGTCAACCCCGGCCGTCATAAAGCGCCCCGTGCTCAAGGAGCAGCCCGGGACGACCCCGGCCCAGGGTCAGCAGGCACCGCAAGATGCGGGTGCGGCTCCCTCTTCTTTGGCAGTTCAGGACCAGGCAGTGTATTATCAGGCTGACCAGGTGACCTCTGCCGGTCAGGGAGCATATACAGACCAATCACAGCAGGGGTTCACTCCTTACCAGGATCAGTCCCCGGCATTTACGAACCCTCCTGTCAAGGCATATGACAGTGCTCAGTCGCAGACAGATATGCAGCGCAGGACAGGAGGGCAAACTCGGGGCAACATACCGGCTGGTCAGCAGCAGATACCTGTACAGGGAATGCCTCCGCAGCAGGGAATACCCCAACAACAGCAGATACCCGTACAGGGAATGCCCCAGCAGCAGGGAATACCCCAGCAGCAGGGAATACCCCAGCAGCAGGGAATACCCCAGCAGCAGGGAATACCCCAGCAGCAGGGAATACCCCAGCAGCAGGGAATACCCCAGCAGCAGGGAATGCAGGCCGCATGCAGGCTGCAGCTCAGCGAAGACAGGACGAGTATCGCCATCATCGATCAGTCCGGACAGGAAATTAACC
The DNA here is from genome assembly GCA_022711595.1 of Deltaproteobacteria bacterium. Lineage (GTDB taxonomy): Bacteria > Desulfobacterota > Syntrophorhabdia > Syntrophorhabdales > Syntrophorhabdaceae > Delta-02. Next base: position 74,363 of record JAKLET010000019.1, read on the forward strand.
ATGTTGCACTCGGTCAGGACCGGGTCCAGAAGATCTTCAAATCGCCCGATGGAGGCTGGAATGTGGTGGTCTTCAAAGTGCGCCATCGCCGGGAATACGGGGCCATCGCCATTAATATGCTCCAGTGTGATCCTCAGGATGCCAGAGAAATACGGTCTTTGCCGGACAATGTGGAGTTCCAGGGGGAGGAGATGGCGGTCCGTTTCCCCGGAAATGTTGAAGAACGCTATTCGCTCAGCAACAGATCAGCGCCTTAATATAAAGACCATATCATCATAACGTGTTAAGCATAATGGAGGTTTTGGAATGAAAATGAGCAGGCATATCATGGTTATTACGGCAGCTTTCCTTGCCCTGGCATTCGCCGGGGCCTCTCTGGCGGATGAGGAGGATCCGGTCGTTGACAGTTCGAGGACAACAAAGAAACTCCAGGGCCTGAAGCGTCCAAGGGGCCAGAGGAAGATCGTCACCATATATGAGTTCAGGAGCTCCGTACCCGAGGTTTCTGCCGGAGGCGCGACGGACATGTTCACTACGGCGCTTATCAAGTCGGGCCACTTCGCTGTTGCAGAAAGACAGAGGCTCAATGAAGGAGTGATGCGCGAAAAACAGCTCCAGGGGGGCGGGATGGCAACGGGCAGGGCAGGGCAGACAAAGCTTGCCGGAGCCCAGTATATCTTTGAAGGGACCGTGTCTGAGGCAAATCCCGGGGAATCCCAGACGGAAGGCGGGTTCAATGTGGGCGGCATGGATGTGGGCGGCGCGAAGAACTCTGACAGCATCGGCCTCGATGTCCGCATTGTTGACGCCCAGACAGGCCTTGTGCTTGATTCTGTCAATGTTCGTAAAAAAATAGTCTCAAAAGGCGGCGGAGTGTCCGGAATGGGCAGGCTTGCGCAGTCAATAGCCGGCTTGAGCGGCCAATCTATCGCTCTCAATCCGGATGCAAATTTCAAGGCATCCCGGAAAGAGGGTGTGGATCAGGCGCTGCGGTCATGCATAGAAGCTGCTGTCTATGAACTGATAGTGCGATACGGTGAGGATTGATGAGGAAACGCGCGAAGCGGTCCGGTATTGTTCTGGCCCTCCTTTTCATATTATTGTTTTCCGCGGAGGGTCTTGCCTACAATGACGGCCCGCCCGTAGCGGCACTTTATCCCGACGATCTGCCCGTGCATGGCAATTTCTTTTTTTCTGCAGGAAGCCCGCTAGAGAGATTCACAAACCAGAAAGACGCGTGGTACGCAGTATATCAGACCTCCCTTTATCCGGGTTACCCATATGCCGTAGTGCTGAGGCACAAGGGGGATCCCTCCAGGATGAAGGTCTACGCACTCGACAATCATCCTTTCGAAAAGGTTTCCATGAAGTTCGAGCTTGTCTTGAGAAAGGCGGTCATGCCTTACGATCAAGGCTACAGGGGCCCTGTTTACGAAGCCATTATCAGTCTGCCTGAAAAGGCGAAGACGCAGGCCCTTTTTCTGCTTCTCGAATGGCGCCCCCCTGCGGTTAATGACAGGCCCCTTCCGGTTTCCATCCAGGTGCTCTCGACGGGATATGGACAGCTTATGGGGAGGGGAAGGAAATGGAGCGGCCAGCAGTCCTATAAATGGAGGCAGAACAGCTCCATGCAGAGCGGAAGACCGGTTGTGATACCTGTTCCATAAGACGGATGAACGGGTTAAAAATGATCATGGTTTCAGGGACGAATGTATGATGTTTGGAAATTTAATTGACACCTTTTTTAGAATAAGTTCTAATATAGTAGAACTTGTTATTTTAAGTAAATTAATATAGAATTCACATAAATGTTGGTTTTAACTATGAAGTAAAGAGATGTTTTGAAAATGAGATAACGAAAATATTATTATCTTACGAAAAGGGGAGTCATGGAAAAGATTTGCATAGTTAAACGGAGAAAGACAGCATCCCAGCAATCACAGGACCCCATCGTAGAGATCCATGCAAGCCCTCCCGTTTCAAGTCCTGTCCGCGACCAGGAAGTGAAGGATATAGAGCAGATACAGGAAACTTCAAGCGCTCCGGTAATAGGTGTGCCCGAAGCTTTTGATATTCATGATGGCGATCACCTTATCTTCAAGGAAGTGGCGGGCGAGGAGGAACAGATCTTTTCCATTCAGTTAAGTCCTCAGCAATCGCAGGTCGTTCAGTCCATGAACTGCATAAAAGATCTTTTGAGCGGCAAGCACCACGGGGTCAAGATGTCCATGGAACAGACCGCTGACGGCAAGACTGCGTTCAATTTCCACTTCAAACCCGTGTACACCACGCGCATGTTGAATCCTCAGGACGTGGCGATAATGCTCCAGATAAGCAAAAGCATGCTGTACCGGCTTGTTAAGGAGAAGGAGCTCAAGAGTTATAAGATCGGCAAGTTAAGACGCTTTCTTCTTGAAGATGTTGTTGAATACTTAAGCGGCAGCATACAGATATAGAGGTGGGACAGGATAGCATTAAGATGTTGGTGGGGGTCGGGAAGATCCGGTTTGTTGTCTGACAGAAGGAGGACATATACATGTACACCGATTACTGGGGTTTAAAAAAGCCGCCATTTGATAATGTGCCGGACCCTTCGATGTATGTCGATGCCCATCTTTCCGTGGAAAACACCGTTGCCGAAACACTCTTCGCGATTGAAGAAGGCAATGAGTGTTTGACGGTTATTGTGGGCGATGTTGGCCTTGGCAAGACGTTGTCTTTAAGGTTGATCCTCGATTCACTGGATCAGAGTAAATATAAGATCGCTTTCGTTACCAACCCCGATATGTCCTTTGTGCAGATACTTCGTGAAATCGTCGGACAACTGACCGGAAAAGAATGTGAGATCCGCGGTAAAACCGAGCTCCTCGAGGTTTTTAACAAGCTGCTTTTTGAATCGGCCGATGAGGGGAAGAAGGTCCTTGTTTTTATAGATGAAGCAAATGCGATCTCTCCGACCAATCTTGAAAGCTTGAGACTTCTCACCAATATGCAGGATGATAACCGAAACCTCTTCACGATTGTTCTTGCAGGGCAGATGGAACTGGCCAAACGTCTTGAACATCCAAAGAGGGCGAACCTTTTTCAGCGTATCGGTACCTATAACAGGATCGAGAAGATGCATAACGAAGATCTTGTCAGGAACTACGTTGATATGAGGCTGAAACTGGCAGGCGCGGACCGCAACATCTTCAACGATGACGCCATCCACTGGCTTTATAAGTATTCGGATAATGGTGTTCCCCGTCTCATTAATAAAATAGCCAAGCTGTGTCTCAAGGCAGGCGAGACGAACAACTTCAATGAGATCACCGGAGACGTGGTGCAGCAGATAGGCCAGCGTTTCACTAAAATGACCGGCCCGGTGGTACAAAAGAGGACGTTAAAGGAAAGACTGGTTGGAAAATCTGTCCAGGAGGAAGCTGAAACAGGCAAGGCGCCCGAAAAGGCCAAACAGTTTGAAGAACCTCAGAAACCTGTATTCGCACCCCCTCCGCCGCCCCCTCCGCCGCCGCCGCCCCCTCCGCCTGTTACAGAAACTTCTTTTCAGGCACCTGCGCCCCCGATCATTCCCGAGAAACCTGTTGCGCCTCCCGAGATATTAAAAGAGGGTC